>DATJMA010000102.1:0-3816 GCA_035509055.1 Bryobacteraceae bacterium | reverse complement strand
GTGGCCAACCCATCTTCCGTCGTGAAGGTGGTGCGAAGATAGCTGCTTGCCGGCGCACGTGGGTCGAGAGCGGCCGCGGGAGTGGCGCTCGCCAGCAGCGTCAAGGCGGCGAGTGTCAGTTGGCGGCAAGCGCGCACCGGGTACCTCCCAGCCTGATGGTATTGGTTTCCGGGTGATTCGGCAATCCCAGCAAGACAGGTTTGTCCACCCTCTTTCGAGGGAGGCGGGACGTCTCCGGGGAGACGCGATTTCGACTGCCGACACCGGCGGCCCAGCAGCAGGCGACCGAAACACTGGCCCTTCAATACGATAACCGGCCAGAAAAGGTTGGTGGGCTACCTGCACATTCGGCTGCCATGACAAGGCTCGAAAAAGTTTTATATACCGCACGCGTTCACACCACCGGCGGCCGCGACGGAGCATCCCGCACTGACGACGGCAGGCTCGATGTTAAGTTGTCCGTGCCGGGAGCGTCGCAAACCGGCAGCAATCCGGAACAGTTGTTTGCGGCCGGCTGGTCTTCGTGCTACCTGTCCGCTATTAAAATTGTTGTCGCGAAGCGCAAGATCCGGCTTCCCAACGAAGCCAGCGTCGATGCCGAGATCGATCTCGGGCTGGCGGAGGGCGTTCACCACCTGGCCGCGCGTCTGACCGTCAATCTGCCGGGGATGGACGAGGAAACGGCGCGTTGGCTGCTGGAGGCTGCCAGCCAAACGTGTCCGTACTCGCTGGCGACGCACGGCAATATCGAGGTGCACTACATCGCCATCAGGTCCATACCCGCGGAGGTGCAGAATGCGTAGATCGACTGGCCTGAACCTGTTTGTGGCCGGCGCTTTGGCCTTGCCGTTAGCCGCGCAAACTGCCGCGGAGGCACTCGGCGCGGCCGCCGTCGATCCTCTTCGTAATGAGCCGCCCGCCAGAATCATCGTGGATCCGCCGCTGGCCGGCCCTCTGTCATTCGGCCGGGTAGTCATCCAATTTCGCCCGCTCAATTTGCATATCGTCCCGGTGTTCGGGGCGACTGCGCTGGCCGTTTCGCCGCGCGTGGGACACGTTCACGTGACCCTCGATGACGGTCCCTGGGGCTGGGCGGCCGCGACCGGCGATCCGGTGATCCTCAATGGGCTGCCGGCGGGACCGCACAAGATTCGGATCGACCTGGTGAACGCGAATCATCAGATTCTCGATTCCGGTATAGTTCGCTTCACCGTTCCCAAGGCGAAGGCAGTAGCAGCCGAGTCGAGTGCGCCGGCCGCGGAATCGGGCGAACCGCCGGCGAAGCTCATTCTATCGGAGCCGTTGGCCAAACTGCTCAAGCGGGGCGTGGTTTTCATTCCCTATCGCACCGAGAACCTGCACGTCGCGCCGGTGTTCGGCACGGCGGCGCTGGGCGTGTCTCCGCGTGTGGGCCACATCCACGTCACCGTCGACGGCGCTTCTTGGCACTGGGCGGACGCCAGCGGCGTGCCCGTCATCGTGCAAGGCCTCCCACCCGGGCCTCACAAGATCCTGGTTCAACTGGTGAACGCCAATCACAAACCGATCGACCAGGGCATCGTGGAGGTCACGGTTCCGGACGTTTCTACCCACGCGGAGGCGCGGTAAACATGAAGAGCCTCGCCGCAAGTATGTCCGCGATCGCCGCGCTCGGGCTCGCCGCTATCGTGTCCGGCGACGGCGCTGAGGGAACCATGCCTGCGCTGGATGGCGCGACCGCGTGGCTCAATTCCGCCCCGCTCAGCGCCAAATCGCTGCGCGGCAAGGTGGTGCTCGTCAATTTCTGGACTTATTCCTGCATCAACAGCCTTCGCGAGCTTCCTTACCTTGAGGCTTGGGCGGCAAAGTATAAGGAGGCCGGACTGATTGTTATCGGCGTCCACACGCCCGAGTTTGGGTTTGAGAAGGAACTGGGGAACGTGAAGGAGGCGATTTCCGATTTGGGAGTCACGTTCCCCGTGGCGGTGGATAGCGATCATGCCATCTGGGCGGCCTTCGCCAATCAATACTGGCCGGCGAGCTACTTTATCGACGGCAAGGGGCGCATTCGCTACCACTACTTCGGCGAAGGCGCCTACGAGCAATCGGAACGCGTCATACAACAGCTTCTGCGGGAAAGCGGAGCGCAGGAGGTGGACGGCGGCGCGGTGCGCGACTCCGCAACCGGCGTCGAAGCACCGCCGGGCGGCGACGTCCGTTCTCCGGAGACGTATGCCGGCTACCTGCGGACTGAAAACTTCGCCTCACCCCAGCGCCTTGCTCATGACTCGCCGCGAACCTACGAACCGCCGAACAGCCTCGCGCTCAATCAGTGGGGACTCAACGGACTGTGGTCGGCCGGCTCGGAACACGATTCGCTGCAAGCGGCGTCCGGCCGCGTGGTATTCCGGTTCCACGCGCGCGATCTGCATATGGTGTTGGGTCCCGGAAAGAACGGCCGCCCCGTTCGTTTCAAAGTGACTCTGAACGGCTCGGCTCCCGGAGAGGATCACGGTAGCGACTGCGGCCGGGATGGGGCCGGCGAAATACGCCAGCCTCGCCTTTACCAACTGGTTCGCCAGCAAGGGCGGATAGAGGACGCCACGTTTGAGATCGAGTTTCTCGATCCCGGCATCGAAATATTCTCGTTCACATTCGGATAACAGAAAGGATGTTCCATGAAACCTATGAAGATCACGATGATTGCGACGGCTGCGGGAGTGCTCGCCGCCATGGGCGGCTGGGCCATTGCCGCGGGAGATAAATACTCGGCGAAAGTGCCGAATGGGCTCGCGATGTCGGAGTTCCGGGGATACGAAGACTGGCAGTCTGTGGGGCCAAGCCATACCGACGGGCAGAACATTATGCGACTGATCGTCGCCAATCCGGTGATGATCAACGCGTACAAGCAAGGTGTCCCGGGCAATGGAAAGCCATTCCCTGAGGGTTCCAAAATGGCGAAGATTGAGTGGAGACCGAAGAAAATAACCGATCCACCATTTTCCGCCGCGGTCCCGGACACAGTGCCTGGCGAACTATTTGCGGTCGAGTTCATCGAGAAAGACAATACGAGGTTCGCGGACACGCACGGGTGGGGATACGGAACGTTCGAGTATCAGCCCGCATCGGACACGTTTACGCCGGCCACGTTGGCCAGCAAGCCGCCGCAAGGGCACGACGCCCGGTGCGGCGCCGCCTGCCACACCGCGGCGGCGTCAACCGATTACGTGTTTACGGCTTACGCCAAGAGGTGAAGCTTGAGGCTGCAGTCCGCCAACCAGTCGATGTCACAGGCGATGACGGTTCGCTCTCCGAAGCTGTGGTGGTTTCTGCCGCCGGCTGCGGCCTTGTTATATCCCCAGGCGGTCCATGCGCTGTATGAAAGTGGCAAACCGCTGCATCGGGAGGCCGGCCCGGGCGGCATTGTGGCCTGGCTCTCCGTCGCGCTTTCGGCTGCCCTGGTTTATGCCACTTCTGCCGCTGGTATCAGTGTTGCCTATGCCTTGGGACGGCGGAAAGAAACTCCGCATCGGAATTGGCGGCGCGTCGTCTGGCGCACCTGGCGGTGGCCGCCCCTCCCCTATTCGTTCTGATCGGCGTCGTCTTCTTTTTGCTTGGCTCCCCGAGCGGCGACTCCGTGTCCTGGCCGAGCCTGTGGATGACCATTTCGGCGACCGAAGCGTGGGTTGTCGTCAGGCGAAACGCCGAATTGGCCGCTTGTTCACAACCGAAACCCGATTTCACTGAGGATGGCTCACGGCATTTCGGCGCTATTGATCATTTTGGCTTTCCTCGGCGGACATCTCCTGAACCACGCAAGTGCCGCCTTTAGCCCCG
>DATJMA010000101.1:0-54915 GCA_035509055.1 Bryobacteraceae bacterium | reverse complement strand
GTGCGGGCGTTTCAGAAGGTGACGCATGTCGACCCGGGCTTCCGCGTGGACAACGTTCTCGCGTTTGAGGCCGACCTCGACGAACACAAATACAGCAAGGCCGAACAGTGCGTCGCCTTTTACCAGAACCTGCTCGACCAGTTGCGCGCCGTTCCGGGAGTGGTGGCGGCCGGCGGCGCTACCACGCCCCCACTCCACGGCCATTGGGGCCAGTTCTTTAGAGCCGAAGGCGACCCGCCACGCAGCCCGAATGAGAAAAGCCCCGTCGTCCTCCAGGTTCTCGTCACTCCCGGATATTTCGACGCCATCGGGATGACCGTGGTGGCGGGCCGGCAGTTCGACGATCACGACGGCACGCTGAAGGATCACCCGGTCGCCATGGTGAGCGAGGCCTTCGCCCGCCAGCACTGGCCCCGTGCCAGCGCCGTCGGCAAACACATCAGCTACGACTACGACAACAAGGGCAAGTGGTGGGAGGTGGTCGGCGTGCTGCGTGACGAGAAACACTATGGACTGGATGGCGAAGTCCGCCCCGCGGTCTACCTTCCCGAGCGGCAATGGCCCTACCCGAGGACCCTCATGGTAGTGGCGCACACCGCTTCCAACCCCGAAGCGCTGATCGGCCCGGCGCGGAAAATTCTGGCCTCCATCGACCCCGACCTGCCGCTCTACAACGTCCACACCATGTCCGAGAGGCTGGATCGCTCGCTGTGGGCGCGCCGAGCCTACTCGTGGCTCTTCGGCGTCTTCTCGCTGGTGGCGCTGGTTCTGGCGGCGGCGGGAATTTACGGCGTCATCTCCTATGCCGTCTCGCAGCGGACCCATGAAATCGGCATCCGCATGGCGGTGGGAGCGACGCCGCGCGAGGTGCTGGCGAATGTCCTGCGTCGCGGCATGGTCCTGGTGGGCGCGGGAACCGCGATCGGGCTGGCTGTCGCGCTGGCAGCCGCTGGCCTTCTGCAAAAGCTGCTCTTCGGCGTCAGCCCGCGCGATCCCCTGGTCTACGGCGCGGTGGTGCTCGCGGTTGTGGGAGTCGGCCTGCTGGCGAACGCCATCCCCGCCCGCCGCGCCGCATCGCTGGATCCTGTGAAGGCGCTGCGGACGGAGTAGGTTTCAGCGCGGGCGGGCCTCGAAGGGGCCGCTCCCTTGCGGCCGCGGCTCATTTAATTAACCGCCGGTCATCGCGGCGGCCCAGTCGATAGCTGGGAGCTAAAAGCTGGTTATAATCAAGCCATGCTGACGCCTACCGAAAAAATCTGGCATAACGGCCACTTTATCCGCTGGGAGGACGCCAAAGTCCATGTCCTTTCTCATGTTGTTAGTTATGGAAGCTCGGTGTTCGAGGGGATCCGCTGCTATGAAACCGCCGCCGGGCCGGCGCTGTTCCGAGTGAAGGAACACCTCCGCCGCCTGCACGATTCGGCCAGGATCTATCGCATGGACGTCCCATATTCAAGCGACCAGTTGACGGACGGGATCGTCGAACTGCTGCGTGAGAACAAGATGGGCGCGTGCTATGTGAAACCGATCGTCATGCGCGGATATGGCGACGTAGGCGTGAACGGGATTAAGAACCCCATCGAGGTCTACATCGCCTGCTGGGAATGGGGAAAGTACCTGGGCGAAGAAGCGCTGGCCAACGGGGTGGACGTCTGCGTTTCGAGTTGGACCCGCATGGCGCCGAACACTTTGCCCGCGATGTCGAAAGCCGGCGCCAACTACATGAATTCGCAACTGATCAAGATGGAGGCCGTGGCCAACGGGTACGTGGAAGGCATCGCGCTCGATGCCGCCGGGTATGTCAGCGAAGGGTCGGGTGAAAACATCTTCGTGGTGCGCGACGGCAGGATCCACACCCCGCCGCTGGGCGCGTCGGTGCTGCCTGGAATCACGCGCGACGCGATCCTGGCCCTGGCGAAAGACAACAACATTCCGGTGATCGAGACCATCGTGCCGCGGGAAATGCTGTACATCGCCGACGAGGTTTTCTTCTCCGGTACGGCGGCGGAAATCACGCCCATCCGCTCCATCGACCGCATTACCGTCGGCAAGGGACACCGCGGACCGATCACGGAAAAGCTCCAAACCGAGTTTTTCGGTGTGATTAACGGAACGCGGCCCGACCGGCACGGTTGGCTCTCGCCGGTGTACGCTGCGGCGGCTGTAAAGTAAGAAAATCCTGAAGGCCTGCGCAACCAGCCCGGCTACCTCCCCCGAGATTTACCAGACCGGCTGCGCAGCGCGCCTAAAGGACTCTCTCTTTTTATCGCGGCCCCGAGCGGATTTCCAGCGCGATTTCGTTTCGCGCGATCGTTTTCAACAGGAATGTAAGCTTGCTGTAACTTGCATTTAGCGTGAGCAGGATGTGGTAAAGCTGTGAATAAAACACGGCTCATGTGAATTGTTGGCCAGCCGATTCCTGGCCCGTTAAGCGCTTCCTCGAAATCGCCAGCCGCCTGATGGCGCTCGACCGTTTCGAGGTCGTCATCCTTGGACCATCGGAGCGCGACTTGGTTCCCATGATGCTGGATGCCCTCGATGGCGAAGCGATGCGGGCTATCCGCCGTACGGCATGGGCGGAACTTTTCCCAATGCCCGCGAGTAGACCGTCAGGGCTCCGCGATGGTGCGCCGTATGTTCCACCATGGCCCAGACAAGGGCGCTGAGCGGTTGGCCGCCCAGGATCGGACCTTCCCGCATTGGCTTGGCCAGCTCTTCGGGGCTCTGGGAGCGGAGGAACGCCACCGAACTGGCGTAAGCCTTTTCCAGCCATGCGCGCGCGGCGGCGAGCGACGTTACGGCGGCGATTTCCTGGGCGTGTTTGGCAAAATCCAGGTCGAAACCTTCCGGACGAGTCACGCCCTGAACGAACCACTCCAGTGTCTGGGCCGCGTGCGCCACTTGTTGCGCCACTGTCATCATGCCTTCGTAAGGAGCGAACTGCGAGTCTCCTTCCTCCAGGACGCGGGTTGAGCGATTGAAGAAATCCTGGCTGGCCAGGAGTTGCGCGGCGATATCGTAAGTCTGAGGTTTAGGGCTCATGGATGGATTATGCCACCTTACCAGACGCCCTGTTTCCCTCCGAACCACCAGACCACACCGAGCGTCGCGGTGTTCTGATCCCTTTTCAGAACGTTCAGGGTATCGGTCAGGAAGAACGGATGGTTGGAAGCGTCGCGGCGCCATTCGGCGCGCAGCAGCAGGCCGTCGGCCACCAGCTGTTCGGCGGTGAAGGTCTGTTCCGTGATGGCTTGCGTCGTGCCGGTGAACAGCCCGCCGCGGTCGGAAACGTACTCCGTCCGGGCGCCGAGCGCGAATTTGGAAGTGAGCTGATAGCGGGCATACCCGGCGGTGCCGGTGACATGCTGCGGCGCCGAGTTCTCGTACAGCCGCTCGAGCACGTAGTCGCCTTCCCACGCGAAACTGAGCCTTTTGGTCGCCTGCCATTGAAGGTAACTGTCGAAAATGTGCAGCTTTCCGTGCGGCGAATCGGGAATGGGCTCGAACGCCAGCCCCTGCTCGGTGGGAAGGCTGTTTCCGGTGTAATTCGGAAGGTAAAGCACGTCGGGGTGTTCCATGCCGAGGTAATAATTCGCGGTCCAGGTGAGCGACTTGGAGGGGGTGAGGACGAAGCCGAACATCTGGTCTTTGAAGCCGTTGGTCGGCTCGGTCTGATTGGTTCCATTGACGATCCAATAGTTCAGCGAGAGCAGATTGTCGACTTTGTAATTGGCGCGAACGCCCATATGGTAGAACGGCAGGAAATCGAACAGTAAGGATCGCGAATAATTGATCTGGTCCTTGGTGTAATTACCCTCCATGCCGAGTGAGCTGGCCCATTTTCCGAAATCCACGGTCAAACCGCCGCCAACCGGAAAGACATAGGTGCCGTATGCCTGAAAGACATTGCGATAGATAGCGGGCCGGGCTTCGTTCGAGGTATTGCCTTGAAGCGTGGCGGTGGCCTGGCCGAACTGCAAATCGAGACGGAGCCCAAAACGCTTTCCATTGTCCGGGTCGGGGGCGTTATCGAGCACGACATCCGCCTGGTTCAAGCTGAACGCATTGCTCGAGACATCGTATGCGCGCAGGAGGTTGACGCGTCCCACCGGATTATTGAAGTTGAAGCCGTAATACCCGTCGAAGAGGAAGTTCACTGTGGTGCCGCCGAGAAGCGAAGCGCGCGTTTGGGGAAGCACCGGCGGCGCCGCTGCCGGCGATGGCGGTGCCGAGGTAACCGGCGCCGGGGCCGGCGGCGCGGTGCCAAGCTTCGCCTCCAGCTCATCGACTCGCGCCTGAAGCTTTTGAACCAGCGAGGTGAGATCGTCCACGCGTTTGACTAATTGTTCGTTCTGCGTGTCCTGAGCGCGCGCCGGCGCGGCAAACCACACCATGAGCGCGAGAGCAATGGTTCCCGATCGAAGAACAGGCATGAGCGCGGTCTCCCGAACCGCCTAAGGTTCAGGATACCGGCATCATTCCTGTCTTGAGGGCTGCGGTCAGGGCCCCCAGAGCCGTAGCTGAGCCGACTGGCCCGGCCGGACCAAGCGTTCGGCGCCGAGTGACCATCCCACGCATTCGTCTGCTCACTCCTGTCTGAGCGCTTCCATGGGAGCAACCCGCGATGCCCTCCATGCCGGCAGATAGACCGCCCCCAGCGCGACCGCCACCAGCACTGTGGCTGCCGCCGTCAGCACCAGCGGATCCTGGGGGGCGACGTCAAAAAGTTGGCTCGCTATCCAGCGGGATGCGGCATAGGTCAGCCCGCCTCCTACCAGGATCCCGGCCAGGACGAGCACGCTCGTATCCCGCAGGACCATCCGGATGATGCCGCCGGGCTGGGCGCCGAGAGCGATGCGGATGGCGATTTCGCTGCGGCGCCGCGCCACGTTGTACGAGAGCACGCCATACAAACCGATGGCCGCCAGCACCAGCGCGCTGATGCCGAAGACCACGGCGACCTGCGCAGTAATGCGATCCTGCGCCGTCCATGGTGCCATCCTCTCTTCGAGGGTCTGCGCGTAGAGGATTGGAAGCGAGGCATCCATGCGCTGGATGGCTTGCCGGACGGCCGGCAGCACGGCGGCGGAATCCGAGGTGGTGCGAATCAGGTAATTGGCGCGCTTCACGGAATCGGCATGGGGCTGGCTGAACGGCAGGCTAACCCGTGGGTTGGCTTTGTCCCGCAGCGAATTGGTGCGGAAGTTCCGCGCCACGCCAACCACCTGGTAAGCAGTCCCCTTCCGGCCCGCTACCGACTCATCGATCATGGTGACGTGCAGACCAAGAGGATTCCTTCCGCCGAAAAATTTCCTGGCGAAAGCTTCGTTCACGACGCAGACTTTAGGAGCGGCAGCATCGTCGCTTTGCAGAATCTCACGTCCCACGAGCAAAGGAATGTGGAGGGTGGAGAAGTAATTCGGTGCGACGAAGTCCCATGCGCTGCCGGTGTCGTCCTGGCCCTTCGGCGTGTATCCCTCAGCCAGCATCAGATCGCTGGAGTTCGACCCCGTGAACAAGCCGTTGTGAGAGTAGGTCACCGCCGCCACGCCGGGAATGCTCTTGATTCTCTCCAACAAATCGCGAAACAGCACGGCACTGCGCTCGCTGTTATAGCCCGCGGTGCGCGAATCGATGGCAGTCATCACCAGCCGTTGCCTGGGATAACCCAAATCGACGTGCTGCAGATTGTAAACCGTGCGCGCCAACAGGCCGGCGCACGCCAGCAGCGGGAGCGAAAGCGCGAGTTGCAGACTTACCAGCGATCTACCCAAGCGCATCCGGCCGAGCGAAGCGCCGGCACGGCCCTGTTCTTTGAGAGCGGCGCTGGCGTCGGTGCGGGTCGCCTGCCAGGCCGGCAGCAGGCCGAAGAGGAGTGCGGAGCTCACGGTCACCGCCAGCGTGAAGGCAATGGCCAGTGGGTCGAGCGCGAAGTTCATGGCAAATCCCTGGTCGCCCTGCGCGATCATCCCCGCCAGCACCGCGAAAATCAGACGGGCGGCCGCCAGCCCGCAGAGGGCGCCCATGGCGGCCAGGACCAGGCTCTCGGTAACCAACTGTCGAATGAGACGCCCGCGGCTCGCGCCGAGCGAGAGCCGCAGCGCCATCTCCGGCCGGCGCACCGCTCCGCGCGCCAGCAGCAGGTTGGCAAGATTGGCGCAGGCAATCAGAAGGAGCACGCCCACGGCGGCCATCAACGCGCTCAAAGACGTCGAGAAATCGCCGCGCGCACTGGAAGCGCCTCCCGCGGCGGGCCGGGCTTTCAGCTTTTGATCGAGGAGTTCCTTGCGGCGCTCGGGCGAGGCCACGCCGCCATAGAACTGCTCGAGGCCAGCCTTGAAGATGGCATTCGATTCGGCTTCCGCGCGCGCCAGCTTGACGCCCGGCTTCAGCCTGCCGAAGACGTGTAGCCACATCGCTTTCTCAGGAGGCACGTCGTGCAGGCGGTCGTCGCCGGGCACCACCTGCGGCTCCATGCGCATCGAAATCCACAGATCGGGGTCCTGCCCGAAGGTCTCTCCGATGAATCCGCGCGGCGCGACGCCGATGATCGTCAGCACGGCCTGGCGCAGTGTGAAGCTGCGGCCCAGCACTGCCGGGCTGCCGGCGAAGCGCCGCTGCCAGTAGTCATAGCTGATCACGGCGTAGGGGGAGTCCTGGCGATCGTCGGCTTCGGTGAAAAGCCGCCCCATCGCGGGGGCGATGCCGAGAAGAGGAAAGTACCCGCCCGAGACCATGCGCCCGTGCGCTTCTTCCCAATCGCTTCCCTGAAACCGGAGCTGCCAGCTATCGAGCGAACTTTCCGACGCCATCAGGGCGGAAAAGCTCGTGGCGCGATCGCGCAATTGCTCGAACTCATCCCAGGTGAGCATGTCGCGATCGCCGGACTCATCCCCGTGCCACACGCCGGACGAGGCCGGATCGGACAACATCGCCAGTTGCTCGGGATGGGTGACGAGGGGCAGCGACGCGTGCAGCAGGCCGTTCCACAGGCTGAAAATGGCGATGTTGGCGCCGATTCCGAGGGTGAGCGACAGGATGGCGACGGCGGCAAAGCCAGGCCGCGCCGCGAGCGAACGCAGGGTGAAGCGAATATCTTGTAAAATCACGTGGCAATGCTCCCTGGGGGCGATCGCGAGAACATCCCAGGCGGCGCGCCCCCACAACGCCGCTCGATCGATCGGACGCCCCGTGCGGCGCGCTTCGCCCAACTGCTCGGCGAACATCAGAAACATCTGGTTGCCATATTCATCCCGGAAAGCCGCCGGATAGCAATGCAGCAACGCCTTGTAGAACGCCTGGCCGCGCATTACGCACCCGGAACGAGCCCGCTGGCGTGGGCCTGTCTCACCAAGCCGTTCAACCGATCGACCTCCGCCGCCGCGGCACGCCTGCCGAAACGCGTGAGCCGGTAATAGCGCCGCCGTTCGTCGGTGCTGGAAGGGTCGGGGCTGTCGGCCAGTTCCTCGATCAGGCCTTGCTCCAGCATGCGGCGGATGGAACTGTAGAGCGTTCCGGCGCTTAATCGGATTTTGCCGCCGGTGCGAGCGGAAACATCCCGCATGATGGAATACCCGTGGCGATCGCTTTCGGCGAGGGCAATCAGGATGTGGAATACGGCTGCCGGCAAGGGCAGAAGGGACTCCGGTTTGGGCTCTCGCATGTCTATACTGGCCTCGAGTATATCGGTGACGAGTATAGTTGTCAATGGTAGAGTCAGGAAGACAGGATTCGCTCGCCGGAATGGACTGTAACGGCCGAGCCCTCCGCGACCAGCGATGAATCCGGTTCCGGGGCCAGGCACCGCGAGAGATTTTCGCCGAAGAGCGTTTTGGGATCGCCTTGGAATTTCGCTTGCGACACCGGCCAGGTTCGCCAGCGGTCGTGTTCCACGCGGTATTCCAGAGTGGCGCCTTTGCGGTCGCGGCCGTAGCCCCAATAGTGTTCGATAAAGAACGACTCGGGCGAGCCGGATGCCGGGATGGCCGGGCGGCCGCCGCATTCCGCGCGGAGAGCGTTCCAATTGCCACCGTGCCGAAAACGATACTCTGTCCGGATCCGGCCACCCTCCGAAGTGGGCTCGACCACTTTGTGCGCCATCGGCAGCGCGATGTACTTTTCGCCGAAGCAAACTTGCGCCGTTTTGGCGATCGCCCATCGCGGCACGATCTCTCTCACGAAGACCACGCCGCGCCGCACATCGCGTCCGGCTGTGCGCCGGACATAGAAGCGCAGGTTGACCTCATCGAAATCGGAATGGAAGGGGATCCAGAGGCCGCGGAGACGCGTGCGCTCGAAGCGGAAGCCCACGAGGCTAACATAAGTTTTGCCCTGGAAATCGTCGAGTTCCGTGCCCGGAGGCACGAGCGCCGCGAGAAGCGCGGGATCGACGGCATAGTTCAGCATGGCGAGATAACGCCATTCGGCAGTCAGGAAGATGGACATCGGAGAGGCTCGAACCCAGTGTGATACATTCTTAGGAATCATGAAAGTCCCTTGCTCATTCGCATGCGCGGCGCTCTGCTGCGCGATGACTTCCGGCGCGCTGGCGCAATCGACCCAGGCACAGGACGAAGAGTTCGCCAAAGACGTGAAAGAGTGGACCACGAGTCCCGAGTTCATGAGCCCGCTGGTGGATCACCTGCCGAAGGCGGCCGGCATCCCGAGCCCCAAAGACATCCTAGGGTATTACCCCGGGATGCCCAAGAAGCTGACTCATGTGGCCGACCTCAATCGCTACTACCGCGCCCTGGCCGCGGCTTCCAAAAGGGTCAAAGTCTTCTCTGCCGGTACTACAGACGAAGGCCGCGAATGCCTGGTGACGGCAATTTCCGACGAAGATACCATTCGCGACCTCGACACATACAAAGGATACCTGGCGCGCCTGGCCGATCCGCGCGGGCTGAGCGCCGCCGAGGCGCACCGCATCATCGGGCAGGCCAAGCCGATTTATATGTTCACGGGCGGGCTGCACAGCGCCGAAACCGGGCCGCCGGAAATGCTGATGGAGCTGGCATACCGCGTGGCCACGGACGAATCTCCGCTGTACCAGGGCATTCGCAAGAACGTCATCGTGATGGTGGTGAATGCGCTCGAGCCGGATGGGCGCGACCGCTATGTGGACTGGTATTACCGCCACAAGATCAGCGAAGAGACGGAAGCCGACCGCGTGGCCGGTCCGCCCTACTGGGGTAAGTACATTTATCACGACAATAACCGCGACATCAATTACTCCCAGGTCACCATGCGCAACTGGCTGAAGTTCTACCTGGAATGGCACCCGCCGATCATGCACGACCTGCACGAATCCGAACCGTTCATGTACACCTTCAGCGGGCAGGCGCCGCAGAATCCCACGCTCGACCCCATTTTATATGGCGAACTTCCCTGGTTCTCGAATTTTGAGATGACCAAGATGATGAGCTACGGGATGCCGGGCGTGTGGACGCATGCGTTCGTCGATATGTGGTCGCCGGGGTATCTCGGGTTCATGTCATCGAACCATAACGGCATGCTGCGCATGTACGAGACGTTCGGCAACGGCGGCGCTAATACCATGAAGCGCACAGTGGACGCCGGGGCGGGCGGAGGCGAATCATTTGGAGGCGGATCGATGACCACGCGCGAGTGGTACCGGCCGATACCGCCGTATAAGACCGTAGTCTGGTCGCAACGCGACAATACCAATTACATGGAGACCGGCGTCTTGAGCGCGCTGGAGCTGACTTCCAACTTCGCTAAGACGGTGCTCGAAAATTTCTACGACAAGAGCCGCAATTCGGTGGAATCGGGCGCCAAAGACCCGCCCTTCGGGTATGTGCTGCCCGCCGGCCAGAAAGACATGACGCGCGTGGCGTTCATCGTGAATATTCTGCGGCTGCAAGGCATCGAAGTCGGCCGCGCGAAGGGTGAGGTGAAGCTGAGCGATGGCACGTTCCCCGCGGGATCACTGATCGTGAAACGCAATCAGCCTTACGGGCGGCTGGCCAAGATCCTGCTCGAAAAACAGGTCTACCCGGACGCCAGTCTGCGTACATATGACGATGCGGCTTGGACGATGGGGCTGATGAGCCACGCCGAAGTGAAGGAAATCGGCGACAAGGCGCTGCTCGACGTCGCGGTCGACCCCATCGACACTATGAACGTTACCGGCGAAGTGAAAGGCTCGGGCGCCTGGATGGCGGTCATCCACAATGGGTCGAACTTCATCCCCACACTGCGCTATCGCTTGAAGGATCTCACTTACGACACGCTTTCCGAGCCGTACAAGTCGGGGGACGTCAACTTACCGGCTGGATCGTTGATTCTGCATTCGAGCGCGCGCGTGAAAGACGAGATTGAAAAGCTCGGCCTGGAGGCGGTGGCGCTGAAGGACGCTCCGAATGCCGCCAAGCGGCCGTCGAAACTGCCGCGGCTCGCCATGTACACCACTTGGGGCAGCACGCAGGACGTGGGTTGGGTGCGCTACGCCTTCGATCACTTCGAGATTCCGTACGACCTGATTTACAAAGAGCGCGTGCGCAAGGGCAATCTGCGCGATTCCTACGACGTGATCGTGATTCCGAACCAGGCGCGGACGTCCAAAGCGCTGGTGTTCGACATCCAATCGAAGGGCAAGCCCTTGGCGTACAACAAGACACCCGAGTTCCCGACGATGGGAATGTACGGCGAATCGGACGACATCACCGGCGGCATGGGTCTCGAAGGGGTGGTGGAACTGGATAGGTTCGTGAAGGCCGGCGGAACGCTGATTACCTTGGGGACATCGAGTTTCTTCCCCGCCGATTTCGGCATCACGCAGACGGTGGAAGCGTCGCGGACTTCGGGGCAGTTTTACGCACCCGGACCGATCGTGGAGATGGATATCCAGCAGACTTCGAACCCGATTTTCTACGGCTATAGCGATCGCGTGGTGCCGGTGCGCTATGCCAACGGTCCGCTGCTGCGCGTGCCGCAGGAGGATCGCTCGAAATGGGTCCTGGCACAGTTCCCGGGCACGGAAAAATCGGTGCTCAGCGGATTGATGAAGGGCGTTGGCGAGACGCGGAATCGTCCGGCCATCGCCGACGTTCCGGTGGGACAGGGCCATGTGATTCTGTTTGCCACCAACCCCTGTTATCGCTGGCAGAACCTCGGCGAGTTCAATATGCTGGCCAACGCGATTCTGTACCAGAAGTAGGTTCAGTGCTCTCCGGGAGTTCGCTCGATGTGATCCACAACCAGCACATCGACGGGGAATTTCCGCGGCTGGAATTGCAATTCGAGTTTACGGACGGCGGCATCGATCGATGCCGGCCGTCCCGGCGTCCAACGAATTTCTCCAACAGGCACATTTGTGTGGCGTGCTGTACCGGCGTTTCGCCAGGATTTCCGGGCTACCTGGACGCCCGGCTCTTGATGCCGGGCATCCCATTAGGCGCGACCGCTTATCGATTGCTGGTCGTGAAACGCAATCAAAGGCTACAGCCGGATCTTGCTGGAGGGGGAAAGGCGTGCCGTTTGAAGCCGGCTTCCAGCTGAAGTCCGCCAAAACACGGACGCGTGGATGCTATGCTGGACTAACCACGATGCTGCGTTGGGTGGCGACATCCCTCTTTCTAACGGCGTTGTACCTTGTGATGTTCATCCGTCCCGCCGCCGCCGATATCGTTGTCTTCCGCGGCAAGGTCGTCATGGAGGATGGCTCGCCGCCCGGCATCTCCGTCACCATCCAACGCTCCTGCGACGGTCTGGAACACCCGATTGACGAGGCTACGGTATCGCCCAAAACCGGCAATTACTTCGTCCGCCTGGACATCAATGATTTCGGCTATCTGCACTCCGCGTTCAACAGCCTGCTTTCCTGCGTGCTGCGGGCAGTCGCCCGCGGCTACAGCTCCACCACGCTCGATCTCAACGACCGGCGGCTGACGATGATGCCGCTGTTTCCGAATATCATGCTCAGACGCGCCCAACCCGGCATCGTAGTCGATGTCGCAAGCGGGCCGGGAGTGCCGCGCGCCGCTGCCAAGCCGTGGGCCCTCGCGCTCAAACAAATCGATGCCAACGCGTGGTCCGCCGCGGAAACTCCCCTGCGCGCCGTAGTGGGAGCCGCTCCCAAATTTGCACCTGCCTGGGTGGCGCTCGGCATTGCCTGCGCACATCGCAAGAATCCGGGCGAAGCCCGTACGGCCTTTGAGCGCGCCATTGCGCTCGACGCCAAGCCACTCGCGCCTTATCTCGAGCTTGCCGCCGCGGAATCCGACCTCAAGGACTGGCAAGCTGCCTCCAAGACTGCCGAGAACTTGATCCGGGCCGACATCAAACACACTTATCTGGAAGCCTACCTCCTGAGCGCAGTCGCCCGCTATCAGTTGGGGGATTACGATGGAGCTCTCTCGCGCCTCGCTGACCTGGCTCGCCTCGACAAACACCAGGACTTCCCGCGCGCCGAATACATCGAGGGCCTGGTCTACGAAGCGCGGCACGAATTAGACCAAGCCGCCGCGCATATGCGGACCTACCTCGCTCAGCATCCGCATGCCGCGGATGTCAAAGCGGTTACGGAGAGGCTGGCCAACCTCGGCAAACAGCCCCTGGCGCAACTGGCCGACGAAGTAACCGCCGAGGACCTGCGTCCGCCACCGGTGGGAGAAGCTCCCGTGCCGGGAGGACTGAAGGCGTTCGCCGCAATAGCGGAAATTCAGGCGGAGCCCACGTACCATGATTTCTTCCTGCAATATTGCCGCGCCATCGCCTCTACCGAACCCGGCGTCGAAAATCGCACATTGAATGCCGTCCCGGCCATCAACGCCTTCATCGCCGCCGTGGGCGAGCTAGAACAATTAGGAGAGCGCAATGGCGACCGCACCATCGTCCGGCTGGCGGTGGACACCGATGAGCACCGGCGCAACGCCGCGCACGTTTTGAGCCTGCTCGGATGGAAGCTTACAACCAGCGGTGACAGCTTTTCGGCTGAACCCGGCGACCAGACCATCGATGGAACACGGCAGCGCTTCCCCGCCGTGCTGGGAATCGATGAACTCGCGATGCGCTCGGCGATCGAAGCCCGGCGCCCCTTCCAGTTCGAAATCCCCATCGAAAGCGCCCGGCTGGTGGGCGGCTCTGCCTGGAGCATCCTCCTGAAGGGCGTGCCGGACTTCACCGGTGGTCCGGCCGAGGTTTTCATCCGCGATGCGCGCTATGCCCGCTTGTATGCCGGCCTGGGTGCAATGGACGCGGACGCCGCCGGGGCGCTGGTTGGCTCCATCGGTCTTGCCAACCTGATTGTCAAGTACTCTCCCCTGGTGGCTGAATTCGGCAGTGCCCTGGCGCTGTCGGAGGGCCGTGTGCTGGTTCCCGGCGGCGCCAAGGCAGACAAGCTATGGGCCGGGCTCGTGGGCGCCAACCCCGATAACCCGGCGCTTTTTTTTCGCGCTTTGCTCGACAAAGATCAGGGCCGTTTGCTGAGCTTCTATTTCGATCTGGCGCAAGCCGATGCCGCGCATCAGCAATTTTTCGCCGGCCCCACGACCCGTCTCGACCTGTTCTACAAGTCGTATCGCGATTCGCTGGCGCAGACGTACTTTATCCGTAAGAGAGATCGCTGGCAGGCCGCTATCCTCCAGGATCTGCACCTGGACTCTTCCGGTGGCGTCGTCTTTCCCGGCGGCCGGCAGTCCTGGGGTCCCGCCGGTGCCAGCGACGCGGAAATCATGCTGCGCCTGCCATCGCTTCAACCCCTTACAGAGATGGTCCGGATCGAGAACCGGCGGGGCGCGCCCCTCGACGCGGAATCGGTCGCGCTTCTGGTGCGCCATCGCGACGAGTGGCGCTTTTTGTTTCCTTACTTCGAGAAATTGCCGGGCCTCGGCGCCCCTGAATTTCGCGTGCTGGCAACCTTTACGGAACAAGCCAAAGTCGCGAGCGACCGCCACATAATCCTCGGCGACTGGCATTCGCTGGTCGAACTGATGGCGCTGGCGAGCCAGGCCGGCTCGCTCGACCCGGCACAGGCCGCACAGGCTTTCCGGCAGGCTTGTGAAATCCTCCGCGGCGACAATCCATCCGCGCAAGCGATTGCGGTTCTGCGTGCCATGGCTGGCGGCGCCCAGGATCTCGACGAGGCTGTGCCGGCGCGCCTCCTGCGCTTGAATGGCTCGCGGCGCGAGGTGTTCGAGCGCGTCAAGGAACTCCAGCACGTACCCACCCTTCACTCCTTAGGCAACCGTCCCGACGCTCGCAGCACTCTGGCGGCTCTCAGCGGGATGGTTTATGCCGCGGTACTCGACCCCCAATATCTGCTGGTGGCGGAAGATCGCGGCCTGCTGGCCAAGCACAACTTTCTGCTGACGCCCGGCGACAAGCCGGAAGGCCTTTTCGTGGAATCCTCTCTGGTTCAATCGAACAAGGAGCCGGGGACCAGGTTGGCCGGGGGCTTCGCGCGCTTCGCCGAGATTACCCAGGTGCTGAATCGCCACAAGGTTGGTTCGCCAGTCGAGGTGACCCAGCCAATTGAGGTAGCGGATGCCGGAGCGGCTCCCGGTCGGGCGCCTCTCGCAACGGCGCCGGTTCCCACCCCCGCTGAAACGCTTTTCCGCGCCAGCAGCGATCTGGTCGAGGTCTATGCTACGGTTACGGACAACCGCGGCCGTTACATTGACGATTTGTCAGCCAATCAGTTCTCCATCGTCGAAAGCGGGCATGCGCAAGCCATCACCGCGTTCGAGAACCACACGGCGAGCGTTTCCGTCGCGCTGTTGTTCGATACCACCGGCAGCATGGAAGCTACGCTACCGTCACTAAAATCGGCCGCGCTTCGTCTGTTGACCGATCTGCGCCCCGGCGATACCGTCGCGGTCTATGGCTTCAACGATCGCGTTGCTGAGTTACAGCCTTTCACCGCCGATAAGGTTTCCGCCGAACGCGCCGTCCTGCGGGCCCACGCCGCCGGATCGACGGCGCTGTATGATGCGCTGCTGCGGGTGAACCACGACCTCGCCGTCCGCCCCGGAAAGAAAGTCATCATCGTCTTCACCGACGGCGACGACAATTCCAGCATGCTGACTGCCGGCGATGTGATCCAGAGCGCCAAGACCCACGGCATCCCGATTTACACCATCGCCGAAGGCGAGGCATTAGGAAGCGTGCAATTGCTCGACCAGCTCGCGAATATGGCGCAGGCGACTGGCGGAAGACCCTTCGTGGTACACCGGCTCAGTGATATTGCACCCGTCTTTCAGAAGGTGACGGACGATCTGATGCACGGCTACCTGCTGGCCTTCCAGCCGCCTGAGAGCGACGACCATGGCTGGCACGCGATCAAGGTCGTTCTTTCTTCAAAGGGCCATCAGATTCGCGCTCGCGAGGGTTACTATCCCGAATAGCGGGATCCTCTACTTCCAGGGATCGGAGAACTTTGGATCGTTCAGCACCGCCCGGTCGGTCAGGCATTCCAGGAACGCGATCAGATCCTGCCGGTCTTGTGGAGAGAGCCGGAATCCGCCGATGAGAGGATCCTTATTCGGGTTATCGTGGCCAACACCAGCGTACTCCCCAGCCGGAATCGTCCTGCCTCCCACGGCGTAGTGATCGAGCACGCCTTCGAGCGATGGGATGCTGCCATCGTGCATATACGGCGCCGTGAGGGCAATGTTTCGCAGGGACGGCGCTTTGAACTTTCCGACATCGGCGGCGCGCTTCGTGTATTCATAGATGCCGAGGTTCGGAATGGGGTAGGAGAACGCTCCCGAGACGTTATAAAGCCCGGTGTTGTGAAAGGGAATTTCCCGTCCCGGATCGCGTGCCGAGGTGGTAGCGTCGCTGAAATTGAAACCGCCGTGGCAGCGGAAGCAGGAGAGCGGCTGGCTGAAAAAAAGAATCTCCCCGCGCTTGGCGGCGCCGGAAACGGCGCCATCTTCGCCGCCGTAATGATAGCGGTCGTACGGCGACCGCGCTGAGATAATACCGCGTTCAAAGCAGGCGATGGCTTTGAGCACATTGTCCCTCGTGACCGCGTTTTCCTGTTCGGGATACGCGCGGCGGAAGAGGGCCTGGTACGTAGGGTCGGGCCGCAACGACGCAAGCCAGCCGTCATCTTTCTTGAGGCCAAGTTCGACGGGATGCTCGCCGAACATCGGCACCGCGGCCTGTTCCTCCAGCCGGTTCATGCGCGGATTGCTCCACGTCAGCGCTCCGCTATAAGCTACATTCACCAGGCTCATCGCGCTGCGGGAGTGGGGCTGCCCCGTAGCGCCGAGGCTGACGGCTCGGCCATCTGTGAAGGCAAGTTCCTGTCGATGACACGTCGCGCAGGACTGCGTACCGTTTACCGACAGCCGCTTGTCGTAAAAGAGATGCCTTCCCAACTCCACCTTGGATTCGGTCATGGGATTGCCGGCAGGCACATAGGGCTGGGGAAAACCCTTGGGCAGATTCCATGCATACGGCGTCTCGCCGCTGTCGGCCGGTCCCGCGGCAAGGCTGGACAGCGCCGCCATGAAGGCGGGAACGGATATCGCCGCGAATGCTGCGCGTCTCATTTCTGCAAACGCACGAAATCGATTTCCTGAAGCATGCGCACGGAGCGCGCCCCTGCCTTGTCATTCGGGCAGACCAGCCGGAATGGCCCCTGGTATCCGAACAACGGTTTTCCGTCGCGCTTGTCCGCCACCAGGATCGTCTCGTTGGCAAACTCGGGGGCGAGTTCGGCGAGTGTGAAGACCACCTGGTATCCGTCCCTGGCTTTCACCAGGATATAACTCGCCAGCGCTTTACCTCTTAGTTCTTTTCCCACCGGCGCGCCCGCGCGCGCCAGAATCTCGCGCAGAGAGACTCCCTCGTACTCCACCGGGGTTTCATCCTGCTCGGTAACCGAGGCTTTCTGATGCGGCATCTTTGCCAAATCATCCGCTGATAAGACGAGCTTCGCCGCGAGGTCGCCCCTCACCGTGATAGCCGGTGGTTCTGCCTGGTCTTGAGCGGGATGGGCGCAAAAGGGAATTCCCAGTGCAGCCAGAAAAGCGGCCTGCAAGCGAAGACTTCCAAAGAATCTCATTGCTGGTGCGCCTCCCGGCGAATCGGGCCCCGCGAAAGAGGTTCCGCCGGGCGCAGAGAAATCGAAACCCAAGCGGAACCATTTCAACGTGAATACCTTGCAGTTTATCACGGTTGATCGGTCATGTCTCGTATAAAATATAATGCACTGTATACAAGACACTGGGTACCGAATGACACCAAGACGAACGATCCTCCTGCTTCTCGCTGCTGTCGCTTCCCTGCACTCTCAAACGTCGGGCGCCATCTCCGGCAGTGTGACGGACCCTTCCGGTGGGGCGGTCGCAAACGCAGCCATTACCCTCACCGATACCGACACCGGATCGGTCCGTAACACGATTACCGGCGCCTCCGGCTACTATCAGGCCGATTCCCTGCCGGTGGGCAATTACGAGATCCGAGCCAGCAAAAACGCCTTCGCCAGCGAACTGCGTACGGGCATCAGCCTCGCCGTGGGGCAGTCGGCGGTGGTCGATTTTACCCTGAAGATCGGACAAACCAGCGAGATTGTGACGGTCCGCGGAGACGCGCCCCTGGTAGGCAGCACCACGGCCGACATTTCGGGCCTGGTGAGTGGCCACCAGATCCGCGACCTTCCCCTGAATGGCCGCAGCTTTGACGAGTTGATGACCCTTAATCCCGGCGTGGTTAATTTCACCGCCGAAAAGATCGGGGGAGTGGGAGTGTCCAACTCCACCAACGGGAATAATTTCGCCGTCTCCGGAAACCGTCCGCAACAAAATCTCTACCTGCTGAACGGCGTGGAGTTCACCGGCGCGGCGGAGAACAACATGCAGCCGGGAGGCGTGAGCCAACAACTCCTGGGAGTGGACGCAGTGGCTGAGTTCAATCTGTTGCGCGATTCCTACAGCGCGCAGTACGGCAAGCATCCCGGCGGGCAGGTGGTACTTGTCACGCGCGGAGGCAGCAACGAACTGCACGGGTCGCTGTACGAATTCCTGCGCAACAACGCGCTCGACGCGCGCAATTTCTTCAACGGCCCGTCGGTCCCCGGATTCCAGCGGAATCAATTCGGCGCGGCGTTGGGAGGTCCGGTGAAGCGCGACCAGACGTTCCTTTTCGCCAACTGGGAAGGTTTCCGCCAACACCTGCATCAGGCCGGCGTCGATCTTGTGCCCGACAACAACGCTCGCAGCGGTTATCTTCCCTGCACGCTGGTGACGCCGGCGCCAGCTTCCTGTTCCGCCGGACTGGCGTTCGTGGGAGTTTCGCCGCTGATCAATGCCTGGCCGGCGCCCACACCCGGCGCGCCCGATTTCGGCGGCATCGCCGAGGCCTTCAACAACCCGCTACAGACGATTCGCGACGATTTCGGCACCGTTCGCATGGATCACAATTTCTCCAATCGGGATTCGCTGACCGGCGTCTACACCATTGACGACAGCTCCTCTTTCACGCCGACCGCCAGCAATGCCTACATGACCGATGCCGAGAGCCTGCGCGAGCAAGTCGCCAGCCTGCATGAGACGCATGTGTTTTCGCCGGTATTTCTAAATTCCTTGACCTTCGGATATTCGCGCGGCGCATACTTTTTCACCGGCGAGCCCACACCGGGCACGCCTGCCGCGAGCCTGCCGGGCTTCCTCTCGGGCGATCCGTTGGGGGCGCTGAACGTAGGCGGAAGTTCCGCCTCGAACCCGGCAGCGGCGATCTCCCTGGCCGGCGCCAACAACGGAAGCAATCTTCACGTGGACCGCAACATCTTCACCTATGAGGACCATGTCGCGATGACCAGGGGCATTCATCAGATCAGCGCCGGGGTGTGGTTTCAGCGCCTGCAATCGAATGAACTCCTGGCGCTCAGTCAATATGGCCAGGACACCTTCACCAGCTTACAGACTTTTCTCCAGGGAACCGGCACGCTGGTGTACGATCCGGCCCCAACGCCACTGGGTTGGCGCACCACCATGGGAGCTTTCTACGCCCAGGACTCCATTCGGTTCTCGCCTCGTCTGATCGCGACGGCGGGTTATCGCCAGGAATTCGACACGGGCTGGAACGAAGCTCGCGGGCGCGCCTCGAATTACCAGTTCACCAACGGAGTCATCAATGCGCAGCCCACCATCGGATCGTCGGTATTTAGCGTCAACCACGCTAAATTCCTGCCGCAACCCAGGCTCGGGCTGGCCTGGACTCCGATTTCGGGCGCGCGCAAGACCGTGCTGCGCGCTGCCTTCGGCATGTACGACGACCTCCAGGATGCACTGGGCTATCGTACCGATCAGAATGCGCCTTTCAACCCCACCTATAGCCTGGCCGGAGCGCAGGTGGCGCAGTTTCCGCTTTCGCAATCGGCGCCCGTTCCCGCCGCGGCCAAACTGGTCCCGGGCGGTGTGCAACCGAATCTACAGACTCCGACCCTCCTTTCATGGAGTTTCCGCGTGGAGCAGGAGATCACCGAATCCACGGCTTTGACCGCCGGATACATCGGCTCGCACGGCTACCACGAACTGGTTGGAGTCGACGCGAACGAGCCATTCCCCGTGATGTGTCCCGCTCCCGGCTGCCCCGCGGTATATCCGGCGAATTTCCCCGCGCCGCTAGCCGGTGCTTCGATTCCAGCCGGCACTTACTATAACCCAAGCTCTACCAAACCGACGCCCTCGCTCGGGCCCACGTGGACTTACTTCTCCGAGGGCGATAGCTCGTATCAGGCGCTGCAAATCGACTTGACGCACCGCTTCACACATAACTTCACGGCACGCGGCGTCTACACGTGGTCGAAGGTAATCGATGACGGCGATTCGCCCAACTCCACGACGTCCGGCAACGAGCCGGCGCTGGTTTCCAATCCGTTCGATTTGCGCGCCGACCGCGGTTTGGGAAATTTCGACGTGCGGAACGCCGCCGTAATCAGCCTGCTGTATCAGTTTCCGGCATGGCGCAACCGGCTTGCCAGCGGATGGAGCGTGGGGTCGATCGTAACCCTGCAAAGCGGCTTCCCGTTCACGCCGCAGCTCAGCTACAACCCTTCCAACAGCGGAGATACCAAAAATCCCGTGCGGCCTTTCGTCAATCCCAATTTCACCGGGAACGTCATCACCGGCTCGCCCAACCAGTGGTTCAATCCGGCCGCCTTCCTGGCGCCTCCCAATAACAGCGGATTCTGGGGCAACCTGGGTCGCGACACCCTGATCGGTCCGGGGCTGGCAACGTGGGATTTCTCGCTGCACAAAGATACCCACTTGCGGGAAAGACTGAATGTGCAATTCCGCGCGGAGCTGTTCAACCTGCTGAATCACGCGAACTTCAACACTCCGAACCCGGTGGTGTTCACTCCCAGCCTCTCGCCTACGGCAGGCCTGATCACGAGCACTTCTACTACCTCGCGGCAGATTCAGTTCGGGCTGAAGCTGCTTTGGTAGCGAGAAATGCTGTTATGCTGGCGAGGTTAGCGTGGCACGAAAATCTATGAAGCCGGCCGTCGGGAATCGGCTTGCGGCGATCCGCAAAACTCGCGGTGTCGGCGCCGCGAACCTGGCTCGCTGCGTGGGCGTGAGCCGAAACACGATCTACGCCATAGAGGCCGGAACTTACCTGCCCAATACCGAGGTTGCCCTTCGTCTGGCCCGCGAACTCGAGGTCACGGTAGACGAACTCTTCGTCCTCCCCGACGCGGCTGGATTTTCGTCGGCAGCTGTATCCGCGGACGTGCTGAGCGCCGCGCCCCTGGAAGCCGGCCAACCGGTTCGACTCTGTCAGGTGGGATCGCACCGGCTTGGCGTTCCGGTTTCGGCGTCTCCGTATTACCTGCCGGAAGCCGACGGCCTGGTTCAGCGAGTCCCATCGGCCCATCGGCGGGCTGACATTGGAGTGTTCGCCAACGAGGAATCGGCCGTACGCTGTGTGGTACTCGCGGGCTGCGATCCCGCCATGGGGCTGGTTGGGAGAACGGTGGAGAAGGTGTGCGGCTTCGAAGTTGTCTGTGCCCCGGCATCCAGCACGCTGGCACTCCAGTGGCTCAAGGAGAGCAAGGTACACATTGCCGGAACGCATTTACAGGAACCGAAATCGGGAGAATATAATCTCCCGTTTATCCGCCGCGAGTTTTCCGATGACGAGGTCATCGTCGTGACATTCGCGCGCTGGGAGGAAGGTTTGGTCGTCGCCGCCGGAAACCCGAAACGGATTCGAAGTCTGGAGGATCTGGGGCGGAAGAATGTTCGGTTGGTCAATCGCGAGCCAGGCTCCGGCAGCCGCGCTCTGCTGGACCGGTTGATCCGGAAAATCGGCCTGGAGCGCCAGGCGGTGAGCGGTTATGGAAGAATCGCCTTCGGTCATCTGGCAGCGGCCCGCAGCGTGGTCTCCGGCGAGGCCGATGTTTGTCTCGCGACCAGTTCCGCGGCGCGGAATTACCGGCTGGATTTCATTCCTCTTCATAGCGAACGGTACGACCTGGTGATGCGGAGGCCGGCCGCTGGGCTCCCCGGGGTGAGAGCTTTCTTAGATGTTCTGCAACTCGCATCCTTGCGCCGAAAACTCGAACTGCTGGCTGGATACGACATTTCCGAAACCGGCCGGTCCGTCGCGTAATAGGTCAGCCAATCCCAAGACCGTCCGCCCAGCGTTTGCAATCGATGCTATGCTTCACGAAGAGGGATCTGGGTATCGAGCGCGGAAAGCGGATCAAGTGGCGCCTGGTGGCATGTCTGGCGCTTGGCTCATTGCCTGCGGCCGCTCGCCATCTCCCCATTCAAATCTATACGTCGGCGCAGGGATTGCCGCATAATACGGTGGAATGCCTGGTGCCGACCCCGACCGGCCTGCTCTGGCTCTGCACTTCGGAAGGCCTGGTGCGGTTCGACGGTTATCACTTCCGCGTCTTCGGGCCGGAACAGGGTTTACCATCCCGCAACATCGTGAATATGGCGATAGCACGCAGCGGTGGATTCTGGATCCTGAGCGACCGCGGTCTGTGCCGGCTGGCGCCTGGCGCCAAGATCGGCGAAGTGTGCCGCCTCCTCGCGGCGGACGAGAAGGCCGCGCCTTTCAACATCGGCGAGATCCTGCAAACGTCCGCCGGCGATACCTGGGTCACCAGCGCCACTGCGCTCTTCCGTGTTTCCAACGATGGACGGCGCCTGGAGCGCGCGGATCTCAAATTGCCTCCCGTGTATCTGACTGCCCTCGCTGAGGGATGGAATGGGTCGTTGCTGGTGGGCACCGATGCGGCACTCTACGAATGGCAACCCGGGCAGGAGCCGCGCAATTTGACACGGTCGTTGGGGCCGTTCGGAGTCCGCTGTTTTTACCGCTGGAGCGCGGACGAGTACTGGATGGGCACCTCGGCTGGATTTTATCGGCTGCGGCGGCAGGGCGCGGAGTCGATACTAATGGCGGTTCCGCCGGCCGGTCTGGCCGATGTAGAGGACATTTTCCGGCGGAGAGACGGCTCGGTCTGGGCGGTTGGCCAGTCGATCACGGAGTTGGTCGCCGGTAGTGACGGCAGGATTGTTCCCAACGAACGGTACACGTTCGCCGATGGGCTGCCTTCGATTGCTACTACCGAAATAGTGGAAGACAGCCAAGGCAATCTTTGGGGCGCTACCGAGGGCTCGGGCATTTATCGCATTCAGAAATCCGGTTTTACCTCGTACTCTTCGGCCGATGGGCTGGGCAGCGCGCGCATGGCCCAATTCATTGAGGATTCCCGCGGTCGCCTGGTGGTGGTAACGTCTTGGCCACAGGGCCCGGAGGTACGTGTGAAAGAGGGCCAGGTGTTTCGGACGGTGCGCATTCGCCATCCCGCCGACATTCAGTATTTCGGATGGGGATGGAATCAGTATGTGGTCGCGGCGCGCGACGGTTCCTGGTGGGTTCCGAGTGGAGCGGGCATGCTCCGGTTTCCGAAACTGGAAAGGACCGAGGACCTGGAACGGGTCAACCCGGTCCTTTATGGCATCCATTCGCCGCTGGGGTGTGGCGAGATCTTCCGCGCCTGGGAGTCGCCCTCCGGCGACATCTGGATCAGTTGTTTCGTGCCCACGCAGGACGTGGTGCGCTGGCGGCACGAGAGCGGCACGTTTCAGCGTTGGTCTGACGCGGAGGGCATGCCGCGCAACACTGTTCCGACGGCCTACCGTGCCGCTCCGGATGGAACCATCTGGCTGGCGACGAACAGCACCGCGCTGCGATTTCGCAATGAACGCTTCGAGAGTTTTCCTCTGGCTCCGGGCCAGCGCTCGCCCGTAGTCCGCGACCTGCTCGTCGACCGCGCCGGGCGCCTCTGGTTCGCCACCCAGCACTCCGGCGTCTTCCGCTGCGACAATCCGAACGCCCCCGCGCCGGTGTTCGCCAACTACACTGTGAGCGAAGGTCTTTCCACCGACTATGTAAGCTCTCTCGTCGAGGACGCCGCGGGTTACATCTACGCCGGCACGGCCCGCGGCGTGGATCGCATCGACCCGCGCGAGCCGGTACAGTCGCGGCTCATCCGCCATTTCACATCCGCCGACGGATTGCCGGAGAGTCAGCAGAACGTCGCCGCGCATGATCGCCACGGCCACCTCTGGTTCGGCACCCTGGCGGGTCTGGCGGAGCTCGATCCCGAAAACTCGGGAAGGCATCCGGCGCCGGAGATCTACCTGACCCGCGTGAGGGTGCGCGGCGAGGATATTCCTCTGCCGTTTGTGGGGGCGCAGAAACTCGCGCTCAATCTCGCCGCCGACCGGAACCAGGTCGAGATCGAGTACTCGGCAATCGATCTCAGTTCACCCGAGTCGCTGCTCTATCAATATCGCCTCGGCGGTCCGCATGGCACGTGGAGCGAACCGGCCGAGCGTCAGGACGTGAACTTCGCCGAACTGCCATCGGGCACGTTCCGCTTCGAAGTCCGCGCGGTGGATGCCGACGGGCAGTTGAGCCCGCAAATCGCCGGCTTCGATTTCACCATCGCCGCGCCGGTGTGGCGCCGGTGGTGGTTCCTCTCGGGTGTCGCGGTCCTGCTCGCCGCGCTGATCGTTCAGCTCTATAACTATCGCGTCCGCCAACTGCTGGCCATGGAGCGCCTGCGCACCCGAATCGCCACCGATCTGCATGACGATATCGGCGCCAGCCTGACGCAGATTTCGATTCTGACGGAGTTGGCGCGGGGCGGCTCCGCGCCGCACGTGCTCTCGGATGTTGCCAATATCGCACGCGGGCTGGTCTCGGACATGAGCGATATCGTATGGGCGGTCAATCCGCGCCACGATCGCTTTGAAGGGCTGGTGCATCGCATGCGCCGTTTCGCCAGCGATGTCCTGGGCGGCGCCGATATCGATATGAAGTTCGAAACTGCCGGCTTGCCCGCCGATGTAGCCGTCCCTCTCGACGCGCGCCGGCCGCTGTACCTGGCGTTCAAGGAGGCGGTGAACAATGTAGCGCGGCATTCCAGGGCGCGGAGCACCGCTATCAGGCTGGAACTGGCTGGGGGCGACCTGATGCTGACCGTGACCGATGACGGCCGCGGTTTCGACCCGAGTCAGGCGCACCCCGGCGAGGGGCTGGTGAGCGTAGCGCGGCGCATGCGCGAAATCGGTGGAACCGCGACCTGGGAATCACAGCCGGGCGGTACCAGGTTTACGGCCATCCTGCCATTGCAATCCCGCGGAGTCCTACATGAACTGATAGGTCTGCCGGGCCGCGCTCGCAAGCTAGAATAAAGGCTGCTTTGTCTCCAGCATCGGCCGGTAAGATACGCGTGGCGATCATAGAAGATCAGTTGCGCACGCGCGAAGGACTGCGTGCCCTGATTGCTTCCAGCGATGGCTTGGAGTGCATCGGCGCCTGGGGATCGATGGAGGACGCGCTGCGCTCCGACTGGCGCGACAAACCGAACGTGGTGCTGGTTGATTTGGGCCTTCCGGGAATGTCGGGAATCGAAGGAATCGCGATCCTGCGCCGCAAATTTCCCGCCGCGGCGCTGGTGGTGCTCACGGTCTATGAGGATAACGACCGCGTGTTCAAAGCGCTGTGCGCCGGCGCGAATGGCTATCTGCTGAAGAATACCGCTCCGCCGAAGCTCGTTGAGGGATTGCGAGAGGCGAATCGCGGCGGCGCGCCGATGTCGCCCGAAATCGCCCGGTTGGTGATCGAAGTTTTCCGGCGGGTGCATCCGCCCGAGAAGGCGACGCACAATCTTACTCCGCAGGAGCTCCGATTACTTAAGTTACTCGTGGAAGGCCACAGTTATAAGACAGCCGCCGCCGAGATGGATGTCAGTATCAATACCATCGCCTTCCATATTCAAAACATTTACGGTAAGTTGCAAGTGCATTCGAAGTCGGAAGCCGTGGCGCGGGCGCTGAACGAGAAGTTATTCGGATAAGCGAAGTGCTCGATGGCGACATCGAGGGTTGCGCCGGCGCCGGCTTGGCAGGGCGCGGCAATATCGCCGGCGAAAATCGCACAGGCAGGGCAAGGGACAGGCGCGTCAGTTCAGCGGACCTGCGGGTCGGTGGCGCTGGCCACATGCCGTCCATCATTCCGGAGCCGGCGGCTTAATTTCCCTCGAAATGGAACATCGCTGGTTCTGACGCCGGGACCCTATGGGCGTGGGAGGTTGCTGAGGCCGCCAGGCCGGCGGAAGGCCTTTGATACCATGTGGGGAGCCCAGAGGGCTGACCGAAGGAGGAAAAAAAGATGGCGGATTGTAAGTGGCCAGGCGGCTGCAAAGAGGGGCCTAAGGGTAAGCCGGCGCCGGCAGTAGCCAAATCGACGTTCTGTGACAAGCATCGCAGGAAGCAGCAGGAGGAGGAGAAACTCAAACGAGAGAAGGAGAAAGCGGCAAAGGAACTGGAGGCGCGCAAAGAAGAGCAGGAGGAAATGGCCAGAAAAGCCAAGGAAAAAGAAGAAAAGGCCGCGGCCAAGAAAAAAAAGGTCAGCGAGATTGCGAACACCTGGAAGGGACAGGTTGAACACGTTGCCGCCCAGGTCCGAAAGCTACGGCACGATCATCCAGGGCAGAACATCAATGCCGGCCATAACGCGGCGGGGAACACTGACGGCGGGGTGGGTAATCCGCTGGAGTTGAAGTTGCCGTCCGATGCGGGCACGCTGGGGATTACCAAAGCCGATGTCTTCGGCCAAATGGCAAACTTCGACAGTTCCGACTCGGGGCATGCCAAATTCAGGTTCGCCGATCCCGCGGGAAATATTCTCGTTCACATTCATTAGTGGCGGATCGTGGTGGTCTCGTCCGCCGCTGCCGATGGCCGCCGGATCGATCGCGCCTGTTGCGATCCGGCGGCAAGGGCCATCGCGAATTATGCCAAACCGGCGGTGAGATTCACCGGCGCGCCTTACGCATAACGCAGCAGCGCCTTGAACCCGTAGTCCATGTGCTGCTGAATATGGCAGTGGAACAAAGTATCGCCGGGCTGGTCGGCCGTGAAATCCACGCTCGCACGGCCGTATGCCGGCACAACCACGGTGTCCTTGATGATGCCCGAAGTTCCCTTTCCGTAAATCTCCACAATTTCGAGTTGGTGACGATGCAGGTGTAGCGGGTGCGCATCGTCGGTGCGATTGTGGAACGTCAGGCGGTACCGCGTGCCCTGCTTGAGCAGGAATTCACGCTCATGGGGATATTGCTTGCCGTTCACGGTGAAGGTGTTGAATGGACCGGCTCCGCGCGGAATTTTTTCGAACACCATGTCCAATCGCTCGGCGGGCGGCGGCGCGGATGACACAGGCTTGCCGAAGATGGTGTAATCCCATGAAGGTTGCGGTGGGGTTTTCCATTCGGGCGTGCGGTGCTTGTTGGCATACTCGATCGCGATTCCGAGGCCGCCATCGCGTACCGGGTCCTCCGGGGCTCCCATGATCCAAACGCCCGGCTGATTCATTTCGACCCAGGCATCGATGCGCTCGCCGGGCCCGATCATGAGCACATCCACCGCGGCGGGCATCGGCACAGGGTTGCCGTCGAGCGCCACGATGTTGAACTTGTGGCCGGGCAGCGCGAGATGGCGGATCTCGATGGCGCTGGCATTGAGGAAATGAAACATTACACGTTCGCCTTCGTTCACGCGGATCGGTTCTCCCGCCCCCAGAGCCTTGTCATTGATGGAGTAGAGGTCGGAGGTCACTTCGAGTCCGTTCGGCCGGGTGTCGAGCACAGCCGGTTTTTCGGGCTGAGCGCGGATGGGGTCCAGATCGTCCATGTCGACCATCTGATTGGTGAAGTATGGCTCCCAGTCGCGCAGCGCGAGGAAATGTTCCTGGTCGTAATGGCCGGAGTTGTTCGCGCCCTCGATAATCAGAAAACCGAACATGCCGGTGAATGTGCCGCGATGCAGGTCGCCCATCGACATGGCATGGGTGTGATACCACCGCGTACCGGCGGGAGTGGGAGTGAACTGATATTTGCGGCTCCCGTGCGCCGGGACCACAGGCGTGCCTTCTTCCTCCGAGCCATCCATGTCGGAGGGGATGAGCAGGCCGTGAAAATGAACGTATTCCGGCACGTCTGTATCGTTGATCACATTTACCGTGACGGGGACGCCTTCTTTCATGCGCAGGCGCGGACCGGGCGAAGTGCCGTTGTACCCGATAGTGCTGATCACGCGATTGGGCGTGAGTTCGACGGTGACCGGCGCGATGCGGAGGGTGAAATCGGTCTTCGCGACATCGGGCGCAGTCGTCGGCGTCAGGAACGAATGAGGTTCCTGGCCCGCCAGTGGCGCCGCGGCTGCCGCAGCGGCGATCTTCAAAAAGTCGCGACGATCCATCCAAATTTTCGTAGGGCAGCCAATCCTGGCAGCCGCCGCCCTTCCAGGCAGCTCAATCTACACCAGCGTACCGCAAGCGCTCTTCGAGCGCCGCGCGCCTCTTGCGGCGCACTACCAGGTGCGCTGACGCCGCTCAGGAAGCCGTGATGGTATCTTTGCCCCGAACCCGGGAACCTCATCGCCGCTGCCGGAGTCTAAGCCCGCGGAGAGGACCGGCAGCCCGGCACTGATTCGAGGTGCCGTGACCGCCACCAGTCTCTTCGGCCTTTGGCATAGCGACGTCAGGTTTCACGCCCAGCTCGAAAATCCGTGCGCGGCGTTCTGTTGTCAGGTGGGAATGTCTACCTGGCATGGGGATCGGCGTGCGATGTCGGCCCATACTATGGGTGGGTCGAAGCTTATGACGCGCGCTGTTTAAGGCCGCTGGGCGTGTTCAACACCGCTCCGGAGTGCCAGGAGAGCGGCATCTGGCAATCGGACGCGGGATCGCCGCCGACGGGTCCGGTGCCGTCTGCGCCGTAAGCGGCAACGGCAAGTTCGACGCGGCGAGCGGTGGCTGCGATTACGGCAATTCCGTAATCAAGCTCGGCTTTCAGAACGGCGCCTTCGGTGTGCGCGATTATTTCACGCCGTTCGACCAGGAAAGGTTAAACCCTGGCGACGTGGAACTCGGATCAAGCGGTCCGGTACTGCTGCCCCGATCAGCCAGGGCCGCATCGGCACGAACTGGGTATGGCGGGGAAAGCCGGCCGGGTTTACGTGATCGATCGCGACGCATGAGAAGCTTCCATGCCGGGTCCGACAGCCATGCCGGGCAGACGCTGCAGGCCGGAACGGGCGCGTTCGGCGCCCCGCTTATTGGAACGGCCATCTGTTCTACGCCAACCGTCGCGAGACGCTGAAGGATTTCGTTCTCGAAAGTGGCCGCCTGAATCGCGAGCCGGTGCACCGCGGCACGGACCGATTCGACCGCCTTTTGCGCGCCTATGACGCCGCCGATGTGAGCCGCGAGCTGTTTTCTGCCGCCTTCGGACCTTCCGTCCGAAAGGCGCGGTGTACGTCTTCGGACCGCGGGGACGGCCCCGCAAATAAACTCCCCGCCCGCTGGGCTATCTTGGAGAAGAGATTGTCCTTTTGCGCTGGTTGGCGGTATACATTCTCGCGGTGTTTCCCATCCTTGCGGCGGATATCGCTCTCGACGGACGGGTGGTAAACGATAACGACGCGCCGGTGGAAGGCGCGCTCGTTCGCGTGCGTCCGGCGAACGCTTCCGCTTATTCGCCAATCTCGGTGCGCAGCGATCCCAGCGGCAAGTTCAAAGTTACTGTGCCTGGTCCGGGCGATTATCTGTTCGATGTGGAGCGGACCGGCTTTTACGCCGTGAAAGATCATGCGGTCCATATCGAGGGTTCCCAGGAACTGACTTTGCAGATCAATGCCGTGCGCGAGGTGTTCCAGTCTGAAAATGTCAACGCCACCACCTCGCCGGTGGACGTGGATCAACCCCCCACCGAGGAGCGTCTGAGCGGCACCGAAGTCAACGATATGCCGTTCGCCAACAGCCACAGCTTGCGCAGTTCGATGCAACTGATGCCGCAGGTTTTAAGCGACACTACCGGCCAGTTGCACTTCGCCGGCTCACAGGAGAACCAGGTGCTGTACCTGCTGAACGGATTCGACATCACCAATCCGATCAGCGGACAATTCCAAACCACTCTCGCGGTAGAAGGAATTCGCTCCCTGGATCTTTCCTCGGGATTGCCTTCGGCGGAGTACGGCAGAGGCACGGCCGGCGTGCTGAACGTCAATACGCAGAACGGCTCGGACGCATTTCATTACACGGCCACCGACTTCATTCCGGGAGTGAACATCCAGCAGGGCCTGCATCTCGGCAACTGGTATCCGCGATTCGGCGTTTCCGGCCCGATCGTGAAAGGCAGGGCCTGGTTCTCCGATACGTTGGATTCGGAATATACCGAAACCCTGGTAACGGGGCTTCCGGCGGGCCAAAACACGCGCAGCGGGTGGGCCGGCAGCAATCTGCTGCATACGCAGGTGAATCTGACCCCCAAAAATATCCTGTCGGGCGACTTTCTGGTGAACGTAAGCAACCAGGGTCGCGTCGGCCTTGCGCCTCTCGATCCGGTCTCCACCACGTCTAACGTCCACAGCACCTTCTACGTGGGCAGCGTGCAGGACCAGGTATATTTTGGCCACGGCTTGCTGGTGAATTTCGGCTATGCGCATCAGGACTATGAGCTGACCCAGACGCCGCAGGGCGACAGCCTGTTTTTGTTTTCGCCGGAAGGCAATACCGGCAATTACTATGTGAACGCCAGCCAGACCGCCGTCCGCGATCAGGGGCTGGTGCACGCTTACTTGCCGAAATTCTCGCTGGCGGGGACGCACCAACTGGAAGCAGGCGGCGATGCCGACGGGCTGCACTACCACGCCAACGACCGCAATACCGGCTACGAGGTGCTCGGACTGAATGGCGAGTTGCTTTCCGGCACGAGATTCGGTCCGCCGGCGTTGTTTCGAGTTCGCGACGTGGAACTAGCGTCCTATTTGATCGACACATGGCGCGTTTCGAAGAATCTGCAATTCGTTCTGGGAATCCGCGACGATCACGACCAGAAGATCCACGCCTCGGCCTGGTCTCCGCGGCTGGCGGGGTCCTGGTCGCCGCTCAAAAACGGGCACACGAAAGTCTCCGGGGGCTATGCCATCACGCACGATGCAGTGACCATGAATCTGCTGGGCCGGCCGCTCGATCAGACGGCGCTTACCACCACTTATCTGAGTGGCGGCGTGCCCGCGGGCCCCCCGGCAGCCACCGTATTCAGCATTCCGAACACTTCGCTGCTTCTGCCGCGGGCCGGCAATTGGAACGCCGGAGTGGATCAACAGATCTCGCCGCATTTCTTTGTCACCGCGAACTACCTGCGCCGTCGCGGCACCGACGGGTTCGTATTCGTGAACCCGCTGGCGCCGGATGCGCCGCCATCGCTCCTGCCGGTTCCCGGGGGCGCGGCGGGCGGCGATTATCAACTCACCAATCTGCGCCGGGACGACTACGATTCCATCTCGGTTTCGGTTCACCAGACATTTTCCGGGCAATTCGAATGGATGTTGTCCTATACCCACTCGCGGGCCGTCTCAAATGTCCTGGTGGACCCCAATACGCCCCAGCCGCTCGCCATGCTCAGCAGCTTTGTTCCTCTGCCGTGGAACGTGCCCGATCGCGTATTAGGGTGGGCCTACGTTCCGTTGCCTTGGAAGAATTGGGCGGTATCTACGTTAGCCGATATGCGGAGCGGTTACCCGTTTTCGGTGCGCGACCAGGGCGGCGCCGTCATCGGGCAGGTGGATTCCTACCGCTATCCGCTGAATTTCGATTTGAACATTGCCATCGAGCGCATGGTCACATTCCACGGCTACCGTTTCGCGCTACGGGTCGGGGTAGACAATCTTACGGGACAGGCTAACCCGACAGCCGTGAACAACGTCTTCGGTGCGCCGCAGTATTTGCAGTTCCTGGGGGACGAGGGCCGCCATTTTGTAATTCGTGTTCGCTTTTTCGGTCGTGCGGGCTCGCGCACCTGATCGAGCCAGCTCTTTTATCACTTCCTTATAAAGTTCTTACGCCTTCCAGATTGCTGGAAATCTATACTGGTGGCCTGTCCCGGTGACTGAAATCCAGAGCCACGCACCGGGCCGCGGGATGAGAGGCGAAAATATGCCGAGTGTGGCCTTTCCGGGGCTGGCCCTGGCTGCTTGTGCCCTTTTTATCTGGCAGTGGGCGCGCGGCAAAAACCGGCGCGAGTCTGCCGGGCATAAATTCCGTCTCCTGGCCGATCTCTTGCCCATCCCCGTTCTTATGGTGGACGAACGTGGAGTCGTCCTGTTCGCCAATCGGGCAGCGGGCGATCTTCTCGGTTGTGAAGAACTGGCCGGCAGTTCGATCAGCGCATTCTCCGCCGATTTGCATCACCTCTTCCATCGTGAGGGAGGGCCGGGGGCGGATGGTTCGGTCACTGGTCTAAGCGCGAGGGGCAAGCAGGGAATGTTCTCGGCGAATGTCCGGTATGCAGCCGTCTGCGAGGGCAGATCCCACAAGACCCTGCTGGTGTTTTTGGAGACGGCGAGAGAGTCGCACGATGCCCTTCCGCTCAGTCCCCGCGAGGGAGATGTGCTCTATTTCGTGGCGCAAGGGCTGTCGAACAAAGAGATCGCCGCCCGCATGGAAATGTCCGAGAGCCGCATCAAAGGGACCCTGCAGCAGTTGTTCGGCCGGCTGAATGTGCGCACCCGGTCGCAACTGGTGCGGATCGCATACGAGCGCTACCAAAACGTCCTCGAGGAGCCGCGGCATCCCGCCTGGCATCCCCGGATGGTGAACGCGCGGCGCAGGCGGGAGGATCGTGCGGGAAGCGTTATCCTAATGAACAGGCGCGGAAATTGAGAGACGAACTCAGAGGTGTGATGTGACCAAAGCGGAAGTGCGCGCGCTCATCGAGGAAATCGGGATTGTGCCCGCGGTGCGCGTCGCCGGGCGCGAGCTCGCCTGCTTCGCCGCGAACGCCGTCTACCATGGCGGCATACCGGTCGCCGAGATTACCATGACGGTGCCGGATGCGCTCGGAGTGATTGCCGAATTGCGCACCTCACACCCGGACATGGTGGTTGGCGCCGGAACCGTGCTCGATGCCGCAACCGCTAAAAAGTGCCTGGATGCCGGCGCTCTCTTTCTCACCAGCCCGGGATTCCTTCCCGAAGTAGTGGAGGTAGCGATCCGGCACGGAGTAGCGGTTTTCCCGGGGGCCTTATCGCCCAGCGAGGTGATCGCCGCATGGAACGCCGGCTCGGACTTCGTCAAGATCTTCCCATGCGATCCGGTGGGAAGCTATCACTACATCCGGACATTGAAGGCGCCGCTGCCTCAGATCCTGTTGATCGCTTCCGGCGGTGTCACGCAGCACACCGCCTCCGATTTCATTGCCGCCGGCGCCAGCGCGCTCGGCATCGGCACCGAACTCATTCCCGCGGAAGCGCTCCAAAAGCGGAAAGAGACGCAAATTCACGAACTGGCGCGGCGATTTCTCGGCATGGTGAAAGAAGCCCGCGCGAAAGCAAACCACGTCATATGAAAGACACACGATTGGCAGTTTTTTTGACGGTGCTGGCTGCCGCACCGGTCTTTGGCGCGGAGGGCCGGACCCTGGTGCACATCAGCAGCACGCAGAACGTGCCTTTTCAGGCAGGTGGCACCATCCGCGTGAATCACTCGTTCGGCGAATTGTGGATCCAAGGCTGGGACCGCCCGGACGTGGAGATTACGGTAACGAAATCTCCTGATGAATTGTACGGCGAAAAAGACAAGGCGAAGGCCGGCGCGCTTGCCGATAGAGTCAAGGTCACGGCCGATCGCGCGTCGAACGGCGATCTCGTCATCTCCACCGATGTAAGCCGCTATCCGAAGTGGCTTCACCCGTTCAGCTTCACGGGGGATGTCATGATGCAATACCGGATTCGTGTGCCGCGAGAGGCCAAGTTGGTCGTCCACCACAAAGATGGCGAAGTGCTGGTGAGCGACATGATGAGCGATATCGAGGCCACGGGGCGCGCCGGCGATATCGTGGTTCTCCTGCCGCAAACCGGCAAGTATGCCATTGACGCCAGGAGCAGGGTGGGGACGCTATCCTCGGATTTCGAAGGCACTTTCCACCACGGCGCGTGGAGCAGCGATTTTCATCGCGCCGATCCCGCGCCGGCGCACCGCGTTTATCTGAGGGAGGGTATCGGCGGCATCGAGATCATGGGCTCGCCGGCGGAGGCGATCACGCCGGCAGGCGTTGGGACTCCTCTTTATGCCGGCGTGTCGAAAGTCTTGGCGAGAGCGAGGGCCTTCTGATATCGTTCCTTGGCCTTTGCCGGTTCGTAACTCAGGACCGCCGCCACTAAACTCCCGGAAATCAGTTTCTGAGCGCTGTACTGGGGCGGCGGTGTGTGGGGAGCGTTCGGCGGGGCCAAACTGCCCCCGCTCATAAAAACAGCCAGGGCCGCCAGTTTCGAAGCATCCGACTTTTTGGCATTGTCCGCAGCTTTCTTGGCGGCAAATCGCGTCTCGTCGCCGGGAGCCTTCACCCACGCATCGACGGCGTCCAGGGTCTCGTCCTTCTGCTGCTTGCTTTCCGGCGAGCGCAGTTCCTTGATACTGGCGCTGGCCCACTTGATGCCCGCATCCGTTGGCATTTTATATGCCTGAAACTTGATGGCATCCTGGTGTAACTCCTGCTTCTGCAGGTTTTCAAGGTAAGACCCCGGCGTGGAATCCTCCTGCGCCAGTGCCTTCGCCGGGTCGCTCACACCGGCGGTTTCGCTCAGTTCCTTAACGGTCATATTAGCCACAGTTGATCATGGTGATGCCACCGCTCAGATCGAGCATGGCGTCGCCCGATACTTCCACGATGGCGTCGCCCGAGATGCTGATCATGGTAGACGAGATTTCGATTGCCGCCGGCGTAATCGTGATGCTGCTGGCGCCGACGGTGAGAGTGATGGACTGCATGGCTTCCATGGAGATGGAGCCCAGATCGCAGTTTACGCTGACATTGCCCATATCGAGCTGCGTGGATTGATTTCCCATGTTCAGCGTGATCGACTGGTTCCCCATGTTGAGCGTGGTCGATTGATCGCCCATTTTGATGGTGGTCGTCTGGTTGCCCTGGTCGACCTCGATGCTCTGATTGCCGGTTTGGACCGTGGTGGAGTGATTGCCCTGCGTGATGGTGATGCTGGTGTCTTTAACGATGGTCTCGGTGTGCTTGCCGTCCACGTTAATGGTGCGATCGTTCATGACGTGCTGGGTGTCGTCGTGCTCCACCGTGGTCTTCATGTCTTTTTGCGCCCAGATATCGATGAACTCGTTGTCGGTCTTGTCCTCGAACTGGATGCGATTGAAATTGTCGGTGCCGCCTCCCTTGCTGCTGCGCGTCAGGATGCCGGACTGAGTCTGATTATCGGGTAAGGTCCAGGGCGGCATCTGGTCGGCGTTGTAAACGCGCCCGACAATAATGGGCCGATCCGGGTCGCCTTCGAGGAAATCCACCAGAACTTCCTGACCGACGCGCGGGATCGTCATCCAGCCCCAGTTCTTGCCGGCCCAAACCTGCGAAACGCGAACCCAGCAGGAGCTGTCTTCGTTCTTCTTGCCCACGCGGTCCCAATAAAACTGCACCTTCACGCGGCCGTACTTATCGACCCAGATTTCCTCGCCGGATTTCCCTACGACTAAAGCCGGCTGCAAGCCATGCACCGTCGGCCGCGGCGTATCGCGAGGCGGCCGGTAGGGCACGGTCTTCGGAATGGCCGTGAAACTGTTCTTGTAATAATGGGCCTTCTCCGAGTTCTGGCGATAAGTGGAGTCCCAGGCCTCGTGCACCACGGATGTCAGGAAGTAGTCCTGGTTGGTATCTTTGCGGAAATGCTTTTCCAGCTTGAAGTTCACTCCCGCCCGGAACGCGCGGCAGCGGCTGGTGCCGTTCACCACGAATTGAAGCGCCTCGCGCTCCTCCAGGCGGATGCGGACATAGCGGTCGCCGTCGTCCTTGGTAGTGTACTCGCCGGGGTAATCGTAGACCTCTTCGTTATTGCCGGAGAGGTTGGACATCAGGCTCAATTTGGGCGTCTCAAAATAATAGTCGGTACATGCGGCCTTGCCGGAATATGCAGTCTCGATGCGTTCGAGCGATGCCACACCCTCCTTGCCCTTCCCCACCCAGCCATCGCCGCTGAAAGAGTATTCGGCGGATTCCTGGCCGGGACACGTCTGCAGAATAGAGCTCTTATCGGCGAATACGATGGTGTGCTTGGTATCGGTGTGTTCGAAGAAGTAGAAAATACCTTCTTCTTCGAGCAGGCGCGAGATGAAGGTCAAACTGCTTTCGCGGTACTGGACGCAATATTCGCGCGTGGGATAAGAACCATTCAGGCGGAAGGAGTAATCCGATACTCCCTTGTCGCCCAGAATCTTTTCGACGATCGCCTGTACCGTCATATTCTGGAAGATCTTGCAGTCGGAATCGAGCGCCAGGAACCAGAACTTAGGGACCATGACAGCTTCGTAAATGGCAAGCTCGTCGTCGGGATTGCTAAGCCCGGATTTACCGGTTTTGCCCTTGGTGTCGGCACCGGCTTTCGACTGCGTAATGCTGGCGAAGATTCCGTTAAAGTAGCGCTCGGTGCTATCGGCCATGATGATGGTTATGGTGGCCGAGGTCCGCAGCAGGCTCTTGATATTGATGGAATCGTCCGAGGACAAGAGAGTAAGTTTGAATTCGAAGGGCTGAGAGAGAATCTCAGGCCCCGCGAATCGCTCCAAGACCAGCTTCGTCTCTCCGAGCGTGGTTTTGATCTTTAAGAGGCGATCTGTCTGCTTGACTGTAAGGGTTGGTCCCGATGCCATAGGCTCATCCTCCGAGAGAAGACTCAAAAGGCGCCGCTTGCTTGCGGCCGCGGCTCCGGGAGTGAATGAGCCGCGCGCGCCGGCAAGCGGGCGCCGTTTTCCATGCGGCCACGGCGTTAATCGCCGTGCGCGGCGGATTGGCCCGCCTGAGAATAGACGAAGGAACCGTTCTCCCCGATGCCCACGTGAATGGAGGAGGGTTTGTTTCCTTCCGCAAAGGCTGTCAGCAATGTGCGGGATATATCCGGCAGAAGCGTGTTGGTCAGGATGTTATCCACGTTGCGCGCACCGCTTTCCACTTCCGTGCAGCGCTTCGCTACTTCGTCGATCAGCGTGGAATCGTAAGTCAGCGCGAGCTTGTGGGTCTCTTGCAGCCGGCGCTGAATCTTCCCGAGTTTCAGGATAATAATTTTCTTCATCGCTTCATCCTGAATGGGGTAATACGGAGTAATTACCAACCGCCCCAGAAACGCCGGCTTGAAAGTCTTGTCCAGCTCAGGCTTCAGCGCTTTGACCAGACCCTCGGGGCTGGGGGCGGTATCGGGATCGGCGCACAGTTTCGCCATGGTAGCGGTGCCTGCATTCGATGTCAGGATGATGATGGTGTTTTTGAAATCGATGCTGCGGCCTTCCCCGTCTTCCATGTTGCCCTTGTCGAACACTTGGAAGAACAGTTCCAGCACGTCGGGATGCGCCTTTTCCACTTCATCGAGCAGCACCACCGAATACGGACGGCGGCGCACCGCTTCCGTGAGGACTCCGCCTTCTCCGTAACCCACGTATCCGGGAGGCGAACCCTTCAGCGTGGACACCGTGTGCGCTTCCTGGAACTCCGACATGTTGATGGTGATGACGTTCTTTTCACCGCCGTAAAGCAGGTCGGAGAGCGCCAGCGCCGTTTCGGTCTTACCGACGCCGCTCGGTCCTACGAGCAGGAACACCCCCACGGGTTTGTTGGGGTCGTCGAGGGAGGCGCGCGAGGTGCGAATGCGCTGCGCGATGGCGGCGATGGCGTATTCCTGACCGATGACGCGCTTGTGCATGTGGTCTTCCAGGTGGAGTACGATCCCGACTTCGTCTTTCAACATTTTGCCGACCGGGATTCCGGTCCAGCCGGAAACCACTTCGCCGATAATCTGCTGATCGACGCACACCCGAATGAGCGGAGTTTCGCCCTGCAAGGTTTCGAGATCGGTATTCAGCTTGGCCAGTTCCTCGCGGAGTTTGGCCGCTTCCCCGGAGCCGTTGGAGCCGCCCGCGGCGTGCGCTTGTTCCAGCTTGCCGCGGATTTCGCGGATCTGGTTGACCAGCGCGATTTCCTTGTCGTAGCGGGCCTGAAGACCGGCCAGGTGCTCCTCCGTAGTTGCCTTTTGTGCGGCGAGTTCCCCGAGACGCTCGCTGTGGTCGGCGCCCAGAGCGGCTTCGCGCTCGAGCACGCGGGTCTGGACCGCGATATCGTCGAGCGTGCGCTTGGCGTCTTCGATCGGCGGAGGAATGGTGTTCTGGCCCAGCGCCAGCCGCGCGCAGGTGGTATCGAGTACGCTCACGGCCTTATCCGGCAACTGGCGGTCGGGAAGATAACGGTTCGAGAGCTTCACCGCGGCGGCCAGCCCTTCGTCGAGGATGCGCACGTTGTGATGCTTTTCGAGTACCGGAATCAGGCCCCGAAGCATCAGCTCGCATTGTTTCTCGCCAGGCTCCTCCACTTTCACCAGTTGGAACCGGCGTGCGAGGGCGGGATCTTTTTCGAAATACTTCTTGTATTCCGACCACGTAGTCGCGGCCACGGTACGCAACTCGCCGCGAGCCAGCGCCGGTTTCAGCAGGTTGGCGGCATCGCCCTGGCCTTCCGCGCCGCCGGCCCCGATCATGGTGTGCGCTTCGTCGATGAACAGGATAATCGGCGTGGGCGAGGATTTCACTTCGTTGATCAGGCTCTTCAGGCGATTTTCGAATTCGCCTTTGATCCCCGCGCCGGCTTGCAGCAGAGCCAGGTCGAGCGTATGCAGTTGGACCTTCTTGAGCGGCTCCGGCACGTCGCCGGCGGCGATCCGCAAGGCGAAGCCTTCCACCACGGCGGTCTTGCCGACGCCGGCTTCGCCCACCAGGATGGGGTTGTTCTGGCGGCGGCGCGTGAGGATATCCACCACCTGCCGGATCTCGAAATCGCGGCCGAGGACGGGGTCGATCTTCCCCTTGCGGGCGTTTTCCGTGAGGTTCACGGTGTACTGATCCAGGTTCGGGGTTTTGCCGCCGGCCTTTGGCTTCTGTCCTTCCGCGGCGCTCTCGGCCGCGGCAGCCTGCTCGACTTCTTCTTCGGATTGCGCCACGATGGCGGCAAAATCCTTCTTAAGGGCATCGGCGTTGATCTTCTGGAATTCCTTGCTCGATGCCGTGATCTCGCGAGTCAGGTCGTCCACGGTGGCGAGCGCCAGAATGCAGTAGCCGGTGCGAACCGAATCGTCGTTGAATTCGAGCGAACCGATGGTCCACGCTTCCTTCAACATCTTCAGTACGTTTTCGCTGATCGCCGGATTGCGTGCGCTGCCCGATTTCAGCTTGTCCAGCGCGCGGTTCAACTCCGAGGAGAGGCGGGATTTGTCGATTCCGAAATGCCGCGCGATCAACGCAAAATCCGCGCCGCTCGCGTCGAGGAGCTTCATCAGAAAGTGCTCCGTCTCCACGTTGTAGTGGGTGCGAGCGAGGCACAATCCCGCCGCCCCTTCGAGTGCGTTGCGGGTGGTTGAATTCAATTTGCCGATTACGGCACGCAAGTTAGTTGCCATGTTTAGTCTCCCAGTAAAAGAATTGTATCGCCCGGGTTGCGGTTGAAGTCGTTGGCCGACTTCAGCCACGTGAGCCATCCCAGGTATAAGGAATCCCCGGCTTGAGGACGCAGTTCGAACTGCGGAACGTCCTCGCGCTTCAAAATCAGTTGAACTTCAAATTCCAGATCGTATCCGCAAAAACTGCGCACAATCGCCTTCAATTCCCGCCAGGCGCTTCCGGTGGGAAGGAATTCGCGATATCGCGCCGCAGTGAGCGGACCGAGTTTGATCCGCATGCGCGAGCCCTGGTCCCAGATTTCGTCCCCTACCACGGCTCCCATGCCGAGAGCGGTGGATTCCACGATATCGCCGCCGAACTCGCAGCAGTCGGGATCGTCCAGGCCGCGCCAGGTTCCGATGAAGGGCTCGAGCTCGACCGGAGCGTCGAAGTAATCGGCCAGCACGGATTCGAGTCCGAGGGCCGACTTTGGAATCAGGCCGAAGAGTCCGCAGTAGTATATGAAAGCTTCGTCCACCACCGGCTGCCGGCCGCGGATGCCCTTGGTGCCGAATCCGACCATGGCGTACAGGCAAGCCGTCACTGGGTCGCTGCGATCGCGCTCGTATGCCACGGTGAAGTGGTTTTTTTCCCACGCCTGATAGAAAAACGAAGTCAGGCGGTGGTTGAAGATGTTGAGGAACGCCAGCATGGCGCGATCGTGGGCGCGCACGCGAGAGGCGATCAATTCGGTCACGTAATTCGGCAGCGCACCCAGCGGGCCGATGAGACCCATGAAATTGACCACCATTTCGGGTTGCGAATTCTGGCCTTCTTTCAACTCGTGAATGGCGCTGGCGGGAAAATACAGAATCGGGTGGGCGCCGATTCGCACCACTTCGTTGTTTGGATGACTATGCCGGCCCACCGGCGATTTTGCCGGCTGGAGCCAGCCGAGAATGCGCACGGCTTGAAAGAAGTCGAACGAGCAGGGATCGCCAAAGAGCAGGTCGCGGACCTTCTCGAGCGCCACGCTGGAATTTTCCAGCGCTACATCAGGATTTTCTGTCCCGCTCGCGGGGGCCATTGCTTTAGAACTCTCTTTCGTTGCCGGGTCTTCACCACCAGTTGGCTGAAGCTGTTCATGGAAGTATACAACCCCAGGAAGACGTCCATCACCGCGGCAAACGTGTAGGCGCCGACGCCGGCGAATTGCTCCTCGTCGAGCTCGATTTCCACCCGGGTGCCGCGGGCAAAACTGACGCCATGGATGGAAGTGAGGCGCGCGAAGTGCGGTTCGCTGCGCAGCTTCAGGATGCCGTCGATCTGCTTTTCTGCGGATGGCGACCCGGTGAAGTTGTGCAGGCGCAGAATCTCCCGGAATGCGTCTTCCCCTTCGGAAATCAGTGACAGATAATTCAGCGACAGCTTGGAAACCAGGCGCCAAAGCAGTCCGTGCTGTTGCGGCGGCTGCAGTGCCTCCGTAGGCTTGGTGAGAGACACGATGCGCGTAATCGGACCGCCGGTCCCTAACTGAAAATCGCCCTCCTCATTTCCGAAGGGCAGGCGCGACGGCAACTCTCCGTTGGTGCAGGTGAGCCGCATGGTCACAGTGTCGCGGTCGGGTGTCTTTTTCGCGCCGCTCAGGTCCACGAACGTGATGTACACGTCGGACGCTTTGTTGGTCCGCCAGCTGGAGAGCTTGCGGGTGCTGTGCCAGAAAGTCTGTGTCGGTTCGCCGTGCAGGGAATGGCGATGCGAATAGAACGGTTGATACTCCACCGTTTCGGTCGATCCGCTCATCACGCCGGTGACTTCGTCGATGGAAAAAATGTCCAGCGCCTCCTCGCGGCGCGCGTCCGGAACAATGCGGTATTCGAAGCGCTTCTGCTCCATCAGGATGGGTTCGGCCACCTGCTCGAAGAGATTCACCGCCGGGCAGCAGCCCAGTGCGAAAGTGCTCTTGGCGATGCCCAGTTCAAGCGATTGCCGGCGGTCGCTGCGCTCGAAGTCGGAGAGGAAAAACAGGAGTTCGATTTTTTCGCCGAATCCCGCGGCCGAGAGCTGTTCAAAGCCGGAGATATCGATGAAGTTAAATTTTTCCGGAAAAGAGAAATACTCCTGAAGCAGGCGATAGCCCCAAAAACTGCGCCGGGGGAAGGGAAACAGCCCTTCATCGGGCTTGAACCCCACCTGCCGGAGCGAGCCTGGCGGAAAGGCCACGGTCTTTTTGGCGGGCGCGGCCAGATCGCGCGCCACAATCTGCACGCAGTTATTGCAGAGCAGTTCGATCAGGCCGCCAATGACCGTCCCGTCGCCTTGCAGGAACAGGCGCAGCGTCTTGAGATCGAGCTTGCCGAAGCTGACGTCCTGAAAACAATTGAGCTCCAGCCGGATGACCGCCGAAGCTCCGGTGGAGGCTACCGGCGGCTGAAGACGGTCGGCGGAGCGCCAGTCGGCGGATTTTACTTCGATCGGCCACAACGTGGTGTCGTAGCAGGTCTGGAATTTGCAGGGCGTGCCGGCGACCGGCGGGGAATAAAGCAGCGACCCCCGCGGGATGGGCAATCCGCTCATGAGCTTTCCCTGCTCGGCATCGAGATGGAATTGCACCACCGATGCCGAAGGGATGGGGCGAAGATAATACGGATAGAGCACCGAGAGCAGCGCTTCGACCACTTCCGGGAATTCGTCGTCGATCTTGGTGTAAATGCGAGCCGCCAGGAAGGCAAAGCCTTCCAGAAGGCGTTCTACGTGCGGATCTTCGCACTTACCCGCCTCGAGCAGAAGACGGCCCGCTACTTTGGGGTACTTGTTGGCGAATTCCGCGCCAAGATATCGCAGGTAAGTCAATTCCTGCGAATAATGGAAGAGCAGTTCGTCGCGCACGGCTAGAGTCCTGGGCCTTCCGTACACTCGTTGGGCAGCCAAACATCCCGAAAGCCGCCTGAAAGGCGGCTCCAGGCAGGATTTCCGGTCCCACGAGCGAAGCACAGCTCTGAACGAGCGGCCATCTTATGTTTCCTTGACGCTGTACGCGCCCTTGTTGACCTCGAGGACCGTGTCGAAGGAGATGCGTTCGGGAGCCGGGTCGATCAGGAGCATCGCTTCCACATGGAACGTGAGGGCCTGCTGTGTCGGTTGGTAGGGGTCCCGGCTGGTGACGCGGGCGTGAGCCAGGCGCGGTTCAAAGGTTTCGATGGATTCCTCGAGGGCGCGCGTCAGTTTCTGTTCGTCGCCCGGGTTTTGCAGCGAAATGCTGGCGATATCGGGCAGCCCGAAGAACAAAACAGTGTTGTGCACCTCGTCGCAATATTCCGGCACCTCGATGGGCATGCGGGTGGTATTGAGCAGCCATTCGAGGTCGCGCTTGACCGACAGGCGGAATTGCCGCAACGATTCCGGACGGCTCATGGGCGCTTCCTGGCGGTTCAGCGGATCCAGGTCGATCAATCGGTCCAACAGACCTTGCTGGATATTCTTGGTGAACTGTGGTTTGGCCATATCAAACCGAGCAGTTCACGGCGCGCACAGGATCCAGCTTGCAGATCCGCGTGTACAACTGCGTTCTCCTTTCTTCGTCCGCCGAAGTCAGGCAGTGCATCAACAACTCCAGCGGGTAGGCGATGGCCTCGCCCGGTTCCCATTCTTCCAGACGGCGGGCTTCGATTTCGCTGGCCAAATCGTCGAGCAGCGGCTGCGCGACTTTGCCTTTGCCCGCGGCCATCAGCAGGTGCGCCAGTTGGGTGCGGCGGCGGAAACGCTGCCGCCCGCAGCGCTCGGTGGCGAGAATGGCGGTGATGGTGCCAATTCCTTCGGCGATGCGGCCGTCGCGGACCGCCGCAAGCGCCTGGCCGAACTCATCGGATGTGTCGGTGGGAGGCGGCGCCTCCGCTTCGAGAATAGGCGGATTTTCCTCCACGGTATAGGGCTCCGGTTCGAGCGCGGGAGCCGCGGCGGCTGCTTCCGTCGAACCGGTATCGAAGCCGGAAGTGTCGGTCGAGGACGTATCGAACGAGGAGGTATCGAAGCCGGAAGTGTCGGTCGAGGACGTATCGAACGAGGAGGTGTCCGACGACGACGAGTCGAACGAGAAATCGCTCGATGAGGAATCGCTCGATGCGCCATCGCCTTCCTGCTTGGGCGGCGGTGTCACTTTTTGGATAATGACGAAATTCTCAATCCAATCCTTGGTTTCCTTGTTGGCCGCCGGAGTGTCGTCCGCGAAATCGATGTCGACGAGCTCCGGCATGGCCTCCAGAAGAATGCGAATCTGGCTGTTGACCACCTTGGCGACGCTGGGATAGCCGCCCTGCTCGATGGCGTTGATGGCATATCGCTGAAGGTCGAGCCAGAAGCGTCCCGCCGGCTTCAACATGGTGGCTTCGGTCAATTCGATGACCTTGTCCCACTCCGAATCTGCGGTGAGGCGTTTGAGCTTGACCCGCAGATCGCTGGCCGGTGGCACGATGGAGGAACGGTCGAGCAGCGGGGCGCGGAACATGATCTTGGCCCACGCATAGGCCCGCAGAATCATGTAGGGCGAGGGATCTTCGGGATCGCGGGCCCGCAGATTGCGGCAGACGATTCCGAGTTGCTGGGCAATATTGCTGCTGCCTTCGTCGTCGGCGCTCTCGGAATCCGAGGAAGAATCATCGGAGGCTTCGGATACTTCTTCGGCTGCGGGTTCATCGCTGCTGCTGGAATCGGCGCTCAGCCCGACGGAGAAATCGTCGTCGAGCCCGGCCGGCGCTTGTTCTTCGAGGCCGCCAGGCTTGCGGCCGAGAATGATGCGGACTGTCTGGGCGATCTCGTCGATAGCCTCGCGTGTCTTGATGAAGCTGGGAGAAAAATCGCCGAATTGCGTGTCGCAATATTCGCTGAGTTCCTGGAGAGCGGAATTGCCTTCGTTGAGCTGCTTGTAGGTATCCCGCAGGGCCTGGACGGAAGTGGCGTCGGCTTTTTCGTCAAACTCCTCGGCGGTGGTCTTCCCCTCTTTGATCGCCTGTTGCCGCGCCTCGTCTTTTTCGCCGGTGTCGCAATCTGCCTCGTAGCCGACCTTGCGCGATTCCTGGTATTTGTTGTAACTCAGCTTCCCGGATACGATCGGCAGGAACCCCAGCGGCTCCGCCAGTTTGGTACCCAGCCAGTTCAGCGGGGCGGCACGCACTTCCATGTCGCCGTCCTCGTCGACCTCGGGGTAAAGCACGTCCCAGTATTGTTCCAGAAAATCGTGCAGAAAATGGAAGCAGGGGGCCAGGGCGGAAAGACCTTCCTTGCGGATGTGGGCGTCCACCAGCCAAACGGCGATCTGGAGGTCCTTCCCCTTCTTGGCGATGGCATCGCTGGCCATCTTGATGACGGCGGGATAATCGGCCGTTTTGAGGGCAGTTTTCCACTCGCCCTGGGGGGCGTCGATATCTTCCCGGCGGGCTTCTTTGATTTTGTCGGTGACCGGGTCATAGCGGAGGTTCACGCCGCTGGGGCTGTCACCGGGAATGGGGTTGAGCAGATCGTCGCGAAGGGGCATACCGGTCCTTACTCATAAATCATGATTGCGGAAGCGAATCGTCGAACTGCAGCGACCGGATTTCGAGAATCGCAATAGGCCTCTCTTCATCGAGCACAAAGAGTTTCTGGCCGTAAGGAATCTCGAGAGGATCCTCTTTCGCCAGTATCCAATCGGTTTCGCGCCCTAATTTGACGGTGTCCCGCGGGTGCGTGGCGGAGGAGGGGTACAGGATGGGAACCAGCACTTCGCCGAATTCCTTGCCTTCCATGGACGGGCCGGCGGTTATGGTGGCCGACGCCCAAAGAAGGTCGCGCAAATAGCGGGGCGGCCCCAGGGTGAGCGAGCCGATGTGGGCAAACGGAAGCCACACATACTCGCCGGCAATGAAGACTTCGAGCCGCGGACCGACGCGCGGGTCGATGTCCTCGATGGAGCGGAATTTCTCGCCGTTCAAAGTCCCGGAACGCAATTTGGGAGGCTCCGGGGTATCCTCATATTTCTTTTCGTCGAAAAACAGCTGTCGCTTGCGCTCGGCGCTGAGCGCGGACCGGTACATCAGCGCGCCCATGGCCGCATCGGGATTGGCGTCGGAAAGCAGCGAAAGGTGCTTTTCGGCGCGCGCATAATCGCCGGCGAAGCAGAGTAGTTCGAAGAGAAAAGTCCGGCGGCGGGTATCGTCCGGACGGTCGCGCACTTCTGCTCCCACGGCCTGAATGGCCTCCTGCAATTTACCCGCGGTCATTAATTCCTGCGCTGTCATGAGTTATTTAGGGATGCCTTTGAGAAACGCGGGCGCCGCGCCATCCAGGCCATCCACCTCCAGAGAGGGACTGCCCTGGTCGGCGATATTCCAGGACCAGGTCTGCGGCGGGCCAGGCTGCTTTCCACCGCTGGGGCTTTGCGCAATATATTGAACGCCCATGGCCTTGAAGCTGAATGTAACACTTTCGGACGGACGCTCGGTCCCGGTGCCACCCTCCCAGTCGATACTCGTAATCTGATTATAACGGAAGATATATTGCAGAAAGAGGAGGTTACTGCCGCCGGCTTTGCGGACGGCGAGCATGATGGAGGGAAAGATGGTCGCGCGGCAGAGGGCTTTGTAGAGAGGTATGCTGGCGGTGTCGACGACTTTCTCGATGGTAAAATCCCCGAACTTAGCCTTTCCCGAGTTGCCCGGCCCCTTCTGCTCCGTGGACTCGTCGCCTTTAATGTCGAACTTGAACTTTTTAACTTCGAAAGCGCCTAACTGGAGAAAATACTGATCGGAGGTTTCTCCCTTGAGCAACGGTTCGCCGTTCCCCGGGAACCACATGAAATTATCGCTGAGCATCGTTGTTCGTTTCCGAAATTACGGCCTTGCCTGGAAAGGATTTCGGGCCGGCTCCCCCAAAAGCGAAGGACAGCCGGCCCGTGAGTTGATGGGCCGAAGTATCAGGCCTGCCCGCCGTCGAGGTAAGGCGGCGCGGCGGCGCCATTCGGTACGTCTAACGTAGGCTGGTTTGTGCTCGTGCTCCAGGAGCCGATCATCTTCTTGCCTTCGCCGCCGGTGCCCAACTGCTGGATGTACTGAATACCCATGGCGCCGAATCTGAATTTGATCGTCTCTTTGGGGTTTTCCTCGCCGCCGCCGCCGCTCCAACTGACACCGGTAACGAAGACTTGCATAAACACGAACTGCAGATACAACAGGTTTTGGCCGCCAGCCTTGCGGATAATGAGCATGAGGCTGGGATAGTGCGCGCCCGCCGTACACGCCTGGAAAAGCGGGGCGCTGGCCTGATCCACGTCCTTTTCGATCTGGATCTCTTCGAACTTGGCTTTGCCTGCGCTCGATCCGGTGGTGCCCGATCCGCCGGTTTCAGCCTGAGCAACGCCAAAACTGAAGCTATTGACTTCTACGGCCTTCTTTTTGGAAAACCAGTCGTCTGTCGACTCGCCCTCCGGCTGAGCCGCCTTAGTGGATAACAGACCGCCGGTAGCCGCCGCCGGGAAATACAGGAAATTATCTTTTGCCATCGAAAACTCCTCCTATGCCTTTATGTTTGCCTATCAGGTTTCCGGATTGAGAAAACGGGCTCTAGCCGCCCTGGCGCGTTGCCAGGAACTGCGGTGCGGCGCTCAAACCGGGAACATCCAGCGTCGGCTTATTCGTAGCCAGGCTCCACATCATCTGAATCGGTTTATCGCCCTGGCCTGTCGCCAGCTGGCGGCTGTACTGAATACCGAGGGCGTTGAATTTGAACTTGATGGTTTCCTTAGGTGCTTCTTCACCACCGCCGCCGCTCCAGTTAATGCCGGTTACAAACACCTGGCGGAAGATGTATTGCAGGTACAGAAGATTGCTGCCGCCGGCTTTGCGGATGGCCAGCATGACACTGGGGAAGTGCGCTCCGGCGCAGCAGGCGTTATACAGCGGAACGCTGGCGAGGTCGACATACTTCTCGATAGAGAATTCATCGAACTTAGCCTTGCCAGCCGAAGCGCCGGTGGTGTAAGATCCCGATGTCTCGGCCTGAGAAACGCCGAAACTGATCGAGAGGCACTCCAGCGCTCCCTTTTTGCTAAACCAATTATCTGTCGTTTCACCTTGCGGTTTCGTCGCGGCTTCGCTGAGCAAGCCGCCTTGGGCGGCTGCGGGAAACCACAGGAAATTATCACAAGCCATTCAAACTCCTCCTTACGAAGTTGGCGCATGGTTTGGTAGTGCCGGGAACCACGCCGCGCCAAAGCGATTGTCCCCACTAACTAACTTACTAAATGGACGCAACCAGTATAGGCCGAGTTGCGTCCATAGGCGAACTCGGGTCGAAAACGAGTACTATGCGGCGGGCGGCGGCAGTTCCGCGACCAGGCGCATAGAAACGCTCAATTCATCCAATTGGAAGTGCGGTTTGAGGAATGCCACAGCGCGATAAGCGCCGGGCTTTCCGGGGACTTCCACCACGTCCACACGCGCTTCCGACAGAGGATGGCTGGCCTTGGCTTCCGCGGGAGCGCTGGAATCGATCACGTACCCCATAATCCAGCGGTTCAAGAAGGATTCGCATTCGTTGCGGCTCATGAAGCTGCCGATCTTATCCCGCATCATGGCCTTCAGATAGTGGGCGAAGCGGGAGATTGCCAGGATATAACTCAGATTCGTGGCCAGGCGCGCGTTGGCGGTGGCGGAATCGGTATCGTACTTCTTGGCTTTCTGGGCGGTCTGCACGCTGAAGAACGCGGCGTAATCGGTGTTCTTGCAGTGCACCAGCGGGACGAATCCCAGGTCCGCCAGTTCCTTTTCGCGCCGGTCGGTGATTTGTACTTCGGTGGGGCACTTCATGGCGATGTCGCCATCGTCGGTTTGGAAGTTGTGCACCGTCAACCCCTCGACTTTGCCGCCGCCTTCCACGCCGCGGATCGTCGCGCACCAGTTGTAGCGGGCGAAACTTTCGGTGATCCGCGCTCCCAGAGCCCAGGCCGCATTGCCCCAGAGGTACTTGTTGTGGTCCGTGCCGTCGACGTTCTCTTCGAAATCGAACTCGTCTACCGGACGGGTAGCTTTTCCGTAGGGATCGCGCATCAGGATGTGGGGCAGCGTCAGCGCCACATACCGCGAGTCCTCCGAATTGCGGAAGCTCTTCCACTTGGCGTATTCGGTGGTGTCGAACACCTTCGCCAGGTCGCGCGGCGAACCGAGTTCGCTGAAGCTGTCGAGGTTGAACAGGTTGTTGCTCGCCGCGCTCAGGAACGGCGCGTGCGCTGCCGACGCCACCTGCGACACCTTCTCGAGCAGTTCCATGTCCTCGGGGCCCTTGTTGAATTCGTAATCGCCGATTAAAGCGCCGAAGGGGTGTCCGCCGAAGATGCCGAATTCTTCTTCGTACACCTTTTTGAACATGGCGCTCTGGTCGAACTCAGAAGCGCGCTGCAGGTCGCGCAGCAAGTCCTTCTTCGAGCAGTTGAGAACCTTGATCTTCATGTTCTCGCCGGTTTCCGAGTGGGCCAGCAGGTACTTCAATCCGCGCCAGCTCGATTCCAGCTTCTGGAATGCCGGATGATGAATCACTTCATTCAATTGGATCGAAATCAGGTGATCGATCTGCGCAATGCGGGCGTTGATCATGGCCTCCGAATCGCGTGACAATCCCATGTTCCCTTCGAGGAACTGGGCCACAAACTCGCGCACAAGGTCCCGTCCGCGCTCTTTCGATTCGGGATCGCGGGCGAGACGTCCTTCCTCGACGATCTGATCGAGCAGCGATGCCGGTTGCGATGTGGTTACTTCTCCCGAAGCCGCGGCAGCCTTCTTGGCTTCTTTACTCATGTGTTGTACCTCCCTGGTCGGGGCTCTTGCCCTGTGAGATCTCGCCGCGCAGTTTGTCGAGTTGGGCCGAATCGCGCAATGCGGCCTGCAATAAATCGTCGAGCTTGTCGTTACCCTGCAGGTTTCCGCGGAGATCGGAAAGTTTGGTCCGCAGTTCCAGCAACTCGTTGAGGGGTTTGATCTGACGGGCAACCTGGGTCGGCTCGAAATCATCCATGCTGCGGAATTTCAGGTTCACTTTTACCTGGCCGGCATCGGGGTCGTCGCTGATCTTGTTCTCCACCGAAAACGACAGGTGTGGCTTCATTGCGGCCAACACGGAATCGAAGTTGTCCGGATTGACCTCAACGAACTTGCGATCTTTCAGGCGAGGCAGCGGTTCTTCCGGCTGGCCGGTAAAATCGCCGAATACGCCCATCACGAAGGGCAGTTCTTTCTTCTCAATTGCGCCGCCAGTTTCCACATCGTAGGTGATGTGAACGCGCGGCGAACGAACTCGATCTAGTTTGTGCTGTAAACTTTCCGCCATGTCGAAAATTCCTTTGAGGAGCGGATTCCCCGGGATGCCTTTGAGCACCCCGCGAGGGGCAATCCACCTAGGGCATCAACATATCACTTTTGTTCCGGTGGTACAACTCTTGTTTCTACATCGCGTACTAGGCGCGCGGAATCGACTCCGGTGCAAGCAACACCGGTGGCGCTGGCGGCTTCAGGCGCTAGCCCTTGCCATTTCCCGGTGGACGTGGTTCGATAGAAGGCGCTCATAGAGGGAGATGAGGACGATGCCGCGAGTTGCCGGAACCAGCCTTAGCGAAGTGCATTTGGGCGAACAGGAAGAAGCGCAAGCTGTAGAGCTTGACCCCGATCGGCCGTTCCGGATTCTGCTGGCGGGCGATTTCAGCGGCCGCTCCTGGCGCGAAAATCCCCCCGGCACTTTCACTCCGCGACGCATTGACCGCGATAACTTTGACGAGGTGCTGGCATCCATGAAGGTCACATTAAACCTTCACGGCGTCAACCTCGCCTTTCGCGAGCTCGAGGATTTTCACCCCGACCGGATTTATCAGGCGCCGGTTTTCCGGGACTTGGACCGCCACTTGCCCGCGCCTCCGCCGCCACCCGCGGCAGCTGCCCGTGCGCCAGGATCGGGTTCGTTGCTGGACCAGATGCTGGACGAACAACAGCCCGCCCCGGATGCCCCGGTAAATGTGCGCGATGCCGAAGATCTCGTGAGTTTCATCAAGCGGGTCAGCAAAGGCCATCTGGTACCGCGTCCCGATGCTTCCCAGCAGGAGCGCGCGGCGCAGCGGGTGGCGCTCGCCACTGAATTATTGCAGGGCATCCTGCACCATCCGCGCGTGCAGGCGCTCGAAGGCGTCTGGCGGGCCGCGGACATGCTGGTGCACGGTCTCGAGTCGGATCGCGAATTGCAAATTTATCTTTTGGACATTACCCTTCCGGAACTCGTCTCCGAAATGGGCGAAGTGCAGAAAGAGCTGCGGCTCAAGGGTCCGTGGGCTCTGATTGCGGGAAATTACACCTTCGCGCAGACGGAGCTCGACGCACAGGTACTGCGCCGCCTGGCGGCGCTTGGAAGCTCGCTGGGAGCGCCGTTTCTGGCCGAAGCGCAACTTCCCGGCGGCTCGATCGACCAGTCCTGGGTCGATCTCCGGCATTCACCTGATGCGGCCTGGATCGGTCTGGCGCTTCCGCGTTTCCTGCTGCGCCTGCCGTATGGCAAAGAGACGTCATCGGTGGAGAGCTTCCCGTTCGAAGAGATGCCGAAGAGCCAGCACAGCGCCTATCTATGGGGTAATCCAGCCGTTTTCTGCGCCTATCTTCTGGGTAAATCGTATCTCGAGCAAGGTTGGGGAATGACCCGGCTGCAACGCCGGATCGATGGGCTTCCGATGCACGTTTACCGGGAAGACGGGGAGCACGTCGCCAAGCCCTGTGCCGAGATTCTGATGACGGAGAAGGACGCCGAGACGCTGCTCGAGGCCGGGTTCATGCCGGTGGCGTCGATCAAAGAGCAGCCCGCCGCGATGGTAGTCCGCTTCCAATCCATTGCCGAGCCGCTAGCGCCGCTCGCCGGACTGCGATAACGCTCGTTTGATGCCTCCGTGGCTAACACCTGGTTTTCCGCAACCTTCGAGACTGCCTGCGCCCCGGCAACGACGCTAAAAAGATCTGAAATAGATCTTTAGGTGTATAATCCTCTACGGCCTTCGAGGCGGGTCCTGATCGCGGGAAATGGGGCCGGAAATGATCGCCATCGGGCACATTGGGAAGTACGAGCTCTTGGAATCCCTAGGCGGAGGCATGTCGCACGTCTACCGCGCGCAAGACACCGTCCTCGGTAGGACTGTAGCCATCAAGGTTCTGAGTGAAGCGGGCTGCGCCGACCCGGAAGCCAAGGCCAGGTTTTTAGCGGAAGCGCGGCTGGCCAGCAGCTTCAGCCACGAAAACGTGCTCGGCATCTATGATTTCGGTGAAGACGAGCAGCATCGTCCCTACATGGTGATGGAGTTTCTACGAGGCGAGACCCTTCACACCGCGATTCAGAACGGCGAGACGGGGGACCTCGGGAACAAACTCCGGATTGCGCTCCAGACCGCGCGCGCTTTGGAATATCTCCATTCCCGGAATGTGATCCACCGCGACGTCAAGCCCGATAACATTTACCTCAACTTGAGCGGCGCCGTGAAGGTGATGGATTTCGGTATCGCCAAGACCGAGGGGATCAATATGACGCGCGCCGGCTTCGTGCTGGGGACGCCGGGCTATATGGCGCCCGAACAGGTGCGCGGCGAGAAGTTGAGCGGGCAAGTGGATGTTTACGGGTTCGGCATGCTGCTGTTCGAGTTGTTGACCGGAGCGAAGGCGATTTCCGGCGACACGCTGGAACGGATTCTCTATCTGATCCTGAATGAGCCCTTGGACCTTTCACCCCTGACGCGATCGGGCGCGTCGGAGGCAGTTTGCGATCTGATCGCCCGCTGCACGGCGAAGATCCCGACCGACCGCCCCCACGGATTCGGACCGGTGTGCGCGGCGTTGGAAGAGATGCTGGCCGCTCCCGGGTCTCGGCGTCTCGCCGCGCCGCAAGCCCAAGCGAAACCCGCGGCCCCGCGCAAGCGGCGGACCTTGGCGAAATGGCTGGCGGCGGCGGTGTTGGCTCTGCTGGTGGTTTGCGCCGGTCTTGTCTGGCAGGGGTACTTCGAATTGAATGCGCGGATCCGTTCCGCGGCTCGCGCGATCCCGGCGGCCGGGGACGGCAGACCGCTCTCGGCGCGAACACTGGCGCAGTTCGACCGTCTGCGCACCGAACTGGAGAAGTTGGATCGCTATCGCCGACAGGGCGCTCCGCCCGGTTATCGTCTGGGCTCGCTGCTGCGGGGCGATCTTTACCGGTCCACGCGCGGGCTGTACTTTGGATTGTTTCAATCGTTCTTTCTCGGGCCGGTGCAGCGCCATCAGGTTCAGTTCCTGCGTGGTTTGGCAGCGTCGCCGGGGGCTGCGTACGGTCCGGTGTACGAAACGCTCAAAGCCTACCTGATGACCACGTCGGAACCGGCGAAAGCGGACGCGCGGTTTCTCCTCCCGGTATTGGTTCGCTGGTGGGCTTCCAATGGGAATCCAGGCTCCGATTCCGAAGTCGTGGCGCGGCGGCAATTCGAATATTACGCGGCGCAGCTGTCGCGCGACGACCCATTCCCGCGAGATAACGACAACCAAGTCGTCCTTCAGGCACGCCGCCATTTGAGCCAGTTCGCCGGAGCCGACCGCACCTATGCGCTCCTGCTGGCGGAGGCCGCAAAGCAAAGTCCCGCGCTGAACTTCAACCGGCAGTTCCCGGGTTCGGGTAACGTGCTGACGGAGGCGTTTGAGGTTCCCGGCTCGTTCTCCAAGGCGGGCTGGAACTTCGTGAACGACGCCGTCTCCCGGAGTCATTTCGCGGGCGAATCCTGGGTGGCCGGGGAAAGTGGAGCCGCGACCGATGAGGCTAATACGGCGGAACGTGTCACCGGCCGTTACCAAAAAGACTTCATTAACGCCTGGCGGCTGTACCTGCGCGGCGGAACATTCATACCGTTTGCCAACCCGGCCGACGCCGCGCAAAAACTGGACGGATTGGCCCGCGAGAACTCGGTTCTGGAGCGATGGCTCTCGCTGGCCGCGCTCCACACGGCCGTCGATGTGGCCGCTGTGTCGGATGTCTTCCGGTCTGTCCGGGATGCCGTGGCGGCAGCCCCGCGCTATCGTGTGCTGATGGCCGGGCTAAGCTCCGCCCTGCGCGGAGTCGCGGTTCCCGGAGCGGCATCGGCGCAGGCAACCGCGCTGGTGGAACAGGACCTCAAGACTACTACGCAGATGGTAGCGTCCTTTCACGGCGACCCCGGCGGCCATGCCGAAGCTCAGGTGGTGCGTATGCTGGATGAACCCATCCTCGGCGCCCGCGCTGTCCTCAGGTCCACAGGTTTCGCCGAATGGAATGCCCGCGGCAGTGATCTGTGCTCCCGGATGGAGCCGGTCCTGAGCAAATATCCTTTTACTCCGGAAGCGTCCGCGCAAGCCAGCGCCGGGGATATCATCGCGCTATTCCGGCCGGGGGATGGGATGCTCTGGAAGTTCTATAACGAGTGGCTGGACAAGTTGATCCAACGTGATGGCGAGAAGTTTATCGCCAACGCCTCGACCGGCTTTACGGTGAATCCCGCTTTCCTCTCCTTTCTGAATAACGCGGCCGCTTTCAGCGGCGACGTGTTCGCCGGCTCCGCCTCCCAACCCAGATTTCGTTACACGATTCGCCCGGTCATGTCCCCGGCTGTCGAATCCGTGAAGCTCGCTGTCGATGGTCAGAACGCGACTTTCCGGGCCAATACGGCCGCCAGGACGTTCACCTGGACTGGAACGGCAATCCTGCAAATGCGAGTCAATGTGAAATTCAAAGGAAAAGGCGAATACAACTGGAGCAAGCCGGGCACACCATGGGCGATGCTGATGTTTTTCGATGCCTCCAGGCGGCGGCAGGGGGCGCAGATCGAGGTTTCTCTGCTCGGGAACGCGCCCCTTACTCCCGGGCAGCCGGCCAGCTTGTGGTTTGAAGTCTCCGCCGTGCCGCCCGTTTTCAACGCGGGCTATTTCTCCAGTCTGGCGTGTGTGGCGGAGGTGGTGAAGCCATCAGATAACTGAGCGCCTGGTATTTCAATCGTCTGTCTTCTCCTTTACCTCTTTTGAGATCTCGGCCGCCAGATCTAACGCTTCCTTGCAACGCTCGGCCGCATCCTTGGCGATTTTCAGACCGATACCGGCGTGGGTGCCGGCGAACGCCAGGTTGATAGCCGTCGGGATCCACTTAGTAAGGTTCTGAACCTTCTCCGGCACAGCTTTCGCCAGGTCAGCGAGATCCTGCTCGAACTTAGGCATCGTGTGCTCGGCGCTCGAAATCCGCTCGCCCAGGGTAGAAGCTTTCTCCAGGCCTTCGTTTACCTGTGCGCGCAACTGACGAACACGGTCGAGAATCTTGCCCGCCTCCGGGGATTTTGCCGCGGCCATCTTTTTTTCCAGCTCGCCGACCTGCTTCAGGAGGTTCAAGGCGCCCTTGGCGGCTTCGCGATTGTTGACCGCCAGGTGGGAAACCTTGTTGTCCCATAGTTTGTAGTTGTCCTGGCACTTGGACACGGTGGCGAAGAAGGGCTGTTCGGTGGAGAGAATTCCCTTGAGTATGCTCCCGGTGATTTCCCGCCCGCCGGAAATCTTCTGGGCTTTCGCCATGACATTATGGTAGGCTTCGTTCAGTCTCCGGATATCCGCCTCGAGACCGTTCTGGATGGTCTCCGCCTCGCTCCAGAGTTTGACGGCGGTGCGGAACGCCTCCGCGGTGGTCCGGGTGGCAGTTACAATGGCCAGCGCCAGAGACACGCCGCCGGTCGGGACTGCCCCGGCGAGGCTTGCCGCGGCGCCGATTACGCTCAGTGTCCCAACGGTGATGTCATAGGTGCATTTGACCTTGTAATCGTCGTATTTCTGCTTTTGGTCGACGAACTTATCCCAGCGAGCCTGCGGGACCTTGGCGACCTGAATGGCTAGG
>DATJMA010000100.1:0-8198 GCA_035509055.1 Bryobacteraceae bacterium | reverse complement strand
CGACGATCCCGACGGCTTGTTTCAAGTGGATTAATTATTCCCTAATATGAATAAATATACCATGGTTCGGCCGGGTTGGTAGTGTCACGTTGTGTTGAGTAAATCCTCATATTCCCAAGAAGTGGAACCCGCCGCGGCCGACCGATTTTGCGCAAACGGACCCGCCACCCCAAAACTCACGTACGCCGGCAAACCCGCCTAAGGGCTCTCAGTTCTCCGACATCGACCGGTGGGCCAGATCGCCGAACAATGGCAGGGAGTACATCTCGTCGTGCGAAGCTTTCACCATCATGAAGATGGACATAATCACCAGGATCGCGCTTACCAGGTCGTGTAGATGGTGGAAGTGAGAGAACGGGTCCAATGCCCATTTCAAGACCTGGTCGTTCATCAGATAGGCCACGAAAAGGTACAAGCCCTGGAAGGCGTGGAATCGGACCGGCGCCATGTTGCGGAAGCGCTGCGAGGCGAGCACGACGATAGCGGCTATCCAGCCAATGCCGGGCACGTAGCAGAGGATCGAGGCGGTGCGCGGCGAGATGCTGGCAAGCGGATCGGGGGGATTCGGCGGGCCGAAAGCCGGCGGGGGTGGAGGTGGAGGTGGAGGCGGCATCCCAGGTCCCGGCGCCGGCTCAACAGGCTGCCGGGCTCCACATTGGCGGCAGAAGGCCTGGGCCGCGTCCACCTGGCTTCCGCATTGGCTGCAAAATGGCATCTATCTGTCTCTACGTTATGCGACGGCGGTCTGTTCCGGCAAGCATTTCCGGCTCATGCTACCATGCTGGCCATGAGGATGCTACGCCTCGCCGCGCTGGCCGGATTGGTTGCGGCGGCGCTGACAGCCAGCAGCAAACTGGAAATCTACTGCATCGACGTGGAAGGGGGCAAGGCCACCCTGTGGGTTTCGCCTTCCGGCGAATCGATGCTGGTGGATGCCGGATGGCCCGGGAATAACCATCGCGATGCCGAGCGCATCGCCTCCGCGGCCAAGGCTGCCGGCGTGAGGAAGATCGATTACCTGGTGATTACCCATTACCACTCGGACCACGCCGGCGGCGTGCCGCAATTGGCCGAGAAAATGAAGATCCGGACATTTGTCGATCACGGGCCGAACAGCGAGACGGGGCAGCCAGCCGAGGTGTTGTTTGGCGAGTACAAGCGATTCCGCGACAAAGGCGAACACCTCGTGGTCAAGCCCGGCGACAAGCTGCCGGTCAAGGGGCTCGACGTGGAGATCGTCTCTTCGGACGGCGCGTTGATCTCATCGCCGCTTCCGGGAGCGGGACAGCCAAACCCGGACTGCAACGGCCTTCAACCGCCGGCGCCCGATCATAGCGAAAGCGCGCACGCCATCGGGATGGTGGTGACGTACGGCAATTTTCGCGCGGTCGACCTGGCCGATCTCACCAAGGACAAGGAGTTCGGCCTGGTGTGTCCCGCCAATAAACTGGGAACGGCGGACCTGTTCATGGTGTCGCACCATGGCCTAGATCAATCGAATTCCGCGGCGCTGATTCACGCGATCCACGCGCGGGTGGCGATCGAGAATAACGGGGCGCACAAAGGCGGCTCGCCGGACGTCTGGCAAACCCTGCACGACAGTCCGGGCATGGAAGACATCTGGCAACTGCACTACTCGGTGCCGGCCGGCCAGGATCACAACTCAGCCGACCCATTCCTCTCCAACATCGACGAAATCTGCCAGGGGCAGTGGCTCAAGGTGACGGTGGAAAAGGACGGGGCGTTCGAGATTTACAATCAGCGCAATAAGTACGAGAAGAAGTACGGCGCGCGGTAAGCCGGACTTTGCGCCGGCTGAACGCCTGTGGCCAGCGGATTGCCCGGCGCACGGGCTTGCTAACATGGAATCTCAGCCCCAAATTCCAATTGCCTTATGCCGGAAAAGCCCTACGACCATAACCAGATCGAGCTGAAGTGGCACACCCGCTGGGAACATGCCGACTTCTATAAAGCGGAGGAGAATTCCTCCAAGCCGAAGTTCTACGTCCTCGAGATGCTTCCCTACCCGAGCGGAACGCTGCATATCGGCCACATTCGGAACTACTCGATCGGCGATGCGCTGGCGCGCTACAAGTGGATGCGCGGATTCAACGTGCTTCACCCCATGGGCTGGGACGCGTTCGGACTGCCGGCGGAGAATGCCGCGATTGCCAATCAGGTACCGCCGCGCGAATGGACGCTGCGCAACATTGCGGCGATGAAAAAGACGCATCGGCGCTTCGGATTCAGCTACGACTGGGATCGCGAAGTTTCGACCTGCGAGCCGGAATACTACCGTTGGAACCAGTGGTTCTTTTTGGAAATGTTGAAGCGCGGGCTGGCCTATCGCAAGCACGCCCTGGTGAACTGGTGCCCGAAGTGCGCCACCGTACTGGCCAACGAGCAGGTAGTAGAAGGCTGCTGCTGGCGGCATGAAGGTACGCCGGTGGAGCAGCGCGCGCTGGAGCAGTGGTTCCTCAAAATCACCCGGTACGCCGACGAATTGCTGAGCGCCATGGCACAGCTGGAAGAAGGATGGCCGGAGCGCGTGCTCACCATGCAGCGCAACTGGATCGGCCGTTCCGAAGGCGCGGAGATCGATTTTTCATTGGCCGATACAGGCAAAAGGGTTCGTGTTTTTACGACGCGTGTCGATACCATTTACGGCGCTACGTGCGTCATCCTGGCGCCAGAGCATCCGCTGAACGAACAGTTGCTCGATGCCGGGGGCAAAGCGCGCGCCAAGGCGATGGTAGACGCGAGGGCGAATCGCGATCCCGGCGATATCGAGAAGGAAGGATTTTTCAGCGGCCACTATGCGGTGAATCCATTCAGCGGCGAGCGGGTTCCGATCTGGATCGCCAACTTCGTGCTCATGGGCTACGGGACGGGCGCGATCATGGCGGTGCCGGCGCACGACGAGCGCGATTTCGAATTCTGCCGCAAATACGGAATCACGGTGCGGCCGGTGATCCGGCCGGTGGATGGCGCGCTGGCGGTCGAGCCCGGCATGAAGGAGGCGTTCACCGAGTACGGAATCGTGGAGAACACCGGGCAGTGGTCGGGTCTGACGAGCGAAGAAGCGCGCCGGCAGATGGCGGCATATGCCAAAGAGCACGGATTCGGCGAACCGGCCACCACGTTCCGGATCAAGGATTGGGGAATCTCGCGGCAGCGCTATTGGGGCACGCCAATCCCGGTGATCCACTGCCCGAAGTGCGGGGTGGTTCCAGTGCCGGAAGATCAGCTTCCGGTGATTCTGCCGGACCGCATCGAGATCACCGGTGAAGGACGCTCTCCGCTGGAGAACCTGCCGGAATTCGTGAACGTAAACTGCCCGAAGTGCGGCGGGGCGGCGCGGCGCGAAACGGACACGATGGACACATTCATCGACAGCTCCTGGTATTTCTACCGTTATTGCGATCCGCACAATGACAGGATGCCGTACGACCCGGCGAAGGTCGCCTACTGGTTCGAGATCGATCAATACATCGGCGGAGTGGAGCATGCCATTCTGCACCTGATCTATTCGCGTTTTTTCACCAAGATGATGCGCGATATCGGTCTGATCAGGAACGACGAGCCGGTGCGGCGGATGTTCACGCAGGGGATGGTAATTTCCGAAGGGCAGAAGATGTCGAAATCGGTGGGCAATGTGGTGGGCGCCGATTCCCTGGCCGATGAGCTGGGTACCGACACGGCGCGCCTGTTCGTGCTGTTCGCCGCTCCGCCGGAGAAGGAAGTGGACTGGCGCCGCGAAGGCGCGGAGGGAATTTACAGGTTCCTCGGCCGCGTGTACCGGTTCGCTACGCGCAATTGGGCGAGTCCGGGCGGATCGGGAGAAGCGGACCGCAAAGTTCTCCGCAAACTACACCAGACGGTCAAGAAGATCACAGAAGATTTCGAGACGCGGTGGCACTTCAATACCTGCATCGCGTCGATCATGGAGCTGGTAAACGTGCTGTACGCCGAGGAGGCGGGCATTTCGGCGGCGGCGATGCCGGAAATCCTGGAAAAGCTGGCGTTGGTGCTGGCGCCGTTCGCGCCGTACCTCTCGCAGGAGATTTGGGAGGAGATGGGAAGGGAAGGTCCCGTGTTCCGCCAGGCGTGGCCTTCATTCGATCCCGAACTCGCCAAAGAGGACGAGGCGGAAATCGTGGTGCAAGTGAACGGCAAGCTGCGGGGCCGTATTTACGCTGCATTCGGAGCGCCGAAAGAAGAACTGGAGGCGCGCGCGCGGAGCGATGAAAAAGTAAAGGCGATACTGGACGGCAAGCACCTGGTGAAGACGATCGTCGTGCCCGATAAGCTGGTGAACTTCGTGGTGAAGTAAATCCCGGGCGTTGCCGCCACCGAGCCGGTGGACTTCCAGACCGCACAGGCGGCCCGGGAAGCCGTTCTGTGATGCGCGGTGTCCCGGGCGTCAGACCCCGTCCGCGCCGGCGGTTTCGGCGATGGACAGCCGGAGCTGCGGCTGGCGACCGGCGGCTATACCTCGCAAACGTGCCCGCCAGGCCGCCGCTCGACGGTCTTCTAACTGGCGCTGGAGTTTGCTTGAGCCAATTGATTGTTGGTGGTGGTCCAAATGCCTGAGATGCTGCCGCCGGCTCCCAGAAATAGTGCCGCCGACGCGATTGCTACAAATGCCATGAGCAGAGTGTATTCGATCAAATCCTGCCCGTTTTCGTCTTTGCAGAACTGCCACATCCGGTTCATCCTTGTACTCCTGTCTGTCACGCGATCGGGAACCGCGTTAGAGCACACTATGCGGTGAATCGCGGCTGGACGACAGGCCCAGGCGTACGGTAAGGGGTACGGGGTGTCAGAAGCCCCAGGCGACCCACAACTTATCCGGCGATTTAGTAACGTGAGCACGGCGAGTCGGCAAACGGCGTCCTTGATGAGCCCAGAACTCCAATGCCAAGGGTGCGGACCTTTGCGGGGCGAGGCAACTTGGGTTTCACCGCGGAGCATCGAAATTGCAGCGCATCCCGTTTTTTTTTAACGGAAGGCATCGAACCATGTTCGGTATGGTTCACGACGTTGGCTCGCGGATTGCGACACCTAAATCCGGGTAGGCTTATGCCTTTCATCTACATTTTAGTTGCACTGGTGATTGTGTTCGGAATTGCATGGTTCAGCAGAACCTACAAACCCTTCCCGGCCGGCTATAGAAATATTCTGGACGTTATATTGGGGTTGATCGTAGTGGGGATACTGCTATGGCTCGTGAATACCTATGTGCCTATGGCCGGGAGCATTAAGGGGCTTCTAAACATCGTGGTGGTGATCGCGTGCTGCGTTTGGGTCCTGAAAGCATTCGGGCTCTGGGACCAATTGGTCAGATTCTCGCGCAATCTCACGCATCGCCGAACGCCCCCGGCAGGGATATAGTGGAACGTTGCGCGGTTCCCAGCGCTTAACCGTCGCCTTGCGGCCCGGGCCCCCCTTGAGTCCGCTGCCGGGCTTTGATAGAAATTATGAATCTCAATTCGGGTTGCTGGGAACATGCCCGTCTCTTACAAGATCGACAAGAAAAGAAGACTGATCGTCACGTGGGGAAAAGGGCGTGTGACTTTCGCCGAGGCCAGGGACCACCAGGACCGTCTGCTTAACGACCCGGATTTCGATGAGACCTTCAACCAGTTGCTGGACGCGACGCAGGCAGACACACTTGATTTAACTGCGGAGGAGGCCAGGATCATAGCCTCCCGCCAAGTCGTGGCCAATACATCCCGCCGCGCTTTTGTGGCTACGGATGCTTCCGTCTTCGGAATGGGGCGCATGATGGAGGCCTACCACGGGTCCAAATCGAAGACCCAGGTATTTTATTCTCTCGAGGCCGCTTTGGCATGGCTGGGCGTTGAAGATTTGATCGTGCGAAAGAGCTGAGCCCAGGATGTGGTTGAGCGTCCACCCCGCCATTGCGTCGGAGGCCAATCGTCGCACCGGTCCCAGACCGGCCGCTAGAGCGCGAAAATGGGCTCGAATTACCTGTTCGCCGCCTGGTTTGGCTGACGCCGGCGCGCCTTGAGGCACGCCCTGGTCATCACCGCTCCCGCGGTGAGACGGGTCCAGCTCATTTTGGGGTCGCGCCCGGGACCTGTACCGATTCTCACGAAATCGTTCGATTTTGGCGAAATGTACAAAAATGTTAACGCTTTTTGTCACGGTTTACGCGGAGTGGGTAGGAGCCTGATCGAAACATGTCCCGCTTGGTGCGGATCTTTTGTGTCCTGGGGCTGGTTACAGCCTGCGGTTATGCCACATCACACTGCGACGTCCTGGACCTCGGCTCGACGAAAATCGCCGATGTCCAGCAGGTAATTAACGAGGCCCTTGGAACAGAACGGCCGGCGAACGACCTGAACTCAGACGGCGTGATCAACGTAGTGGATGTTTACTTTGTGATCAATGCCGTCCTCGGCGGCGGTTGCGCCGCTGACCCGGGCATCGTTTCCATCGTGCCGAACGCCGCTCAACAGGGGGCGTCAGGCGTCGGCGTCACGATCAACGGCCGGCTCACCAACTTTACCAGCGGCAGTTCGATCAGCCTGGGCGCCGGGATCACGGTAAGCAACGTTGCCGCCAGCAGCCCTACGGTCCTCACAGCCAGCCTCGCCATTGACTCGGGAGCCACCACCGGCGCCCGGACTCTCACCGTCGATTCGCTGACGCTAGCGGATGCCTTCACGGTCACACCGCCGGTATCGGTGTCCTACACCTACGACAGCCAGGGTAGGGTCGCAACCGCGACATACGTCAATGCAAGCGGGAGCTTAACAATCGTCACATATAGCTACGACGCGGCCGGCAACCGTACCGCCGTGATAGCGCAGTAGCACAGGTCAATGCCAGGGGGAGCCATGTCATTCCTTCGCTCAAAATGGATTTTTGCCGTTCTTCCGATCCTTGTTGTCACACCGGCGCGGGCCCAGTTCGCCCCAAGGCTCAGGCCGCCTTCCAGCCGCACTTATTTTGCGGCGCGCCCCCGGCCATTTGAAGAGGCCCGCCTGGCCACCAAAAGCGCGGCCGCAAAGCGTCCCTACCCCGCTACCAGTGCCGCCCCGGCCACCCCGGTCGAGATTGTCGAACTGGCGCAATCGCTCAAGAACGATCCCGACCTGATCTATCAATTTGTCCACGACAATATCCAATTCACGCCCATGTGGGGATACCTCAAAGGTCCCCTCGGTACTCTTCTGGATGGCAATGGCGACTCCTTTGACCAGTCGGCACTGATGGTTGCTCTGCTGACCCAGGCCGCTCTTTCGAACCCGGCCATTTCCAACCCTGGATTCCTTTTCGGCGCCCTCAACCTGAGCAGCGCCCAAGCGCAAAACTGGCTGGGGGTTGACGCCAATCCCAATTCGATCGCCGCGCTGCTGGCGAGCGCCGGAATTCCTGCCGACACCGATGGATCGGGAAACGTGCTGGCGATGGGCCACGTGTGGGTGCAGGTATCCATCAACGGAACGGCGTATGTATTCGACCCGGCTTTTAAAACGCAAACCTGGAAAAGCGGAGTCGTCTCGAACCTTCCCGCCATCATGGGTTACAGCCAGGCGGCGTTTTTGACTGCCGGCGGCGGAACGGTCACACCCACATCGATTCAAGGCGTGAATCGCACGGCCTTGCGGAACCAGCTGGCAACTTACTCCACCAACGTCCTCAATTACGTCCGCCAAAATCTTCCCACCGGCGGTCTCAGCGACTTCATCGGTGGCAGCTCGATTGTACCCACGGCTGTGGTGAACGGCCAGACTATCCGCCAAACGTCGAATCCCAATCAGGCGTATTCACCCAGTTTGTGGGGACCCACGATCGATCCCGACTATGCCGCCCAATTTACCGTTGCGTTCCTCGGGACGTCACCCGACAATCAAAATCCGCCCAACGTAACGTTCAATTCGGCCGACGTTTACGGGCGCCGGCTGTCGATCTTTTTCAATTCGAACCTGGCGCCGGTTCTTTATCTGGACGGGGCGCCGCAACTGACGGGCACCCCGGTTCAAAACGAGAGTCCATTTTATGTCGGGGAACAGATTTCGGTTCCGTTCCTGCCCTCCGGCAGCACGCAGACCTATCAGATCATCCAGGCAGGGACCAATGCGAACGGCGGAAGCACCGGGTATGTCTTTTCGATTGGATGGGGACAGACGGGGCGCGGGATGGTCGAGAAACATCGCTATCTGCTG
>DATJMA010000099.1:0-22103 GCA_035509055.1 Bryobacteraceae bacterium | reverse complement strand
ATCGTGCCCTTGGGGATCTCCTGTATCACGTCCTGGAAACGCGGGTTGTACTGGTAACGGCGATAGCCATCGGCCTGAATCACCAGCGTCCCGTCCGTCATGAACGCCGTGCTCCGCGCCACCTGGACGTAAGCCGCTTTCGCCAGTACGATCGCGCCGCACGCGGCAAAGAGAGTGGCCGCGGCTGCCACGGGCATACGGAACGGGTGGGAGCGCTCGAGAGGCACATCCGCACCATCCGCTTGTATGGACCGAATATCCCCGGCCCGCTCCGCGCTCTCCGCTCTCCCCGAAATCGCCAGCAGAATCGCGATCACCGCGAAATTCGCCAGCATGGCAGACCGGCCATAGCTGAGGAACGGCGTCACCACGCCGGAAAGCGGGAGCACTCCCAGCGCGCCACCGGCAATCAGGAAGATCTGCAGCGCGGTGGCGGCGGCCAGGCCGGAGGCGAGGAAGAATTCGTAATCGCTTCGCGCCCGCAGCGCGATCCGCAGAGCGCGCCAAACGAGAAATGCATAAACCGCGAACACCGCTGCCACGCCGAGGAAGCCCAGTTCCTCGCCCAGGGCGGCGAGGATCAGATCGGTGTGCGCCGCCGGAACCACCTGCGCGTCGCCGCGGCCGATGCCCATTCCGGCCAGCCCGCCGGTGGCGAATGACCACAGCGAATCGGCCAGTTGGTCGCCTCCGTGGATCACGTTGTTCCACGGCGAAAGCCACATCGAAACTCGCTCGCGCACGGTATGCGGAATGCCGATCGCGAATCCCGTCATGAAGCCCATCGTCACCAGTCCGAGCCCCGCGGCCGGCACAAAGAAACTGCCGCGCGCCAGCCCGTACAGCACCAGAAACACGCAGGAGAATACCAGCGCCGGCCCCATGTCTTTCTGCAGGAAGAAAAACAGCAGCGACAGCGCTACACAGGCCAGCACCGGTAGAGTGTATTCAAGCGGCGGAATGTCGAAGTGCCGGGTAAGGCGCGTCATTGAAGGCCGCGTCTCGCGGGCATGGCGCAGCACGTCCCAGCGCGAGCCGAAATATCCGGCAAGAAAGAAGATCAGCAGCAGCCGGATGATCTCCACCGGCTGGAAGCCGAACAGGTTGACCTTGGCGTCGCTGGTGCCGGGACCGTGACCGAGCACGATCAGCAGCGCCGAAAGAACCAGGCTTGCCAGCAGCGGCAGAAAGCTGAGCTTGCCGAAGCTGCGCTTGAAATCGAGGCCGCTCAGCGCTGCGAGGAGAATACACCCGCCCACCACGCCCTCGGCGAAACCGGCGAACAGCATCTGGTCGCGCAGCGGGTCGCGCAGGCTCACCATCAGCACCAGGCCGATGCACGAGATCAGCATCGTCGCCGGCAGCAGGTAGGGGTCGCCGCGTGAACGCCGCAGGCTCAGCCAGATGTGCGCCGCCAGAAAAGCGGCGAAAAACAGCACTACCCACAGCCGGAACGAGGAGCGGAACTGCGCCGGCCGCCGCACGACGAGCTCCGGCTTCAGAATGCGGAACTGATCGGCGGTTACCGCGCTGCGGATCGCGCCCACGTTCGGCAGGCCGCCCGAAAGATAGTAGATTTTGCGGGCCGTTTCGTCGCGATCCTTCTGGCTGGACACGAATCCCAGCGCGGGCAGCAGGTCTTCGCGCGCGCCAAGCTCGTTGAGATTGATCAACTTTCCCGCGGCGATCTGCTGTTCGGCGGCGGCCAGTTCCGGCGCCTTCGTCTGATAGACGCGGTACAGTCCGAAGGCGGCCACCAGCCCGGCAGCCGCCAGGCCCACCAGTTCGCGCCCCCGCCAGGCCCACCGGCGCGCCGGCCCTTTGCGAACGGTCTTCCGTTCCGCCGCACGGCTGCGAGTTACCGCCATATGTGCCGCAGCTTCTCCAGAATGCCCCTGGGAGTAATGGGTTCGGCGGGCGGATGTTCGATCGCGTTCAAACGGAAATTCACGCTGTCCAGGCTTTCCTGCACGCTTTGAATGGACGCCGCGGAATTGCCGTACGGCACGATGCTGCGGTACAGATCCATGGCACGCTGGTAATCGTCGCGGGCGCGGGTCACCAGGTCTTTTTCCTGCGGCAGGTCGCGCACATCGCGCGAGCTCCAGAATTCGCGGTTGGCACGGTCGCGGTAGTCGTCGGCCAGTTCCCCAACCTCGGTTTTGCCGGCATAGCCTCGCTTTTCCGCCAACTGAAGCTCCGTGTACGCGCGGTCGAAATCCTGAAGCGACTCCAGTTCCAGGCGCGCCTCGGCCAACGGCGGATCGGGCGAGGAGGGCAGCATCTGCTCGGCCTCGCCGAACTTCTCCAAGGCATCGTTCAGATCCGCCTGGCGATGCCGCGCCTCGCCGGAGATCCGCTCGATATGACCTTCGGCCAGCCGCAGCTTACCGCGCACGGTCTCGTCCGGTCCGAGCGAAAGCGCGTGCATCAGCTCGTCCCGCGCTCCCTTCCAGCCGTTCTCATACACCGCCCCCGTATTGCGATAGCTCGAAATCACGCGATCCGCCGCTTCCACCGTCCGCTGCTTCACAGCCTGTCGCGCGCCCCGCAAGTATAAGGACGAAGGATTGTCCTTGGAAAGTTCCGTCCACCGCGTCCAAATCTCGGCCGGATTTGTCACCTGCTCGGTTTCGATCGCCGTCTCCAGCTTCTGCGCGCGCTTGTAAAGCAGGTAGCCGGAGACCGATTCCCAGCCGGCGAATGCGAGCGCGGCCAGCGTCGTATAGAGGATCGCAAGGCGAAGGATGCGGCGCGGCCGCTTGTGCACCGCAACGTCCTTGGCCGGCCAGTTCGCAACCTCCTCGGGTGCTTTGGCGGCTGCCGGTGTCGCCGCGGGAGCGGTGCGGCGGGTCTCGTCGGTATCGCGCTCGCGCGGCACGGTGCGCCGCGTCGCGTCCAGGTCTTCGGATAGGGCGCGGACGGGACCGCCGGTGCGGAACATGATCAGGTCGTCGGCGAAATCCCGCGCCGTGGCATAGCGCAGGTCCGGCTCCGGCATCATCGCCTTCACCAGGATCCGGCGTAGCGCTTCGGGACAAGGGTCCGGCGCGGGCGGCGGCGGAATGCGGGAGCGGATCATCCGCTCCAGCCGCTCAGTAGTGTCCGCCTGGTACGGCTGCAGCCCGGTCGCCATTTCGTACAGCATCACCGCCAGCGACCACAGGTCCGACTGAAAATCCACCTCGCCCGCGATCAGGCGTTCCGGAGAGGCATACGGCACGCTGCCGAACTCGTTGCGCGTGAGCCTGCGCGAAAGCGAAAGCGCCTTGGCGATGCCGAAATCGAGCACCCGCACCTGTCCGCGGGTGTCGATGCGGATGTTCTTCGGCTTGATGTCGCCGTGCACGATCCCCCGGAAGCTCTTCCCGCCGATGTTGACTTCCAGGTTGTGCGCGCTTTCCAGCGTGCCCGCCACCGCGATCGCGACATCCACCGCGAATTCCACCGCGAGCGCCTGCGGCCGCCCGGCGCTGCGCATCTGCTCCGACAAATCCTGCCCTTCCACGTACTCCATCGCGACGTAGAAATACCCGTCCAGGTCGCCGCTTTCGTAGATCCCCGCCACGTGCCCGTCTACGGCCGCCAGTTGTCCCTGCAATTCCGCGCCGCGCCGTTCGGCATCGATGGAATCGCGCGTGTCGGCGTCGTCGGCATGCTCGATCACCTTGAGCGCCACGGGATGGCCGAGCGCAGTGTCGACCGCCAGGTATACATCGGCCATTCCGCCGCGGCCGAGCTTCTGGCGGATCTCGTATTTGCCGAGATTGCGGGCAGGGGCAATCATTTTGCCGTCCCCACCGCTTTGGGCGCGGCTTCAGGCCGGGCGCGGCCGCCCGCCGGCCGGGCATTTGACCGCGCATCCATCTGAAAGTTCTTTTCCCAAACCGCTTTCAAATCCATCTCCGCCGGCAGATCGAGTGGACTCTTCTCGAAAACGTTTCCGACCAGCAAAGGCCGCGCACCGTCGCGTGCCGCCACCCCCCGCTTGTCGCGCTGGAACGAATTGTGCGAAAGCCACGGCTGCGACGGTCCGGAAATCGCCACGCCGGCTTCGCAATCGTGAACGGCATTCCCCAGCAAAACCGCATGCGCGTTTCCGCTGATTTGAATTCCGGTCTGCGCCCCCTCGATTTCGTTGTCGTCGATCTCAATCGCCGAGTTGTTGACCGCGACGCTGGGAGACGCGGGCTCCTGCGGACCGTGAATCCGAAAGCCGCTCAGCCGGGCATCGCGAACGCCATCCGCGACCACCTGCGCCAGCAGCACCGCTTCGCGGGGCACTCTGCTGCGCACGGTCACACCCGATTTCAGCTCCACCTGCTCGCGGTACTCGCCGATCGGCACCTCGACGGTGTCGCCGTCGTGCGCCGCGGCAATGGCGGCGGAAATCGTCGGAAAGGTCTCCTGCCCCGTACCGCCAACGCTCAGAACGCGCGGGCGGATCACCACCGGTGGCGGCGTGTGCGCGCGTTGCCATGCGATGCCCGCAGCCGCCCCGGCGAGCGCGGCCGCAATCGCTGCGATTCCAGTCGCCATCCACGGCATTCGGGCCGGCGTCTCCGCCGCGGCCGACGGAGCCGCGAAGCGTTCGCCTTCGGCAATCACCACCGTAATGTTGTCCTTGCCTCCCGCCCGGTTGGCGGCTTCGATCAGCGCACGCGCGGCAGCCTCCGGATCGCCCGCGTGCCGCTCCACGGTCTCGCGGATCTTCGCCGAGGTCACCAGGTCGCTGAGGCCGTCGCTGCACAGCAGGAGCGCGCTGTCGCCGGGGAAGGGAATGCGGATCACCTCGATGAAATCCGGGTCGTCCGGCGCGTGCTCCTCCGAGCCTACGTCGCGGTAGACTTCGTTGCGCCGCGGGTGCCTCATCGCTTCCGCTTCGCTCAATTCGCCCGCATCCTCCATCTCGCCCACCGGGGAATGGTCATGCGTAATTTTGCGGACCGCGCCGCCGCGAATCTCGTACAGTCGCGAATCGCCCACGTGCCCGATCACGGCGGAGCCGTTTTCGAGCAGGGCCAGCGTCAGTACGCAGGCCATTCCCTCCCACTCCGGATTGGCATGCGCTTGCCGCAGAATTTCGTGATTGGCAATGGCGATCGCTTCGCGGATCCGTTCCTCGGCTGCGCCGGTCGCCCGCTCCAGCCGTGCGCGCACACATTCCACCGCGATCTCCGCCGCCTTTTCCCCCGCCGCCTGCCCGCCAATGCCGTCTACCACCAGGTAAATGCCGCGCTCGGCGTCGATGTACCACGCATCTTCGTTGTTGTGGCGCACGCGCCCCATGTCGCTGGCGCCGGCGGCTTTGACGTTGGTTTTGACCATGGCCGATGGACCGCTCCCTTACTTATCGCGGCTCCGCCCGGAAATCCAGGAACAGAACACCGGCCAGTCCAATCCGCGCTTCGGCCGGCAGCGGAGTCTCCACCCGCGAAGGCGCTGTTTCGCCGTTAATGGTTGTGCCAAGCCGGCTCACATCGGTGAGGAAGAACTGGCCGCTGGCAGCGTCGTGGCGCAGCGAGAAATGCTCCCGTGAAACGTCGGGCAGCGTGTCGAGAGCAATATCGGTCCAGTATCCCCGCCCGCCCCGTCCCACCTTGATGCTGTCCTTGTTCATGTGGTAGATCTTGCGCCCGCTGTTGTCTTCGTATTCGATCACGGCGCAGGGGGTGCCGGCAGGCGCGGCCGCGGGTGCCGCCGCTGGTTCATAGGTCGATCTCGAAGTGGTCTGCGCGGCAGCCGTCCGGCGGGTAGCGATGCGCTTGGTCGCCGCGCCATCGCCGAACTCCGTCTTGGCCGGCACCGCCAGTTCCGAATGGATTACGATGTCGCCCGGCTCGGTGCCGTCGTCGGTGTTTTCAAGGATGCGGATCTGCCAGCCGCCGTCCGGCGTTGCGATTTTCGGTTCGCCGCGGCGCGAAATCTTCAGCCGCTCGGCCAGCGAAGCCTGATTCAGCCGCGTAACCTCCGCATTCAATGCCTGGCTCGCCTCGTCCATGATTCGCGGCAGGATGCCGCGCAGGCGTTCCAGGTCGTCGGCATGCAGATAAACGTGGTAAATTGCTGGAGCCAGCGTGGAGTAGTGCAGCGGCTCCAGGCCGTCACGCATGTTCCGGACAATCTCGAGGATGATGTCCCGCGCAGTGGCCGGGCGGGCAGAGGCCGGCTGTTCCATAAGCCTTAAAACGATTTTAGCGTGGCCCGGGGGCGCCGCGCGCACCTGGCGCCGTTCGCGCCCTTTACGAAGGCTTGAAATCTTTCGGCGGCTTACCCGTGAGGGTGAATTCGGTGAACCGGGCCAATGCCTGTCGGTAGCGGTCAAACATGCGCCGGGAAGCGCCGTCCTTGCGGGCCCTCAGCCCGGAGGCTTGGGTGCTGTCTGGAGACTGGAGGCTGGCATCGGCGGCAAGCTCAGTCGCCGCGCGGCTTTGCTCCAGCGCTTCCGCGTAGGCACGCCGGGCCTGCTCTAGCGCCGCACGAAGCTGGCGTTCGATCTCCGCCTTGTTCTCTCCTTCCCACTCCATCCGCGTCGCGCCAAACCGATCCGAATATTAAAAATTTTAGCCTATGCGCGGGATTCTCAACGCGTCGAACCGCCCATGCGTTCCCGCTCGCGATTCCCTGCGCATTCCCGCCCGATCGGGCCTTGTACAATGAAGTGAATCTATGCACCAAACACTGCGGCCGATGATCTGGCGTGTAGCTCTGCCCGCCGGCGTGATTGCGCTGGCGGCGGTGCTGACCTCTCAACCAGCCCCGCGCGAGCAGGTTGGACCGCTTCCGGGCGGCGGATTTCTGCTCAACAGCGGATGGAAACTCGATCCGGTCGGAAAACAGGTGCCGCTCGATACACTGCCCATGTCTTCGGCCATGACGCCCGACGGCAAATACCTCCTGGTCCTGAATGCCGGGTACCGGCCGCCCAGCGTGACGGTGCTGGACGCTGCTTCCGGTGCCGTTCTCGGAAGCCAGAGCGTGCAGGACGCATGGCTCGGGTTGGCGATCGGTCCAGGCGGGAAGCGAGTTTACGTGGGCGGCGGTTCCACCGCCTCGGTCATCGAGCTGGCGTTTGAAAACGGCAAACTGCAGCCTTCCCGCGTCTTCCCGGTTGTCGAGCCAGCCACGCGGACAGTGCACGATTTCATCGGCGATGTGGCATTTTCGCCGGATGGCCACCTCCTCTATGCGGCCGATCTTTACCGCGATTCCGTGGTCGTGATCAACCCGCAATCGGGCCGCGTGATCAATCGCTTCAAGACCGGCCGGCGCCCCTATCGCATTCTGTTCGCGCCGGACGGCAAGTCGTTTTTTGTGACCCATTGGGCGGACGGCACGCTCGGCCACTACGACGCCAACGACGGCAGCCCGCTTGCCACCGTGCGCATCGGCGCGCACCCCACCGATATCGTCTGGCGCAACGGCGGACCGCCGGATGCCGATCAGGATGAGCCGGCCTTGTCCGCGCGCCTTTTTGTCTCCGCCGCCAATACCAATAACGTCTACGTGGTGGGTGTGACGCCGGCAAAGGAGTTGCGCGTCATCGAGAGCATCAATGTCTCGATGACGGCCCGGCAGCCTCTTGGCATGACGCCTTCCGCGCTGGCGCTCGACGGGGAAGGCAAACGGCTTTACGTCGCCTGCTCGGACGCCAACGTCGCGGCTGTGGTCGATATTTCGGCCGAACGCAGCACCGTGCTCGGCTTCATTCCCACCGGCTGGTATCCCACCGGCGTGCGAGTTCTGCCATCGGGCACCCTGGTGGTCCTGAACGGCAAGGGCCTCAGGTCGTACCCCACTATCGCCGATGGTCCCAATCCCGCCAGGCGGCCGGTAGGCGTGCACAACGAGCCCGGCATTCGCCCCGGCTATGTCGGCTATATGCAGACCGGCACCGCCTCCTGGATCGAGCCCTTCACCGCGGATCAGCTCGACCAATGGACGCGGAAGGCGTTGGCCGATTCCGCTTATCGCGACGAGAAACTCGACGAAACCTACAAGCTTCCGCCCATCCAGCACGTCCTCTACGTCGTGCGCGAAAATCGCACGTACGACCAGGTGTTTGGCGATATCAAGCAGGGCAATGGCGATCCCTCGCTCGTCCTGTTCGGCGAAAACGTCACGCCCAACGGTCACAAGCTGGCACGCGAGTTTGTCCTCTTCGATAACTTCTACGTCAATGCCGACGTGAGCGCCGACGGCCACGCCTGGTCTACCGCCGCTATTGCCCCCGACTACACCATGAAGCTGTGGCCCAATCAGTACGCCGGCCGCCGCAAATTGTATGATTTCGAGGAGCAGGATCCCGCTTCGCTGCCGCCCGCCGGTTATCTCTGGACCAACGCTCACGCCGCGGGCCTCAGCATCCGCAATTACGGCTATTCGACGTCGAACAAGAAGGATGCGCCTCCGGGCGCCGAGCAGATCGCGGAGGTGCGCGATCCCATCCTGGCCGGTGCCACCAACCGCTATTATCGCGGGTTCGATCTGGATTATCCGGACGTTGAGCGGGCCAAAACATTCATAAAGGACCTGTCCGAATGGGAGAAAACCGGCGAGATGCCGCGGCTGATGGTGATGCGCCTGGGCAATGACCACACTTCCGGCACGGCGGCCGGCAAAATCGCGCCGCTCTCCGCCTCCGCTGACAACGACTACGCTGTCGGCATGATCGTGGAAGCCATTTCGAAGTCGCGTTTCTGGGGCAGCAGCGCCATCGCCATCCTGGAGGATGACGCCCAGAACGGGCCTGACCACGTGGACTCGCACCGCTCGCCGGCACTATTGATTTCGCCGTACATCAAGCGCCATATGGTCGATGGCACCATGTACAACACGGCTTCCATGCTGCGCACCATCGAGCTCCTCCTGGGATTGCACCCGATGACCCAGTTTGACGCCGCCGCGCGGCCGATGATTGCGCCCTTCCAGCAAACACCGGATCTTACGCCTTATACCGCCGAAAACCCGCGCCAGCCTTTGGACGCGCGCAACAGCGCCAATGCGCCCGGCGCGGTGGCCTCCAACCACATGAAGTTCGATGAGGCCGACGAAAACGACGACGACGAATTGAATGACGTTCTATGGCGGGCTATCCGCAGCGATCCCCCGCCACCGCCGGTAAGAAGCTTTTTTGGAAGATGAGAAAACTGGGCTCAGGAGTCGGAAGACAGGAGAGCGGTCCCGCCGCCTGCTGGCTTTTGCCTCCTGACTTCTGACTCCGGATCCCGAATTTCCATGTCCCAAATATATCTGTGCTTTCTTTGGCACATGCACCAGCCGTATTACAAAGACCTGGCCACGGGCGAGTACAAGCTCCCGTGGACGCGCATGCACGCTCTCAAGGATTACTACGGCATGGTCCGGATCCTGGAAGAGTTCCCCCAGATTCACCAGACGTTCAACCTGGTGCCTTCGATGATGGCGCAGCTTGTCGAGTACGCCGAAGGCAAGGCCGCCGACCCGTATCTGCAGATGGCGCTGCGGCCCGCGGAAAGCCTCTCCCCCCAGGAGCGGGAATTCCTCCTGCGCCATTCCTTTTACTCCGACCCCCAGCACATGATTCGGCGCTATCCGCGCTACGCCGAGCTTTACGATGCCTGGCAGGCGCAGAAGAACTCCGGCTCTCGCAGCCTGTTCGGTGTGCAGGAATTTCGCGACCTCCAGATGTGGTCGCAACTCGCCTGGTTCGATGAGGAATTCCAGGCTCATGATCCCGAGGTGAGCGATTGGGTCCGCCGCGGCCGCAACTTCACCATCGCCGACCAGCAGCGCATGGGGGCGAAGCAGCGCGAAATCATCGGCCATGTGCTGCCGGAGTACCGCAAGCTCGCCTCCGCGGGCCGCATCGAGATTTCAACCACGCCTTACTACCACCCCATCCTGCCGCTGCTCTGCGACTCCAAAATCGCCGGCGTATCCCATCCGGGCGTGCCGCTGCCACCGCGCTTTCACTACCCGCAGGACGCGCGGCGGCAACTGGCTATGGCCCGCGAGTCGATCGCGCAATATTTCGGCGCCGCGCCCGCCGGTCTGTGGCCCTCGGAAGGTTCGGTTTCCGATGAGGCGCTGTGCCTTGCGGCCGAATTGGGCTTCGAATGGACCGCCACCGATAGCGGTGTCCTGAACCGCACGCTCGGCCGCGGCGTCAGCGTGGATGGTTTGTACCGGCCCTATCAATGGCGCCAGGGCAGCGGCCGCCTCGGGGTGATCTTTCGCGACCACTTCCTCAGCGACCTGATCGGATTCGTCTACTCGAAAATGGAGGCGCACGCCGCCGCAGCTGATTTTCTACGCCGCATCCGCGAAAACTGCGGCGGAATTCTCTCGTCCGGCCGCAACGCGCTGGTGCCCATCATCCTCGATGGCGAAAACGCCTGGGAATACTACGACGGCAACGGCCGCGAGTTCCTCCGTGAGTTATATCGTTCCATCGACCGCGACCCGGCCATGCGTGCGGTCACCGTCAGCGAGGGACTGCGGCTCATGCCGCCCGAACCGCTCGACCATATCTTCCCCGGCTCCTGGATCAACGCCAATTTCGACGTCTGGATCGGCGCTGAGGAGGACAACGAAGCCTGGTCGCACCTTCTCCGCGCGCGTCAGACCTTCGATGCCACCGCCGGGGTCTCCGAAGAGCAGCGCCACCTCGCCATGGAGGAGTTGCTCATCGCCGAAGGCAGCGACTGGTGCTGGTGGTATGGCCCTGAGCACGATTCCGCCAACCGCGTCGAATTCGACGAGTTGTTTCGCAGCCACCTGGCCAACGTCTACCGTTTCCTCAATCTCGCTCCCCCCGACGCGCTTTCGCGGCCGATTCTTCGTGCCGTCGTGCCCGAACTGGTAACGCCACCCTCCGGCGCCATCATGCCGGTCATCGATGGCGAAATCAGCTCGTATTTCGAATGGATCGGCGCCGGCAGTTACCGCGTGGATGCGCGGTCCGGCTCCATGCACGGAAAGAAATTTCTGGTCGATGAGGTGCTCTACGGAAGTGACGGCCAGAACCTCTTCCTGCGGCTGGACTTCCGGCCCGGATGCGAATCCGATCTGGCCGGCTCGGAGGTGCGCCTGGTATTGCAGACGTTGGATCGGGCGCGGAACGAGCCGATCGTGATCGGACTGCGGCACGGCGGCGCGACAGCGCCTTCGGGTGTGGAGTGTGCTTTCGGACGCGTGCTGGAGGCGCGTATTCCGCTGGCGTCAGCCGGAATCCCGAGCGGCGCCGGGCTGCGTTTCCAGTTCTCGCTGTGGCAGGGCGGCCTCCCGCTGGATGCCATCCCCCAGCAAGGCTGGCTGGAGATGCCCACTACGGACCCGGTTGAACTGGTCAGCTGACGGCGGCTCCCGGCACACCCGGAAATGGGGTCTGGAGCATGCTAAACTGAGTCCAGATATGGGAATTCCGAATGTGAAGCGGTTCCGGCCTTACTGCCCGACCTGCAACGATAATTTTACGCTGATGGCCGTCCTGCCCAAGGACGTGAACGTCGACAAGTACCTGGCCGATGCCGTGGCACGCCACGATCACAAGGCATTCCAGGAATCCAAGGTCCTGCACTTCAAGGTGCGCGTCGGCCAGCAGAAGCAGAAGAAAGCGAAGTAGCGAACGGGGTAGGCCTCAGGGTCTACCCTGGCAACCTCGCCTGCAGCACTCTCACCGCCCGCAGCGCCTCTTTCGAAACGTCTCCGTCCGGATCGCTGGTCAGCTTTTGCAACGGCGCAAGGCTCGATTGGTCTCCGCTGCGCGCCAGCACGCCCGCCAGGCCGATTTTCTCGTCCTTGGTGCCGCTGGCCAGCGTGGGGTAAAGCGCCTGTCGCACTTTCGCGTCTCTGGCCAGTTCCACCAGGAAGGGAAACGCCTCGCCCTTGTAAGCCGCTGAATCCAGATTGTTGATCAGGTATTGCAGCGGGCTGAACTCGCTGAGTTCCGTCTTGCCCAGCATCACCTGCGCGAAGGCCAGGGAAAGACGCGGAGGAATTTTCGTTTCATCCTGCCAGGCTTTCTCCAGCGTCGGCAAATCGGCTGGATTGTGCAGCCGCCCGAACCCTTCGGCGGCGGCGGCCCGCAGCCTGTCGTCTTTGTCGCGCAGATATTGCTGGTAAATCGGCCGGCTCGTATCCGCCGGAAGCATGGCCAGCGCAGTCAATGCCGACCGCTTCACCTGGATATTCCTCGCCCGGTTCAGCACGTCGCTGATGGAAGGAACCGCGCTCATGTCGCGCAGTAACCCCGCCGTTTCGAGGGCCGTCCCCTGCACCCGGGAATCCAGGTCGTGAAACAGGAATTCGATTTTCGGCCCCGCCGATTCATCGCGGATCTTCTGCAGCGCGATGAGCGATTCGAAAATCACATCGGAATTCTTCGAGTGCGCCGCCTGCAGCAGATCCGGAATGGCGTCGCGTCCGCGCAGGATGCCGATCGCCCGGCACGCATCGGCGCGCGCGTCCGTGCTGCCGTCCTTGCTTGCCACGCTTCCCAGGGCCGCGATTACCTCCGGCCTCACCGTGACGTAAGCCGGAATAATCTGGTCATCCGTGTCCGTGAAATGGCCCTTGATGCCGCTGCCCACGCGCTTTATAGAGCCGCCGAAGCCGGACTGCACGTATCCCGGCAGATAGAAATTCACCAGCCCGTCGATCGCGCGTATTTGCACGTCCGGGTCGGCATCCTTGGTGGCGGCAATCAGTGGATCGAGGCTGTGCTGCGTGCCGATTGCGGTGATCTGTTTAACCGCCTCGATGCGAATGTCGCGGTTTGGATTTTGCAGCAGTTGCTGCAGGCGGGGGATCGCGCTGACGCCTCCCTTGCCGATATCGCGAACGTCCTTGGGACGAACATCCTGTGCCACAAGAGCGGCGCAGGAGAACAACAGCGTGGCCGCTAGGTAGGAGCGCATGCTTCTATGCTATCGCATCCCGAATTTTGGGCGGCCGCGTAGGGAATGCGGCCGCCGTGAAGTGTCTTGCCGTTCGCCAGACCTCTCCTGCGCGGCCCGTCTGATGTCGAGCTACGGTCGGGCGGCCGGATTCGCGGCCATGCCGGATATGCCTTCCATGCAGCCGTTGCAACTGCCGTACCCGTTTCCGAACTGTCCTCCCGTCGGATTACCCCCGCTCAGGATAAGTGCGCCGCTGCTCGAAAATTCGCAGAACGTGTAGCCGCAGGTGCCCCAGAAGTTGCCGCTGCCGTCGATGGCAAAATATCCCCCTGGGCCGGTTACCGAGGCCAAGTGGGTCCCGCTGCTGCTGAATTCCTGCACTCCGCCGGCGTACGGGTCTCCAACCCAGATATTGCCGCTGCCATCGATTTGAATGTCTCCAGGGTATGCCTGCCAGTAGCCGGCGCCGAACGTCAGCAGCAGCGTGCCGTTGTTGGCGAACTTCTTCAGCCGGCTGTTGTAATAATCGTCCGCATAGACGTTCCCGGCGGCATCCACGGCGACGGCCAGGTACCCGCCGCTGGTGAACAGGCCGGTGAACGTATTGATCACGCTGCCGGCGGGGCTGAACTCCACCACGCGCCCATTCGCCGTATCGCCCGCGTAAATGTTGCCGGACGTGTCGAGCGCGACGCCGGTCGGACTGGCCAGCGTGCCGCTGCCGATGGTGGCGAGAAGCGCCCCGCTGGAACTGTACTTCAAAATCGCGCCCACGGCCGCGTCCGCCACGTACACGTTTCCGGCGCCGTCCGTGGCGACGTTCACCGGATATACCAGATTCTGCGTGAATGAGGACGACCATGTGCCGGCGGCGGTGAACTGCTGCACGCGCCGGTTGTTCGGATCCGAAACATAAATGTAAGTCGGTCCCGAGCCGGCCAGGTTCACGTTCAGGTAAACCGTTACCTTGGCGGGCGATCCGGAGGCGCCGGCTGCCGTGACGGTGACGTGGCCCGTGTAGCTGCCCTGGCTAAGTCCGGCGAGGCTCGTCGAGACGTTCGGATTGGCTGCTCCCGTCCCCGAGGCCGGCGAAACCGAAAGCCAGCTCGCATCCGTCGTTGTGGACCAGCTGAGCGTTCCGCTGCCGCTGTTGGAAATGGAGATGGGCTGCGTCGCAGGATTGCCGCCGCCCACCGTCGCATTGAACGTAAGCGAGCCGGGCATCACGCTGAGCACCGGAGTCGGCGAAGCCAGGTTCAGATTCACCGTCACTGTCGCCGGCGAGCCGGTTGCGCCGGCTGCGGTGACGGTGATGTGCCCTGTGTAGCTCCCTCCAGAGAGCCCCGCGATGTTGACCATAACGTTCGGATTGGCTGCGCCCGTCCCCGAAGAGGGCGAAACCGAAAGCCAGCTTGCGTCCGTCCCCGTCGACCAGCTCAGCGTGCCCGAGCCGCCATTGGAAATTCCAAGAGGCTGAGGCGTCGGATTGGTTCCTCCCGCGGTGCCCGCGAAATTCAGCGTGTTCGTCGATACGATCAGTACCGGGTTCGGATTCGCGACGCCATTGCTCGTCGTGAGCTTCAGTCCGGCGGACATCGTCGAGACGCCGTTGGCGTCCGTCGCTTTCGCCGTGATGGTGTGCTGCCCGTCCGCCACCGCCGCCGAATTCCAGGTGTAATTGAAGGGCAGGGCAACGGGATCCGCCAGGATGTCCGTGATGAAAAACGAAAGCGGCGAGCCCAGCGGGCTGTTATCCAGATAATATTGGACCGTGGTAACGCCCGGCATGCTGTCCAGCGTCGCCTGTAGCGACACGTTGCCCGATACCACGGATCCCGCCGTCGGCCCCGTCGGATTGAACCCGACGACGGGCGCGGCCGGCGTGGCCGTCGGCGGGCCGCCGCTGCCTCCCCAGAAGAATCCGCTCACCGTCGCATTGGGAATCAGGTCGGTGAGCGGAAAGTTGTCCGAAATCCAAAAGTCGACATTGCCCGTGTAGTTGTATACGAAATACACGCCGCCTGAGTAGCTGGCCAGCGTGCGGGTGTCTAGCGTCGCGCCCGTGTTGGAGTTCCTCGCCGTAACCGTGATGGAGCGGCCGTAGAATTCGTAATCGCAGAAATACAGCGCGATTCGATGTGTCTGCCCGTCAGTTGTGTTGACCTGAAAGTCCGCGTAATCGCGATTGTAGAAATAGGACTTCACGCGTTCGTTCGGATCATACGAATACTGGATCTTCAAAAGCTGCCGCGGGTCGCAGGGGGTCGCAAAGCAGCTCCAGATGTCCAGCAATCGTTGATTGTCCTCAATTGGGTTCAGCCCGGAATACGGGGGCACACTGAATTGGAAATCCGGCAGATACTGTCCGTCCTGCCCGTATACGCCCTTCCAGCTTCCAAGCGTGGTGGTGTCCATTCCAAGAAAGGTGACGGATGGTGTCTGGCCAAGAGCCACTCCGAGGCCCGCCGCCACCAGTACACCGGTCACAACCAGACGAGTCAGTCGCATCCTTTTCCTCCGATCTGTTGCTGCGTAGAGTGAGATCCTTCGGCTGTTCGATCCGCTGCCCGGCGAAGCGTCCGTTTTACGAGGGAGGGCCGCTGCCAGGAATGGAATTCGGAACGTGTCGGCTGTGAATGGCGAATCGGGGATTCCAGCCGCTCGCCATGCTGATGACGGGCCGACCCGATTCTCAACTTCGCGGGCTACCGCCGGAGGACCCCCAAAGGCGTCAGCCTACGCTCAGATTATATGGGAATCAGTTACCCGGTGCCATCTGGAACTTATTCTGCCCTGTTCACTCAAAAACAGTACGATTGCAAGAGTACGGCAGTTCGCTCATTTGAATGCAGGCGCCGGTAGATTCAGATCATTGCGAAGTAGTGCCACTTAGCGCCGGTGGCAGGCGCCGGAGCCGTCGCGCGCCGGCATGGTAGGTTTCCGGCCTAGCGCTTGCCCGTTCGCGCCACCGTGTCGATCTGGTGAATCCGGCCACTCAGGGCGCCCTCCCAGCACGCAGCCTGGCGATCGGTGGCTCCGCTCGCCTTCAGGCCGATGCGCATTTGGGCGGGTGTGATGGCATCCAGATAAGGCGCCAGCCAGCGGAGATCGGCTACCGTGATGCCTTTCGTCACGTCCTTTGTCCGCTTGCTCTTGTAGCCCCACTTCACCACGCCATGGTCGACGCCGGTAATGAAATCGGGGGTCTGGTAAAAGAACCCGGAGCAGTCGGCGCGCGTTCGCCCCATCAATCCCCCCCACCGCCCGAGGGTCGAGCCCCAGTCGAAAAAGCTGTACAGAAGTTCGGGGCGGCTTGGATCCGGCGATCGGAAGACACCCGTGTTGGAGGCCATCTGCCCATCGCGGGCGTCTTTGATGTCCCAATTGGAAAGCAGCATCAGCACTACCCGCAGGCCGGCCAGTTGCGAAGACCCGCGGAATGGGTTATCCGCCAGCGACCAGGCATGGTTCGGCAGGAACGTCAGTTCCCGCGAATCGCGCAGTTGGAACCGTGCGCGCTCGAACCTGCCGTCCCGCTTCACGAAATCAGTGACCAGGTGCAGCCTGGGTATTCCTTCGATTTTTCCCGGGCCGACCAGATAAGACGGCTCCACCGTATATCCGGCGGCCGGCAGGAACCGGGATCCAAAGCACTCGGTGATTACTTTGCCGCCGAACTTCACGCTATAGGTGCGGCCCTTGCCGTCCTTGATCGTCACTTTGGCGGTCGTTCCTCCCTTATCGGCTTTGATAAAGCGAAACGGCGGCACCGGTGCCTTATCGCACCCCGCGAATGTGCAGGTCCAATCCTGGTCGCTGGCTGCCGGGGGCTTCTGCCACAAAACTTTCGGCGGTGCCTGCCGCGGCAGCGACCGGTCGGCGCCGCCCTGGCCGCGCCCGATGGCCAGGACCGCGAATGCGCAAAGGATGGACCGTTTCATCGCAGGATGTCCCTGACCCGCCGAGGCCCAAATTCCCGCACCACGTCCAGTCCCATGCGGAACGCGAACGTCATGCCGAACGAGAAGCCCACATATCGCATGTTGGCGGTGCTGGGCGGCTGCCAGGCCAACTGGATCAGGGAACCCGCAGCCACCCCTCCCAATGCCGAAATCGACACGGACCGCGACCCATCGCCATGCCACGCCAAAAACGGGCTGACCAACGCAAACTCCAGTCTGCGCGCGACTCCCTGCCGCCCCGAAGCGAAATACCGGTTGTCCTCTCCCAGTCCGAGCGCGAACCCATCCTGAAGCGACATTGTGATCGCGTTGAAAGCGTACGCATTGCCGAAACGCCTGGCGTAGGCGCGCCCTCCCTGCCCCGTTTCCTTGGGCCAGTCTGCCGCCTGCTCCACGCCCGCCACCGTGCCCGCGAAAAGGAACGCTTCCGGGTACACCAGGCTGCGGATGTACTCCGCTTCACGGTCCTGTCGCGTGATCGGCACATAATCCTGTGCCGTCCTCCGCGAACAGTCCACCGGCTGAGACTGTGCCCCGGCCCTGAAGCTAAAGGCCGCCAGCATCAGCGTGACAACCAAAATTTTCACTGGGCGTAATGGTTGCACGTGAACAGCCAGCGTGGGAATCCTCGTGTGTTCCGCGACCCAACCGTCGGTCGTCCGCGCGCGAAATTATGTAACCTTGGGGAATGGGGCGGGTAGAATGCGGCCGCGCGGGCGCAGGCGCTGCCGGCGCCGGCAAGATGGAACCGGTCGCGGCGAATTATTTTCACGACGTGCTGGAACAGTGAGGAGATAGTGATGGATCCCAAAGCCGTGGCCGCGGAAGCAGCCGCCGCGTTGATCGAGGACGGAATGATCGTGGGATTGGGCAGCGGCTCCACGGCCGCCTTTGCCGTAGAAGCGATCGGCAGGCTGGGGCGCAAAATCGTTGGTATTCCGACGTCGGAAAAAACCCGTGAGCTCGCGCGCCGCTGCGGCATCGAGCTCTCCACCCTCGCCGCCCACGAGAGCATCGATCTCACCGTGGATGGCGCCGACGAAATCGAAACCGGCACGCTCGCGCTCGTCAAAGGCCGCGGCGGTGCGCTGCTCCGCGAAAAAATCGTGGCGGCGGCCACCCGCCGTCTCGTCATCGTGGCCGACGAGAGCAAAATCGTGAATCGGCTCACCGCCGTCGAGCGCCCTATCCCCATCGAGGTGGTGACGTTCGGATGGGAATCCACCGCGCGCCGCCTCCAGGCCCTCGGCGCCCAGCCTAAACTGCGCGAAGGCTTTCTCACCGATGGCGGCCATTACATCCTCGACTGCCTTTTCCCCGAGGTCGCTGAGCCCGCGTTGCTCGCCCCCGCGATCGACGGCACCGTGGGCGTGGTCGAACACGGCCTGTTTCTCGGCATGGCCGCCGAGGCGATCATCGGAAGTGAGTCGGGTGTGCGGGTGATGCGATGCGAGCGGCGGTCCTGAGTCACGGGCAATTCCGGCTGGCCGATTGGCCGCAGCCGCAAGCTTCGCCCGGGCACGTCCTGTTGCGCGTCCGCGCCTGCGGTGTCTGCCGCACCGATCTCCACATCGTCGATGGTGAACTGCCGCCGGTCCGCGAGGACGTCATTCCGGGCCACCAGATCGTCGGCGAGGTGGTGGGCGAGGGCACGCGCGTCGGTGTCTCCTGGATCGGCGGCACCGATGGCGTCTGCACCTACTGCCGCCGCGGCATGGAAAACCTCTGCGACGCGCCCACCTTCACCGGCTACTCCGTCAACGGCGGCTATGCCGATTACGCACTGGCGCGCGCCGATTTTGTCTTCCCGCTTCCCGCCGCGCTCGATGACCTGCACGCCGCGCCGCTGCTGTGCGCCGGCATCATCGGTTTCCGCAGTCTGCGCGTCGCCGGTGTCGAGCCTGGCGAGCGCGTCGGGCTCTTCGGCTTTGGCGCCTCGGCTCATCTCGCCATCGCCGTGCTCCACTCCTGGAACTGTAAGGTGTACGTCTCCACGCGCGGCGCTTCCCATCGCCGACTGGCGGAATCGCTCGGCGCCGCCTGGGTCGGCTCGGAAAACGACCGCCCGCCGGGGCCGCTCGATCGCGCGGTCACTTTCGCCCCTTCCGGCGACGTCGTTGTCTCCGCTCTCTCCAGCCTGCGCAAAGGCGGCGTGGTGGCCATCAACGCCATTCATCTCGACCGCATGCCGGAGTTCGATTACGATACCCTGCTGTGGGGCGAACGGCAGATCCGCAGCGTCGCCAACATGACCCGCCAGGATGCCCGTGATTTTCTGGAGATCGCGGCTCGCATCGGCCTGCAGCCCAAAGTGACAACGTTCCCTTTGGAACATGCTCCGGAAGCGCTTGAAGCCGTGCGCCGCGACGCCGTAGACGGCGCCGCCGTGATTACGATTTGACTTCGTCCGGCAGCGGTCCGGCCATCTCCAGCAGCTTTTCGAAAAGCCGGTCATAGAGCTGCGCGTAAGTTTCCATCGCCGGATCGGTCTGTCGTACCGATTCGAATGTGCGCCGCACCTGCCGCACCGCTACCAGCAGCAGCTTCAGCTCTTCTTCACTGAATCCGAACGTTTTCGCCATAGAAGAATCCACGCCACCCCGCCGCCCCAGGCGAGCCGGCTGACCCAGACTGCGGTGCGCATCTCCGCGCCACCATCATAGCTGAGTTCCACCGTGCACGAGCCTGAACACCGCGGTGCAATCGCCATCTGCCCCAGCCCATCGGCCGAAATCCGCCGCGGTTCGCCGTTTACTCGCGCCTGCCACCCCTGGTCCCAAGTCACCTGCACCGAAAGCAACTGCTCCGGCCGCATATCGGCATGGATCTCCGCACTGTGCTGGCTGGTCCAGCGGAACGATGCAGGCGGGATCGCCGGGTCGCGCAGCGCGCGGAGATAGGGCGCTAGCGCGGAACTGTCGTAGCCCGGAGGCCGCGTCGCCGGAATGTTTCCCCGCGCTACCACGTGAGCGAGGTTGGCGTCCCCGACAAACCGGTTTTGACTTTGCTGGGTTGAGTGTGATCCGCCGCCCGGCACCGCGTAGATCACCTCCGGTCCATCCCGCCACAGTTCCTTCATCCCCACAAATTTTTCGGGATGTGCGTACGGGTGGTACACCTCGCGGCTCTGCGGCCCGCTGCCGACGATGGCGTCGCACCCGAATGCCTCGAGAAAATCCAGCATGATCTGCTGCTGGTTGCCCGCGTAGATCTGGTAGTTCACGTCCTGCAGCATCGTGTTCCGAATGCCGTTGTCGAAGCCGCCCACCAGCATGGGCGTGTCGCTGAAGGCGTTCATCCAAAAGCCGATCGTCCCCGGAGCGAATACGCGCCGCCCCGGGAGGTGCGCCCTCAGCCACGTCGAAATCTCGTATTCTGCCGTGGAACGGATGTCGATCCGCTGCTCCAATTCCCGAGCCAACCGCCGCTGATGCACCAGCACCACCCCGCACCCCACGCACCCGGCCAGAGCAACGATCCCGAGGGGGTGCGCGAGCAGACCGCTCCCTGACGGTCGCGGCTCCGTTCGTGGCGTGCCGCCGACATGGAGCCGCGACCGTAAGGGAGCGGTGCTTTCCGCAAACCCGGAGACCTGCGCCACGGGTTGCCTCCGGATGAAGCGCGCCCTGATCCACGCGATCCCCTCCGGGGCGCACAGCGCTGCCGCCATCCAGAACGCCATGTCCATTTCCAGGTGGTAGCGCTTGGGCTGCGGCAGCAGGCTGGCGTCGAACCAGTATCCACCCATCGCCAGAAACGCCGTGCCATAGAGGAACAAAAGCGCAAAGCGCACCCGCGGCGGCGCGGCGGCGCGCGCCAGCAGCCAGGCGAGCAAAATAAAACCGGCCGCGAAGACGAGTTCCAGTTTCAGGTTTGGGGTAAATCGGCCACCCACTAGCGGAGCGTTGGCTCGAATGGTGGCGAAGGTGGAAGGCGTCACCCAGGGCAGCGCCAGCGCATACGCATAGGCGCCCACCGCCGCCGCGCGCCACCAGCCCCCCAACGCCACAACATACGCCGCCGCGGCCAGGGCCAGCGCAAAGCCTCCAATCCAGTTGCTCAACACCACCGCGGCGCAGGCCGCCGCCGCCAGGAGGTAGTCGAGCGGCCGCCGCTTCCGCAGGGCCGCATGCAGCAGCCCGATCGCCAGGGGCAGAAACAGCAGCGACGCCACGTGCGGCCCTTCGCCGTACCGAACCATCGTCACCAGCCGCCGCGGGCCGAACCAGCCGCCGGAATCGGCACGGATTTCGCGCACCAGCCAGCATGACGGCGAAATGAGGGAATAGAGCAGCGCGCAAGCGAACGCCGTGCTGCGCGCCGCGCCCAGCCTCCACATCGCCCAGAACAACGCCGCGGGCCCCAGGCAGTAAATCGCCGCCGTCACCGCATGATAGGCAAGCCCGGCGGAAATGTGAAACAGCGCCGACACGCCCGCCACCGTGAAGTGCAGCAGCGGCGGATAAGCATCGGGGAAGGGAATTCCGCCGTACCAAAGGGGGAACCAGTGCAGGTCCGGAAAATGCTCGCGGATATACCGCGCCAGGCCGATAAATGCCGCCTCGATCGATCCCATCTGGTTGAGGTAATCGATGCGAAACAGCCGTCCCGTGATCGCGGCATTGATCGCCACCAGCAGCGCTGCGCACGCTGCCGTGCGCATCTTCTCCCCGGTATCCAGCCCCTGGCCCCCGGCCCCTCCTTTAGATTCCATAAAACCGCGCCGCCGTCCCGCCCAGCAATTCTTCCCGCGTCTCGATGCTCTGCGCGCCGATCGCCTGTGTGAACAGCGCCAGGCTGGCTTTCCACGTATGCTCCGGCAGGCCGTTCGGCCAGTCGCTGCCGAACATCAGGCGCCGCGGACCGAACAGCCGTAGCGCATGCTGCACGCACCAGCGCGGTTCCGAAAACCGCCTCAGCCCGCTCAGTTTGCAGCAGACCTGCGGGAATTGCGCCGCCGCTTCCATCAATTCCGGCCAGTCGTCGCCGGCCGGCGCGCCCAGGTGCTCGATCGCCAGCGGCCGGCCGGGAAACAGCGCCGCTACCTCGGGTACGTGCGCCAGCATCTCCATCAAATCGAGCGGCAGATGCGCGGGCGCCTTCTCCAGATCCTCCAGACGTTTCACCTGCGCCGCACAAACCCGCGAATCGCCCCCGGACTGTTCTGCCGGCGCGATGAAGCCGCGAACGAAATCCGGGGCATCCCGCGGCGGACCCGCCAGAATCGAGCCCTCGAAGCGGTTGCGTTTCAGGATTATTT
>DATJMA010000098.1:0-19083 GCA_035509055.1 Bryobacteraceae bacterium | reverse complement strand
ACCAGCGCATTCCTCCACTTCGGCATGAACACGTTTACGGATCGCGAATGGGGTTACGGCGACGAGGATCCAAGCCTGTTCAATCCTACGGCTCTCGATGCGGATGCGATTGTGGCCGCCCTGGCCGATGCCGGTATGCGGGGCGTCATCCTCACCGCCAAGCACCATGACGGTTTCTGCCTTTGGCAGACCCGCACTACCGCGCACTCGGTGAAGGCCAGCCCGTGGCGCTCCGGCATGGGCGACGTGGTGCGCGAAGTTTCGGCCGCCGCGAGCCGCCGCGGCCTCGCATTCGGCGTCTATCTTTCGCCGTGGGACCGCAGCCAGGCTACTTATGGCCAGCCGGAGTACATCGGCATCTACCGCGCGCAGCTCACCGAGTTGCTCACCGGCTACGGGCCAATTTTCGAGGTCTGGCACGACGGCGCCAATGGCGGTGACGGCTACTATGGCGGCGCGCGCGAGAAGCGCATCATCGACAAGAATTCCTACTACGATTGGCCGGGCACGTGGGACCTGGTGCGGCGCCTCCAGCCCGGGGCCGTCATCTTCAGCGACGTGGGTCCGGACGTGCGCTGGGTGGGAAACGAGCGCGGCATCGCCGGTGATCCTTGCTGGTGCTGTTATGATCCGGTGGGCGCAGACGGCGGGCCGGCATCGCCCGGCAATGTGCGGGAAAAGGATTCGCCCGCTGGTACTCGCCGCGGGTCGAGGTGGCTGCCCGCCGAATGCGATGTCTCCATCCGTCCCGGATGGTTCTGGCACGCTGCCGAGAACGCTCGCGTGAAGACGCCGGCCCAATTAATCGACCTCTACTATCAGTCGGTAGGCCGCGGCGCCAATCTGCTGCTGAACGTTCCACCCAACCGCCAGGGGATGCTCTCGCCGGAGGATGTGGCGGCCTTGAAGGCGTTCGGTGACTACCGCCGCGCCACGTTCGCGAAAAACCTGCTCGCCGGGGCGAAAGCCTCCGCCGCCGAGGTGCGGGGCAAGGATCCGGCTTTTGGACCGGCGCACCTGATCGACGGGCGAACGGGCACGTATTGGGCGACCGACGATGCCGTGGTGACCGCCGACGCCATCTTCGATCTTCCTAAGCCGGCGCGTTTCCGGGTGATCCGTGTGCGCGAGGCCATCCGCTTCGGGCAGCGGCTGGACGGCATCGCGGTGGACCGCTGGAATGCCGGAGCATGGGAGACCATCGCCACCGCTTCGAGCGTGGGCCCGCGCCGCCTGATCTGCCTGGAGCGCCCGGTCACTGCGCAGCGCCTGCGTCTCCGCGTCACCCAGGCTTCGGCCAGCCCGGTCCTCGAAGAGTTCGCGATTTTCGCCGCGGCGTGAGCGCCGCCGCTGTCATGCCGTGGGGTGTACCATGTAAGTCTCGGCGGCTCTGGTTCGGAATTCGATCACGCCTTGCCGCTCGGTATGCGCCACCAGTTCGCCGGCGCGGTTCGTTCGCACCTCCACCTTTGAATTGCCCCAGGGATTGACCATCCGCACCACCGCTCCTTTCTCGCTGGTCACCGCGACTTCGGCTGCGGCCTGCCCGTCCCATGACGCCGTAACCAGGAACGCGCCGGCTGCGCGCAGGTTGCGAAATCGGGCCTTCCCCAGGTTGTGCGGATTCGGAAACAGCCGGATAACACCCGAATAGCTTTGCAGCAGGCACTCATTGAGGACGGCGGGAAGCGAGAGATTTTCGGTCCAGACGCCCATGCGCATCATGAAATCGAAGTCGGTGTCATCGTGATAACGGCCATCGGTCTGACGCGCGCGGTCGTTGGCGATGCCGAGAGGTGTCATGGAGTAGCGCACCTCGCGCTTGAACCATTCCAGGTCGAGCATGCCCAATCGGGCGCGCAGCAGCGGCTGCCACACCAGGTCATTGCCGCCTTCCAAACGCACCGTGCGTGCGGTCCGCCGTGCCAGTTCGAGCGTCCCAGGCGCAGACCCGAGCCCCACCTGCTCGCCCGGAAATACCGGCGCCAGCGTTACCGGCACGTTGTACACGTGTTCCAATGGCGCGTCCCGCACGTCCAGCCACACGCGGCCGAATGGTCCCTCGGCCTCCGGATACGGTGCCAGGTTGCTTCGGACCTCCCGCCAGCGCTCTCGCAAGCCGGCATCGACGTCGAGGATACGCGAGCCTTCCAGCACCGCGTCCAGCAGAAATTCGGTGAGGGCAAGGTCGATGATGCAATCGCGGTTCAGGCGGAAATCTACCGTGGCACCCCAATTTTCCGGAGAAACCGTGGGCGACACGTGGTACTTTCCGTCGTCGCCCTTCTGGAAGTAGGCGACCAGGAAGTCGGCCGCGGCGCGCAGCATGGGATACACGCGCCGCAGGTAGCTCTCGTCGAGTGTGTAACGGTACTGCCACCACAGGCTCTGCACTGTCCACGGCGTCTCGCAGATTTCGTATCCCCAGGGTGGCGCCGGGTAAGGGTTCACGCTGCTTGGCACTGGGTAGGCGGAATGCGGGAAATACGCCCCCGGAAGCTCGAACTGCACGCGGGCGTTCCATTCAGCCATCGGCATCAGGCTTTCCACCAGCCGCGTGTAGGGCTCGTGCTGCTCCACGTGGTTGCTGGAGAACACGCCCCACCACACCTGCTGCGTGTTGTAGTTCATGTGGTAGTCGCCGTGCCATGCGGTTCCGATTTTGCCTTTGCTCCAGTTGCCGAACAGCCCCGGCGCGATCTTGCCCGGCTTGAGGCAGCAGGCCAGGAAATACTGGTTGCGATACCAGACCTCTTCCAGTTCGCGGTCCGCCAGTTCCACCGCCGAGGCGGACCAGAACCGCGCCCACTGGGCGGCGGAACGGGCGCGTAATTCCGCCGCCGGAATCGCGGCCAGCCGCGCCGCTTCTTCGCGGGCGTGATTTACGTTATCGGGCACATCGCGCGGCGTGAACACCGTCACATCCAGCCGCAGCGGCTGAGGAGCGGTGGGGCGCAGCACCACGCGGCCGGGCGAGCCGGCGGGTTCCACTGTCCAGTCTCCCGCCAGCACGCCATCGAGCGCGAAGTTGCGGTCGTCCGGACTTTGGGCTGGATGGGGTCGAGCGTCGGTTGGTGCCGTCGCGGGGAAATACTGGAAGCCGGAAAAACGGTTGCCTGCAGCCTCGACTTCCGGCTCGGGTAGCTGCGCCTCCGCATCCCGGTTGGCTTCGTACGCGGTCGAAAGGATGGGCAGAGCCCGGTCGCTCGTTACCGAGATGTGCCCGTTCTCGCGGCTTACGAAGCAGACGAGCGAAACGGCCCGAGCGTGCCCGCGCAGATCGTCGCACTCCAGCCGCATGGTCGCGACGCCCGTCGCAATGTCCAACTCCTGCCGCACCACCCGGATCATGCGCGCATCCCAGTGCAGCCAGATGGTGCCGCACGGCCATGGCCGCGGCCACGGCTTGCGGTAAGAAGACTGCATCAGGTCACCGTACTGGCGGAAGAAATCGATGTTCGATTCCAGGTACGTCATTTCGGGCTGGCCGCGGCGCTTGGCCTCCTCGCCCGCCCGTTTCCATATCTCCAGCACCTCCCGGAACGGTTTGATGTGGGCGGCGTGCTCCTGGCTCACGCGGATGTCCCAGACGTCGCTCTTGCCGATGTGGATTCCCAACGCATCCGGCCGCACCGTGACGCACACCCCGATGTCGCCGTTTCCCAGGAGCAGGCCTTCGAAGAAGTCCGGCGTGGGCTGGGTCCGCACCAGGTTGTGACGCCTGGCGATGGCGGAGGCATCGAGCGGAGCGGCTGCATCGGCGGCGGATGCCAGTCCCGCTCCCGCCGCGACGGTGGCTTCCAGAAAAACACGTCTCGTCGTCTGCATATATTCGGCAACCTCCCGGCCAAACCTCAACCGGATTCTAACTCGCGACGGCGCCGCGCGCTCATGGCCGTTTACGGAATTTCGTATCCTGAAATCAAGATGAAAGTGATCGCGTTCAATGGGAGCGCCCGTCGCGGCGGCAACACGGCCATCCTGCTCGGCTACGTCTTGCGCGAGCTGGAGGCCGAGGGCATCGAGACGGAATTGATCGAGCTTGCCGGCCAGTCCATGCACGGCTGCCTGGCATGCCGCAAGTGCTCCACCCGGAAGAATCGGCGCTGCTCACAGGAAAACGATTTCGGCAACACTTGCATCGCCAGGATGGAAGCGGCGGATGGCATTCTGCTCGGCTCGCCAACGTATGTCACCGATGTTTCGCCGGAAATCAAAGCGCTCATCGACCGCGCCTGCCTGGTGTCCGGCGCCAATGGAGGCATGTTTCGCCGCAAAGTGGGAGCGGCTGTGGTGGCTGTGCGCCGCGCCGGCGCGACGCACGCTTTCGACACCCTCAATCATTTCTTCCTCATCACCGAAATGATCGTTCCCGGTTCCACCTACTGGAACATCGGTATCGGCCGCGAGGTCGGCGAAGTGGAGAAGGACGAAGAAGGCATCCGAACCATGAAGGTGCTCGGCCGGAACATGGCCTGGCTGCTCAAGCGGACGTGCGCGACGGCGTGATCTGCTTTTGAGGGAACCGCTCCCTTACGGTCTCGGCTCCGTTCGGGCGCCACGGGGATGAGCGGACAACATTGACATTCCGAAGGCCCTTCATCTCAAAATTGGACGTAAGCGTTCATCCGCACAAGAGAATTTCCTATGCGAAATGCGTGGATCGCCTTTTTCCTGCTGCCGCTCGCGGTTCTTGCCGCTCCGGCCGGTGACAGTTTTCTGCCAGTATCCGTCTGGTACGCCGGCGGCAAGGCGCGCGCGCCCATGCTGGAGCCAGTCACGGCCCAATCTCCGGAAGTCTGGCGCAAGGACCTGGAACGGATCAAAGCGCTTGGGTTCAACACCGTCCGCACCTGGGTGGAATGGACGGCCGGCGAGCCGCGCGAAGGCGAATATCACCTCGAACAGCTTGACCTCATGCTGAAACTGGCCGAGCACGTCGGCCTCAAAGTGTTCGTCCAGGCGTATGTCGATTCCGCCCCCGACTGGCTCGCCCGCCGCTTCCCGGACGGCCACCTGGTCGCTCAGAATGGCCAGGCCATCCCGTCGCAGTCCGCGCCCGGATTCTGCTTTGATCATCCCGGCGTGCGCCGTGCCACCCTCGCCTTCCTTCAGGAAGTGGCGCGCCACGCCGCCAAAAGTCCCGCCTTTTACGGCTGGGACCTGTGGAGCGAGCCCCACATCATCAACTGGGCCGAAATCACCTACATCCCCAATGCGTCATTCTGCTACTGCCCCTATTCGGTGGCGCGCTTCCGCCAGTGGCTCGAAAAGAAGTACGGCGGAATTCCCGCGCTGAACCGCGCCTGGTATCGCCAGTTCCAGGATTGGAACGAGGTCGAGCCGCCCCGTTTCGACACCATCCTCTCCTACACGGATTACATGGACTGGCGCGTTTTTATCACCCAGAAGCTCGCCGAAGATCTTCGCGTGCGCAGCGAAACAGTGAAGCAAATACTGCCGGGCCATGTCACCACCAGTCATGCGGCCGGCCCCAGCGCCTTCGGCAGTTTCGCCGGCGGCGATGGCAATCCCGACGATTACCTCATGTACCGCGCCGTCGATTACTACGGCACCAGCCTCTATCCCAAGCACTCTCTGCCGCCGCACATGTCTCCGGAACGCGTGCAGATGGCCGTGGACCTCACCCGTTCCGCCGGCGTCAATCACGGCTTTTACATCGGCGAATTGCAGGGCGGCTTCGGTGTGCGCGGCGACGTGGTCAGCCAGGAAATTACCGCGCTCGACGTGGTCCGCTACATGTGGACCGCCGTCTCGCGCGGCGCGCGCGGCATCAATATCTATGCCTTCTATCCAATGAATGCGGGCTACGAATCAGGCGGCTATGGTCTCATCAATCTCGATGGCACCCTCACCGATCGCGCCAAAGCGGCCGGCGAAGCCGCCAGGCAGATCGACGCCAATTCGGATCTGCTGCTGCGCGCCCATCCCAAGCCGGCCGAGGTGGCCATCGTTGTCAACCAGCTCACCAATCTGGTAGGCGGCGCCGGCCATCTGTATAATCGCGGCGCCGTTTCGCGCTCGCTTTCGGGCTATTACCGCATGTTCGCAGAGCGCAATATCCCGGTGGACTTTATCAACGCCGTCGATCTCACGGCCGAATCGGTCAAGGCTTACAAACTGATCGTGGTGCCGTATCCCATTCTCATGCTGGCCAACGAAGCATCCGTGCTCGAAGCTTACGTCCGCGCGGGTGGGCATCTGTTCACCGAGGCGCGCGCCGGCTGGGTGGATGAGCGCGGCTACGCCCAGCCGGCCCTTCCCGGCTTTGGTTGGGACCGGATGCTCGGCGTGCGCGAAAAATCGTCTACGCCCCAGCCGGAGCTTTCCATTCGCTGGGGTGACCGTCAGATTCCCGGCGCCATTCTGGAAGAGCGCTTCACGGTCCAGGCGCCCGACGCCAAGCCGTTGGCGTATTTCAGCGACGGTTCTCCCGCGGCCTTCGAGCGCTCGTACGGCCGCGGCAGCGCGATCGTGGTCGGTACGTTCCCGGGCCTGGCCAATGAAACGCCCGAAGCGCTTTCGCGCCAGCGGGCCAACATCATCGTCGGAAATTTGCCCGCCGCCGGAGAGCTGCGCGCCGGTCTGCATCCGCTCGGCGGCTTCCTGGCCGCGTGGTCGGGCGTAATTCCGCCCGAGCTGAAAACTACCGCGCCCGTCGACCTCCAGCAGTTGGTCGCCGATAGCGGTCGCGTGCTATTTTTCATGAATTGGAACACGCGTTCGGCCCAGGTCGATCTGACCCTGCCGCTCGGCCGGGCCCCCAGGCGGGTCCGCGAGATTACCACGGGCCAGGCCCTCGCCGGCGCTGCCGATCCGCTGCGCATCACGGCCGAAGTGCCGGCTCAGGCCGTGCGAGTCTACCGCATCGACTATTGAGCCTCGCGGAGCCACTCGAGGGCGCGTTCCAGTCCTTCGGCGAACCCAACCTCCGGCGCGAAGCCGAAGTCTTGCCGCGCCCGCTCCGTCGGGTATTCCTGGTTGCGTGAGAGCAAGTAGACGGCATGGCGCGTCAGCAGGGGACGGCCCGGCAGATGCAGCGCGGCGTGGCTGGCTTCGAACGCGCGCGCCAGCGGCAGCGCGAGCGCGGACGGTAGATTGAGTGCCGGGCGCCGCGCCGCCAGCCCATCCGCCAAGGCATCCACGTATTCCCGCCACGTTTTGCCGCTGCCGTCGGCAATGTTGTAAGCCTTGCCTTCCGACTGTTCCGCCGCGGCCGCCTGCATCATGGCGCGGACCACGTTATCCACGTAGCAGAACCCGCCGGGCGCACGCCCGCCATCGATTACCGCCATCGTCCCCTGCCGGATCAGCCGCGCGATTTCAACCGTGAATGCTTGCCCGCGCGGTCCGAAAATGGTGGCCGGCCGCAGCACCGTTATGGGAAGTCCGCTTTCGCGCCGCGCGTCCCAGACGCATTCCTCGCCCAGCCGCTTGGTGCGGTTATACGGCAGCCCCGCATCCACCGCGGGATGCGATTCGTCGCACGGCGTTCGCGGATAGCCGTAGACGTCCGTCGTGCTCACGTGCAGGAGGCGCCGCAGACCGCGCAGGCGCCGGGCAGCAGCCAGAAGATTGCGGACGCCGGCCACGTTGGCGGCGAAATAAGCGGCTTCCGGCGCCCAATCCGTGGAGCATCCTGCGCAATGGTAGATGTAGGTGGCGCCGCGCACCGCCGCCGCCAGTGCGTCTTCATCCGCCAGGCTGCCTTCCACCACCTTGATGCGCAAGCCCGCCAGGTGCCGCAATTCCGCGCCACGCCGCGCCAGGATTCGAACCGGTACGCCGTCCGCGGCCAGCACCTGCACCAGCCGCCCACCCAGGAATCCGCTTGCTCCTGTAACCAGCGCGGTCATAGCCAACTCGCTTGCCTTACGGGCGGACGTTCGTAGCCGTTCTGCGGTAGAGCCGGCCTCCTAGCCGGCCATGCCGGCATTCGTGTCGGCATACCTGACCAGCCCGGACACCGGCCCAGCTCGACTTTCGGCCAGCGGGTATTTGCGAGGAAAGCAAAAACGATCAGTCGTTGCGCCCGGCCGAGCCCACAGCGTTGCGCAGCTTGCTGAAAACCTCGAGCGCGAATTCCAGGTCGCTCTCCGAATGGGCCGCTGTGGCGCATAGCCGCAGCCGCGCCATTCCCTGCGCCACGGCCGGGAACATCACGGGCGTCACCATGATGCCCATTTCGCGCATCCGCGCCGCAAAGAGGGTGGTAACGGCCTCGTCTTTCAGGATCACCGGAATCACGGCCGTCTCGGATTTGCCGGTATCGTAGCCCAGCGCGCGCAGACCCTCGCGCAGGAAGCGTGCGTTGCGCTGCAGCCGGTCCACCCGCTCCGGCTCGCGGCGCAGGATGGCCAGCGATTCCAGAACGGCTCCCGACGCGGCGGGGCACAGCGCGGCCGAAAAGATAAAGGGCGCGGCGGCATGCTGCAGGTAGATGCTCAGCTCCTGCGAAGCGGCAATAAATCCCCCGTTGGAGGGGATGCCTTTCGCCAGTGACCCGGTCCAGAGATCTACGTCTTCGGTGGCGACGCCGAAGTGCTCGTCCGTGCCTCGCCCGGTCGCTCCGATCACGCCCAGCGCGTGCGATTCGTCCACCAGCAGGTAGCACCCGAACGCCTTCTTGATGGTCACCAGTTCCGGCAGAACACAGATGTCGCCGTCCATCGAAAATACACCGTCGGCTACGATCAGGGTCCGCCCGGAACCCCGGCTGGCTTCCAACTCCTGGCACAGGGAATTGCAGTCGTTGTGCGCATAACGGCGAACTGTTACTCCGGCCAGCTTACACGCGTCCGCCAGGCTGCGGTGCGCGAGCGCGTCCATCACCACCGTATCGGCCGCCGAGAGCACGGAGGCGATGGCCGCCAGGTTGGCCAGGTAACCCGAGCTGAACGTGATGGCGTCGCTCGTACCCTTGAAATCGGCCAGCTCATGCTCCATTTCGTGGTGCAGGTCCAAAGTGCCGGTCAGCATGCGCACGCCGCCGGTTCCCGTGCCGTATCTCCGGATCGCCTCGATGGCCGCCGCATCCACGCGCTCGTCGCCGATCAGACCGAGGTAGTCGTAGGACGATAGCATCAGCATGCGCCGCCCTTCGGCCTCCACCCACGGGCCGGTCCTGGTCTCCAGCGGCAGTTGGTACGGATATGCACCGGCCTCGCAGGCGCGCCGGGTCAAGTCGAAAAGCCGTCGCGCGCGGCCGTCAAGCAGGCTGTCTTTGTGAAAGGTCAGACTCCGAGCTGATCTGAAAAACTCCCCGAAAAGTCCGCCGGAGGAGGTGATGGCTCGACGCTCGCCCGTTACGCCCCGCTTGGTTGGCATCAAGTGTTACCAAAAGTACGATATGGTTACAGTCTAATCACAGGTTGCCCTGTTTGCAAGGTTTTCCGCAGTTTTACCCGCAAAAGATCCACGCTTTTCCAGGCAACCCTCCCGGTTGGGTTATGTTTCGGCTCTGCTAGAGTGAGCTACGTGGAACCTTCCCCTCCGGAAGCGTATCTGACTCAGGTGAGCACGGGCCGGCGTTTCGCGCTGCAGAACGGGCAATCCTGGGCCATCGGGCGGGGCGACGGCTGTCCGATTCTGCTGGATAGCCGGTCCGTCTCGCGCCTGCACGCCCTGATCCAGCGCCGGGACGAATCCCGCTTCCAGTTGGTCGATCTCGGCAGCCGGAACGGCTCGTTCCGGAACAGGCGGCGCGTGACCGTTCCGGCGGAACTGAACGATGGCGATCGTTTGCTGTTCGGCGATCAGGAGCTGATCTTCCAGACCGCAAATGCGCCGGTTCCATCCAAGGCGGGGATCAACGAATCTCGCAACGCGACTACCACGGTGATCCATCAGAACCGCGTGGCGACCACCCTGGTGGTAGATATTCGCGATTTCACTCCGCTCACCCGCTCCGTGCCAGAAGCGCTTCTTTCGCAGACCATCGGGACGTGGTTCCTGCGCGCCGGCAGTTCCGTGGAACGCCTCGGCAGTTGGTCGCAGAAATATATCGGCGACGCTATTATGGCGGTCTGGGTGCATGAAGACCGAACCCGCATCCGGACCGACATTCTGGCCGTCCTGCGGGCTGCCGCGGAAATTGAAGCGGCTGCGGCCGAAATCAGCCAATCGCTGCCGCTGCCGGCGCCGCTGCGGGTGGGCGCCGGCGTGAACACTGGCGCTTCGATTGTGGGCGGCGTGGATAACACGGCACTGGGAGACGCCGTGAACATCGCCTTCCGCCTTGAGTCCGCCACCAAAGCGGTCGGCGCGCAACTGCTGATGGGAGATGCTACATACCAGGAACTCGGCATCCCAGCTCCGACGGCCTTTCGGCGTCATGAAGTGGCGCTCAAAGGTTACGAAGCGCTGAACACGGCCTGGGGGATCGGTTTTGCCGGGCTTCGGGCGTTCCTCGCCGCAGCGTCGTCGCGCGCGTGATACGGACCTGATATCCTTCTGTAAATCGAGAGGAATCGAAATGCGAAGCACTGCTGCGATCCTGATGCTGGTTGCCCTCCCGCTCGGAGCGGCCATCACCCAGCCCGTTAAGGTGGAAGGTGGACAGATCGTGGGCGTACCCGGCAGGGACGCCTCCATCATGGTCTTCAAAGGCGTTCCTTATGCGGCGCCGCCGGTCGGCAATCTCCGTTGGCGCGCGCCCAAGCCTGTCGTGGCTTGGCAAGGGGTCAAGAAGGCCGATCATTTCGGCGATAGCTGCATCCAGAATATCGTCACGGAGCGAAAGCCCTGGACGTACGAGTTCATGACGCATACGGAAATCAGCGAGGACTGCCTCTATCTGAATGTGTGGACCGGAGCCAAATCGGCCGGCGAGAAGCGGCCGGTCTACGTCTATATCCATGGCGGCGGCAATACCGAAGGCTCGGGTGCCGTGCCGGTTTACGACGGGGAAGGGCTCGCGAAAAAGGGCATCGTCGTCGTGACCGTCAATTACCGCCTGGGAATCTTCGGGTTTTTTACGCACCCGGAGTTGACCGCCGAATCGGACGTTCACGCTTCCGGCAATTATGCGCTGCTCGATCTCGTCGCGGTGCTGCATTGGGTCCACGATAATATCGCTGCGTTCGGCGGTAATCCCGGCCGCGTGACCATCGGAGGACAATCGGCCGGCGCCTCAGACACCCACAGCCTGGTTGCGTCGCCGCTGGCGAAAGGCCTGTTCCAGGGAGCAATCGCCGAGAGCGGATCGAGCCTCGGCCGCCTCGGCCTGATGAACTCGAACACCCTGGCAGTGCAGGAGCAGGCCGGCGTGCGGTTCGCCGAAGCCAAGGGCGCCAAATCCCTCGCCGACCTGCGCAAACTGAGCTGGAAGGAGTTGATCGCGCCGGTGCAGGGCGGCGGGCGATTCGGAGTGGTGGTGGATGGCTACGTCCAGCCGGAGACCGCCGGCGAGATGTTCGCCCAGGGCAAGCAGAACGATGTGCCTACGCTGACCGGGTCCAACCTCAATGATATCGGCGGCGCCAGTACGCACCCGACCGTCACCGCCGAAGAATTCCGAAAGCAGGCCGGGCAGCGCTATACCGACCTCGCGGACGCATTCCTGAAGCTGTTTCCGGCCGCGACCGATGATGAGGCGCGCGCTTCCTCGAACGCCGCCGCCCTCGACGTAATGCGCGTCTCAACTTACCTCTGGGCAGTGGAACGCGGCAAGACCGCCAAGACAAAGGCCTATACCTATTTCTGGGACCATACTCTGCCCGGGCCCGATGCCGACCAATACGGCGCCTTCCACACCGGCGAAGTGCCCTACGTGATGAATACCTTGAACATGTGCCAGAACCGCACCTTCACCGGCGCCGATTATAAAATCGCCGATATGATGTCGTCATATTGGGCGAACTTCATCCGCACGGGCGACCCGAACGGCAAGGGCCTGGCGCATTGGGCCTCTACCGCCGAGAAACCTGAGACCACGATGGAGCTTGGGGACAAGAACGCGCCGATTCCCGTGGCGGGAGACAAAGCGAAGTTCCAATTGGTCGAGACCATCTTGCGCCGGCCGGCTCCGGCGGGCGGAAGGCGCGGGGGGCAATAGCCGCTCTGCAGCTCCCGAGGATTTCTCCGTCCAGGTGTCAGGCACGCCCAAGGAGTGCTTTGACGCGTTCCGTGGCAAACGGAACCCTGCGCAGCCGGATCCCCGTGGCGTCAAAAATCGCGTTTGCGACCGCGGCAGCAACCGGCGCGGAAGCCGCTTCACCCGCGCCGTAAGCAGGTTGATCCGGACGGTTGATCAGCGCAACTTCGATCACGGGCGCCTCCGGAAATCGCAGCACGGGATAGCTGCTCCAGTCCACGCTGGTCACTTTGGAGCGATCGAAGTGCACTTCTTCGTGCAGAGTCCGGCTGAGCGTCTGCATGATATTTCCCTCTACCTGATTGCGCAGGCCATCGGGATTGACGATCAGGCCGCAATCGTGGGCGCAGGCGATGCGCCGTACGGTAACGGTCCCGGTGGATCTCTCGACGGCGACCTCGACCGCCAGCGCCACATAGTTCTCCGCCTGTTTGTAGCGCATGTATGCGATCCCGCGGCCGACCTGGAAATTCCCCTGAACCGCGCGCGGATTCGGTGAAGGCCGCGGCTGCCAGCCGATCATCGCGGCAGCGCGATCGAGGACCGCCAGGGCGCGCGGATCGGTGAGCCCGCGCCGCCGGTATTCGACCGCGTCCGCGCCCGCGGCGACGGCGAGTTCGTCGATGAACCCTTCCACGGCGAAGACATTTGCAATTTTGCCGGGAGCCCGCAGGTTCGATAATCGTAGCGGGGTGTCCTTCAATTGGTGCGCCACCACGCGGACATGCGGAACGCCGTAAGGCGGATCCGCATTCATGGTCATGAGGCCCGCGCCTTGCCCATGCTCCTGCTTCATACCGGCGGATTCCGGTCCGACCAGTGCCCGCTCTCCCGCCGGTCCGCCTGGGAGCCACATCTGCGTCTCCCAAGCCGTGATCTTCCCCTCCGGATCAACCGCGGCACGCACGTCGAGCAGTTGCGCCGGCCCCTTCGGATCCCAGCCGTGCTCATCGGCACGCATCCACTGCACGCGCACAGGCTGCCCCACGGCGCGGGACAACAGCAACGCGTCTGCCGCGGCGTCGTCGGCCCCATTCGTACCGTACGAACCGGAGGCATCCAGGTAAATCACACGAAGCTTCTCTGGCTCGATTTCGAAAACCCGCGACAGGTTGGCGCGCAGGCCGAAAGGGTTTTGCGTCGCCGACCAGACCGTAGTCCCCGATTCTTTCGCGTCGGCAACTGCGCAGGAAGGCCCCAGCGAAGCGTGGCTCTGGAATGGCCAATAGTAGGTCGCCGAGAGTTGCCTGGCAATCCCTGCCAGCGCCGCCGTGGCGTCGCCACGGTTCAACACCACCTGATCGGAAGATGCCGCCTCGCGGAGATAGCTTTCCACCCCTTCGCTTTCCGGAAGCCCCTGCCAATCGCTCCAGGCCGCTCTCAATTCGCGCGCCGCGCGGATGGCAGCCCATTCGTCTTTCGCCACCACTCCCAGAAAATTTTCGGTCCGCACAACCCGCACATCCGGAATCCCGCGCAGCGGAGACTCGTCCACCGACAGGAGCTTCGCTCCAAATGACGGCGGCCGCACGACTCGTCCATGCAGTATTCCCTGCACGGTCCAGTCCTGAAGATAAACGTGACGGCCCGTGCACTTTGACGGCACATCGGCTCGCGGGACCGGTTTCCCGACGGTCGTATACCTGAGCGGATTCTTCAGCGGAACCTTTGGATCCACGCGAAGGGAAAAGCGCTTCCCGCCGACCAACGTTGCCACCGCTATTCCCGCACGGCCGTCGAATGGCCGAATTTCGCCGCCTTCGATGGCCAGTTCGGAAGAGGGACGCTTGAGCCGGGTTGCGGCGAGATCGAGCAGCGCCCGGCGAGCCGTCGCTGCGGCAACTCGGATATCGGCCGCTCCTCGCGGCACGCCGGAACTGCCGCCGGTCCCGCCATGGTTTGGCGTGGTCGCGGTGTCGCCTTCCCGCACCCTGAATCGATCTACCGGAATGCCCAGCTCTTCCGCGGCCACCTGCCGGAAAACGGTCGCGATGCCCGTTCCGACATCCACGTGACTGGTGCAGATTGTCACCGAACCGTCTTCGTGGATCGCCAGAAAACTGTCGACCTCGGACGCGGGCTGCCCGTTTCGGGCGCCACCCCTTTGCGCAAAGGCTCTCCTCGAAACGGCCGAAGTAAATGCGAAATGGACGACCAGCGCGCCGCCGCTTTTCAAGAGTGCGCGCCGGGAGAACGTCTTGGTAGCCTGCATCGTGCTTCCCTCAAGCCCTGGCGATCCGCATGACGGCGTTCAGGATGCGGGTGTGCGTGCCGCATCGGCACAGGTTCCCGTCGAGCGCATCTTTCACCTGACCCGGTGTCGGATGGGGGGTCTGGCTGAGCAGCGCCTGCGCCGCCATGATCATTCCGTTCGTACAATAGCCGCACTGCGCCGCCTGCTCGGAAATAAAGGCCGCTTGAATCGTATCCGGGTGTTCCGGCGTGCCCAAACCTTCAATCGTGGTGACGGAGCGATTGGCCGCCTGGCTGATCGGCGTAATGCATGAACGCACCGCCTTTCCGTCCAGCAGCACGCTGCAGGCGCCGCATTGTCCCAAACCGCAGCCGAATTTGGGCCCATGGAGACCCAAGCCGTTACGGAGGATATAGAGGAGCGGCTGGTCCGGGTCCCAGGAATCGACAGTCGCCGTTTTCCCATTGATTCGGAGCGCGTATTTGGGCATGGCGTGAAACTCCAGGCAGCGATTGTATCACTGGGGATTCATGCGTCCGGAAGAATCTGCCGCCAGATCCTCAGATAGTTCCCGCCGAGGATCATCCCGATCTGCTCGTCCGTGAGTCCACGCTCCGATAAGAGTTTGATAAATCCATCGTAATGCTGGTAGATCGTCTGCGCTTCCACGCCCGAGTATGTCCTCGACAGGTGGCCCTCGACTTCGCGATTATTCGGATTCTCCTTGTCATGCCCCAGCCAGCCGACACCGATGTGTTCCGGCCCGACCAGTTTGCATAGGTATTCCACCTCGTCGGCCAGCATGCTGTACGGGGTCACGTCCACGATGTACCGGATTCCGACGATGCCGCCCGTGTGGGCGATTGCCTTGGCCTCTTCATCCATAATCTCCACCAACGGCCGGCTTTTGACGAAGCGCTCCAGGTTCTGATGTGTCGAAACGATCGGTGTCTTCGAGATCTCGGCGGCATGGAAGACACCGTTGGCGGACAAATGCGATACCCCGACCATCATTCCCAGCCGGTTCATCTCCTGAACCACGGCCACCCCGAAGGGAGTCAGCCGGCTGCCCATCTTGTCGATTCCACGCCCGTCGCCAAGCTGGTTGCGGCCGTTGTGAGTCAATTGAAGGCCGCGGACCCCCAGCCGGAAGAATTGCCGCAGGAGAGCCAGGCTGCGCTCGGCGGGGAAGACCGGCTCGGGTAAGTTCGTCTGAATGCCGCCGCCTCCCTCCATGTCAAAAAAGAACTGCACCTTGCCCACGCTGGGCCCGTTGGGAATATCGGATTTGGTGCGGAGGACAGAAGCCTTGCCCTTCGATTGCTCGATATCCGTCAGATACTCATCCAGGACCCGCAGATTGCCGTCGAGCAGGTCCTCGGTGCCGTCGCGTTCCTCGATCGAGTCCCCGCCGCCTGCGGGCGCAATGCAAACGCTCACGCCGCCCTCGATCAACCGTGGAGCCAGGTAATTGGTGATCGGCAGGTGCTGGCCGGCGCCAGCCAGACGGGTCCGGCCGCTGATCTCCCACATGTCCCGATGGCCTTCCACGATCACGAAATCGTGCGGCCCTTTGGTGGTGGCTGCGCGTACCGTTTGTGGTACCGCTGCGGAAGCCAACCCCGCTCCGGCTACCATAATTTGCTTCAAGAAGTTTCTACGGCTTCGATCCTCCGCGATCACGTCGTCCTCCGGGGTACATTCTATCCGCAAAATGTGATCCGTGAAATTCGGACGCAACATTGGCGACGACCCTTCGCTTCGTGCGATGTTGACAGCCGGAGGCAATCGGTAAACGATGGATAGAGCGTTTCCAGGCACGGAATGAAATATCAACGAGAGGTGGAATTCGCGCGACGGATGGCGGCGGCAGCCGGCGCAAACGCGCAACACATCCGGAAGCAGGGAATCAACGCGGAAGCCAAAGCCGACGCGTCGCCGGTGACAGTTGCCGATCGGGATAACGAGCGGCTGTTACGGGAAGCGATCGAGAGCGAATTCCCCGACGACGGCATTCTCGGGGAGGAAGGCTCCTCCAAAGCCGGAACCAGCGGCCGGTGCTGGATTGTGGATCCTATCGACGGCACCCGCGATTTCGTCCGCGGCAATCGGTTTTGGTGCGTGCTGATTGCGCTCGAATCCGGCGGCGAAACGCTGGTGGGCGTGGCGCATTTTCCGCTGCTCGAAGAGACATATTGGGCAGTCATCGGCGAGGGAGCTTACCTGCACAGCGAGCGGTTGCGCGCGTCTGCTCGGACCGCGGTGGGCGAGTGCACTTTCCATGCCAGCGGCCTGCAGCTGGCGGAGGCGCGCCCCCATCTGCCAACCGTCGTGGAACTGATGCAGCGGTCGTGGTCCGTTCGCGCATATGGAGGCGCACTCGATGCCTGCCTGGTCGCGGCCGGCAAGGTAGATATCTGGTTCGAGCCCAAAGTGGCGTCATGGGACGTCGCCGGTCTCAGGCTCATCATTGAAGAGGCGGGAGGAGCGTTTTTCGCGTTGGATGGTTCGCGGGGGTTCGACCGGGGCTCGGCATTCGGATGTGCGCCGGGGCTGGCGGGGGAAGTCCGGCGGGTGTTCCGAGTCCCTAACCCGGTTCCGGGCTAATCTTCAAGGCAGACGAGACACGCTGTCTCGTCTCAAGGAAGCTGTCCCAAATTTAAGCGAACGGCAGCCCGGACAGGGGTGACCGGGAATTACCGCCGGTCAGGTAAGTGCTCGCCTAACGGATAGGAAGGAATCCTTTGGAAAGTCCGGGACCAGCGGGTCCTTGTGAAAAAATGGCTCGCGACGTCGACGAGATGATCGATCCCGATATTCCCATTCTCTAAATCGGCGGTCGGCGCGTCGAACGACCAGTAAATAACCAGCGGTGCACCGACGATGTTTTCGCGAGGTACGAGCCCCCAGTACCGGCTGTCATCAGAATTGTCGCGGTTATCCCCCATGGCGAAAACGTACCCTGGCGGCACGACCAATTCACCGGAAACGACATCTTGACGAAGCATTTCCGCCGCGCTCGGCCGCAGACCACTGACCGGCGCGTTGGCTGGAAAGTTGTCGCGATATGGATCGAAACCTGTCTGGACGTGGATCACATAAGGCTCGTGAACCGGCACGCCATTGAGGACCAGTTCCTTATTCAGCAGTCGAATACGATCGCCTGGAATACCGATGGCGCGCTTGACCAGGGTTTTCGCCGGCTCGATAGGATATCGAAAGACGATGATGTCCCCCCGCTGAACGTCGCGGTACGGCAGGAGGTGTTTGGTGATATCGCCCGAAGGAGCATACGTCAATTTGTTCACAAGCAAGTGATCACCGACCAGGAGCGAATTCTCCATGGATCCGGTCGGGATGACAAAGGCCTGCAGGAGTGTCGTCGTGCCAAAGAGGAGAAGTATGAATGTGACTGCCCACTCTGCCAGAGAGCCCCTATGGACGGCTCTCACACGACTCAGAAGACCCAGCGCCCTTTTCATGGTCCAATTATAGCCGCAGGTCTTGGAATTCGGTGGCGCGGGATCTCCGGGGCCGCAGGTCATCAATCCCGATCGATGGCCCGCGCAACCCGGAAACCCGAGCGGCTGGCGGCTTCCATTCCCCAACTATTGTTATCGCAATAGGCGCCGGCGAAATAAACGCGTCCTACGGGCTGGATGACTGCCGGCCAGATCTTTCGCAACTCCCCGGGCGCGTACGTTCTTGCTTCGCAGGCCATCGCCCATGGGTCCCGCGACCAGTCGAGCGCCAGCGAACGCTCCATATCGGCCGACCTGCCCGGATAATACTTGTGGAACGCGGCGAGAGCGAACTTCGTTGTCATTGCCGCGGGACTGGTGCCGATGAGCAGGCCGCGCGGCGTCGCAACTTCTTCCGCCATGGGCCAAATATTCCCGACCGGAGGCCCGAAATCCATATTTCCTGTGTATCCATCCCGTTTCCAGAACTTGGTGGCGGATTGAAAAATCAACCGCGTCTCCACCGTATACGGCAGATTCGCAATTGCATAGTGTTTTGCCTCCGGCCAGGCGGGCTCCACAGGAATTTGACGAAGCACGATCGCATTCATTGCACAGACCAGGTAGTCGCCCTGCACGGTTGTTTTTCCGCCGGGTTTCCGGACGCGGACGGAGACCCCGCCGTTGTCGTGGCGAATCGCGGTGATGGGACTGTTGAGCCGGATGCTGTCGCGCAACCGGGCGGCCAAAGCGTCGGCCAAGCCCTGGTTCCCTCCCTTCACCCGAAACAGTCCGCGTGGAGAGGAAGAGGTGATACCGCGCAACCGCAGGATGGCTGATTTCCAGATAGTGTGCAGTGCGGAGTTATCCGAACCAAGGCGCTGGATGGCCGCTTCCGAAGCGCCGTCCCGCTTCAGCAATTCCGTGACCGAGATTGCATCAAGTTCATCCAGGCCGACGCCGAATGGCTGATACTCATCCCTGATCTTTTCGATGTACCCGTCCAGATACAGGGTGGAGAGCCCCCCGCCGTCCGGATGCTGTTTGAGGTAAGCGCGCTCGCGGCCGTTGAATGCGGCGGCGGCCGTTTTGGATCGATTGACGGCGGCCGCCTCTTCCTCGGTGAGCATCCGCCCATCGATCACCCGCAGCATTTTCTCCCGGTGCGGATAGTCGAGAATCTCCAGGTTGAACTCACGAAAATAGTTCCAGCAAAGTTCGTATCCCGGTTTGGTGAAATGCTCGGCCCCGGCATCGGCGTAAAGTCCGTCGCCGAGCCCTTCGCGATGAGTCCTGACGTGCCCGCCGATGCG
>DATJMA010000097.1:0-164924 GCA_035509055.1 Bryobacteraceae bacterium | reverse complement strand
GCACCTTATAAGGACAGTTGTTGGAGCAGTAGCGCGTCCCTACACAGCGGTTGTAGACCATATCGTTCAGGCCTTCGGCGCTGTGGCTGGTGGCCTGCACCGGGCAGACCAGCTCGCAGGGAGCATCTTCGCATTGCATGCACGGGAGCGGCTGGTTGTAAACCTCGGGGTTATTGACCTCGCCGTTGTAATAAGTATCCACACGGATCCAGTGCATGGCGCGGCCGCGGCGCACCTGGTCTTTGCCCACCACCGCCACATTATTTTCGGCCTGGCAAGCCACTACGCACGCGCTGCAACCGGTGCAGGCGCTCAGGTCGATCGCCATGCCCCAGGCGTAGCCGTCATATTTCCATGCGGGATAAATCGTCAGCCCGGGAGCCGGCGTCTCGGCGCCTTCGTGGACGGACTCGGGATTTTTCAGGTAGTCGACCAGCGTTCCCTTTTGAATGAGGTGCCGCCGCGTATCGAGCACATGATCGTTCTGCGTAGTGGCAATATCGTACGAGCCCGAAGCTCTCTTCGCAGTCAGCCCGACGTCGCTCCACATAGCGTTCGATGTGCGCAAACCGTAGGGATTGAAACCCATTCCGGTGCCCACGCGCCCTGACTTGGTGCGGCCATACCCCAGGTGCAGCACCACGCAACCGTCTACCTGACCGGGCTGTGCCCAAACCGGGGCTTTCACCGTGCGCCCTTCATAAGTCAGCTCGACCATCGGAACGCCGGAGTAACCGGCATTCAAAGTCTCCTTGAGCACGCCCAACTGATTGGCCGTGGCCGGACTCATAATAGCGGCGTTGTCCCAGGTGAGCTTGGTAATCGGCTTGGGAGTCTCCTGCAGCCAGCCGTTGTTGGCGAAGCGGCCATCGTAAATGGTCGGGTCGGGCCGGAAGTTTACTTCAAGCTTGCCGCCCAGCGTCTGCGGCTTCGAAGATGCCGTGAGCGCCTCGCCGTGGATTGCGGGAGTCTTGGCGGGGTAAGCGGTGCCGGCAACCAACCCATCGTGAACCGAGCGCCGCCACCAGGTTTCGAAATCCGCGCCCGTGTGCTGCGAAGCCCAATAGTTCTTGACGATGGCGTGCGGGTTGAGCTCCGGCGATTCGCTCAGCGCCTGGAGGATTTCGATCGACGAGCGCCCCTGGTACAGCGGCGCAATCAGCGGCTGCTGGATGGTAATGGTTCCGTCAAACGCGCGCGCATCGCCCCATGTCTCGAGGAAGTGCGCTTCCGGAAGGTGCCACTGGCACACCTCCGACGTTTCATCCCGATACAGACCGAGCCGCATGCGCGTCTTCGCTTTCTGTATTCGCGAACGCATGTCCATGTCCGCCGGTGCCGTGAATACCGGATTGCCGCCCAGAATCAGGAGCACGTCCACCGCGCCGGCGTCCAGATCCTTCGCCAGATCCTGTAACGATGCGAGCTGGTCCATCGGGTTGGCCTCGACGGGATCGGTGTAGAAAACCGTCGTCCCGACGTTGCCCAGTTTGGTGTTGATCGCGTGGACCAGCGCGTGGACCATGGGCGGCTGGTAATCGCCGGCGATGACCACGCTGGCGCCCTTCGAGCGCAGCAGGTCGGCGCCGATCTTCTCCGCCCACCGGTAAATGTCGCCGTTCTGGTTGACGTTTGGACCGCCTTGTGCGGCTTGAACGGTCGTCGCAATGGCCCAAGTGAACTCTTCGATGTCGCCTGCCCGCAGCGGCATGCGATGGTCGGCCTTGGTTCCCGTGGGCGTGGGCATGGGCTCCGCCACGTAAAGCCGGTTCATCGTGGTTTTTTCCGCGCTCACGCGGCGGCGCATCGAAAACTGGCGCGCGTAGCGCAGGCTGGCGGTGCCGGAAGCCAGAAAATCGGAATCGAGCGCCACCACCACGTCGGCCTTGCTGAAATCGTAATAAGTGTTGTACTGCTGGCCCAGCGCCAATTGCGATCCCGCGCGCGCGCTGTGCGCTCCGGCGGGCTCCCACTGGTGCCACTTGTACTGTGGATAGAGTTTCTTGATGGCCGCGAATTGCGCCGCCATGGTCGGCGAGGTGATGGTTTCGGTGAGAATGCGGAGACCCGCGCCGCCCTTACTTTTCTGTTCGGCCAGCACGCCGCGGAAGGCCCCGAAGAATTCACCCCACCCGCTGATCTCGCCATTGTTGGAGGCGGCCTGCGCCCGGTCGGGATCGTAAAGCTGGAGCACCGCGGCCTGTGAAAAGATATCGCAGGCGCCCAATGTAGATGGATGCTCGGGGTTGCCTTCCATCTTGGTGGGCCGGCCTTCGTGGCTCTCCACCAGGACGCCGTTGGCGATGCCGCCGAGCGTGGCGGCCGTCGCAAAGAACAGCGGGCGGCCGGGGATCAGCTCTTCCGGCTGCTTCACGTAGGGCACGATGTGCTCGGTGGGCTGCCTGGTGCAGGCGGTGAGACCCGCCAGGGCCAGCGATGCCCCCATCAATTTGAGAAAATTGCGGCGCCCCTCGACGGGATCCTCGTCTTCGCTCCAGCCGATCGCCTGGCGTGGAAATTCGCGGTGGAGCAAGTCCACGAACTCTGGCGTGGCGGCCAATTCGTCGAGGCTGCGCCAGTACTCGCGCCCGTTCCTCGTTTCCAGACGTTTCCGGACTGCCGCGAGGTCTAAATGATCTTCGGGTTTATGACTCATCGGTGACACGTGGAACAACTCGTCAACAAGTGGACGCTTTGAATGTTGTATTCCTTCTGTAACCGCCGGCCGATTTCTTCCTGATCGCCCGCCGGCTCGTAACCCATGGTAGTGATGAACTCCTTAGGCCGCAGGTATTTTTCGGTGTTGCGGTGACAGTTCAGGCACCATTCCATCTGCAGGGCGTTCTGCTGGTACATCAGCGGCATGCGGTCCACGCGCCCGTGGCAGGTCTCGCATCCCACACCCTTGGCTACATGGATGCTGTGATTGAAATAGACGAAGTCGGGCAAATCGTGGACGCGCGTCCAGCTGATCGATTTGTCATCGCGATAACTGGCGCGCACGGGCTCCAGCGTAGGGCTGGTGATCCAGATCTGCGAGTGGCAGTTCATGCAAGTTTTGGTCGGTGGAATATTAGCGAAGCTCGAAGTCTCCACCGTGGTGTGGCAATAGCGGCAATCGATGCCCAATGCGCCCACGTGGTGGGCGTGGCTGAACGGGACCGGCTGGTCGCGGACCTGGTGCTGCCGCGTCGAGTATGCCGACCGGTCGAGCACGGTAAAAACCCAGGTCAGGAAAGCGAGGATGAAAACCCCGCCAAAGATCGTGATGCGAGAAAACGTGTTGGTACTGCGATGAAAGATCTGAGACATGGCTCTAGTTACGTCCCAGCACGCGACTCAATATTCTGTTGTCAGACATGTAGGAAAACGGTATTACCCAGAATTACAAAAGCCCCCGGAGAGGAACCGAATAACAGCTATCTGATGCCCCCGCTGTCAATTCGTTTCATCTGTTAATGTTCATAAAGATAGACCGACTGCTCTACGTGGCCGGCGGCATCGCTGGTGGCGGCCACAAACTTTGCCGGCCCCCACAGTGATCCCCCGGCATATTCGCCGGTCTTGCTCAGCGCGTAGAAGTTCAAATCCACCGCTTCCAGGCGCTTTTTATCGTCATTAAAATTCCGCGACACCCTTTTCAAAGTCTCGAGTATTGCCTCTTTCGGCGACATCCCGTGCTTCATATTTTCTACCACGGTATGCGCCCCACAAACTCGCAAGTTTTCTTCCCCCCGGCCTGTCGAGCCGGCGCCGCCGACATCCTGATCAAGCCACAATCCTCCGCCGATAATCGGGGAATCCCCGCAGCGGCCGGAAATTTTAAAAGCCATTCCGCTGGTGGTGGTCACCGCCGACATTTCGCCCTTTGCGTTGAGCGCGATGCAATTGATGGTGCCGTGCGGCGGATGGAGAGCTACATCGTAGGCCCACGCCAGCGTCTGATCGTCAAAGCCCGGGAACTCGCGTTGCAGCTCCGGCATCCTGGCGGGTAAATCGGCGTGCCCGCCGCCCGCGTTCACCGGTGCATCGATGTTCGATTCCCAAAATGTATGTCCGTTGCGATCGCGCATCTCGCGCTTCCACATGCGGTACGCGAGCCGCGACTTATCGGTGAGGAGATCTTCCTCAGGGAAACCCCAGATCTTGGCAAACCTGGTCGCGCCGGCGCCCACCAACATCATATGGTCGGTCTCCGACATCACGAGCTGCGCAACTTTCGACGGCGTCTTGATCCCCTCGATCGCTCCCACCGCGCCCATGCGGCGCGAGGGGCCATGCACGCAACTGGCATCGAGTTGCACCACGCCGTCCTCATTTGGCAAGCCGCCGTAGCCGACACTGGTGTCGTTGGGATCCAACTCGACAATATTCACGCCCGCGATGACGGCGTCCAGTGTATCCTTGCCGCCCTTGATCAACTCCAAAGCCTTATTGCAGCAGTTGATGCCGCCATTCGCGCGGTTGTTGCTCGAAATCACGACCGATTTCGGCTTCGACTGCCCTTTCAGGACTCGAATCATTGGCAGCGCGGCGGCGCCAACCACTGCGGCGCGCCGGCTGAACGTGAAGTTGCTCATCTCGACTACGTAGAATCCGCTAGTATGTCACATTCCAAGTGCGACACGACACTCCGAAAATGTCTCACTTCTCACCAGGGGTGAATTTACAAACATTTTACAACTCCCCCACGACCTCATATGCGTCCATCCGTACGATATCCGTAAGGGGTCTGAGGAGGGATTTTGGGACCTATTCCGCCGAACCATGTCCCGATGTATCGGGATGAGCACCTGGTTGTCGATTACGATCATCAACTGGCCACTCTCGACAATGAGCGCATGATGCTGACGCGCAAGGAGTACGACCTGCTCTCGCTGCTGGTTCGCCATGCCGGCGAGATCATTCCGCGGGAAGCCCTGCTGATGCAGGTCTGGGGCTACGGCGCCGATATCCGCACCCGCACGCTCGACGTTCATGTACGCCGCCTGCGCAAGAAACTGGGTTCCTACGCGGACAGCTATATCGAAACGATTTTCGGTATCGGCTACCGCTTCCAGCCATATCACGCCCCGCGCTACTTTCGTCCCGTTGCAGTAGGTGCGTAATGTGAGGCGGTGAGCTTCGACCGGCTACAAGGCTGTACCGCAACCGGCGCGCTTATGCCGGCAAGGAAAGCTGCGCTCGTGGCACTCGCGGTCGAATTCCGAATGATCGCAGAAGAATACGAGGAGCGAAATGAGCCGTTGCCCTTAGACTCCACCGAAATCGTTCATGCCTGGCGCTCGCTGCGGCGAATTTCGGCGAGCGGCAGCGACGGCTGGGTTTCCTCCAAGCCCGAACAACTGGAAGCCACGAGACGGCATCGATCGCCTTCGTTAATGCGCGGCCGTAAAGCCTACAATTGGTGACATGCCCTCGAAGTGCCTGCCCGTCCTCCTATTCTTCCTGGTTCCGCCGCTCCTGCCCGCGCAGACGATCGACCGCGATTTGCTCGAAGTCACCATCCCCCAACTGGAGTCGATGTATGCCTCCCACCGCTACACCGTGACGCAGGTGGTCAGCTGGTATCTCGCGCGCATAGCGAAATACGACGGCATTTATCGCGCCGTCTGCACAGTCGATGCGCCTGACGCTCTGGCGACCGCGGCGCGGGAAGATGCCGGCGCGGCGCGAGGCGGGAGCGGCGTCGAACGCGGCCCGATGTGGGGCGTGCCAATCGTCATCAAGGCCAACACCAGCATTAATGGGCTCGTGACATCGGATGGCTGGAAGGGATTCGTCATCCCCGGCCATGAACTCAGGGCTCCCGCGGACGCTACCGTGGTAGCGAAACTGCGCGCCGCCGGGGCGGTCATTCTCGGTCAGACCAACATGCCCGATTTCGCGGCCAGCGACACCACTCGCAGCTCGGCTTTCGGGCGCACCGGCAACGCCTACGACGTCCGCTTCAGCCCCGGAGGCTCATCCGGCGGGACCGTCACCGCCGTCACGGCCAATTTTGCGCTACTTGGGACCGGCACCGATACCAGCAACTCCATTCGCATGCCGTCCTCGACGAGTGCCGTAATCGGCGTGCTGCCCACGCGCGGATTGGTGAGCATCGCCGGAATCGCACCGCTCGACTGGCTGCTGGACGATACCGGCCCCATCGCGCGCGATGTCGCCGATGCTGCCATCGCGCTGGGCGTGATGGCGGGCGAAGACCCAATGGATTTCCGCACGGCTGGGTCGGCGGCGAAAGCGCAACCGGGACCCTACACGCGATACCTGAAAGCCGGTGCGCTCAAGGGCAAGCGGTTTGGCGTGCCGGCCTTCATTCTCGCGGCGAAATCGCTGCGGCCGGAGACGCGCGAGATGTTTATGAAAGCCGTCGGCGATCTGCGTGCGGCAGGCGCCATGGTCGTGATCGACGATTCGATTTTGGCCGGAGGCTTCGAGCAGGCGGTCGACAAGATCAAGACATGGCCCTACCATTTCGAAGGCTTCGAAACCTTTCTCAGGAACTTCGGGCCGCCGCAATACAAATCCGCCGCGGAATACGCCAAGGCCGTGGGGTCGCCGTTGCCGGGGATGGTCACCATGGGCGGCGGACCGAGCTCGCTCCAATCCGACCCGAACGCGGACTCGAATTTCTTCGGACCGCAGCGCGCTGCCTTAGCGATCTACAACGACACCCTGGATCGCCTCCAGCTCGACGGGTTCGTCTATCCAGCGGCGCAGATGCCGCCCCCCGACGAGACCATGCCGCAGAACGGACAATTGAGCAGCGGCCCACACAGCGACACAGGATGGGTGAATCCGATCGGCGTTCCCGCCGTAGTGGTTTCCGGCGGCTTCTACGCCGGCGGGCTCCCGTTCGGACTGGAGATCTCCGCGCGGCAATGGCGGGACGGCGACCTGCTCGGCTGGGCCTTCGCCTACGAGCAGTCAACCCATCATCGTCATCCCCCGGTGCTGGTGGAGCAGGGACTGCTGCCCGACGCGCGATAGCGGCCTTCAGAGATCGAAATTGCCGTCGTTCTTCAGCTTTACCGAATACGTGTTCTTAGTTCCCAGCATCTCATCAATGCATTTTTTGATGGCCGCGTTAGCCTTGCTGTAAGCCGGCAGCTTGGCGAGCTTTTGGGACATCGGTATGGCCCAATTGTAAGCGTCCTGGGCTCCATCCTTGAGCTTTCCGCGCATGCCATTCAGGTTGGTAATCTTCGGAGCCAGCTTGGCGAGGTCGGCTTTTAATTTCTCCTCCAGTTTGGCGATGGCGTCATGCTCCGCTTTGATCGCGGCCTCCGCCGTAATGTACTGTTTCAATAGCGTTTGCAAAACATCGACTCGCTTGTTCAGGTTGGCTACGTCCGCTCCCGGCACTGGCGTCTCCGAAAGCGTCTTCAGTGAGTTCTTTACCTCGCCGATATTTTTTAAGTGATTTTCGTTCAAACCCATTTGCCGTTATCACCCTCCTCCGTGGTCTCTGGGTATTTTACACAGGTCCCGGCAGTCTCGGTATCCGGGGCTCGCGGTTCAGTACTGTTTGACAGCCGGTTATGGGCTTACAACCAGCACTAACCCAGAGGGCAGTTCCTCACCGAAGATCCGCCCGAGCGCGCTATCGTCTTCCTCTTCGCCGTCGAGGACGGCCAGCATGCAGCCAGCGTGCGCCATCCCTTCGAGTTTGCGCTTGATGGTCTCGCGCGTCGCATGGGGCATCGCGCGTGGGATCTTCCGTGCGGCGGGCGATGGCCGCCAGCGCGTCGCCGGCCGCCTCCAACTCGACGAGTTCGTCTATCCGGCGGCGCAGATGCCGCCACCCGACGAGACCATGCCGCAGAAGGGACAATTGAGCAGCGGACCGCACAGCGACACCGGATGGGTGAATCCGATCGGCGTTCCCGCCGTAGTGGTTTCCGGCGGCTTCTACGCCGGCGGGCTCCCGTTCGGACTGGAGATCTCCGCGCGGCAATGGCGGGACGGCAACCTGCTCGGCTGGGCCTTCGCCTACGAGCAGTCAACCCATCATCGTCATCCCCCGGTGCTGGTGGAGCAGGGACTGCTGCCCGACGCGCGATAGGAACCGATCTCCTTAGATTGCTAAGGCAAGCAATCTTGCCCAGGCAACCTTGCCGCAGCCGGCTTTCGGCCGGCCTCGTACGCTCTGTTTTGGATTCGGTACTACGCTCGCTTGACTAAGAACACTACCGGATCGTAAGCTTGCGCAGTGAGTAGTGGAGTGGGGTAAGTTCGGGCCCATCTGGGTGGAAAGGACCCAAAAAACAAATGGCAGACGATCTGAAAAGTGTAGCTGCACGCGTGACTAAGGTGGAAGCGGACTTGAAGAAAGCCATGGAGGAAATCAAGGGTATCGTCGCAAGTTTACAGAAGCGCGCGCCCGAAGGCGCACAAATCGGCAACATGGGGATACAGATTTCCAGGCTTCAAGGGGACGCAGTCAAACTGGAAGGCAGGGTAAAGGCCCTCGAATCGAAAAAGTGAGTGCGCCGGCGGGCGCTACCCCGCCAGCACTAACCCAGAGGGCAGTTCCTCACCGAAGATCCGCCCGAGCGCGCTATCGTCTTCCTCTTCGCCTTCGAGGACGGCCAGCATGCGGTCGGCGTGTGCCATCCCTTGGAGTTTGCGCTTGATGGTCTCGCGCGTGGCGTGGGGCAGATCGCGCGTGGGGTCTTCCGTGCGGCGGGCGATGGCCGCCAGCGCGTCGCCGGCCGCCGGAAGATTCAGGATCGCCTCCGCCCAGCGAGTGGCGGTCTGCGGCGGCACCACGAGGTTGATCGGACCGTAAAACAGCTTGCGCGCGCCCAGACGCGAGAGGCACCACAATTCGCTTTCTTTGAAATCGCCGGTCTTCACCCGCTTCACCAGCGCGTCGCCCAATTCCGTTTTCGTTCCCAGCGGCAGCAGTTCCAGGCTCGACGCCGTGCGCCACATCTCGCGCAGCAGCGAGGCATTGATCCGCTGCGGTTTTTTGTTTCCGCGCGGCAGCAGAAAGCCCGAGAGCCGCTGGTAGACGTCGGCCTGCTGGTTGCGATTCAGCCCGCCGGCCACGCGCCCCCAGAAAATCCACCAGTCGATCTCGCACTGCACCTGGTTGCCGTACGTAACACCGCCTGCGTAGATCTTTCGCACCTGCTCCACGCGGAAGTCGTCGCCGGGAAATCCGAACCCCGGGCGCAGGCAAAATCCGCACAGATTCAGCCACCGGATTTCGAATGCCGGGCTTTTCTTGCGTCCATGGATCTGCGTCAGGAACACGTCCGCCATCTGCCGGATGGTCGCCAGCGGCCAGGAATTCTTTCCCAGCCCCATGGTCTGTTCGAGCTTCGCCGGTAATTCCTCCGGCGCGATGGGCGATTTCACGTCGGTCGCGAACACCCTGGCAATCAGCTCGAGCGATGCCGCCAGCGCCTGCTCGCTCACCACCGCCGCGGCCTTCCGTTCCGTTTTCTGGGCCGCCGCTTTGCGGAGTTCGAACTCGAGCCGCCAGCGGTTGTCGCTGATTTTCGACTCGCACCAGGATTCCAGCGTGCCGATCTCGGTGAGCCGCGCGCCCAGCTTCACGGGAATCAGGCGCTCTTCGGCCTTCTTGCCGAAGCGGATGACGGCATTCAGCGGCGCGTGCATGTGCAGATCGGAATCGCTCGCGGCGAATTCCACCACGTCGCCGAGCTTGTCTTCCGTGCGCGTCAGCGAACTGTACAGCCGGAACGACACCGGCCGATTGGCCACCAGTTGCAGCGCGTCGTTGTCGATTGCGATCGCCGCGCCTTCTTCCGCGCCCCGCGGCACCAGGCAGACGGCCGAAAATTTGCCGTCGCGCGCGTCGCCGAGGCCGATGAAATAGGTCCGCGGCAATCCGCCGCGCACCAGCACGCCGCTGCCGGTGGAGCGAACGTACGAGTAGTATGCCGCGCCGCGCGCCACGGCGAGATCGAGTTCGCTGTTTTCCAGAATCTCCGGACGGCGATCGTACCACTTGCCGGCTACATCCGCCACGCGCTCCTGCAAGATCTTCGGAATAAAGAAGCCGCCATTGAACAGGATGGCGTCCGGCGCCTGTCCCGCCGATTCCAGGAATGCGTTGAGATGCCGCGTCACCGCCGGATCGCTCACATAAGGCAATCCGAGTTCTCGGAACAGGCTGCGCTTCTCTTCCTTCGGCGCCTCGCCGCGCGCGGTGAACGGCAGGAAGCCATCGAGCGCCAATTCCAGCACCTCTTCGCGCAGAATCTCGGTCTTCAGCGTCTTGCCGATCAGCGCCGATCCCGAGCCCAGCACCGTGATCTCCACCGACTTCAAATTCAAGTCGGTCAGCAGCCTTTCCTTGGCGGCCGAGCACTGCCGCCGCAAGCCGCTGCGCTGCCGCACCGAGAGCGGAACGCCAAGCTTCGTTTCCACCAGCCAGGTGAGCGTGAGATCCAGGTTGTCGCCGCCCAGCAGCAGGTGTTTGCCCACCGCCGTGCGCGTGAAATTCACCAGGTCGCCCTCGCGCGAGACGCGGATCAGGCTGAAATCGCTGGTGCCGCCGCCCACGTCGCACACCAGCACGGTCTGGCCGTCGAACAGCTTTTTGCGCGACTGCGCCAGGTTGTTGGCAATCCAGGAATAGAACGCCGCCGCCGGTTCTTCGAGCAGCGTCAGCTTCTCGATCCCGGCATCGCGCGCCGCCATCACGGTGAGTTCGCGCGCTTCTTCGTCGAACGATGCCGGCACGGTGAGCACGATATCCTGCTCCGCCAACTTTGACCCCATGGCGCGGTCCCACTCCTCGCGGAATTTACCGATGAATCGCGCCGAAACTTCCACCGGCGAAAGCACGCGCCCGGTTTCCTGCGAATCCCAAGGGAGAATCTTCGCGGTGCGGTCGACATCGGGATTCGAGAGCCACGATTTCGCCGAGTGTACCAGCCGCGTGGGCACAATCGCGCCCTGCTCGCGGGCGTACACGCCTACGGGCTGGCCGTCTTCGAGGAAAAGGAACGAGGGCAGCGTGCGCCGCGGCTCGACTCGCCCGGCGGCCACCAGTTGCGGCGTTTCGAAGATGTGCAGCGGCGGAAATTCGCGGTCGTCGCCCTCGCGGTCGTCGATCCAGGCCAGCGCGGAATTGGTGGTCCCGAGGTCGATCCCAACCTTCACGCGTTTACCTTCTCCCGCACGTTGAATTCGAGCTTCCACCGGCGGCCATCCCGCGCCACGCACCACAATTGCAGCATTCCGGTCTCGGTCACCGCCGTCTCGAACGAGACGGGCACCACTTCGGACGAAACTTCGCCCGCGGGGAAACTCACCTCCATGGGCGAGAGTTCTTCCAGTTGGTCGCCGTAGTCTTCGATGAGGTCGCCCACCTTGTCATTCTTCCGCGAGGTCGAAGTGAAAAAGCGGAATTCCGCCGCTTGCCCGACCACCAGTCCGAATTCGCGCCCGGGAATGGTTTCGCTCGTGCCTTCCTCCATGCCGAACGGCACCACCGCCAGCGCCTTCAGCGGCGCTGGAAATCCGGGAATCGAGGGCATCGCGCTCTCCACGCCCACGTAGTAGGTGCGCGGAACGCCGCCGCGAATGCGCACGCCGCGCCCGCTGCGCGCCAGCCCGTAATACGCCGCGCCGCGCGCCACGGCGTGCATGAGGTCCTCGCCGCTCAGCGGTTTCACCGCCGGCAGACCCTCTTCCGCCAGCCACGCGTCGAGTGTCGCCAGAATGCGCTGCCTCGCCAGCGGCGCGTTCAGCACGCCCCCGTTGAATAGAACATGCGAGGGGCAAGCGAGCCCGCTCGGCCCGCGCCGCACGCTGGCCTGTTGCGCGCTCGATGCCTGCTGGCGCAGGAATCGCGCCATGTGACGGGTAATCGCGGGGTCGGCGGCATATGGCAGTCCGAGTTCCTGCAAGCCCACGCGCCGCTGCGCCGCCGGCATATCGTTGCTGCCCACGGCCGGCAGAAATCCTTCGCCGATCACCTGATCGATATCGCCGCGCAGCAGCGACGCCTTGATGGTGCCGCCCACCAATCCGGTGCCTTTGCCGAGGATGGTCACCGGCTGTTCCTGCGCGGTGGAATCGGGATGCAGCAGCCGCTCCTTGGCGATGCGGCAGTTGTTCCACAGCGCCTGCATCTGCCGGCTATCGATGCGCGTGCCTTTCTCCGCCAGCCGCGCCGCTACCGTACCGGCCAGCGCCAGATCGATGTTGTCGCCGCCGAGCAGGATGTGATCGCCCACGGCCACGCGCGCGAGTTCCAGGGTGCCGTTCGATTCGGTCACCGCGATCAACGTGAAATCGGTGGTGCCGCCGCCGATATCGACCACCAGGATCAGGTCGCCCGGCGCGACGCGCTCGCGCCAATCCGCGTGGCGCTCGATCCACGCATAGAAGGCCGCCTGCGGCTCTTCGAGGAGGGTAATGTTCTGAAAGCCCGCCTGCTTGGCGGCTTCCTGCGTGAGTTCGCGCGCCACGGCATCGAACGATGCCGGCACGGTCACCAGCACCTGCTGATGGGCGAACCTGGCGTCCGGCATGCGCGCATCCCAGGCTTCGCGCAGGTGCTCGAGATACCGCCGGCTGGCTTCTACCGGCGAAATCTTATCGACGCCGTCCGGCGCGCGGAACGGCAACAGAGCGCCGGTGCGGTCCACGCCCGAATGCGAGAGCCACGATTTCGCCGAGGACACCAGCCGTCCGACGTTTTCCGCGCCGCGCTTCTGCGCCAGATGGCCGACCAGGTATCCACGTTGTTCATCCCACGGCAGGGCCAGCGTGCCGGCGGGAAAATCCGATCCGCCCGGCAGATATAAAAAGGATGGCAGCAGGCTCTCTTCGCGAACTTCGCCGGGATTCACCAGTTGCGGAATGGGGAGCAGTTGCACGTTCGCGGGAGCGAACGGGTCGGGCTCGACCTGGATTTCGGCGTAAGCAAGCGCGGAGTTGGTAGTTCCCAGGTCGATGCCGATGACGTACCGCGCCGCCTGCTGTTTTTTACTCAATTTCGATTTCCGCCGGCGCGAGGATGTTCGCGTCCTGTTGGGCCGCTAACGCGGGAAGGTCGATCTTGGCGGCGCGCCAGCCTTTATGCCGCAGCGTGCCGCCGTCGGGAGTCTTGGCGGGGACATTGCCGACGAACTTCACGACGTTGGGATCTTTCGACGGCGCTTTGGCGAACGTGCCTTCCACACCATCGATCACCGGTTGCAGCGTGACATAGCGGGCCATGGCGTCGCGGCACTGATCGTGCAGTTCGCGGACCGCCGCGCCCACCTGGTCGTCCGAGTAGGATGAAATATCTTCCATCAGGAAGTCGACCAGCCGCGCGTCGCGCTGCAGAATGCCGAGAATTTGTAGCGCTCCATCGGACGTGGACCGAACCGGCGGAGGCGGCGCCGCGGGCTTCGGCGGCGGGGCAGCGGACTTCTTCGCGAGCCCGAGTTCCGTGATGACACCATCGGAGAGCTTGCCGCCGAATAAGAGATTGAAAAAGGCACGAAAGGCCAGACCGATCTTCAAAGGTATCGCTCCAAGACCTTAGGATACCAATGAGTTGGACGCTGTTTGATTAAGAACCCGCAACCGCGTTTAATGCGCCGCGACCGCGAGGCAGCGGTGCCTTTTCGTACCTGCTACCAATCGCAGTCTGAAGGGCGAACCGGTCCGCGGGACCGGTTTTGTATTTTTGGCGTTGCAAGCAATAGAGTTGCGGGCGGCGGCCGATCCCGAGATCGGAATGACCCAAAAGCAGCGCGCCCTAGTCAATTCGCTGTCGGCCGCTCCACATGGTCGATCACCAGCACTTCCACGGGGCCTTTCGAAGAGGTCAGTTTCAACCCGAGTTGCTCCTGTAATGCTTCGAAAATGTTGGGCTGGCTCGGGTCGGGATCGGGCGGAGCGGCGCTGAGGGCGCCTCCCGGCAATCCCTGAGTCGCCTGGTCCGGCGTAAATCTCAGGTGAACGTCGAGCTTTCCCGTGAAACCGGTCTGGTCGATGACCGGCCGGCCGGCTATGGCAGCAAGCGTGGATACCAACTGCCACATCGGCACGTTGCCTCCGTCCACCGAGCCGGACATACCGATGCGCAGATTGCCGCATGGCACCCCGCCGCGCGCTGGCGGCGCGGCCGAATCCGTCTGCGCACAAGCCGGGTCGGGCGGCGGCGGACTAAAGGAGCCCTTCGCGGGGACCAGGTTGTAAACGGGCAACTCGCGGCTTTCGCGATGGAGCGCCAGTTTGAAGCGGTCCGCCAGCAGCGATTGCAGCATGAGCAGCAGTTGGGGAGCCTTGGCGTCAGCATCTGCTTTGGCCTCGATATCGAAGCCTTCGGATTCCATCCAGGGGGGACCTCCCACCACCTGATAATGTTGCACTTTGTACGCGGTGACGATCATCATCGCGACGCTCGCGTTCCTGGCCGACCAGCGTCCGCCTGGAAGCGGGCGCTGCATACGGTTGGGAGGGTTGTCCGTATTGAGTTTGACCGACGCCACTTGAAAAGTGGGGCGCGGTGTTTCCTGGGCGTACAGACCGATCGCCGCTGCAGCCAACAGGACCGCAGCCGCCGCAGTGCCGCTCTTCCTCGCCGGCGCGGGCCGCCGCCCGCCCAGCAATCGGGCGATCCGGTCCGTCAGCGATGCCCCATTCGCCGCCACAGCCGCCAGCCGCATTTGCGGCATGCCCGCCAGTTCAGCGAGCGCATTTGCGTATCCTATTACATCTCCGCTCAGCGCCACGGCCGCATCGTCGCAGCAATGTTCCCGCTCCGCGCGAACGTGCCCCGATATCCACCACACGGCCGGATGGTAGAACAGCAGCGCCTCGGCGAGACTTTGCAGCAGGTTTACCAGGTAATCGTGGCGCCGGATGTGCGCGAGTTCGTGCGCGAGCAGCGCCTCTACCTGCGCGGCCGGCATGCCGACGAGCATTCCGACGGGGACCAGAATAAGCGGCCGCCACGCGCCAACCACGACCGGCGACTGGACCATCGCCGAAACTCGCAGGCCCACCGATCGCAAAACGCCGAGCTGCCGGCGCAGGCGCTCTACCGTTTCGCACCAGGCCATCGGCGCGGAGCGGGCGCCCACGCGCAAGCGCGCGGCAACCATCCATCCGCCCAACAATCGTAAGGAGAGCGAGCTCGCACCCACGAGCCAGACAATCACCGCCCACCGCAACCACGGGATATCTTTCACCACCGGCACTTCGGCCCTCACCATCGCCGGCAGTGGCGCCGGCGCCACGCTCGCTACCCTCGTGGTCTGATCTACCGGAGCCACGCTCGGCGAGTCCGCCGGCGCCATCGTCCACCACGTCGCGAACGGAGCGGCCAACATCAACGCCAGGGCCGCGCACCCAAGCAGATACCGATCGTTGCTACCCGTGAGGAAACGCCGCGCGATGGCGTAGGCGATCGCGATCAGCGCACCCTGCCACAGAAAATGCACCAGCGTCCAACCGAGCCGCATGGTATTCATCGCGCGCCTCCTTTGCCCTTGGCGAAGCGGTCGATCATCTTGCGAATTTCCGCGAGTTCTTCCTGCGACGCCGGCTGTGCCGAGAGCGCCCCCATCACCAGGCTGCGCGCCGACCCGTCGAACGCGCGCTTCAATAGATCGCCCGCGATTTCCGTCTGTGTCTGCTCCTTGGGGACGGCGGCCTCATAGATGTGCGAGCGAAAGCGCTCGCTGCGCGATACCAGTCCCTTGTCGGCCATTAACTGCATTTGCTTGAGCGTGGTGGTGTAGCCGTTGTCTTTGCCTAGCGCCTCGTGAACTTCGCGCACGGTCGCCTGTCCCAGGCGCCAAAGCACGGCCAGGATATCGAGCTCGGCATCGGTGGGAAGGGGCGGTTTCTCTCTCTGAGCGTCCATGCCTGAAGCATATTACGATAAAAAACGTATGTCAACGATAAAAATCGTATGGCTGCATGGATTTACAAATGTCGGATTATCAGCCAGGTAGAAAGTTCCTCTTTTGAGGGCCGGCTTGGGACCCTCATGGTATGTTCGTACAGCCCCGCCGGGGTCGCGCCTGGTGCGGTTGCCCAAAGCCGAGGCGACGGAGTTGGCTCCGGAAGCAATCTTTACGAGGCCCTCCCACAAGCGATTACAATCCGAGTAGTCTTAACCGGTCGGGAAGCTGCGGCGGCTTGCTCTTCCACATCCCGGCCTCGATCATCCAACCCCGCAGCGTCTCCTAACTGTTCGTCCGCGAACGTGGGCCTGAAATCGTGCCAGTCAGGCTGCTTGAGAATCGCGAGCGCTTGCCGCTGTGTCTTGGCCGACAGGTTTCGGTTCGATGGCCGCCGACGACGACCGTGCACAACCACTGCGTCCCCTTGCTTCGCCATCCGCTTCACAAGCTTTCACACCCAACGTACCGTCACGCCCATCTTCTCCGCTGCTTCCCGCTGGCTATTGCTCCCGTCTTTGACTCGTTTCAGCCAATCCAGGTAATCCCGTTCCTCTTGGCGCATCGCGATTCGTTCCATCCTTTGGCCTTTCGGCTGTCAAGAGGAACTTTCTACTTGGCTGAAAGAGGAACTTCTCAGTTGGCCGCAACACGACCACGACCACGAAGCCGCTATCGAGCCTGCCTATGATACAATCGGCAAACAAAAATTGGCGCGGAGGTACAGTGACATCGCGACTGCGTATGAGCAATCGCCGCATCATCGTCTTGGCTGCTTGCCTTCCTCTTTGGGCGTTTGCACAGGGCCCAGCGGGCGAGCCGAATGTCAGCTCTCTGAGCCCCGAAGCGCGGGCCGCAATGACCGGAAAATCCTGGAAACCGGGCTGCCCAGTGGCCCTCGACGACCTAGTTGTTGTTCACGTGGCCTATATCGGGTTCGACAATAAGCCCAAACAAGGAAAGCTAGTCGTAAATAAACGAATCGGCGACGATACTGCGAAGGTCTTTCAAGAGCTTTACGCGATTCGGTTTCCGATCAATAAAGTCGCTCCGTGGGAAGACTATGGACCTGGTGTCTATGCGGAGCAGAACATAACTGTCGGGTTTTACTGCGAGAAGGCAGATGACGCTCCCACGGAGTGGAGCAGCCACGCCTATGGAATGGCGGTGGATATTAATCCACTTCTCAATCCGTTTCTTGATTTGCATCAGGCTTGGTGGCCCAAGGCCGCGGCCCAGTCTGCTGTTCGCGACGGTACGCCTGGAAAGGTTTCGACCCGATCCGAGGTTTTCGCCATCTTCACGCGGCACGGTTGGGCGTGGGGGGGGTTCGACGCCGGCGTACCGGACTACATGCACTTTATGAAGCCTACAGTAGGTGATGGAGCAAAGATGGATCGGCCCTATATTGTCACGGGACTCCAGTATATCCCCGGCGGCAAGACAGAGGCTCGCCAGCCAAAGTAGCTCTTGACAACGCGACGCTACAAAATGAAACACAGCGAGACCGGGGGCAGAGCAATTACATCGCGTAATCCGTCATTTGCGAGGCGATTTCGGCTTCCAGGAAAACCACCATGGTAGCGGTGTGTTTGCGACTACTACCGTTCGGGACTCCGTTCCAACCGGCCATCCATGGAAAGTGGTATTCGGATTCGCCCGCCAGAAAATCGCACGCTTCGGCACCTCGATTGCGATCAACGGCGTAATAGAGTCTATTGCTGCCGCGCTAGCCGTCCATTCCGGCGCGACATCGCCATCAATAACCGCCGCCGCAGCGCGCGCGGAATCGCCATCGCAACTCGCACCAGCATGCGATAGCGCAATCCGGGAATCACGAACACCCTGTCGCGATCCAACCCGTCGAGCGATTCCTCCACCACCTGCTCGGCCGGACACCACCACGATTTCGGCGCGAGCCTGTCGCGATTCATCCCCGCCACATCGTGGAATTCCGAGTACGTGAAGCCGGGACAAAGCGCCTGCACGCGCACGGGCGACCCCGAGCCGCGCAGTTCCATCCAAATGCCCTCGGTGAAGGCGTTGATCCAGCATTTGCTGGAGCCGTAGCTCACCGACCCGGGAGCCGGGAGAAAACCGGCCACCGACGCCACATTGACGATCGCGCCCGATCGCCGCGCCACCATGCCGGCCAGCACCGCGTGAGTCAGCCGCAGTGTCGCCATCACGTGCAGCAGGTGCATGCCTGCCTGCGCCGGGTAATCGGACCTCGCGAAAAGCCCCGCGACGCCATAGCCCGCGTTGTTGACGAGAAGGGCGAGGTCCGGAAGGGCGCTCAAATGCCGCGCGACCCGGTCCAGGTCGTCCGCCTGGTTCAAATCGGCGGCGATGATTTCGGATTTCGCGCCGTGCCGCTTTTCGAGATCGGTGGCGAGAGTTTCCAGGCGATCCTTGCGCCGGGCGATGAGAATGAGATCGTGCCCGCGCGCGGCGAGCGTGCGGGCAAAAGTGGCGCCAATTCCCGCGGAAGCGCCGGTGATGGCGGCCAGCGGTCGAGTGGTGGGCATACGCCCATGGTAGCCCGGCCTAGTTGGCTTTCGTGACCGTCGCCTCTACCTGCAATTTGCGCGCGGTGATGGGATCGTCGATGCTCGCGAGCACCGTCGGCTTGCCGAACTCCATAACCGCATCGAGGTCGAGCTTGGTCTGCCGGATCACCGGTTCGCGCACCCCGGAAGCGACCTGCGACTCGCCCGAGACGGTGCTCAGGTCGAGGTCGCCGTGGAGCGATGCTTTCGGGCCCAACGACGCCACGACACAATCGATATTCACCCCGACGTCCAGGTAAGTGACTTGGGTGCTCGCCAGGGCATTTCCGCTCTGGGCTTGCGCCGACCCGCTTACCACGGGGGTTTTACTCCCCACCTTGAAAACCGCCTTGCGCGAATCCAGGGCCAGCAGGCTGTAGCGCCGGTCGGTCACCGCGCCGGCGTCGTTGCCGTCGCGGAAGTTGATTTCTACCCGGTAGAGTTGCGGTCCCTCTTTGGTGGTTTGGGCGTGAAGCGGGAGCCAGGCTGCCAGCCCGGCAAGCGCCAGCAGCGCATTTCGAGCGCGCATAATTTCGTTTCCTCCTCGATCAAGTGACGGAATGGCGCGCCAAATCGTGCAGTATGTCCGCGTTCCAGCCGGAGGGAATTTTGCTAGGCTTATTAAGAACTTCATGGAACCGTTTCGTTTCCACGCGCTTGTCTGCAACCAGCAGAAGGCCGAAGGCGTTCCGTCCTGCTATGCGAACGGCTCCGCCAGGCTGATCGATGCACTGCGCCGCGAAATCGCCAACCAGGGGCTGGACGATGAGGTGCAAGTTACCGTGTGCGGCTCGCTCGGTTTGTGCGAGCACGGCCCCACCATGGTGGTTTACCCGGAAGGAACCTGGTATTCCGGCGTGAAAATCGCCGATGTGCCGGAAATCGTCGATTCGCACTTCCGCAACGGAATTCCGGTAGACCGTCTGAAACGCACCGATGTCGCCGCGGTTCGCTCCGAAGTGCTCGGCAATCGTGATAAGATGCGCGCCGCTTTGCGGCAAAAAGACACGTCCGGCGCCTTGCCCGACGATTTGAACGTTCGCATCGGCGCATTCCAGGAAAGCCGCATCATCCTCACGGCGCTGGAACTCGATGTGTTTACGGCCGTAGGCGAGCGCGCCAGCGCGGCGGAAGTCGCGGCCAGCGTGAAAACCGATGCCCGCGCCACGGAGATGCTGCTCAACGCTCTGACTGCCGTGGGGCTGCTTTCCAAGCAGGGCGGATGGTTCCAGAACTCGGCCATGGCAGCGCGGTTTTTGAGCACGGCTTCGCCCGATTGCGCCCGCTCCGCCCTGCTGCACACCGCCAATCTTTGGAAGAACTGGTCCAACCTGACGGAGTGCGTGCGCGCCGGCTCGGCGACGGGTGGCGGTCCCGCGGGCGACTACGATGCGGAAGCCTCCATCGCCGCCATGCATCGCAATGCGCGCGAGCGCCTGGATGCCGTGGTGAAAGCCGCCGGCGTGGTCTGGGGCCGGATGCTGGAGATCGGCGGTGGCTCGGGGATTTATTCCATTGCCTTCGCTCAAGCCAATCCGCAGCTGGAAATCGACCTTCTGGATGAGCCCGAAATCGAGCCGATCGCGCGCTCGTACATTCGCCAGGCGGGAGTGGAATCGCGCGTACGGGTTCTCGCGGGCGACGCCACGGCTTCCCTGCCCCAGGAAGGCTACGATCTGGTCTTGCTTTCGTCGATTTCCCATTCGCTTGGCGAAGAGGAAAACTTCGCTCTTCTGAAGCGATGCTTCGTGGTGCTGGTACCCCACGGCCGCATCATCATCCAGGATTCCGTCCTGAATGCCGATAAAACCGGGCCCAAATCGGCGGCGCTGCTGGCGCTGAACATGCTCACCGGAACGCGCAGCGGCCGCACATACAGCGAGCAGGAATATACTACCTGGCTGGAAGCTACCGGTTTCCAGGCGGTGCGCCACGTGCGCCTGCCCGGCTCGGCCAGCCTTATTCTGGCGACGCGCGAGTAACTCATCGCGGCAGCAGGACGAATCGCTCGATGGAGATTTTCGCGCTCTTATCCAGGCGCGATCCGGCGCGGTGGAACACCACCTTGAATTCGTTGAATTGGTCGATGTCCGGATCGGCCGGAACGGAAAACTCGAGCATCTCGCGAGCCAGCAGCGGGGGATCCTGCGATATGTCGGGATGCGACGTGACCGGCGCGATTCCCAGGCTCAGAGGAATGGGGGCGCCGTGTTCGGTATCGAGCAGGACAAGTTCGAGCCGCAACGTTCCGGGATAGCGGTCGGCATTGAGCACTTCCAGTTGCATGGCGCGGCAGCAGCCGACATCGATGGGTGTTTCCAGTTTCTGGTGCGCTTCCATCTGGAGCGGAGTGTGGTCGGTGGTGCTGAAGGCCAGTTTGGAGGGCGTACCGCGTTCGAGAATCGAGCTCGCCGGCGGATGGGCGAACGGCCACCGGAACATCCAGTATTCGCCGCCGAACGGAATGCTCATGGGTTGTGCCGGGCGGCCTGGAAACGGATTGCTCCCCGCGGGCAGAGGCGCGATCAGCGTGGTGATGGGCTTGATTTCGGGCCACAGAATCACGCCCGGAAATCCTCCCGATGCGCCGGTGTTGGCGGTTTCCGGCCGCGGGGCCGAGGGGGTTCCGGTTCCGCCGCCCCGCTCGCGTGGAGATTCGCCGTAAAACAGTTGGCGCAGCACCGCGCGGGCGGTCTCCACCAGGCCGGGATGCGGCTCGCCGGATGCCCTCGCACGGCCGCTTCCACCGGCGCCGCGCCCGCCATTTCCCAGAGCCATCAGCGATGCCAAAACGATGGTCGCGAGGATCCCCACAATGGACCTTGGCAGGGTCGCCGGGCGACCCGCCGTGGCGGCTCCCGTGGTCATGGAAAATACCGTCAGCACCGCGGTGCCGGCGCAAAACCACGCCGCGCCCAACAGTGGATAATGGCCGGCGACGGCGATGGCACCAGCCTCCAGGCAAACCGCCACGCCGAGCGCCGGCAGACGGTCGCGCCACACAAAGACCCGCGGCAACTGACAATCTGCGAAAGATCCCGGCTCGCGCACAGTGTAAATCCCCGGCGGGGCGACAGCCATGGCCGGCTGCCATTGCGCGTAGAGCAACCGCGAGGCATAGACGACCAGAACCAGGGCAGGCGCGAGCGATACCAGGGAAAAGTTCGACAGCAGGATCATTGCCGGGGCGAACCAGACCGCGGTGGCTGCCGTGCGGAACACGTTCGGCACCATTTCCGACCGTTCCGGCACCGGCACGATGGTATAGAGCGCCAGCGCCACGGCGGCGCTCCACGCCCAAGCCAACAATGTGTACCCGATCACCTCGCCTGCCAGGCTGAAGATGGTTTGCCCGCCGAGCCTGGGCACCAGGGCCCCACGCCAGACCAGGCAACCGGTCGCGAGCAGGCTGGCAATCTGGATGGCGGTGATGAGCAGGCGGGATTTGGTCCCCCCGGGACGGCCCGGCACGGTGGTGGACGGCGAAGACAGCACAAACTTCACTCCTTTGACGCCGCCTGCGGCGCCGGAGTTTCCGACGGTCTACCGGGTTCTCTTCCTCCAATGTCTGCCAACGATCAAAAGGACGAATCCGGTGAGTGTCAGAGTGCCCGGACCCGGTTCGGGAACATTCGATACGATGGCGGGCGATACCGGCGCGGCGGAATCTCCCGTGCTCACCACGCCCTGGATGACATCATTGCCACAATCGGCCGAGGAAAACAGCAGGCCGATCTGTCCGTTCGATTCGAGACCCTGGAGTCCGGACGTCAGCGGCACTGTCGCGGTGATTTCATATTCCGCGCTGGTGATGCCGTTGCCATATTTGCCGACGGCGATCGTGCCGGTAGCGGCGGGATTGCCCGAGCCGGTCATCAGCACGGTTTCGTCCCAGCGGTAGAAATCCGACCCGTCCTGAAGGGCGACCTGCGCGTCTTCGGTCGAGATGCCGCCCGAAATATCGTACAGATCGCCCGCGACAAACGATCCGTGATCGACGAGCGGGATGCCGTAGGCAGGCGTTTGGCCGGTGGCCGGATCGTAAAAGAAAATATCGCCGGGAATCAACGTGTCGCCGGCGTCGTGAAAGGAAGTAAGGGTCAGCGACGCGGCTCCGTACGGGATCGCGCCCGTATTCATGTAAATGGAGACCGTCGCCACACCATTGGCGAAAGAGACCGTGGCTTTTTGAATGTCGTATAGCATCTCGTTGCCGACCACGTCGCAAGTGCTGTACGGCGGCGTGTAGGTCAAAATGCAGTCGTTCTGCGACTGCCCGAAAATGTCGCTAATCGTGCCGGCGAAAGACAGTGTACTCGATAAGATCAGGCCGGCGGTTATCCATCCGATTCTCATAAGTTGAACTTACGACGCTGACTGGCGGCGCCGAAGACCCCGAGGTACCGAAAAAGGCGGCAGTACGTTGCATTCAGGAAGTACGCCTGTACTAAGGCCCGTCGCGCCGATCATTCCCTGCAATCACGGGCTTGTTCTCACCATCGACCAACGCAACCATAGGCTGCGCGTTATCATGCCGGAAACGGCGCTGCCCAGAGCGGAGTAACGAAGCGAGACAGGACGTCGCCAGCCGGTCTGCACTCGGCTTTCGTCACCTTTGCTGGCACAGGCTCAGATGTGGAGATGCTTTGCATGGTCCCTCAGCAGAAGCTCGCCCGACCGTGCCAGTTCTTTTATGCTCGAATTCCGACAATCGCGGGCTGTTATAGTGGCGTTTTGAAGTCTGCTGTGCTTGGCAACCTGAGGAATATCGATGATCACCGCTATCGTTCTGGTCAACACCACGCAGGGCCGCACGCCGGAGGTGGCGGAAGCCCTACTCGAACTGTCGGGCGTCACGGAGGCATACTCCGTGGCCGGATCTTATGACCTTGTGGTTATGGTGCGGGTCGAACACCATGAGGACCTGGCCGACGTAGTGGCTGGGCGGATCCAAAAAACACCTGGCATTGAAGCGACCAACACCCTGATCGCCTTCCAGGCCTACGGGCGGCGCCAGATCGAGGCCGGCTTTGCGATTGGGAACGAGGAGTCGTTAAGGCAGAAGCCGTAGGGTGTTGCAGAATCGGGCGCGCCGGCGCGCACTCCGGGTCGGGTAGGATGGCGGAATGGATAGGCCCACGATACACCTGTCCGCGGCGCTCACGGATGACGCGAAACTTCGAAGGGATGAGAAAGCTGATGCTGGTTGCCGCCGGAACGGCGGTAATTGCGCCAATCGCGACCGGCGCACAATCGCCTTCCCCCACAGACCCGCCTGTTTCGTACGTGGCATCGGTCAAGCCGGACGGCGATGTGCAGGCCCGTTCCTTTTCGGAGTATTCGAAAGGCGGGAGATTGACTGCGACCGCCGTTACGGCGGCCTCCCTTGTGCGTATCGCATATCGCCTGCAGTCGTATCAATTAGTGGGAGCTCCGGGTTGGATCTACAACCAGCACTACGACATCACAGCGAATGTTGACGGCAGTCCCGCGCCATCACAGCAGGTACTTCTGCGGGCGATTCTGAAAGACCGATTCAAGCTGCTGGCTCATCAGGAGACGCGCGATATGCCGGTCTTCGCGCTGGTGGTTGCCAGAGCGGACGGCAAGCTCGGCCCCCAGTTGTCCAAATCGTCTTTCGATTGCGCCGCTTATTCGGCGGGACCGCATCCGCCGCCGGAACCCGGCCGGACGCCAAACTGCGCGACGAGAATCGGACCTAGGACGCTGTCTGGAAAGGGGATTTCCATGGCCACCCTAGCTGCGAGCCTCGCGCCCTTTGTCAGCCGTTTTACGGTGGACAAGACGGGATTGACTGGCGGGTATGATTTGGAGCTGACCTGGACCCCGGACCCGGTCACCGCCAATCCGGCAGCCAACCCGCTGCCCGATGTTCCTGCCGATGCTCTGGGGCCCTCCGTCTTTGTCGCGGTACAGCAGCAACTTGGATTGAAACTCGTTACCCGGAGAGGGCCGGTTTCCGTGCTCGTCTTGGACCATATCGAGGAACCTTCGGAAAATTGAGTTCGATGTCTTTGTCGCGATTCGCGGCTCGCCAGGCCGTGTCCCGCAAGAGGGCAAAGCCCTTCGATTATGCGGAACTGTCTGCCGTCACGGCAGGTTGGTGTTCGACTGGAAAATTCACCGATCGCGCCATGGCGCAGACGGCATGGGCTCGGGCATGGATCTCGATCGCATCCTGTACCCGATCGGCCTGGAGAATTTTCACGCGCGGACGCAGCACTACGCGGGTAAATTCGCCTGAGCCATCGGCATGTTCGGCCATTTCGCCCCATGCCTCGTCCTCATATTCCACGATGGTGATGCGGGCATCGGCGGAATAGTGCAGCACCCAGAGCATATGACACGCGGAGAGCGCCGCGAGCAGCAGTTCTTCGGGATTATAGCGGGTACGGTCGCCGCGGAAGAGCGGGTCGGACGAGCCGGGGATGACGGATGTCTTGGCTTCCGCGCTGAGTTCATGCGCGCGGCTGTAGGCGGCATAGGCCGAGGTTCCGGTCCCCAGGTTTCCAGTCCAGCGATTCAAGATATGGTAGCGGTGTTGCCGGTCCATGGTCCAGGATAACCGGTCAGGTGGGTTCCTGCGCCACCGCTCACGCGGCGGCGCAGGGAAGGGGCAAGAACTGCGCGGGCCAGAAGTCTCAGAGGATGCTGGTGGCCCGTTTCCATCCTCTGTTTGCAGGCTCTACGAGGCGTGCTTACCTGATGAGCGTCTCCTTAGCAGGACCGCCACGAATGCTCCTCCGATCATCCGCTGCGGTCCGCCTCCGATGGGATCGCCCACCGCGCTGCAGAAAAAGCATTCCGACGGCCAAATTTTGAGATTCGGCAAATTCTTTGTTTTCAGCAAAGGTATGCTTGGAACCGGTGTAAATCTTGTAGGCGTTGCCAAAATTGTTGGCAGGCGCGTAAACTTCATAGACACATGGTGCCAACTCAGCCGCAGGAGTGGAACGACAAGCTCGCCGCCATTCTGACGATCAGCCAGAAAATGAACTCCGAGCGCGATCTCGGCGCGCTGCTGGACCTGATCGCGCGCGAAGCCACCAACATGCTCCTCTGCGATCGCGCCAGCATCTTTCTGCTCGACCGGGAGCGCAACGAGCTGTGGTCAAAGGTTGCCCTGGGAAGCAACGAAATCCTGCGTTTTCCGGCCAGTTCGGGTATTGCCGGCCGCACGGCGACGACCGGGGAAACGATTAACGTCAAGGACGCTTACAGCCACCCGCAGTTCTACACGGCCATCGACGATCAGACGGGTTATCGCACGCGGAACGTCCTGTCGGTCGCGGTGCGGAATCAAACCGGCGCCATTATCGGCGCTTTCGAGGCGCTCAACAAGCGAGTGGGCGCGTTCACCCTGCGCGACGAGGATTTTCTCGAATCGCTCGCCTCCCACGCCGCGATTGCCATCGAAAACGCGCAACTTTTCGGCGAACTACGCCGCCGCGAGGACGAACTGGCAGCCCAGAACGCCCATCTCATGCGCGAAGTGGAGAGCAAATACTCGACGCATGGAATTATCGGCTCCGGGCCGCGGATTCAACAGGTAGTGCGGCTGATCGAGCGCATTCGCGACAGCCTGGTGAGCGTGCTGGTCACCGGCGAAAGCGGCACCGGTAAGGAACTGGTGGCCAAGGCAATCCACTACCTGAGCCCGCGCTCGCGCCGCCCGTTCGTGGCGCTCAATTGCGCGGCACTGCCGGAAACACTCCTTGAAAGCGAACTCTTCGGCATTGAAAAAGGCGTCGCCACGGGCGTGGAAGCGCGCGTGGGACAGTTCGAAAAGGCCGATGGCGGCACGCTATTCCTGGACGAAATCGGCGACCTCAGTTTAATCGCGCAGGCGAAGATCCTGCGCGTGCTTCAGGAGCGCGTGCTGGAACGGGTGGGAGGGCGGACGCCAATACCGGTGGACGTGCGTCTGTTAGCGGCCACCAACAAGGATCTGGAAGCTGAAATCGCCAAAGGGAGTTTCCGCGAGGATCTGTACTATCGCATCAAGGTAGTGCACATTCACATGCCGCCGCTGCGCGAGATCCGCGAGGAGATCGGGTTGCTGGCCAAGCATTTTCTGAAGGAATATGGCGCGGAAACGGGCCGGCCAGCCATGGAGTTTTCACCCGAAGTGCTGCGGCGCCTCAGCGTCGCGCCGTGGCCGGGAAATATCCGGCAATTGCGGAATGAAGTGATGCGGCTGGCGGCGATCGCGCGAGGCAGCCTGATTACGGATGAAGACCTGTGGGAAGGCGTCCCCATGCCGCGGTACGAAGAGCCGGCCGCAGCCAAGCCGCGGGCGAAATCCCTCAAAGCGGCGGTCGGACAGTTGGAAAAGCAGATGATTCTGGAGGCCCTCAGGGGCACTCGAAACAATCAGCAGCAGGCTGCCAAGACGCTCGGTCTCAGCCGGCAGGGGCTGATCAACAAAATGAAACGGTACGCCATTTTGGCGTAGGCTCAGAATTTGCAGTGGCCCGTGCAACGCTTCCCGTCGCAAACCTTGCAGCGATGTTTGGCCAGGTAAGCCTGCGGAATCTTTCGCGGTACCCGGACACTATGATCGCTGGAGGTTTCGCGCTCTCCGTCAGCGGAACGCGTCTTTTCACTCACCCGCCCGGACAATTGCGGCATGGCACCCTCTTCTTTCCCCGTTTTCAACTACTTGCTGATCGTATGGAAAGACCTAGTGCAACTACGAGGCCAACGTTTGCCGGAGAGTGAGGAAAGAGCTACGCGACTTTCTGGACCTTACCCGCGCGAATGCACGACGTGCAAACCCGGATCCGACGGCTGGCGCCGTTTACCAGCGCTCGCACCGACTGCAAATTGAGGTTCCAGCGCCGCTTGGTAACGTTATGGGCGTGACTGATCCGGTTGCCGAACACCGGCTTCCGGCCGCATATTTCACAAACTTGTGCCATGAGACAGAAATCTCCTACGTGTTTCGAATCTTGAGTATAACAATGCCCGCCGGCGGCCTGCAAGCGGACAGCTCTACGCGACTTCCAGCGCCTGCGCCAGATCCGCGGTCAGATCGTCGATGTGCTCGAGGCCGATCGACAGGCGGATCAAATTCTGCGGGGTCTTGGAATCCGGCCCCTCCACCGATGCGCGATGTTCGATGAGACTGTGCGCTCCGCCCAGGCTTGTGGCGCGAATGAACAGCTTACAGCGCGCCACCACGCCCATCGCGGTATCGCGACTGCCGCGCACCTGGAAGGACAGCATGCCTCCAAACCCTGACATCTGCCGGGCGGCAACCGCGTGGCCGGGATGGTCGTCAAGTCCCGGATAATGCACCTTCTCCACGGCGCGATGGCCGGCCAGAAACCGCGCCACGCACATGCCATTATGCGACTGCGCGCGCACGCGATAAGGAAATGTGTCCAACCCGCGCAGCGTGAGCCAGCAATCGAAGGGAGACGGCACCGACCCGCCATATTTCTGCGACAGCCGCGCATGATCGAAAAGGGCGTTGGGCTTGCCCGTAATGAGGGCTCCGCCGATGACGTCGCTGTGTCCGCCGATGTATTTGGTGGTGGAGTGCGCCACCATATCGATTCCCAATTCGAGGGGGCACTGAAGGACCGGCGTGGCGAATGTTCCGTCGCACACCGTGATGGGGCGCGACGGCGCCGAATGCGCCAGGTTCGCGATGGCCGCGAGGTCGGTGATCTTCATCAGCGGGTTCGAAGGAGTTTCGAGCCAGATCATGCGGGTGGAAGGTCTCAGGGCGCCGCGCACCGCGCCGGGATCGGTCATATCCACATATGTGACTTCCACCGGCCGGTGCTCGAAGACCTTGCTCACCACATTGCGAAAACCCCAGTAGACGTCGTCGGGCGCGAGTATGTGGGAACGCGCCTCCAGCCCTTGCACGACGGCGGTTACCACCGCCAGTCCCGAAGAGAACGCCAGCGCGGCCGCGCCGCCTTCGAGATCGGCGAGGCATTCTTCGAGCGCGCGGCGATTGGGATTGTTGTCGCGCGAATAGATATAGCCTCGCGGATATTCGCCTTCGGCGCTACGCTCGAAAGTCGTGGAAAGGTAGATGGGCGGGGTGACGGCGCCGGTGGCGGAATCGATGTGGCGGCCGGCGTGGACCGCGCGGGTTTCAATCTTCATCTCTACTACTGTAGCTTTTGCGGGTGAACAGGCCAACGCCCCCCGCCTTTGCGTGGAATGGCCCACCCAACTCCCAAATTATGTAGAGTTTTACCTCTTATTTTCTATTATTTAGCTATGGCCGCGCAATTGCTCGCAGGGAGCCATATGGCCTATGTAATTACCGACACCTGCACTAAAGACGAACTCTGCGTGCAAGCCTGCCCGGTGGACTGCATCCATCCGAAACAAGATGAGGAAGGCTTCCCAGATGCTCCTCAACTGTTCGTGAACCCGGGCGAATGCATCGATTGCGGCGCATGCGTACCGGTTTGCCCCACGAACTCCATTTATACTCTGGACGAACTGCCTGCGGACCTCGCTCGTTTCGCCGATATCAACGCCGGACACTACAACTAACTCTCACCTCACCGCTACCGGGGGGACAAGCACCGACCAGTGGGCATTGCGAAAGCGCCAGTGTCCCCCTTTGAATTCCGTTGTGGCCGTAAAGTATCCCGCTTCACTGACCCGATCCCCCATCGGACCGGTGCGAATCTCACGATAGGGAGCGGCCATTACCGCCAGATCGGGAGCCAAGGGGTCCACGCGCAGTTCATCTCCCCATTCCAGATCGATCTGTTTGATGGTGCGCGCCAGATCCGGGATCGCCGCGATCGCCGATGCCCCGTTGGCGAATGCCAGTCTCCCTTCGGCAGCCATGAAAAACTCGGGGCTTTCGGAAAAGTACCGCCGCCAGGCGGTGGGTCCCTCCTGGGTAACGCCGTGAGCGACGTCCCGCGCGAACACCCGTACTTCCCTATCGATCTCCGCGGTTCGCTGCGACGTCAGAGATCGCGGGCCGCTGGAACATCCGGCGCACAGCACGGTGGCGGCCAAGATCCACTGCCAGATTCGCATGCACGCTCCTTCCCGAATAGAGTAACGCACCGGCGTTGTATCATCGGCTTTGGCAGCCAAACGAGCCCCGACCCCGCGCCCCGTCCAATGGCGCAAGCATGCGTTCTTGATCGGCGCGCTCTGGCTTGCGGCGCTCGCGGCATACTCCAATTCCTTTCGCGCCGGGCTGGCTTTCGACAGCCAGCGCCTGATTCTCGCCGATTCGCGCATTCAGGCGGATACCGCCGATAACATTCGCCAGATCTGGACCGGCGACTATTACAACGGCACCGGATCGGGCGCCCTCTATCGTCCGCTGACCACCCTCACGTTCCTATGGAACTACGCGGACCTCGGCGGTGGATACCACATCGTCAATTTCGCACTGCACGCCGCTAATATGGCCTTGGTTTACTTTCTCGGACTGGCCCTTTTTGGCGAAGCGTGGGCGGCGTTCGCGATGGCGGCCTTGTGGGGTTTGCATCCCATTCTCACCGAAGCGGTGACCAACGTGGCGGGGCGCGCCGACCTGCTGGCCGGGTTCGGAGTGCTCGCCGGCCTGCTCTGCTATCTTCGGGGACGAAACTGGTGGTGGCTGCCGGCGCTCGCCGCGTGCGCCGCCATCGCCGTTTTCTCCAAGGAAAGCGGCATCGTTCTGGTGGCTGTGATGATTGCCGCGCAGGCCATTTCCCCGCGCTTCAAGCCCTCCGCTTACGTGGCGGTGCTGATTCCGGGGGCGGTTTGGTTCGCGATGCGCCACCATGCGCTCTCGCAAGTGTCGTCGCTGCTGGTCGCATACACGGACAACCCGCTGCAGGCAGCCGGGTTCTGGATCTCGCGCCTGACCGCGGTCAAAGTGCTGGGATGGTATCTGTGGCTCCTGGTGTGGCCCGCGCATCTCTCGCCCGACTATTCTTACCATCAGATCCCGCTCTCGACGTGGTCCGACCCCAAGGCGCTGCTTGCCCTAGTGGTCTGGATGGCCATCGCCGCGGCGGCGATTTTCGGCTGGAGGCGCGCGCGCCCGCTGTTTTTCTTGATGGCTTTTTTCGCCGTCACCATCGCGCCGGTAGCGAACATCGTCATCCTGGTAGGCAGCATCATGGCGGAGCGCTTCCTGTACGTGCCATCGGTCGCATTTGCGGGGGCGCTGGTGTGGGGGGCGCGCGCGCTGCGTGCGCGTGTGCCGCCGCGCGCCATCGCCGCCGCGCTCGCCGCCGTCTCTGTCGGATATGTCGTGCGTACAGGGGCGCGGAACGCCGACTGGTTCGACGACCGCGCACTGTGGGCCAGCGCCGTCCAGGTCTGCCCTGACAGCTACAAACCGCACCAGAATCTCGCCATGCTCGCGCTCGCCCTATCGCAGCCGGATTATTCCGCCGCGACGCGCCAAGTCGAGCGCGCTCTCGCGATTCTCGATCCACTGCCCGACGGCCGCAACATGCCCGGCCCGTACGTCACAGCCGGCCAGTGCTACCGGGCACGAGGCGATCTCAATCGCGCGCTCGTGGTGCTGGAGCGCGGCCGCAACATCGACCGTGCCTGGAACGCTGCATTCCAGGAGCGCAATCGCGCCGACGGGAAGACTGTTCCCACCGTCGGAACTCCGCCCCTCTACCTCGAACTCGGCCGCGTCTACGCCGCTCTGAGCCAGCCTGAAAAAGCGATCGATGCGTTCCGCGAGGGCCGCGCGATCGATCCGGAGCTGCCGTTCTTCGAGGAGATGTCACATGTCTACATTGGTTTGGGCCAGCCCGATCGCGCCGCCATCAGCCTGCTGGAAGGCATTGCCGTCTCTTCCAGCCAAACCGCTCTCCTCAACGATCTGACGCAGCTTTATCAGACGACAGCGCCGGCAAGCTGCGCGCTCCGTCGCACGGCAACCGGCACCACAATCAACTTGAATTGCCCGTTGGTACACGATCAGCTGTGCACGGCGTCGGCCAATATGGCGGAGATGTTCACCGCGATGCACGACCCCGCATCGGCCGGCGCAATCGCGCAGAACGCGGCGAGAAATTACGGGTGCTCGAAATAATTCGCGTCGCGGCTTGTCCGGCGTGGCTGTTGCGCCCGGCAGCATCGCGATCTTCAGGTCGAGATCCGGGACCGCGGCTTCCGGGCCTGGCCTGGCGCGGAGTCGTTTCCTACTGCTTTTGCCCGGCGGTGGCCGACGCCGGCCAGGAGACTGGAGCCGCGTGGGCAGGCACCGCCGCCGTGCAAGGGCTGGGACGCTCGGGCGGGTTCACGTCGGCCGGCAGCATGAACTCCGCTACCGGCGTCACCGGCAGGTCGGCGCTGGGGGCCGGGCCTGTCCGGGGTCGCGGATGAGGAGGCGGGGGCATGGTGGCAGCCGAGCAGCGGGGGACCATCTGGTCGGCATTGGCGAGAGCGTAAAGGGTCAGCGCCTCTTCCACCGCCGCCTCGCGCATGTCGGGCTCGTAGATCCGCTCGTAGGTGTCGTAGCTGGTGTGGTGCGTGAAGGTGTTGTAATCGAACGGATCCTGGCTGTAGCCCACACCCGGCAGCCCGGCATTGTTGAACGAAGTGCTGTCGGTTCCACCGGTCTGGCGGCCAAGGGTCGGGTTGACGTGATAGAAGCCCCAGTCCTTGAAGTTGTCCATGGCCTTCTGCACCATGGCGGTGGCCTCGGGCGGCCCGAAAACACTGGCGCCGCGGGGCTTGCCGGTGCCGGAGTCGAGGTTCAGATAGGCGTCGAGTTTAAACCATTCCGGCTTGGGGTTCTCAGCGCTGCCGAAGTGCTGCGCTACATAGGCGATCGAGCCATACAGGCCTTCCTCCTCGCCGCTCCACAGGGCGACGCGAAGGGTGCGGCGGTGCGGCAGGCTGAGGGTGTGAATCAGCCGCAAGGCCTCAACCGCCACGGCGCCGCCGGCGGCGTTATCGGTGGCGCCGGTGGCGGGATTCCAGGAGTCGAAGTGACCGCCGTTCATCACCACTTCGTCGGCTTTGTCGGTGCCGGGCAGCTCGCCGACCACGTTGTAGACGGTGCGTCCGGCGGGATAAAACTCGTTGTGGATGTTGAGGCGCAAGACGACCGGAATATGGTCGATGGTCGCGGTGCGGTAGATGCGCCCATAGTCCTCGTTGCCCATTAGCAGCGTGGGAAGGTTGGGATTGTTGGGGTTCTCGTTAAACCCCGAGCTGCTCTGCTGCCGGATGGTGCCGTAGGCCTCGCCGGCGTCGGTGACTTTAGCCAGAGCGCCGTTCTCGACCAGGAACTTATTCACCTGTTGCGCAATCTCGGCCGCGGTCAGGCCTTCCGGGGGTTCACCGCCGCCGCGAGCGCCGCGGCCGCCGCGCCCGCCACCGGGCTGCGACCAGGAATCTTCAGCGCGGCGCAGGGGCGCGGGCACGAAGTTCTCCGCCACCTGCACGTGCGGGCCGTAGAAAATGATGGCGCCGCGAACCTTGTCTTTGATCGACGCCAGGAAGCCATCGAGCTCGGCCTGGCTCACCGGTTTGCGCTCGCTGGGCGTGGCCGCAGGCATGGGCGGGGGCGCAGTGCCCGGGTTCGCGATCGCCGCCAACTGCTCGGGGGTCAGCCCGGTGCCGCCGCGCCCGCCGAAACCGCCGCCCCGTCCTCCGCGCCCCGCGGCTGGCGGGGGTTGAGGAGGTTCGATCACCAGCACCGTACCCTGAATGGGACCGTTGGTACCCGGCGTCCAGGCAACTGCCCGCACGTTCAGTGCTTGCTGGAACGGCGAAACCGTGTTGGCTTCCAGTTCCCAGTTCTGCCAGCCGGGATGATTGAAGTTCCAGGCTTCCAGGTGGACGTTCGAGAAGCCCCATTTCACCATCTGACCCACGGCGAAGTCCTGCGCCGCGCGCAGGCCGGGCGAGCCGGTGAGCCGGGGACCGTAAACATCAGTCACCTCATGCAGCCACCACATCAACTGCGAGTCTTTGGTTTCCTGCGCTCGCAATTGGGTGTTCACATCTGCCAGACTGGGCGCCTGCGCCAGCGCCGGGAGAATCGCCAGGCTGCAGGCGGCCAGCGTATAAGTCAAACGTAGGGTCACGTGGATCTCCTCCAAACGGGAATTGCGTAAAGAGCTCTTTGGAGATTATCACTGCGCGTGCGATCATGCCACTCTCTGGAAAGACGAGCGGCTCGGACCATCGCTCTGTCTACGGCAGTCCTGCCCGGGGCACGGCGACGCGCGTCGTAATTATCGAAGCCCGGTGATGCGCGGCAGCCTGCTCCGGCTCAAAGCTGGGGGCGACACAAGCAAAGAGAGTGCAGCCATCGTGTCCGCCCAACATGCAGGCGAAAACAGGTACTCCATCTGTCGGCAATTCAGCCAGCACTTCGCCGCCTTCGGCTATCCGGAGGAGGCGAGGGTGGAACGCGTCCGCGACCCAGACCGCGCCTTCCGCATCCAGGCAGATCCCATCGGGCGCCACGGCAAGTTGGGGGATCATTTCGGTAACGTTAGTGGTAGACGGAGCCGCGCCGAACGACGCCCAAGTGTTGCGCGCTCCAAGTGAGCCGCCTATGACCCGAAACGCGCTGAGCCGGTTCATGAGTGTCTCGGCGACAATCAGCGTGCTTCCATCCGGCGTTAATGCCATGCCATTGGGGAAACCCAGCCCCTCCGCGGCGACGCGAGCCGTGCCATCGGAATCGATGCACAGAAGCACCGTGGGACAGGCCGGAGCACCGCCATATAGATCGAACCCAAAATTTCCAACCCAGGCACGCCCCTCGGGATCCACGAGCATGTCGTTCAAGAACCCCGGCGCCAGAGCGGACAAGTCCGCATATTGCCGCAGAGAGCCGTCCGGTTCCCTGCACAGGATCTGGCGATCCAGCATGGAAGCAATCAGCAAACCGCCATCGGGCTGGAAGCCGAGCCCGGCCGGCCGTCCGGGGACAGAGGCTACCACTTCTATTTTTCCGCCGGGAGAAACGGCGAGTACACGATTGGTGAAGAAGTCCGAGAAATAAAGACGGCCGTCGTGCCAGCGCGGACATTCGGTAAACGACAGGCCGCTCACCAGGGTAGTGAACATGATCGCGGCGTTTCCTGGGGCAGATTAGCACAGTTCTGGTGCAGCGTCCCAAACCGGGGATTCGGTGAAGGTTGGGGACGGCGTGAACTCTCCACGAGCGTCCGCGGCGCCTTACCCCTTCTTTTCTCCCGCGTTCACCCACGCTTGAGCGTGATGGACCGCCTTCAACGCCGCCTCCGCATCTTCCGCGTTTCCTAGCGCGTCCGTCGCTTTCTGCAACTCCGACCGCGCGCGCCCCAGGTCGATCTCTTCCGCTTTTGCCGCCGTGTCGGCCAGCACTCGCACGTGGTCTTCCAGCACTTCCAGGAATCCGCCATCGATCGCCAGCCAGCGCGTCTGCCCGCCCACCGTGTAATTCAGCGCGCCGGCGCCCAGTTGCCCGAGCAGTGCGGCGTGGCCGGGGAGAATGCCCAGGTATCCGTCCCTGCCGGGCACCTGCACTTCCGTCACGGTCTGGCGCACCAGCTCGCGCTCCGGAGTGGCGACCTCGAGTTCCAGTTCCTCGGCCATAGTTACGCCTTCTTCAACACTTCGGCCCGTTCCAGCACGTCGTCGATCGTGCCTTGCATGTAGAACGCCTGCTCCGGAATTTCGTCGTGCTTGCCGTCGGCGATTTCGCGGAAGCCCTTGATGGTATCGGCCAGCTTCACGTACTTGCCTTTATAGCCGGTGAACTGCTCGGCCACGTGGAACGGCTGCGAGAGGAAGCGCTGGATCTTGCGGGCGCGCGCCACGATCAGCTTATCCTCGTCGGAGAGTTCGTCGATGCCGAGAATGGCGATGATGTCCTGAAGATCTTTGTAGCGCTGCAGGATGCCTTTCACCGATTGCGCGGTGCCATAATGCTCGTCGCCCAGAATCAGCGGATCGAGAATGCGGCTGGTGGAGGCCAGCGGATCGACCGCGGGGTAGATGCCGAGCGAAGCGATATCGCGCGAGAGGTTGGTGGTGGCGTCGAGGTGCGCGAACGCGGTCGCCGGCGCGGGATCGGTATAGTCGTCGGCGGGCACGTAGATGGCCTGCACGGAAGTGATCGAGCCCTTCTTCGTGGATGTGATGCGTTCCTGCAACTCGCCCATTTCGGTGGCGAGGTTGGGCTGGTATCCCACCGCGGACGGCATGCGTCCCAGCAGCGCCGAAACTTCCGAGCCGGCCTGCGTGAAACGGAAAATGTTGTCGATGAAGAGCAGCACGTCCTGCCCTTCTTCATCGCGGAAATATTCCGCCACCGTCAGACCGGTCAGGCCCACGCGCAGGCGCGCGCCGGGCGGTTCGGTCATCTGGCCATAAATCAGGGCGACCTTGGATTTCTTGTAATCGTGCGGGTCGATCACGCCCGATTCCTGCATTTCGGTCCAGAGATCGTTGCCTTCGCGGGTGCGCTCGCCCACGCCGGAGAAGACCGACACACCGCCGTGCTTCATGGCGATGTTGTTGATCAATTCCATGATGATGACGGTCTTGCCGACGCCCGCGCCGCCGAACAGCCCGATCTTGCCGCCGCGGAGGTAGGGCTCGAGCAGGTCGATCACCTTGATTCCGGTCTCGAACATTTCGAGGCGCGTAGATTGATCTTCGAACGAGGGCGACGGCCGGTGAATGGGGTAATGCAGCTTGGCGTTCACCGGGCCCATCTCGTCCACCGGCTCGCCAATGACGTTGAGCACGCGGCCCAAAGTTTCCTGGCCCACGGGAACTTGCACGGGATGGCCGAGGCTCTCCGCCTTCATGCCGCGGACGAGCCCCTCGGTGGGCTGGAGCGCCACGGTGCGCACGCGGCCCTCGCCGATGTGCTGCTCCACTTCGCAGATGATATCGATGGGGTCGGGCACCTGAAAGCCTTCGCTGGTAATTCGGATGGCGGTGTACACCAGCGGAATCTGGCCCTCGGGGAATTCGCAGTCCACGGCCGGTCCGGCCACCTGGACCACTTTCCCGATCACGGCTTGGTTGGTTGTTGCCATTTCGATCCTCTATTTACTCGGCAGCGGCGGCGCCGCTGACAACTTCAATAATTTCCTTGGTGATACTGGCCTGGCGCACTCGATTCATGTGCAGGGTGAGCTTGTCGATCATATCGCCGGCGTTGGACGTCGCGGCTTCCATGGCGGTCATGCGGGCGGCGTGTTCGGCCGCGGTGGATTCCGCCAGCGCGCGATAGAATTCGGTTTCCACATAGCGCGGCAGGAGCGCGTGCAGCATTTCCGCCGGCGGCTGCTCGAAGATGTAATCGGGCGGGTTCTTCTGCTCGGGAATCCGGATGGGCAGAACGCGATTGGTCACCAGGGTTTGCGCCACCACGCTTTTGAATTCGTTGTAGATCAGATATACCGCGTCGATCTCTTCGTTGCGATACATCTCCATGGCTTTGCCGGCGATGGCCGCGACGTCGGCGTAATTCAATTTGCCCGCCAGGTTGATGTGCTCGCTTACGACCTTGGCGCCGCGCTTGCGGAAGAAGTCGCGGCCCTTGCGGCCGATCAGGATCATTTGCACCGAGGCATCTTTGTGCTCGGCCACGAAACGCTGCGCAGCCTTGGTCAGGTTGGTGTTGAAAGCTCCCGCCAGGCCTTTGTCGCTGGTCACCAGCACCAGCAGGATGCGCTTTTCCTCGCGCTGCGCCAGTAGCGGATTCTGGCCGGCCGACTCATCGTTGGCCAGCGCCGCCGCCACGTTGCCCAGGATCTGGCGCAGCATGGCGCCGTACGGACGCGCGGCAATCACGCGATCCTGCGCGCGCCGCAGCTTCGCCGCCGAGACCATTTTCATGGCCTTGGTGATCTGCTGCGTGTTTTTCACCGAGCGGATGCGCCGGCGAATATCGATCAGGCTGGGCATCGGCGCCTACTTTGCCTTTAGCGGCTCCAGCCGCTGGGCCTCCGCGGCCTCCGCCGCCGGTTTCTCCGCGGGTTTCGACTTCTTGGTGAATTCGGCTTTGAACTCCTTGATGGCCGACGTCACCTTGCTGGTCAGTGCGTCATCGAGCGCTTTCTTGCTGCGAATCTCTTCCCAAATGCCGGGATGGGCGTTGTCGATGAACTCGTAGAGGCCGGCCTCGAACTTGCGGCAATCTTCCACCGGGAGATCGTCGAGGTGGCCTTTCGTGCCGGCGAAAATGATCACCACCTGCTTTTCCAGCGGCAGCGGCTGGTATTGGCCCTGCTTCAGGATTTCCACCAGGTGCTTGCCGCGGTTCAACTGGTCGAGCGAAGCTTTGTCGAGATCCGAACCGAATTGCGCGAAGGCGGCGAGCGCGCGGTATTGCGCCAGGTCGAGCCGGAGGCTGCCGGCGATGGATTTCATCGCCTTGGTCTGGGCGTTGCCGCCCACGCGGCTTACCGAAATGCCGACGTTGATGGCCGGCCGGACGTTGGAGTTGAAAAGGTCGGCCTCCAGGAAGATCTGGCCGTCGGTGATGGAGATGACGTTGGTGGGAATGTAGGCCGAAACGTCGCCCGCCTGCGTCTCGATGAACGGCAGCGCGGTAAGCGAACCGCCGCCGTGGGCGGAGTTCAACTTAGCGGCGCGCTCGAGCAGGCGGCTGTGGAGATAGAAGACGTCGCCGGGATAAGCTTCGCGGCCGGGGGGACGGCGCAAAAGCAGCGAGATTTCGCGATAGGCGGCGGCGTGCTTGGAAAGATCGTCGTAAACGCACAGGGCGTGCTTGCCACGGTCCCGGAAGTACTCGCCCATGGCGCACCCGGCGAACGGCGCCAGGTACTGCATGGGAGCGGGGTCGGAGGCGGAGGCCGAAACCACGATGGTGTAACTCATGGCGCCGTGGTCTTCGAGCGTTTTTACCACCTGCGCCACCGTGGAGCGCTTCTGGCCGATGGCGACATAGATGCAAATCAGGTCGCCGCCCTTCTGATTGATGATGCTGTCGAGAGCGATGGCGGTCTTACCGGTCTGCCGATCGCCGATGATCAATTCGCGCTGCCCGCGGCCGATGGGAATCATGGCGTCGATCGCCTTGATGCCCGTCTGCATGGGCTCTTTCACACCGCTGCGGACCACCACGCCCGGCGCCAGGCGCTCCACGTGGTTGAAATCCGAAGTGTGAATCGGGCCTTTGCCATCGATGGGTTCGCCGAGCGCGTTGACCACGCGGCCGATGAGCGCTTCGCCCACCGGCACGGACATGATCCGGCCGGTGCGCTTGACCTCGTCGCCTTCCTTAATCTCGGTGTAATCGCCCAGCAGCACCGCGCCCACCTGATCTTCTTCCAGGTTCATGGCGATGCCCGCCACATTGTGGGGAAACTCGATGAGTTCGCCGGCCATCACTTTTTCGAGGCCGTGGATTCTGGCGATACCGTCGCCGACGGAGATCACCGATCCGACCTCGCTGACGTCGATCGCCCTCTCGTAGTTCTCGATCTCCTGGCGGAGAATTTTGGTGATTTCATCCGCTCGAATTTGAGCCATAGTTCCTTCCCATCAGCTGTCCGCGCGCATCTGGTGCCGCAAGCCGTTCAGGCGGCCGCGCACGGAGCCGTCGTAAACCGTAGATCCGATACGCGCCACCACTCCGCCGATCAGCGCGTCATCCACCGCATATCTGGCGCGGAGGCGTTTGCCTGTAACCTGTTCGAGTTTCGCAAGGAGTGCCGTCTGCTGTTCGTGCGACAGTTCGGCGGCCGAACTCACTTCCGCCCGGCCGAAACCGAGGCGTTCTTCCACCGTCAGTTCGAGCGTCTCGATGACCTGAGAAAGCAGCGTGATGCGGCGGTGGTCCACCAGGACGTACAGAAAGTTGCGCGTGATCTGCCCCAGCTCGAGCACGTGGCCGATGCGGCCGACGACCGCCCGCTTGCGGGCGATGGGCACCGCCGGCGTGGTCAATGCATTGGTGAGCGCGGGGGAGGCTTTGAGAGCGGCTTCGAACGACCGCAATTGCGCGATGGCGTCGGCCGGGCGAAGCGGAGAATCGCCAGCGGTGACTACGTCGGCTAGGGCGTGGGCGTATCGCGTGGCTACGGCGGAGAGTGTCATTGCAATTCGCGCACAAAACCGCGGACGAGGCGGTCCTCGGTGGCGGGCGTCATGCGGCCGCGGATTTTCTGCGCGGCCAGTTCGATGGAGAGCCCGGCGGCATAGCGCCGCAGTTCTTTTTGGGCGGTCTTTCCGGCGTCGGAAATCTCGCGCTCCGCCTGCGCCTGGATGCGGGCGATTTCAGCGGCGATGTGCTGCCCCTGGCGATCCGCTTCGGCCGCCGTCTCCTCGCGCGATTCCGTTTTCAGGGCGGCGATTTCCACGTCAATGGCGGCCAACCGCCGTTCCACATCGGCAGCGCGGGCGTCGGCATCCTGGCGGATCTTCCCGGATTCCACCATGTCTCTGGTGATGGCCTCGGTGCGCGACACGAACAGCGGCGGCAGCAGCTTCACCATCAAATAACCCAAACCGATGGCCAGCAGGAGGAAGTTGGCCCACTTCCAGACGGCCAGGCTGTCCTCGCCGCCTTCGGCTCCTTCTGCAAATGCCCATGCGGATGTGAGGCAGAACAGCAGAAGTACCCGGCACGCCCTCTTCATGCCGCTGTACCTCTCACAACCTGGTCCGCTATTTCGGCCGCCAGGAGTTCGCTGGACTGAGCCAGGCTGGCTTTGGCCGCTTCGACGTCGCGGGCGAGCTCGGCTTTCGCTTTGTGGATATGATCCTCGGCGCTCTGGCGTGCGGTGGCCAGTTGAGCCTCCTGCCGGTCCTGCAATTCCTTATAGAACTGTTCCTGTGCCTGATAGATTTCCGATTTCGCCGCGCGGATGGCGGCCTCGTACTCCGCGGTGCGCGCGGCGGCCCGTTCCAGGGCTTGCTCGGCCAGTTTTCGAGCGCCTTCGGTGGCTTCGAAGCGCTGGCGCAGCATTTTCTCCATCGGCTGAAAGAAGACTTTTTTCAGATAGAAATGCAGGATGAACACCAGCAGAAACGTCGGCACCGCCTTCAGCAGTATTTCGCCTAACGCACGAAGAGTGGCATCCATGATGGACTATTTTCGGAAAGCCGGACCCAAACTTTTTAGACGTTCAGAGTACCACCCTGCTAAAAGGAGAGTCAACCGCACGAGATGGTTGTCAATCAGGCGTTTGTCGTAGCAAATCCGATCGAAATGGAGTGTAAATCAGGACGCGGCGCTGTTGGCCTTGGTCAGTTGGTTGTTGGTCGTTACCCAGATGCCTTTGACGTCTCCGCCGGCGCCCAAAAACAATCCGGCGGAAGCGATCGCGACGAACGCCATCAGCAGCGTGTATTCGATCAGGTCCTGTCCTTGCTCGTTTGCCCAAAACTTTTGAATGGATACCATAATTGCCCTCATTGAGATCTTAAATTCGATGATCGCAAGCGCTGCAGCGTGTCGACAACTCGAAACGGGTACCAAAAGCTCCAGTACGGCGCCTATCTTTTGTTCAGTTATTAATTCTTTGTTGCCCACCGGCAGCAGCACGTGCGCGAAGGAAGCGTCGCGGCCCCGAGATGTTGCATCATAGACACAAGAGGGTACTCCGGCTGTCTTCCGACCAGGCTCAACATCCCCATGTAAACCCATGGATTGTGGCAATTGCGGTAATGTTCGCCACCTTCATGGAAGTGCTTGACACCACGGTGGTCAACGTCTCGTTGCCGCACATCGCCGGCAGCCTGTCCGCGAGCGTCGACGAGGCTTCGTGGGCGTTGACATCGTATCTGGTAGCCAATGCCATCATCCTGCCTATGACTGGATGGCTGGCGAATTTCTTCGGCCGAAAACGAATGCTGCTGGGCGCCGTGTTCGGCTTTACGGCGGCGAGTGTGCTTTGCGGTCTCGCACCAAATCTGTCGACCCTGATCTTCTTCCGCATCATTCAGGGAGCCACCGGCGGCGCGTTGCAGCCGCTATCGCAGGCCGTGATGCTGGAAGCGTTTCCTCCGCAGGATCGGGGCAAGGCTATGGCATTTTGGGGACTGGGGATCGTGGTGGCGCCCATGCTGGGCCCGGTGATCGGCGGTTGGCTGACGGATAACTATAGCTGGCGTTGGGTGTTTTACATCAACCTGCCGGTGGGGCTGGCGTCGGTGCTGATGACCCGGTGGTTCATCTTCGATCCACCCTATATTCGCCGCTCGAATCGGGGCATCGACTATTGGGGCATCGGGATGTTGGCGCTGGGTGTGGCGGCGCTGCAGATGGCCCTCGATAAAGGGCAGGAGGACGATTGGTTCGCCTCGCACTTCATCCTGATCTGCGCCATTCTGGCGGTCGTAGCGCTTGCCGCGTTCGTGGTCCGCGAATTGATGGTTGGCGACCCGGTGGTGCACCTGCGGGTCTTCAAGGATCGCACCTACAGCGCGGGCGTTTTTCTGATGACGGTGCTGGGGTTCGTCCTCTATGGCAGCCTGCTTTTAGTGCCCATATTTCTGCAGACGCTGTTGGGGTATCCGGCGCTCAGCGCGGGCATCGCCATGGCGCCGCGCGGATTGGGTTCGTTCCTCATGATGCCGGTGGTGGGCACGGTGCTCGGCAAGTTCGATCCACGCAAGGTTCTGGCGGTTGGGCTGGTGATCGCGTCCTGGTCGTTGTACGCGCTTTCCCGCCTGAATCTGACGGCAGGATACTGGGACATTTTCTGGCCGCAATTCATTCAGGGCGCCGCGCTGGCCATGCTCTTTGTGCCGCTCACGACGGCCACCATGGATCCAATCCCCAAGGAGGAAATGGGCAACGCCACGAGCATGTTCAATCTCATGCGCAATCTGGGCGGCAGTTGCGGAATCGCCGCGGCCACCACGTTTCTGTTCCGGCGGCAGCAGCTTCACACCATGGAACTGGGCGCGCACGTGACGCCTTTCAATCCAGCGGCGCGGATGATGACGAAGGGCATGGAAGGGGCGATGATCGCGCATGGGTCGGATCCTTTCCTGGCCGCCCGGCAGGCGTATGTCTCCACCTGGGGTCTCATCGAGCGGCAGGCCTCGATGCTATCGTTCGTTGACACTTTTATGGCCATGGCAATCGTGTTCCTGCTGGTGCTGCCTCTGTTATTCGCCATGAAACGGCCGCAGTCGAGAGGACGCGGCGCGGCCATGCACTAATCTCCGGCCGCGATCGAGACCGGTGCTTTTTCGCCCGCTCGGGGACGAGTACAGTACCCATCCCCCAACAGGGAGTTTGAGTTTCTGTCCGTTAACAGCCATAATGATATCCGCGGAGGATTCGGATGCGTGGTTTTGGTTTTCTGCTTGCCGGCTGCCTGGCGTTGCCTTGGGCAACAGTTTTCGCACAAGCGCCAGCACACTCGTTGAACCTGGTGATCGTGGAGGGGGATGGAGCGATCAACAATATCCGGCAGCGCACTGCGCGCGAGCCGATCGTGCAGGTGGAGGATGAGAACCACAAGCCGGTTGCGGGGGCGGCAGTTCTGTTCGCGCTGCCCGAGCACGGCGCGGGCGGCACATTCGCCGATGGCGGCCACACGCTGAGCGTGACGACCAATGCGCAGGGGCGCGCCGCAGCCCGTGGAATTCATTTGAACAACGTCCAGGGGCAGTTCCAGATCAACGTAACCGCCACCTATAACGGCCTGACCGCAACCACCACGATTACGCAATCCATCGCGGCGGCGGGTGCTGCTGGCGCGGGCGGCGCGACTGCGGCGGCGGCCGGTCTTTCGGGCAAGGTAATCGCGATTATCGTGGTGGCAGCGGCCGCGGCCGCCGGCGGCGCGGCATACGCCGCCACGCACGCGGGAGGAGGCAACCCGGCGGCGGCTGCCACGACGGGGACCACCATTACTCCGGGGACGGGCACGGTCGGTCCGCCCTCCATCGTATTCGGCCGCAGGTAAGGGACAGGCTATGAAGATTTTCAATCGCCCCTTGTGGGGCATGGTTTTCGCGGTTTCCGGAACACTGTTGGCCCAGCAGGGCACGCTTTCCGGACCGGTGGCTGGTTTCGTGTTCGACAACTCGTCTCACTCGCTCCGTCCGGTTCGGGGCATTCCCGGCGCCTCGCTGGTTGGCGATGCGGTGAATTTCGGCATCGATACCGCAGCAGTGTGGGTTGCGCCGCGGCAAGATTCGGCGATCGTGGTGGGGACGGATCAATCCCTGCACCTTTTCGCATTGAACGGCGGCACACCTGTGGAAGTCAGTCTCGGCGGCATCGCGGGAGCGCCGGATCGGGTGGTATTCAGTCCGTCGGGAACGGCCGTTGCGCTCATGGGGGCGACGGAGAGCCGCATCCTGACAGGCTTGCCGGGCGCGCCGCAGGTGATCGGCTCGATCAAGGTGCCCGGACACGTAGTCGCTGCTGGCGGCCGAAATCAGGCGGTTGTGGCGCCCGCGCTGGCGCTCAGCGATGACGGAGGTTACGCCCTGACAGTTGCTGAGGGTTCGGTCCTGGTGCTGACCCCGCAGGGACAGAGACGCGTGCTGATTCACGTCAACGCCAATGCACTGGTCGCGTACGCGCCGGGCACTCACGATGCCGCCGTCATGGACACCAATGCCGGTTTGACCCTGATTCGCGACACCGCCGGCGCCGCCGGGACGCAATTGCTGGCACCCCCCGATGACGGGCTTGCCGGTCCGGTTGGAGTAGCGTTTTCGCAGGACGGGAAAACCGTTTACGTGGCCAGCGCCAAATCGCAATCGGTGGCGGCCTTCAGCTTGGCGGGCGCGAGCCGCACGGCGATCGGCTGCAATTGCACGCCTTCGACCCTGACGCCGATGGGCAACGTGTTTCTGCTGAACGACGTCACGAGCGGCCCGCTCTGGCTGCTCGACGGCACTGCGGCGACGCCGCGCACGGTGTTCGTTCCGGCGCGAGTGGAATAACTCAGGCTCTCGTCTTGCGGGCGCGCTCGGTCAAGTAGGCCGACAACGCTTCCCGCAGCGGAGGCATGGGCGGCAGACCGAGGCGTTCGATCCTACCGTTGGATAGCGCGGAGAATTTAGGACGGCGGGCCGGTGTTCGGTATTCTCTTTCATTGGTGGCCAGCAAGAGCGGATCCAGACCCTTCAGCTCGAAAATCAGCCGGGCGAACTGAAACCAGGAGGTCGGAAAACCACCGCCGATATGGAACAGGCCGGAGACCTCGCGGTCGACCAGATCCACCGTGCGCGCGGCGAGCAACGGCGCGAAAGTCGGCGAGCCGACGTGATCTTCCACTACGCGGATGGGCTGGCCGCCGGCAGCGAGACGCAGCATCAGCTCCACAAAATTGCCGCGGGCAGTGGTGAGTCCTCCGGGTCCGTAAACACCGCAGGTGCGGACAACCGTGACACGATCGAGGTAAGCCTGCGCGTATAGTTCTCCCGCAAGTTTGGAGACGGCATAGGCGCTGAGGGGATGGGTCGGGTCATCTTCGGCGTAGGGGTGGCGCGCCCGGCCGTCGAAGACGTAATCGGTTGAGAAATGCACCAGGCGGGCATCGATCTGGCGGCATGCCACGGCCAGGTTGCGCACCGCGAGGCTGTTCACGAGGAAAGCGGCCTGCGGCTCTTTTTCGGCTACATCCACCTGGTTATAGGCGGCGGCGTTGAACACAACGTCGGCGGCGGATCCGGCCAGCGCCCGCTCGACGGCCGCAGAATCGGTGATATCCACCTGTTTCCGGCCCCAACCGGTGACTGTATAGTCCCGGCTTCGGAGTTCGCGGACCAGTTCGACGCCTACCTGGCCGGAGGCCCCAAACACCACCGCGGTTCGGCTCATAGAAAGACAAGAATAACAGGATTAGGGACGGTAGCCTTTATAGAGAAACACCGCCACCGCGGCACAGACGGCCAAAAGCGCGACGATCACCGCGATCCACCGGCGCACCTTCGGCGTGAGCCACCCAAGCGAATCGACCGAGGGCGCGCCGCTCAGGATAGAGTGCATCAGGCGCCGCTGCGCGTTCGCGGGAGCCTTGCGCAAGGCTTTATCGATTTCTTTGCGCCCCTTCCGGTCGGCGATGAGGATGGTGGCCGAGTTGGCGCCGTTAGTGGTCTTCAGCAGTCGATTGCGCAGGCGCACCGGCACTTCGTCGACCGAGCGATAGACGCGATCGGCATTGCCGGTCGAAATCAGCACCGTGGATGTCTGGAACACGCCCGAGGAGGAGATGGGCGCGCCGCAGTTCGGGCAAGCGGCTCCACGGCCGGCGAATTGCTTATGGCAGCGGGGGCACTTCACTGCGCCACCGCCTTCGGATTGAGCGACTTCTCAGATTCCACAGTACCCTCCTCGTTTGAGGCGTGCTCCATGACGATCTGGATGAAGGCCAAGGCCGCCTTGGAGAGAGCTTTGTCCTTGCGGTAGACCAAACCCAACTTGCGAAACATGGGTTCGGGGGCGAGCGGTAGAGCGTGCAACTTACCGCTGGAGATTTCCTCGCGGCAGTTGGACACGGCGAGGAAGGTCACTCCCATACCGGCAAGGACGAAGCGCTTCATCATCTCGGTGGAATCGAGTTCCATGGAGATACTGAGGTCGTCTTCTACCGGTTCCAGCCAGGTATTCAGCCGGGAGCGGGTTTTACCGAGGCGCGGCAGCAATAGAACGCAGTGCACCACGTCTTCGGGCTTGACGTTCTTGTAGTTAGCCAGAGCGTGGCCTGCCGGGACGATCAGCCGGATCTCGTCGCGATTGAAGGGGACCACCTGGAGGCGTTTCTCCTCGGCCGGGAGCTGCGTGACGCCGAAATCGGCGGTGTTGTCCATGACGGCGTCCACCACGCGCGAGCCGTAGGAGCGGTCCAGCTGCAACTGCACCGCCGGGAACAGTTTTTTATACACCGAGAAAACCCGCGGCAGAAGGTAGATGCAGGTGGCTTCATTGGCGGCGATGACCAGTTCGCCGCGCGGATTGGTTTCCAGCTCGGCGATGGAATCCTGCGCCCGCCTGCGGAGTTCCAGAATCTGCTCGGCATAACCCGCGAAGATGCGGCCGGCGGTGGTAAGCGAGATGCGGCTGCCGAAGCGTTCGAACAATTCCGCGCGGAGTTCCTGCTCCAATTGCCGGACCTGTGCGCTGATGGCGGGCTGGGTGCGATAGCAGGTCTGCGCAGCCTTGGAAAAGCTTTTCAGCCGGACAATTTCGAGAAATGTATGGAGCTGGTCGAAATCCATAAAATCCGGGCTGGCGCACCCGTCGGGCCGGCCAGTCAAAAACTGAATCGGCGGGATAGAAATAATGTATTTCCCCCGCACGGTCCGTGGATGGTAAGTATTGTAGCAGAGGGCCCCGGGTGGTGCGGTTGAATTAACGGATTGTCGCAGATCGCAGCTTCCGCACCCCTCACCCGGGATTTCGGCGCTTACAGTCCTTCCGAGGCCCGTTCGGCATCGATGGCAGCGGCCGGACCTGCCGCCAAAGCTTCCTCGATCAACCGTTCTGCTTCCCACAAATTGCGCCGCTGCACCTGGATTTCGAATCCCAGCGGGGGGTATCCCATGGCACGCGTCAACAGGCAAGGGACACCGTGTGAATCGAGGATGCCGCGGATGATGTCGGCCTCGATTTCCGACCCCGTCGTAGAGGAACGGTAGAGGGTCACCATGTCGAGGTCGGGCGAAGTATCGACAGAATTACTCTCGTCGCAGTCAGCATCTTGCGCCATAGCTTCAGGATAGCGCAGAATGTGAAAAGGGCCGCGCATCGGCGCCGCTCCCGCGGAGGCATCACGATGTCCCAGGAAGAAAGAAATCAGAATTCGGAAGACGATTCCAGCAGCGCCAGCAATTTGGCGTGGTTTTTGACAGGCGCCTTTATCGGCGCAGCCGTGGCCGTCCTCTACGCGCCCAAGAGCGGCAAGGAAACGCGCCAGTTTCTGGCCGACAAGGTGCAGCAAAGCAAAGACGCGGTGACCGAATCCAGCAACAATATTGTGGAAGCCAGCAAGGACATGTTCGAGCGCGGGCGGCAGTTGGTGGACGACGCCGCGGACCTGTTCGAGCGCGGCCGCAAACTGGTGAAGGGCTAAACCCGCTGTCCACGCCGCTGCCCAGCCTTCCAACCATCACCGCCGGCGATTTTGAAATCTCTCGCGTCGATGAACGTGTGCATTGGTGGGATGGCGGCGCGTTTTTCGGCGTCGTGCCGAAGACCCTCTGGGGCCGCAAGTTCCCGGCCGACGACCTGAATCGCATCGCGGTCGCCTTCAATTGCTACCTGGTGCGCACGGGCGAGCACAATATCCTGATCGAGACCGGACTTGGGGATAAACGCGACGCCCGCGCGCGCGAGTTCATGAACGTGCCGGCGGCTACGGAGAACCTTCCGGAGGTGCTGGCGCATCGCGGCATCGACCCCGACTCAATCGACATCGTCGTCAACAGTCACCTGCATTGGGACCACGTGGGCGGCAATACCATCCTCGATGGAGACCGCGCGCGGCCGGCTTTTCCGCGCGCCCGCTACGTGGCGTCGCGCGGCGAGTGGGATCATGCCCACGAGCGCCATCCGCGCGACTCGGTGGCTTATCTGGATGCGAACTACGATCCGCTGGTGGAATCGGGGCACATGACGCTGGTGGACGGCGATTACGAGATTGCGCCGGGGGTGTGGATGCGGCGCGCGCCGGGACACAACCGCGACATGACGATCGTGACGGCGGAAAGCGGCGGGAAAACCTTCTGTTTTTTTTCGGACCTGGTGCCGACGGCGGCCCACGTACAACCCACTTGGGTAGCGGCCGTCGATCTGGATCCAATCACAACCATCGACAACAAAATGCGCTGGCTGGCAGCTGCCGCGGAGGGCGGCTGGCAATGCGCTTTTTCACACGACCCACAAGTGGCATTCGCCCGGATTGCAAGAGACCCGAAGACCCAATTCAAGGCGATTTCGGTCTGATCACCGGTAGTTTCAGCCTCAGCGGGCAGCGGTCTGGGTAGTGGACCGGCGGCTGGCCCAATACTTCTTCATGCGCAGAGAAACTTCCTGGCGCTCGTCGGGATCCATCGATTTGCGGCCCCGCCGCGAGCGGCTCACCGCAGCCGACACGGAGACGGAATCACGCTGCAACGCCTCGAGAGCGGCGATGGCGCGAACCAGACTTTCTTTTTCTGCATACAGTTTTTGGATGGCATCGGAAAGATCCATGGGCGCTTATACCTGACCGATTTCATCAGTCTCACCAGAAACCGATTTCTTTCGCCGCAACAGGCAAAGTGGACTAATTGGATTAATTCTAACACGAAAAACCTTAAGATGAGCCAAAATTCTAAGAAATACTATCGGGCAGTCCGTTCCCCAAAGGAATCCGCACGGTATGATTTCGAACCGGAAAAACCGGTTAATTCCGAAAATCGCGGGGGCGCTCGTCACTTTGGCATGCAGAGCGGGTAGCGAGTTTTTCAGGTGCCGGTTCTGCTCCCGCCGAATGCGGACGCAGCTTTTCCCCCGGCCCATATAAAAGCGCGGTAAGTTACTATATTTAAGGCCTTAAAGTATGTTTCGTGACCTCGCTATCGCAGCTTGCTTAGCCGCCTGGCTAACGGCTGCCAAGGCATCGCCCCTTTCCTTCGAAGTTGCTTCCGTAAAACCCGCCGCGGCGTGCTGTGCCGCTGGCCAGTGGCGGGAAAGCAAGGCGGAAAACGACCGGCTCGATTTCCGCTACGTCACGCTGAAATATTGCATCGCCTTCAGCTACGGCATCAAGGAATTCCAGGTTTCCGGGCCGGGATGGCTGGGCGAGGCGCGGTATGACATCGTGGCCAAGGGACCGCTGGGTACCAAGCGCGAACAGCTTCCGGAGATGATGCAGGCGCTGCTGGCTGAGCGGTTCAAGCTGGAGGTCCATCACGAGAAAAAGGAGTTCCGGGTTTTCGCGCTGCTGGCGGGCAAGCCCAGCGCGAAACTGAAACCGACGCCGGACGATCCCGGCGGGCCGGGCGGCGCGGCCTTCGGGTTCAGCATGTCGGCGTCGGGGGTGGGCCGGCTGGAGGCCCGGCATTGTGACATGACGGCGCTGGCGAAAACGCTTCCGAGGCTGGTCGGCGGTCCGGTAATGGACGAGAGCCGGATACAGGGTCGCTACGATTTCGAGCTGGAGTTTTCGCCGGAAGACATCAATCGGATGGGCTTGCCGGATGTGCCGGCGGCGGCGGCCGAACCCGCGGTTTCCATTTTCACGTCGCTTCAGCAGATCGGGTTGAAGCTAGAACCGCGGAAAGTGCCACTGGACACAGTGGTGGTGGACAAGGCCGCGAAAATAGCCAGCGAGAACTGAGGCCCGTGAAACCGGGCTCCCGGGACCTCAAAAAACGCGGACAGATTCGATTTCTGCGCAAATCCGGCAGGTGAGTCCCCGGGCGTTTCAATGGATGATTGAAACTTGCGATTTTAGGAGGCCGGCCACGGCGCGGCGGAGGGCCGACGTTATCTGCCCTTCAGGCGCAAAATACCGCCGGAGGGGCCGACCAACTGCGCCGCCGCGGCGCCCCCATGACCGTAACCGATGGCTTGCGCCGTGCGGCCGTTTCCGAGATCGATTTGCCGCACCGGATTCACCTCTAACCGGCCGTAAACGGCGCACCAATACGCCTTGGCTGCCAAATGCGTGGTGGTTTCGACTTCGGATAGGGCCTTTTCCACGGCACGCTTGTCCCATTTGAATCCCTTTGGCAACTCCGGCGGCGGCGCGGTTTCGGTGGAATCGAAGCTGGTGGAGATCGCTGCCGGGAAGGTACGGCCGGCGAAGGAGATCGCGAGCCCGCAGCTTTCATCGAGCCAGGTGTCTTCGCCATTGCCGAACGCCCTGCCGACGACGATTACGGTCCTGCCGGAGTATTGGACCGCGCCCCGTAGCGCCTGGCAGACCGTGAGGACGGGGACGGCGGGCGGCGCATCGCCGACCGCCATGGGCGCTAACGCCAACGCGACGATCCAAGCCGTTCGTGCCATGTTTCAGCGTACCGTCAACTCGAAGCTTCCTTTGAGCCGGATATCGCGGGAGGACGCGCCGATCATCACGTCGAACATGCCGGGCTCCGCCACCCAGGCATGCCTGGCAGCACTGTAGAACGACATGGCGCGCGGATCGAGCGTGAAGGTCACACCCTGCGCCTGGCCGGGCAAAAGCATCACGCGGCGAAAGCCTTTCAGTTCCTGCGGCGGACGGTCGGCGCTGGATTTGGCCTGGTGCACATAAAGCTGCACGACCTCCGCTCCGGCGCGCTGCCCGCCGTTCTTGAGCGTCATGCTCACCTGGACGCGCCGGCCGGGGCCGGTCTTGTCGGGCGTGATCTTCAGATCGCCGTAATCGAATTTGGTGTACGAGAGGCCGTGGCCGAAGGGAAACAGCGGCACGATGCCGCCTTGGTCGTAGTGCCGATAGCCCACGTAGATGCCCTCGGCGTATTCGGTGTGCAGATTCTGGCCAGGATAGTGGCCATAGGCTGGGGTGTCCTCAATGCGCGCCGGGAAAGTCACGGGAAGCTTGCCGGAGGGCGTGAAATCGCCAAAGAGTACCGAGGCGATGGCGTGCCCGCCTTCCTGCCCGCCATACCACATCGTCAGAACCGCCGGCACCTGTCCGATCCACGGCATGGCGACGGGCGATCCGGCATTGATCACCACAATGGTGTTCCGGTTCGCCTGAGCGATAGCCGTTACCAGCTCGTCCTGCCCTTCGGGAAGATTGAGCGACTTACGGTCGAAGCCTTCCGATTCGACGGAGGGGGCGTTGCCCACGATCACGATCGCAGCGTCGGCTTTGGCCGCGACGGCAGCGGCATCTTTGCGGAGTTGAGCGCGGGCCGAGGCGGAATCCTTGCTCGCGTCCTCACCGGGGATGGACACGCCCTGCGAATAGGTGACCTGAATGGCATTGCCGGCGCGCTCGCGGATGCCATCGAGAGGCGTGACGGAATAATTCGGGCGAACGAGCGAACTGCCGCCGCCACCGGTGCGGGCCACCGCGGCGTTCGGCCCAATGACGGCAAGCGAATGGACCGATTTCGCCACGGGCAAAACATCGCCCTCGTTCTTGAGGAGCACGATGCTTTCGGCGGCGGCGGTGCGCGCCACTGTTTTCTGTTCGGGTGTATCAACCGCTCCTCCGCCCGTGTGCGGCTTATCGAAAAGGCCGGCGGTGAACATGACGCGCAGGATGCGGCTCACGTTGTCGTCCACCGTGGCGGCGGAAATCTGGCCGGATTGGACGGCGGGGAGGACCTTGTCGGGCGTCAACCAGCCGGCGCCGTTGCCATCGGCCTGGGTTTGCGGGCGGGCGAGCCATCTCTTCATGGGCTCGCCGCCGGGCATTTCGAGATCCATGCCGGCGTTGACGGTAGCGGCGGTGGAGTAAGTGCTGCCCCAATCGGAAATCACGAAGCCTTTGAAGCCCCATTGCTTCTTGAGGACTTCGTGGAGCAGGTACGGGTTCTCGGCACAGTAGATGCCGTTCAGCTTGTTGTACACCGACATCACCGACCAGACCCCGCCTTCCTTGACGGCCGCCTCAAAGGCCGGGAAGTAGATCTCGTGGAGCGTGCGCTCGTCGATCTTTTCGTCGATGCGGTGACGTTCGAATTCCTGGTTGTTGGCGGCGAAGTGCTTGACGCTGGGGATCACGCCTTCGCCTTGCACGCCTTTGACAAAAGCGACCACCAGGCGGGAGGCCAGGTACGGATCTTCGCCGTAGCCTTCGAAATTGCGGCCCCAGAGCGGCTGGCGGGCGATATTGACGGTGGGGCCGAGGATCATATCGCGGCCCAGGGCCTTGACTTCCTGGCCAAGGGCTTTGGCTGCTTGCGCGACGATGTCCGGGTCCCAGGTGGCGGCCATGGCGATTCCGGAAGGGAAAGCGGTGGAAGTAATTTTCGGCGTGGAGGCGGCATTGGTGACGGCGGAACTGCCGAACCAGGCACGCACGCCCATGGGACCATCGGCCATCTTGATGGCGGGGATGCCGAGGCGCTCGATGGGCTGGCTTTCCATCCAGCCGGAGCCGGCTAGCATGGCCGCTTTTTCCTCGAGGGTCATGCGATGGAGCAGATCGGTGACGCGTGCCTCCACCGGCAGCTTCGGGTTTTTGTAGAGAGGCACGGGCGTGTCCTTTTGCGGCTGCGCCAGCGACCATCCGGCCGCGAGGGCCGCAATGGCGATCAAGGGCCGGTAAATCCGCATGATAGAACTCCTTCCTGAAAAGCACCAATTAACGACCACCGGCTCAAGCCGGTGCAATCGGGATGCGACTGAAAGTGGCTTGACGTGCATGGACGTGCGTGCGCCGATACCGTCTGTCCCTTAACTGCTCTCCTCATCGTCCACAAACCAAGGGTGAGACCTGCTGGAAGCTGTTCCCCTGAAAGGCCAAGGGACTAGACCTGGAAGCCTGACCTAAAAAGAAAAGCACCGGCGCTCGCGTCTGATCAGCTTTCTTTTTCACCGGTCGCCTTCAGCTCGCGAGCCATTTCCGTCAGCAGCCTAATCCCGGCGTCGGGCAGACCGGCCAGTTCGGCGAACAGGGCTTCCAGCAACCGCTCGCGAGACGGCTTCACCCGCATTTCGGCGATCGCGCACCACTCGGCGTCCACAGCCGCGACCCAGCCCGACGTGGCAAGCTCGGGCTTCTCCAGCAGCGCGGCCAAGGCTCGAACGCGCCTCAGCAACTCGTCCATCGTCTTTCTCCGCTCAGCCTATCAAACTCAGTGTTGATGCGCTTTGCTTCTGCCCGAACCTCTTCCCGATGGGCCGCCGCGGGCCGGAACTGCATCGCCCGACTCTTCCGCGCCGGCCAGCAGGAACACCAGCGGCGCGTTCCAGTTGATGGCGATTTCGTTAGAGGAATACGAGCCCTGGTCGTCGACGTACATTTTTGCCGGTGGCAGATCGGCCGGCAGCTTGAGCATCACAGCGTCCTGCCGTCCCTTGTTGGGGCCGCCGGAAAGCAAGCCGGGCCAGGGCTCGTCGTTGTTGTCGGCAGCGCTGGGGCGATGGTGCGGATGGCGGAACGGATTCTCGCCCACACGGGTCACGAACGATAGCGAAAACGTGTTCCGGCCGAGCAGGTAATGCAGGTCTTCGACGGCAGCGTCGGCGTAGCGCTGGTTATGCAGCATGGAGCTGGCGATCATCAGTTCCATGCCGTAGTTCGCGAGCACGCCGTTCGAGCCCCAGATGTAATCGCGATTGGTGAGGCTGATGCGGTAGCCGTTGCTACCCGCGCGATTGGCTATCTCGTCGGCGGCGCCGATCAAATCGTGGCGGATGGTGTTGGCAGCACCGGGATCGGCGCTGGGGGCCAGGGCGTAAGTCCAGAATGCGAGATAGCCGACGTCCGACCAGGACGGCGGTTCGGCTTCCTCGTCGACCGCGGGCCGGCGAAAGGCGGCATAGTGGTCCAGAAAATATTGGGAGTAGACCTGGTTGCCGGTGGTGCGGAAAAGTTCGGCGGCCGCCCAGAGTTGCTCGTCGGCGCAATTATTATCGCCGTACTCGCCGGTGGAAACTCCGGGAGGGTTCTTAAACGGAACGTTGACGTGTTCCCCGAGCCATTGGAACGCTTTCTGCGCGGCCTGAGTGCATTTGGCGGCATAGGCCGGATTGAAGGGCGCGTACACCCGTCCGGCGATGGCCATGACGGCGGCAAAATCGCCGGTGGAGCAACTACTCTTGAATGGCTCCTTGCCGGTGCCGATCACATAGCTGACCATCTTGTCCTTTTCGGGCATGATGAAATCACAAAATTTCTCGCTGGTCTGCTTCTGCCAGACACCGCCGTCGTCATCCTGCATCGAGAGCATCCAGTCGAGATTCCATTTGATCTCGTTGAGCATGTCGGGCAGGCCGTTGCCCGACTCGGGAAGCGCGAGGTTGACGTTTTTCAGACGCGAGCCATAGAACTCGTAGGCCCACAGGAGGGTGCCGGTAGTGATGCCGGAGTTCACAACGTAGCGTCCGTAGTCTCCGGCGTCGTGCCAGCCGCCTACGGCGGCCTTTGGGCCGGTTTTGCCGGAGGAGGCGTGGTACGCACCCTCGAGATGGCAGGCCGGATGCTTGTAGCCCGGAAATTCCGGGCCTAAATCCACCGCGATGCCGCAGCGCTGCCCGTAGTAGGAGCGCATGGCGAGCCGCCAAGTTTTGGCATAGACGTCCGGGGCGATGTCGAAATCCCAACTGCGGCCCACGCCCGGCACGTCGACATAATACTGGCCGGGCTTGATGAGTTTGCTGAAGTCGGCGGCTTGCACGCGGTCGCCGGAATCGTAGTCGTCGCGGCCGGCGGCGAGCGTGCCATGATAAACCGGCTTGCCGTCCCTGGTTAAGTTTACGGTAAATTCCGTGGCGGGGTTCTTCGACACCACCAGCGCGATCTTCGTGGCATTGGGGAGATAGCCTACCTGATCGACCTTGATATCGACGGTAGGATTAGCCGCCAACAACGGTGCGGCAGCGATCAAAAATGCGATCCATTTCATATGCTTTCGAGGGCCCAGTATCTGCGATACCAAGCCGGTTCCAGCGTCCAAACCGACGACCGTCCAGACACCCACCGGCCGGCCCGCGATTTTTCGGCTAGCTACCACATCTATCAGTTTTAGGAACGGCTTGTCGACCGGGTATCGATTTTCGACGGTTATGGTAACTCCCAGCGGCCGGTTGCGGCGTGACGACACCTAAAGATCCGCGGAGGATCGCCGATAGAAATTGTAAGAGAGGCAGGATCAAGTGCGCGCTTCGAATATGACAATAGGGAGAAGGTTTGCCCTGACCGGGGCATTTCTGAGCTTGACGACGATCATTTTAGGAATTGTGGCCCTGGTCGGGATCTCCGGGGCGGACAACTCTCTGGCTGCCCTTGCCGACGAATCTCTGGCGGGAGTTTCCGCGTGTAGCCGGGTACAGGCGGGCCTGCTCGAACTACGCGGCGATATGTGGCGCCACGTCGCCTCCACCGATCCCGCGGACAAGGCCCGGCTGGACGGCGAGATTCAGCGTCTCAAGGGCAATATCGCAGCGGGAATGTCAGCGGCGGCGCGAGCCATTTTCTCCGACGAAGGGCGAGAGTTGTACGGCAAGATTCAGCCTCTGCTCGACCAGTATTATCGAGCTTGGGATGGGGTCGCCGAGCTCAGCCGCGCATCGAAGGAAGAACAAGCCTACAAGAAATACGTCGCGGAAGCCACCCCGATCTCCACTTCGCTCAAATCGGCGGTGGCGGCAGAAGCCGAATACAGCCGATCTTCCGGGGCGCGGAATGGTGTCGAGGGCCGCGCCCGTGCATCGCACGGCCGTACATTGATTTGGATGGTTCTGTTGTCATCGGTTCTCTCGAGCGCGGGCCTTGTGTTGGCGATGGTTCGCGGTATCAATCGAACGCTGGTGCGGGCAGTTTCCGAAATCGGCGGTGGGGCAGCCCAAGTGGCCAATGCGGCCGCGCAGATTTCATCGTCCAGCCAAGCCCTGGCACAGGGTTCGTCCGAGCAGGCGGCGTCTTTGGAGGAAACTTCTTCGTCGAGCGAGGAAATCAATTCCATGGCGCAGAAAAACACCGAAAATACCAATGCCGCGGCGGAACTGGTGGGCCGGTTACAGGCTGCGTTTTCGGATGCGAATCGCTCTCTCGACGGCACGGTAGAGGCTATGCAGGAGCTGACCGGGTCCAGCAAGAAAATTTCGCGCATTATCGCGGTGATCGATGAGATCGCATTTCAGACCAACATCCTGGCTCTGAATGCGGCCGTGGAAGCGGCGCGGGCGGGCGAAGCCGGAATGGGGTTTGCGGTGGTGGCCGACGAGGTTCGCAACCTGGCACAGCGGTCCGCGCAAGCGGCGAAGGATACGGCGTCTCTGATCGAGGAATCGATTGCGCGGTCGCGCGATGGCAAGGCGAAGGTGGACCTTGTGGCCGCCGCGATCCGCGCCATCGTGCAGGATTCCAACAAAATCAAAGTGCTGGTGGACGAAGTAAACGTGGCAAGCCAGGAGCAGTCGCGGGGAATCGAGCAGGTGGCAAAGGCGGTCACCCAAATGGAAAACGTGACGCAACAAGCTGCGGCCAGCGCCCAACAGAGCGCCTCGGCGTCGACGGAATTGACCGCGCAGGCGGAATCCCTGAAAGAAGTTGTGGGGCGGCTCAGCTCGATAGTGGGAATTCGTACAGAAGCAAGCACGTCTTCGGGAAGGCGTGGGGCCAGTGCGGCGGCGAAAGGCTCGGTTTCGGGATCAAGGAAAGACAGCCGGAAGGAGTTCCCTCTCAACGAGAGCGAGCTCGATTGATCGAACCGCAAGGCGCTCTCGTAAAGTCAATAACTTGGCAGGTTTGTTCAAGACATCCATACCCTAGGGATGGCCTCACCGGAACAGATTCCTCGCGGCCGCGCCTCCGTCACGGTGTTGGCTGTGATACGCTTCACCGGAATGAGCCCCCTGTCGCCCGTTTCTTGCGTTACACTTTCGGAGGCGCCTGTATGCTCCGAATTACACTCGGGGGGCGGAGGCTGGGCGCCTCACGGAGGAAGAAAAAGAAAATGCTACGAATTTTGACAGCCTTATTAGTGTGTGCGGCGGCGGAGGCCGCAACGCTGAATGTGAACCTCGCCATCAATGCCACCATGACGGCGACCGCTTCGGGGGGGTACGCCGCGTCGGGGTCGGCGACATTGACCGGCGGGATTACGGACAGCGGCACGTTCAGTTCAACCATCGACCTGACGACCATCACGACTACGGGCGCTCCCTATACTTTGACGCTCAAAAACGGCATCTTGGGCGGAACTATGGTGATACCGGACTCGGCTCTAGTAGGGCTTCTCGGGGGAGGAACTTCCGCTTCGGGTATTTCCGCCACGGTCGCCAGTGCCACCGGGAGCTACGCCGGCGATTCGGGTTCGTTTCCCAGCCTATCTGGCTCCGGCGGGTTCAATGCGACTGGTGCGATCACGTTCACACTGAGCGGCGCCGGCACTCTGACGACCGGCGGAACGGTCACCAATCCTCCGCCGACTATCACGGCGGTGTTGGACGCCGCCAGCAATACCCCGAACGTGGCGCAGGGAACGATTTTCATTGTGAAAGGCAAGCTGCTGTGTCCAGGCAGCCAGTTGACCGAGTTCAGCGTCCCGCGGCCGACAACCACTCCGGATGGCGTACAGATTACATTCACACCGGCGGCGGGCGGGACGGGGACGAATGCCCTCCTCTGGTATGAAGATCCAGGCTATGACGGCACTGGAACGTGTCAGCTCGCCGGCATTCTGCCATCCTCGGTAGCGACCGGAAACTACAATGTGACGGTCACCAGCGGTACTGCGACCAGCGCGCCGGTGACGACGCAGGTGCTGGCAAGCAAATTCGCCATGTTTACCCAGGACAGTACCGGCAACGGTCTGGCAGTGGCGCAAAACGTGGTTTCGACGACGGAATACGACCTCAACCGGCTCACTACCGGAACAATTAACGGGATCAAGATTTCGCCTGCGTACCCGGGAGAGTACATGGTCGTCTACGGTACCGGCCTCGGCGGGGTTGCCGGCGACGACAACATTCCATCTCCGGTCTATGACTTCACTAAGAACGGAGTTACCGTGCAAGCCATCGTCGGCGGCACGGCAATCCCGGCTCTGTTCGCGGGCCGCGCCGGTTACGCCGGTGAGGATCAGATCAACTTCCAGCTCCCGGCGAACATCGCGACCGGCTGCACGGTGGTTCTACAAATCTCCGTGAACGGCGTCAAGAGCCCGGCCACCACCATTTCAATCGCCAACAGCGCCTCCGCCGGTACCTGTACTTTGGCGGGATACTCTTCGTCTCTGCTGAGTTCCTTGGATAACGGGGCCACAATCAATACGGGCAGCTTCGAGTTGACCCAGATCAGCAGTTCCGTGGAAGGTGAGACGTTCACCGAGGCCTCCGTCGGAGGGAGCTTTACGCAACTGTCGGGGCTGGAACTGCCCTCGTTGGCAACCGGCGGTTCGACGACGGTGAACACGCAGACTATCGGAAGCTGCACGGTGTATACCGCCACCTTCACTGGCAATAACGCTACCCAAACGCCATCGGCGGGAGGCGTATCCACAAATCTGGATGCCGGCCAAGTCACCATTAGCGGGCCGGCAGTCTCGAACCTGAGCAATAGCGCAATGACGGACTCCGCGGGCGCCTACTCTCTGACGATCGGTGAAACCGGGCTCGGTCTTACGGGCGGCCCGACCGGCACACTCGGCGCCGGCGCCTATCCGATCACTGCCGCCGGCGGGACGGGGGTAAAAGGCTTCAACACCTCGATTACGCTCGGCCCGCCGCTTACTATTACGGGCGGCCTGCCCACCACGGTCGTGAGAAGCAACGGGATGCCTCTGGCCTGGACTGGCGGGAACTCCACCGACGTGGTCAGCATCCAAGGTTTTTCGGGCACGAGCACCGGGACAGAGCCCAACACAACCACCACCGCGACGGTTTTCACCTGTACCACGACCGCAGGAACCGGAGGGTTTACGGTTTCCTCACAGGTCCTGGACCTGCTGCCGGCGACGGGATCGGCCACTTCCGGCGGCGTTGGATACTTGACTGTGTCTTCCGGACCGGCGCCAGTACCGTTCACCACGAGCTTGACGTCTTCACCTTCGACCACGGTTCAGGCTTTGTACTCGGCCGGGGTCGGGACCGCCGGCAGCGTCATTTATCAGTAGGACCCAAACATCCGCGTTTCGACCGGGAGATCGCGATTGCGAGCGCGATCTCCTTTTTTTCTTTGTGGGGGCGCACCGCGCCATCGAGCCGAAGCTGCTACAGTAAGCCAAGGAACCCATGGCCACTGGAATCGATCCCGATGTTCGCTACTGTTCGCAGTGCGGCCGGCCATCCCCGCTCGACGAACTCGCCCGCTTCGGCGCTACACTGGTGTGCCCAGCCTGCAAGAGCAGTTTCGTGCAAAAACTGCGGGAAGGCGTCGCGCCGGTAGCGCCTGCATTCCGTTATGGCGGGTTCTGGATTCGCTTCGTGGCGGCCGTGATCGACGCCGTGATCCTGGGCGTCGTCTCGAGCGCGCTTGAGTTCCTGATCGTGGGCAGCGCCTTCAGGCCTTTACTGAACATACAGCAGCCGGTGCCGCCCGACGAGGCACTCGCGGCGTTCGGCTCCATGATGGGGACGCTGGCCCTCAGCATGCTCGTGAGCATCCTCCTCACCGCCGCGTATGAAGGATTCTTCGTAGCGCGCGTGGGTGCCACACCGGGCAAGATGGCGCTCGGGCTGAAAGTGGTTCGGCCGAACGGCGGCCCGGTGACGTTGGGCCGCGCCTTCGGGCGCTATTTCGCAAAATGGCTGAGTTCCCTGACGTTGGGCATTGGGTACATGATCGCCGGCGTGGACGCGCAGAAGCGCGCGATGCACGATATGATTGCCGATACTCGCGTCATCAAGGCCGGCGATGCGCCGCCGGAGCCATCGCGGATCTGATCTTCAATGCCTCTCCCGTGCGCCCGCTGCGATTCGCCGCTGCCCTTATGGGAGCTGTCAACCACCGGCGCCGCGGTATGCACGGCCTGCGGTTCGCACAATACCGTGCGCGTGTTTCCCGCGCTGTTCGCAGCGCCGGGCGCGCCCGCAGTGCCGGAGAGCGCGAACGAGGGGGAGGCCGCGTGCTTCGATCATCCGTCGAAACGCGCCGTCGCAGCCTGCCATCAGTGCGGCCGATTCGTGTGCCAGTTGTGCTCGGTGGAATTCGAGGGCGAAGTATGGTGTCCGGCGTGCGTCACCGCCGGGCCCGGCCACAGCAAGGCGGTATACCTCGACCCTGCGCGCACGTTGTACGATTCCATCGCGATCGCGGTTCCGCTGGCATCGCTCATTTTTTGGCCGCTGACGATCATCACCGGCCCTGGCGCCGTGGTCTTCTCCGCGATGATGTGGAAGCGGCCGCTCAGCCTGGTTCGCAAACATCGATGGCGGTTCGTGGCGGCTATCGTGTTCGGGCTTACCGAGACGATCGGCTGGATCTGGCTGGTGGTCTACTGGTGGGAGCAGGTCCGGATGGGAGTGAATGCCACCGGCCGCTGAGGAGAAATACCGCCGGCTGCCCGGACGCCGACGGGGCATCGTATCGGGCGCCAGTTTATGGATGGGCTCGGACCACATTCTGCTGGTGAAATCGGCCTGGTTTCGCGAGGAATACAAGCGCTTTTACCTGCGCGATATTCAGGCCATCGTAGTTGCACCGGGGGTGCGATTCTATGTGTCCGCGCCCATGCTGGCCTTCGCGGTGGCGTGGCTGTTCTCGGCATCTTTCCTCACCTTCTGGCCGCAAGCGGTCGCGATCGGCTGGACCATCGCGACGGTGGTCTGGATCGGAGCGTGGCTCGCGGTTTCGCTCGCCGGAGGATGCCGCTGCCGTTTATACACGGCGGTGAGCCGCGACGAACTCCCCTCGCTTTTCCGCACCTGGACGGCGCGGAGATTCCTGCGCCAGGTCGAGCCGCGAATCGAAGAGCTGCAAGGCCGAGTGGACGCGAATTGGACGGAAGCGGGAAAGAGCAGTGCCGGTCCGGTGGCCGCCGCATCGGCCCCCGCGGAGGTTCGACCCCGCACCCGGGCGGCCAATCATACGCCGGCGTCGGATCTCTTCGTTCTCGTCCTGGTCGTGAGTTCGATCGTGGGACTGGCCACCGCACGTTCGATTTCCGCGATCTGGAATCGCGTGAATACCGGGCTGGCGGTGGTGCTGATCGTGGGCGCGGTGGCCGTACTCGTGGAGCATTCACGCGGCAAACTTTCGAGCGCGATGCAGCGGGTGGCGGTCGCTTCGATGCTGCTCACCGGCGTGACCTTCTACGTTCAGACATTCACCTTCACATTCATTAACAGCGTGCGCGCCGGCGCGGGACCGGCCATGACCGGCCCGCTGCGCCCGTTCGTGGTGGCCCACCAGGCGACTTACTGGCTGGAGTTACTGCTGGGATTCATCGGCGCTATCCTCACACTAAGCGGCACATACCGGAACGAGACAGATATCATAAAGGACTGACCGAAGCATGAGCCCGGCCATTCAACAGCGCTGCTGGAACCATCCGGACCGCGAGGCATCCTGCCGTTGTCCGCATTGCGTGCGGTCGTTCTGCCGCGAGTGCGTGACCGAGCACGAATCGCAGCTTTTGTGCGCGGCCTGTCTGGAGGCAGTGGCGCGCGACCGTCCATCGGCGCGGCGGGCGTTCCGCCGCTTCCTTCCGGCCGCCCTCGCGCTGGCTGGATTTGTGTTTGCCTGGTTCGTGTTCTACGGCGTGGGGCAGGCCTTTCTGGAATCGACAGCGCGCCCGGAGCCCACATGGCAGAATCGATGAAGGGTCGCGGCTGTGTATGGAGTCTCGCGTGCGCGTAGCTCCCGGCGCCGTCCCACTGCTCGAAGAGGCGGTCCACCTGCTTCGCCGGACGCCGCGGAGTACACTCGTCTGCCACTTTATCGGCGCCACGCCGTTCGCGCTGGCGCTGCTGATTTTCTGGAACGACGTCAACAACCCGCACACCACCGACGCCACCGCCGGCAGGGATTCGGTGGTGCTTGCGCTGCTCCTGGTATGGATGAACTGCTGGCGCGGGATTTTCGCCGGCCGCCTGCGCCGGCATCTCTGCGCCACACCCGAAATCCCATGGACGTGGCAGCACATCTGGAATCTGGTTGCCGGCCAGGCATTCCTCGGCGCCACCAAACTGGTGGTTCTGCCCTTGAGCCTGCTCACCATTTTCGGATTCTCCTGGACCGTAGCTTTTTATCGCAGCGCTACCGCTCTCGCCGACCGCGGCGATCTCGACCCCACGCAGTTGATGGCTCGCGCGCGGCAACTGGCCGGCTTCGACCGGCGGCAGAGCTGGTTTCTCCTGCCCATCATCGGTTTCCTCTGGCTGCTCTTTACGGCCAATCTCGCCCTCACGCTGGCGATTCTCCCACAACTCGTCCACACGCTAACCGGCTACGAGTCGCAATTCAGCCGCAGCGGAGGATACTACATTTTCACGCCGTTGTTTTTCTGGGCCACGCTGGCCATTTCGTGGATGATTTTCGACCCGTTTATCCAGGCGGTGTACTGCCTGCGCGCCTTCTACGGAGAATCGGTTCGCACAGGCGAGGATATCCGGGCCGGCCTGCGTACGATCACCACGGCCGCCGGTCTTCTTCTGCTGCTCCTGCCTTTTCACGCCTTCGGCAACGTTCCGCCACAGCAACTGGAACAGCCGGTGCGCCAGGCCATGCAGTCGTCGGAGTACGATTGGCGGCTGCCGGCGCGCGCGGAGACCGCGCCGCAAGGCGTGCCGTGGCTGATTCGCGTTACCGATAAGCTGATCGACGGCCTGAAGTCGATCTTCCACGCCATCGGCAAGGCGATCGATTCGTTTTTCCAGTGGCTGCGCAAGCTGTTCGCGATCGCCGGCCAGCAGAATGAGGGCACGCTGCCGAAATCGGGGCTGCACTGGAGCCTTTACGTTCTGATCGCTCTGGTATTGCTCGTCGCCGGCTGGATTGCCTGGCGGCGGCGCTGGTTCGTGCGCGCGCCCCCCAAAGCGCCGGCGCCGGCGCTCGAAGCGGTCCGGCTCGATGCCGAAGATCTCACGGTCGACCGGCTTCCGGAAGACGGCTGGCTGGAGCTGGCCGAGAGGATGATCGCCGAAGGCAACTTCCGGCTGGCGTTGCGCGCGTATTATCTGGCGAATCTAGCGTGGCTGGGGCGCAATCAATTCCTGACCATCGATGCCGGCAAGACCAATCGCGAATATGAACTCGAATTGCGACGCAGGGCGCGCGCCTTCGCCGGCGCGCGGCGCGAGTTCGCCGTCAATATCGCGGCTTTCGAACGGGCCTGGTACGGGCGGCACGAAGTCTCGGCTGGAGAGGCATCGGAATTTCACGGACGGACGGAGAGCATCAAAATGGCGCTCGCCGCGCCGCGGGGAGCGGCGGCATGAACGCGTCTTTGCGCGACGCACGCGCCGGCTTTGTTATCGTCCTGCTGGCGGCGGTGTTCACCTTCGGACTGATCCGCGCATTTTCCATCCGGTTCGCGACGGGCGACGTCTACCCGGATTATTCCAGCATGAAAGCCAGCCCTTCGGGCGCGAAACTGCTCTACGACGCTCTGGCGCGCACGCCCGGGCTCGGGGTTAGCCGAAACTTTCAGCCGCTGGAGTATTCCGATGAGAAGAACGCGGCGTACTTTTTTTTAGCGTTCCATGCCGGGCCGGATGCGGGAGCGTCACAGTCGCCCCTCGATACCTGGGAGAGACTGGCCAACCGCGGTAATCGCGTGGTGGCGACGTCTAATTGGGATGGCGAGGGCGAGCCGCCGCAGGCGGAGCAAATCGCAAGGCGGTGGCAGGTGAAACTGGCATTTGACAAAGAAAGGAAGCTCCCGTACTTCAGCGAGGCGCCGGGCTGGCGCGTAATGGATCGCGCCGGCGATGAAATCCAGGCTGTGGAGAAGAATTTCGGGAAAGGCAGCATCGTGCTCTTTTCGGAGAGCGGCGACTTCAGCAATGAACAGGTCGCGCAACTCGATCGCCTGGACCGAATTTCCGCTGCCATCGGTCCGAAGACCCATGTCATTTTCGACGAGCAGCATTTCGGCATAAACGAATCGGGGACGGTAGTCGGCCTGGCGCGCCATTTCCACCTCACCGGGATGGCCGTCGGGCTGGCGCTGTGCGCCGCCCTCTTCATCTGGAAGAACGCCGCCAGCTTTCCACCGCCCGCTCCCGCGGCGCCGCGCCAGACGCTCGCCGGCCGCACCTCGATTTCCGGACTCAACACGCTGCTGCGCCGCCACATCAAGCCTGCCGGCCTGGCGGCCGCCTGCTGGAACGAGTGGCTTGCCGGCAATGGGCGCGATCTGTCGCCCGAGCGCCGCGCGCGCGCCGAGGCCATTCTGCGCCAGCACGGGCGCGACCCGCTTGCCGCGGCGCGCGAAATCCAGACCGTATTGCATGCGAAAGGACCGCTTTGAACCTCGATCAATTCCAAGCTGCCACTGACAACATTCTCGCGGGCATCCGCAAAGTGATCATCGGCCAGGACGACGCGATTCGCTATTCGCTGGTGGTGGTGCTGTGCAATCAGCACGCGCTGATCGAGGGTGTTCCGGGGCTCGGCAAGACCCTGCTGGCGCGCACGCTCGCCTGCTGCCTGGGCGGCGAGTTCAAACGCATTCAGTTCACGCCCGACCTGATGCCGGCCGATATCACCGGCACCCACATCTTCAATCTCGGGCGCAACGAGTTCACGCTGGTGAAAGGGCCGCTTTTCACGACGTTTCTGCTGGCCGATGAAATCAATCGCGCGCCCGCCAAGACACAATCGGCGCTGCTGGAGGCGATGCAGGAGCGGACGGTGACCATCGATCGCGAGAGCCATAAGCTTTCCCCCGATTTCACGGTCTTCGCCACGCAGAACCCCATCGAATCGGAGGGGACCTATCCCCTACCCGAGGCGCAGAAGGACCGCTTCATGCTGAAAATCCCTATGACGTGGCCGCAGGGCGAGGAAGAGCTGTCGCTGGCGCGGCGGAGTCTCAACGAAACGGCGCCGGAAGCGGTGCTCCTGCGCGGCGAAGTGACGCAATGCGTCACGCAAGCGGAGCTGACTGCTCTGCGCGAGGCGATGGGGCTGGTTCTGGTGAGCGACCAACTGGTGGATTACGCCGTGCAGGTGGTGCGCCGCACGCGGAGCGACGATGCCGTCCTGGTGGGCGCCGGTCCGAGAGCCACCCAGTCTCTGCTGCGCGCCGCCCGCGCCTGGGCGGCGCTTTCGGGCCGCGATTTCGTCAGCCCGGACGATGTGCGCGCGGTGGCATCTCCGGTGCTCGAACACCGCATTCTGCTGCGTCCGGAATCGGAACTCGAAGGGGTGCGGATTTCGGAGGTGCTGGATCGGATTTTACACGATGTGCCGGTGCCGCGATGAGCAGTTCAGCGTCTCCGACCCCGGCTAAAAGCCGGCGGCAGCCAGGATGGGCTGCCTTACTATGATCGTTCCGTCTCAGCGTTTGCTGCTCCTGGCCGCCGTGGTGGCGCTGCCGCTGGCAGCCGCGGCGGGATTTGTTCCGGGACTCGCCGTCCCATGCGGCGTCACGCTGGCGCTGTGGGCGCTCGTCGTCGCCGCGGACGCCCTCCGCGGGCGCGCGCGTCTCGATGCCCTGACGGCCGGCGCGCCATCCGTCCTGCGATTCACCAAGGACCTTCCCGCGCACGTGCCGATTCGCATTTCGAACCGGCTCAAAGAGCCGCTAGCCATCCGCCTCAGTGTATCCACACCCGCCGCCGTGCCGTCGGCGAACCTCGTCGAGGACGCCGTCGTTCCGGCGGGCGATTCGCGCCTCGACTGGGCCTGCACGGGTATCGAACGCGGCGATCATGCCGTCACCGCAATTCATCTCGAAGCGCCCTCGCCGTTCGGTCTTTGGCTGGCACGCTCCGAGCGGGCGCTCGTCTCAACCGTTCGGGTCTATCCCAACCTGCGCGACCGCGCCACCGCGGCGATTTTTCAGCGCACTGCCGTCACCGGTCTGCGCATGCGGCGGCAAGTGGGGAAAGGCCGCGAGTTCGACAACCTCCGCCACTACATGCCCGGCGACGGGTTCGAAGATATCGACTGGAAGGCCACCGCGCGCCGGCAGTTTCCGGTGGTGAAGCTGTTCCGAGTGGAACATGCGCAGGAAGTTTATGCCGCGGTGGATTCCTCGCGCCTTTCCGGCCGCCCGCAGATTCTGGAAAGCTTCGTAGGCGCCGCGCTGCACCTGGCGTTGGTGGCGCAGGCACAAGCGGACCGCTTCGGCCTGGTGACGTTCAGCGACCGCACCCACAAATTCGTCCGCGCGCGAAATGGCCTGGACCATTTCCGCCTCTGCCGCGAAGCCATCTACAACCTGCAGGCCAGCCGCGTGAGCCCCGATTTCCGCGAGGTTTTCACAACCCTCCAGTTGAACCTGAGCCGGCGCGCGCTGCTCGTCTTCTTCACCTCGCTGGACGATGCCCTGCTGGCGGAGACCTTCGAACGCGAAATCGCCATCCTTGCCCGCCGTCACGTGGTGCTGGTGAACACGCCGCAACCGCCGGAACTGAAGCCGCTCTTTACCGACGCGTCCTCGGCCGATCTCGATTCGCTTTACGCCGGCCTGGGAGGCCAGATGATCGGTAATCGCCTGCGCCATCTCTCTCGCGCGCTCAGCAATCGCGGCGTGCGGCTCGCCGTGGTTGACCCGGGCCGCATCAAAACACAAGTGACTTCGGAGTATCTTGAGGTGAAGCGGAGGCAGGTGCTGTGATCGTCGATATGGCGCGTTTCGCGGCCGCCGAGCGTCCTTATTGGGACGAATTGCGGGCGCTTCTGGAGGGCATGGACACCGATCCCGAACGGCGCCTCACGCTGGCCGAAATCCAGCGCCTGCATTACCTCTACGAACGATCGTCGGCGGGGCTGGCACGGCTCGATACGTTCTCCACCGACCCGGCGCTGCGCGGGACGCTGGAATCGCTGGTGGCGCGCGCGTACACCGAAATCCACGAAACGCGCGAGCCCAGGAAGATCCGCTGGAAGGCCATCCTGCTGGGATTTCCACGCGCTTTCCGGCGCCACCTGGGAGCGTTCCGGCTGTCGGTTGGGATCACGGTGCTGGGCTGCGCCTTCGGGTGGCTGGCGATTCGCATGGACCCGCATTCCAAGGCTGTGCTCATGCCGTTCCAGGGTCTGCTCAATTCGCCCGCCGAACGGGTCCATCAGGAAGAAACCGTCAGCAAGGACAGGCTCAGCGGATCCAAGGCGACTTTCTCCGCCGAACTAATGACTCACAACATCCAGGTCACCGTGGTCACGCTGGCCATGGGAATGACGTTCGGAGTGGGCACGCTGATCCTGCTTTTTTATAATGGTGTGATCCTGGGCGCGGTGGCGGCCGATTATATCGCTGCCGGATTCGGCACGTTTCTGACCGGCTGGCTGCTGCCGCACGGGTCGGTGGAGATTCCCGCGATTCTGTTGGGCGGGCAGGGCGGCTTCATTCTGGCGGGCGCGCTCATCGGCTGGGGTGGAAGCACCACGCGACCGGAGCGGCTGCGCGCGATCGCGCCGGATTTGTTCGCCATTGTCGGCGGCGCCGCCGCCATGCTGGTGTGGGCGGGAATGGTGGAGGCGTTCATTTCGCAGTATCACAAGCCCGTAATTCCCTACGGTCTGAAGATCGCGTTCGGCGCCTGCGAACTCACGGCGCTCTCACTGTATCTGGGATGGGCCGGCCGCGAATGACGGCCGCGCGTCCATCCCGCCTGAGTATCGAGACTCCCGAAGGAGTGGTCTTCTCGTTCGAACTCGCCACACCGGTCACGCGCGCGCTGGCGTGGAGCGTGGATACCGCCGCCATCGTACTTGGGAACATGCTCGTCGGGCAGATTGCCAAGCTGGTCGCCAAAATGAACACCGACGTGGCGAACGCCGTTTCGGTGGCCGGGTTCTTCGCGATTTCGATCGTCTATGCGATCGTGCTCGAATGGCGCTGGCGCGGGCAGACGATCGGCAAGCGGCTGCTCGGATTGCGCGTGATGGATGTGCACGGTTTGCGCCTCGAGCTCCCGCAAATTGCCCTGCGCAATCTTTTGCGCGTCATCGATATGCTCCCCTTCTTTTATCTCGTCGGCGGACTTACCTGCGTGTTCAGCCGGAACGCGCAACGGCTCGGCGACATGGCGGCCAACACCATCGTGGCGCGGGAGCGGACCACGGAAATGCCCGATATCGAGCAGATCGCGCCCGCCAAGTACAATTCGCTACTGGCCCAGCCGCACCTCGCGGCGCGCCTGCGAAGCGTCGTGACGCCGGAAAGCGCCGCTTTGGCAGTCCGCGCGGTTACCCTGCGGGAGGGCTACGATCCGCTGGCGCGGATCGTTCTGTTTCGCGAATTGGCAGAACATTTCCGCTCGCTGGTGCAATTTCCCGACGAGGCGGTGGAAAATCTGACCGACGAGCAGTACGTACGCTCGGTCCTCCGCGTGATTTACGGCGCGCGGCGATGAGACGCCGCTAGACCGTTCTCGCGGTGAACAGATGCATCACGAGCGCGATCACGGCGACCAACAGCAGCAGGTGGATGAGCCCTCCCGCAACGTGGAACGCCAGGAACCCCAACGCCCAAAGCACCAACAAAATGAAGAATAATGCCAGCAACATTTAGCTTCACCCCCGTATCCTGCCGATGCATAGCAATCGCCATTATGCGAAGCAGCACATAATCTCGGGAGTAATTGCCGGCGGGTGCGGCTCAGAGCGCGAATGGCTCCCAGTTTTTGTAGCCGCGGTCGCCCCACGCGAGGAGTTTGGGTTCTTCGTCGGACCACCAGACCACCACCCGGCCCGCCAGGGAATCGTCGGTCGCTAACCGCACAACCATGGCGGCAATTTCCTCCGTCGGCAGGAGCCGCGCGGGGACGCCGCGTTCGGCACGCTCGACCGGGGAAAGCGATTCCCAATATTTTCGCGGGCCCTCGGTCGCGATCCAGCCGGGAGCGAGGCAGTTCACGCGGATGTTATCCGCCTTCGCGAACTCGGCGAGGCCGGTGGTGAGGCGCAGAAGGCCGGCCTTGGCGGCGTCATAGACGGGTGCCGCTGCCGGAGTTCGGCGGCCGTGCCAGAGCGCCGAAATCGACGAGATATTCACGATCGCGCCGCCCTGCCGGTGCTGACGCATGGCTTCGACGGCGTATCGCGTCGCCATCAAGGGCCCGACGAAGTCCGTCTCGACTGCCCTTAGCCAGCCGTCCATGTCGTAACCATGCGCGAAGGGCGCGGTGGCGTTATTTACCAGTAGGCCGAGCGGCCCAAATTCGCGCGCCGCGAAATCCACCAGATCGTGAACTTGTGCTTCGAGCCGCATGTCGGCCCGGCGGAAAGCCGCCCGGCCGCCGGACGCCTGGATGCGGCGCAGGGTCTCCGCACCGCCGTCGATATCGACGTCGGAGACTATGACCGCGGCGCCTTCTCTCGCCAGCCGGAGGGCGAGGGCTCGTCCGCAGCCAGCGCCGCCCGAGCCGGTAACGATGGCAGTACGTTCCTTGAGGACCATGGTCCAAATGTAGCGCGGAAATCAGATCGAGGTAGCTCGAAGGACCTACTCGGATCGCGAAACCTGCTCGCTTAACACGCGTCTTTACCGGCAGGCCTGGAGCGGGGTATCTGACCCGCCGCAGACTGGCCATTTGGTCACCCGCCCCAGGATCTTAGATTCCGGTATGATAAGTGAGACCTGATTGTGACCCAGCGCCTACGAGTGTCGCTATCCTGCGCCGTCCTGCTGGCTTGTCTGACGGTCATACGGGCGTTGTCCCAAACTGCCCAGCAATCCGGAACGGCGCAAACCGCTCCCGCCGCACCGCCGACATCTTCGCCGCCGCAAGCAGCGCCGGCCGCACCGGCAATCGATAAGAACGCGCCGGAGATCAGCCAGAAAGAGGCGCCCGCCATGTTCAAAGCTCGGGTGGACATGGTCTCGGTGCCAGTCGTGGTGCGGGACAGTCACGGTCGCATCATAGGGAACTTCACAAAAGAGAATTTCCAGGTTTTCGATCGCGGCAAACAGCAGGAAATCGTCCGCTTCACGGTGGAGAAATCGGGTGAGCAGGCGGCGAAAGCGGCTAAGACAGTCGAGACTCTCCCGCCGGAGGGCGGCGAACCGGCCAAGGCGCCCGACATTCCTGAACGCTTCGTGGCTTATCTGTTCGACGACATGCACTTGCAGTTTGGGGATTTGGCGCGCGCGCGCGACGCTGTCGGCCGGCAACTATCCGCGCTGCCGAAAACCGACCGCGCCGCGATTTACACCACCTCCGGCCAGAACGTGGTCGACTTTACCGACGATGTCGATAAACTCCAGGCCGACCTCCTACTTCTCCGCAATCGCTCGATCGCGGGCGGTGGCGGGGCCACTCCCTGTCCCGATATCAGCTTCTACATGGCCGACCTGATGATCAACCATAACGATCCGACAGTCACCAACCTGGCTGCCCAGGAAACCATGGCGTGCCTGGGTTCAACCACGATGACTGTCGCGCAGGCGACTCAGTATGCACAGGGAGTGGCGCAGCAGGCGCTGGGAGTGGGCGAACAGGATAGCCATGTGGCGTTAACCGTTTTTACGGATGTCGTGCGGCACATGGCGGCAATGCCCGGCCAACGCATCGTGGTTCTGGTTTCTCCGGGATTCTACACGCCCGACTCTTACCAGCCGGACCGGAACGAGATCATCAATCGCGCCATCAAGGCCAACGTGGTGATCAATAGCCTGGATGCGCGGGGACTGTGGACAGATCCGAGCCTCGACGCCTCTCAAACCAGCAAGTACTCCGTCCAGTATCAGATTGCGAAAGCAAATTACGACCGCCTCAACGCGCAGATCGACTCGGACGTGCTGGCGGAAATGGCCTATGGTACGGGCGGATCGTTCTTCGAAAACAGCAACGATCTCGACGCCGGAGTGAAGCAACTGGCGGGGGCGCCCGAATACTATTATGTCCTGGCTTTCGCGCCGCAGAACCTGAAGCTCGACGGCTCCTTCCACTCCCTGAAGGTGACGGTCAAAACCAATCCGCCGGCGAGTGGTTTGAACATTACCGCGCGGAAGGGATTTTACGCTCCCAAAAAGGCGTCAAACGCGGAGGAGACTGCCAAGGAGGAAATCGAGGACTCGGTATTCTCCCGCGACGAACTCAGCGACCTGCCGGTGGAACTGCATACGCAGTATTTCAAGTCCAGCGACAAAGACGCCACTATCGCAGTAGTCTGCCGCATGGACCCGCACCACATTCAGTTCCGGAAAACCGACGGCCGTAACGTGAACAATCTGACAGTTGTTTCCGCGGTATTCGATCACAACGGCAATTTCCTGTCGGCAATCCAGAAGACCGTCGAGATCAAGATGAAAGACGAGACGATGGCCAAGTTAATGGCGGCCGGCGTGATCACGATCAAAACCAATTTCTCGGTCCAGCCCGGAAGCTATATGGTCCGGCTCGTGGTACGGGATTCTGAAGGGCAACTGATGTCGGCGCTCAACGGCGCCGTGGCAATTCAGTGAGGTATGGCATGCGATTCCGAACAGCAGCAGTCTTGACTACGCTTCTATTGACCAGCGTCCCCTCGCGGACGCAACAAGTTGCTCAAACAGCAACACCGACGGTGATCCGCACCGAGACCAGAGTGGTGCTCGTGGATTCCGTCGTGACGGACAAAAAAGGCAACTACATCACGGATCTGGAGCAGAAAGACTTCAAGGTATACGAAGACAATAAGGAACAGAACATCACCAGTTTCACCTTCGAAGCCGACCCGAAATCGCCGCTCAACAATCAGAAACGTTACCTGGTGCTGTTTTTCGATAACGCTTCGACCTCTTTCGCCAACCAGATCAACGCGCGCAAAGCAGCGGAGAAGTTCGTGGACAATAACACCGGACCGAACAAGTTCATCGCGGTGGCGAATTTTTCCGGCACGCTACAGATCTCGCAGAACTTCACCAACGATCCGGACCGCCTGAGGGCGGTAATCAGCGGCGTGAGATCGTCTTCGGTGAACACCACCGACAACATGCCCAGTCTCAACACCGGCAACGCCGGCGGAGGGGGTCCGGCATCCCTCAGTCCAGCGGCCTCTTTCGGCATTCGCGATGTGTTGCTCGGTATTCGCAGCCTTGCCAAGGGCCTCCAGGATGTGCCGGGCCGCAAGATGGTGGTGATGCTGACCGAAGGATTTCCTTTGAATGACGAACTGCGTTCGGAGTTGACAGCTACCGTCGATGCTTGCAACAAGGCAAACGTATCGATCTACCCGGTGGATGTTCGCGGGCTGGCGACACCGATGGACCTGGGCGTCCCGGGAATGGGCCGCGGCCCCGGTCACCTGGGTTTTTTATTGAGAGGCTTGTCGGGATTGCCGGGGGGATCTTCCCTGGCTTCATTTAGCAATTCGTTCCAGGCCCGCGGCGGCGGTGGCGGCGGCGCGACCGGTGGTGGCGGCGGCGGCGTAAGCGGAGGAGGCGGCGGCGGTGGATCCCGCGGCGGCGGAGGCGCGCCCGGCGGCGGGGGTATGGGTAGCGGCGGAGGAGGCTCCCGCGGCGGTGCCGGGGCTCCCAGCGGCGGCGCGGGCGGCGGACGAGGCGGTACTGGAACAGGCACCGGCACGACCGGCAGCCGCGGCGGCGCAGTTGCTCCCGTCAATCCCATGATGAACGGAATGAACCCGATGACGAACCCGCGCATGATTATGCCGACGTTCCCTCCCAGCGCGACAACCAACCAGGAAGCCATGTACATGCTGGCTAACGGAACTGGCGGTTTCGTCATCATCAATACCAACGATCTGGCCGGAGGCATGGAAAAGATCGCGCGCGAACAGGACCAGTTCTATCTGCTCGGCTACACGCCCCCTGAAACGCCCGAAGGCAGTTGCCATACCTTGCGCGTGAAAGTGAATAAGGGCGGCACCAGTGTTCGGTACCGGACCGGATATTGCAACGTTCGCCAGGTGGATGTGCTCGCCGGGAAGCCGGCGGAAACGGAACTCGAAGCGCTCGCCGTAGGTGTATCCGCTGGTAAATTGGGTGCGCCGCTGCAGCTTCCGTTCTTCTATTCTTCCCCCAACGTGGCGCGCGTCAATGTGGCCATGGAAATCCCCAGCAATGGTTTCAAGTTCGAGAAAGTCAAAGGCAAACAGCACGCCGAGATGAACATCCTGGGGATCGCGTACCGGGCGGACAATTCGGTGGCCGCGAAATTCAGCGACACTCTGAAATTCGATTACGAGAATAAGGTCGAAATCGAGGAGTTCATGAAGAAGCCGGTACACTACGAAGCCCAGTTCGATATCGGCTCCGGCCAATACACCTTCCGCGTGGTGTTCAGCGCGGGCGGCGAGAATTTCGGAAAGATCGAAAAGCCGCTGGTGATCGAACCTTATGACGGCAAGCAGTTCGCCGTGAGCGGCATGGCGTTGGGGGAACTGCACAGGCAGGAAGCCGATGCGGGCATGGACGCCGTGCTGATCGAAGACAAGGTGCCGCTGGTCGCGGTGGGAGTGCAGGCGGTCCCTTCCGGCCTCTACAGCTTCAAATCCAGCGATCCAGCGGGGATGTACCTCGAGATCTACGAGCCTGGAATGACCGGCGAGAATCCGCCGAAGCTAATGATGGCCATCAAGGTTACAGATCGCAAATCCGGCGCCGCGAAGGTGGAGTCGGGCACCATGGAAATCGGCTCGCAGTACATTCACAAGGGGAATCCGGTAGTTCCCGTGATCTTGAAACTGCCGTTGAAGGATCTGCCCACGGGTTCCTACCACCTGGATGTGGTTTGCGGAGACTCGACCGGCAAGCAAATGCACCGCTCGGCGGATTTTGATGTCGCGGCGGTTACAGAGCCTGCTGTAGGCTGGGATAAAAAGTAAAAACCTTATCCAGCAGGCTGACGCGGAACGACTGCATCACATGGCCGGTAGCCCCGGCCATGCGCATTTCTCCGCCGGCGGCCATGATTTTGTTGAAACTCGAGATGAAACGGCCGATCCCGGTGCTGTCGATGACGGTCACACCGGAAAGGTCGAAGATGAATTTGCGCGTTCCGGCGGCCAGTTGTTGTTCCACCAGGGTGACCAGTTCGTCGCCCTCCGGGCCCAACATGAACTTGCCCGTGAGGGTGAACACTGCGGTTCCCGGTGCGGCTTCGTGATGGGCGATTTCGATCATGGACAGCGACTAGTGTAAGCCTGTTCGAGGCGCCGGCGCTACCTGGCCATTGCCGTATCGCGCGGCTGCTTCCGGTACCACTCGAGCGTCAGACGCATGCCTTCCTCGAAAGAGTATCGCGGCGCGTGGCCCAGATCGCGGACGGCGGCCGTGGTGTCCGCCTGAGAGTCGCGGACATCGCCGGAGCGGGGTGGGCCGTAAAGAGCGGGCAATTCCGCGCCTTCCAGCTTCTGCACCAGCGCCCAAGCCTGGTTCAAGGTGATGCGCCCACCGTTGCCTCCGTTGAAGAGCTTGCCGGCAACGTTCCGGGCTCGGGCTGCCTTCAAATTCAGTTCGGCGACGTCATCAACGTACGTGAAATCGCGCGATTGTTCGCCATCGCCGAAAATCGTGGGCGGCTTATGCTCCAGGATCGCTTTGAGAAAGAGAGAGAGCACGCCGGAATAAGGGCTGGAGGGATCCTGCCGCGGGCCATAGACGTTGAAGTAGCGGATGGCCACGGTTTCCAGTCCATACACGCTGGAGAAGACATTGCAGTAATATTCGCCCACCAGCTTTTGCAGCGCATAGGGAGATTTCGGCTGCGGCGCCATGGTTTCCACTTTGGGGAGCACCAACGTGTCGCCATACGCAGACGACGATGCCGCGTACACCACGCGTCCCGCCTTGCCCTCGCGCGCCGCGCGAAGCACGTTGAAAGTGCCATCGATGTTGACGTCGTGGGAGGGCACTGGATCGTCAATCGATCGCGGAACGGAAGGGATCGCAGCCTCGTGAAAGACCACCGCCGCGCCGCGGATGAGCGGAGCGATGTCCCGATAGTCGCGGATATCGGCACGGTGAAAATCGATGGCATGCCGCACCTCTTCCAGGTTGCTCTCGCGGCCGGTCAGGAGATTGTCGATTACAACGATCTTTCCGGCACCTTCCTGGAGCAGGCGGCGAACAATCGCCGAACCGATGAATCCCGCTCCCCCCGTGACGACGTAGTGGCTCATGAATCACTAGTTTACGACGGCCGCGCGCGATTTCGTCAGCCGCGGCCGATGAACGGCATGGCGGTCGCCATCACGGTGATGAACTGAACGTTGGCCTCGAGCGGCAAATTGGCCATATACAGCACCGCCTCGGCAACGTGCTTCACGTCCATGCGAGGCTCGATGCCGGCCATCCGCTCCGTCATCTCGGTGGCGGCGTTGCCGATATCGATCTGGCCGCAGGCGATCTGGAAGTTGCGGCCATCCAAAGAGATACTCCGCGTAAGTCCGGTAACGGCGTGCTTGGTGGCGGTGTAGGGCGCGGAGTTGGGCCGAGGGACATGGGCGGAGATCGAGCCGTTATTGATGATGCGACCGCCTTGCGGCCGCTGCGCTTTCATCATCCGGATGGCTTCCTGCGCGCAGAGGAAGACGCCGGTGAGATTGACGCCCACCACGGCATTCCACTGCTCGTATGTGAGGTCCTCCATGGGAATGGCCGGCGCGCCCCGCCCTGCATTATTGAAAAGGAGATCCAACCGCCCAAAGGCCGCTTTGGCAGCGGCGAAAAGCGCCTTCACCGAGGCCGGATCGGTGACGTCGGCAGGTACGGCCAGCATAGCGCCACCCTCGGGCGCGCCCATCGACGCCGTCCGCTCCAGTTCTTCCCGCCTGCGGCCGGCAAGGACCACGGAATATCCAGCCGATTGCAGCGCCAAGCTCACCGCCCGTCCGATTCCACTGCCGGCGCCGGTGACGAGCGCGATCTTCCCATTCATGGCTCCAATTTTACAAAGCCAAAGCTACTCCCGCATTTTCCATCCGTCGCAGACCAGCACCGGCAGCCGGGGATATTTGGGAAATTGCGGATCGCTATGCGACAACTCGCACAGCACGAAGGTCGAGCCGCGATCGGACGTGATGGTCTTCGCGTGGATACACGAAGCACACAGGCCCGACTGAGCGAGGCTGCCCACTATACTCCAAGAAGTTTCCGGCGGAATAGCGCCGCGGCAATCCCGGCCGCACTGATCAGAAGAACCGCGCTGGATGGTTCCGGAACCGGGATCTGAAAGCCCTGGACTTCGTATTTAAACCCAAGAGCCGCAATAGTCTGTGGAATCCGTAATGCAAATAACATAGGCGTCCCCCTCCTATTTTGCCCGGGTCAAATGGTGCGCGCCGGGAGGGCAGGTAATCGACCAAAACCGCCGGTATTCTTAATGAAGATGATAGTGGTTGTCAATGGGATGCAGGCTTCAGCCTTTACCCGCGAAAACTGCCGCCAGGGCGACGCCTTTCGAAACCAGAAAAAATATCTGGAACTTGTTCATGGGAAAGTAATTATTCACAATGAGAGCGCCGTTTACCGGGATTCGTCCACCACTTCCATGGCATTTATGCAGGCGTAATTATGCGCCGGAGGCAGCGCTATCACGATCTTCCCCTGGTGATCGGGCACAACGTCGGGTATCTCCAGCGTCATGGCGCGGTTGGAGCCGCCCGCTTCCTTAAAGATGTCGAAGTTCCGGCGCACCGCCACTCCGTTGCAGAGAATGTCGAACACGCGGGCCCCGATCCCGGGGCCGCGGCCACCCTTCCCCGGCCCGAACCACGTCTCCGCGAAATGCAGTGTGACGCGATATCGTCCTTCCGCCACAGGCACTACATAAGAGACGTTGCCGAATCGCTCACCACGATAGAGATCGGGATCGGAAGTTCCGGACACGGGCTCATTGCGCGCGATCAACTGCCCGCCGGAGGCGTAGCGGTCGGGTTCCCAGTACCGGCCCTGCTTGTCCGTGTAGCCGTGGCCCTGCGCCACCATGCGGATGGGACGCATTCGTCCGGCCACGCCGGGGGTGAGTTCGATTCCGCTCAGCACGGGCATGTTGGAGAGCGGCGAAAACTGGAGGTGCAGATGGCCATCGGAGGCGGGCGAGACGTCTTTGAAAACCCGGATGTCCGCCGTGCTGGCTTCGCTATCGGCAACCACGTCGAACCAGGGAAGCACTGGGCGGCCGTTCATGGCGACTGCGAAAACCCGGCTCGACTCGCCGCCGCCGCCGGGATTGTCCGGGCCGTAAACCGTCTCCGCGAAATGCAGGCGCAGTTCATAGACGCCCGGGTTGAGAGGAATATCGTAGCGGAATGCGCCTTCGCGCCGGCGGCTGTAGAGGTTCTGGTCCCGGGTGCCGCGGATGAAATGCGGGCTCTGGTGTACCGCGATTCCGCCCTGGAAAAAGGCGTCCTTACTCCAGACGTTGCTGAACTGATCGATGTAGACGCCACTTTCCAGGCCGCAGGCGATGCGAATACCGGCTCCCGGCGCGACTGCCAGCGGTTCGGGCAAAGGCATCCGCGAACGGCCGCCATTGAGCCGGACATTGGGAGCCATCACACTCAGTACGAGTACCGCCGCCAGAGCGATCCAACGCCTGAGTTGATGTTGCGCCCCGGTTCGCGCCAGCGGCGGCTCTTTCTCTGGCTGAGGCGCAATTTCCTGCAACGGCACGGCCGCCTCCGGCGGTTTCTCCAGTCTCGCGAAACGAGGCGCGTACTGTCCCGGCGGAATCTCAATGTGGATCGCGTGCCCGGCGCCCGTAGTCCGGTAGAATTCCTTCAGCCGCTTGCGCAGGCGGTGCGCCTCGACGCGAACAATGGCATCCGTTTTGGGCTCGAAATCCGGCGACCGGCCCAGCGCCTCGACCGCGATATTGTACTCTTTGATCTGGTCCGTGGCGCGCTCGAAGTACTTGGTACAGACGTAACCGAGCAGTAGCGCCAGATTCGGAGCGCGATGGAACACGCCCGATTTCAACAGGTTCTCGAGTTCCAAGCGCTCGCGTTCAAACTCTCCTTGTGGCCCCACGCTAAAACAGAGTATACAATGTGAAACTCCTTTTCGCCAAAGCATTTTCCTGACGTTAACTGGCGATGTTAACGCGGGGGTATTCTCGGGGTGGGATCTCCCGCGCCGATGTTAACAGATACGCATCGCAATTTCAGGCCCGTTTTGCGAAAATCTTATTAGTAAGGCTTGAAAATGCGCGTCAGACTCATTCTATTCTTAGCCACTCTGGTGGGTGCCGGCCGGGCCCAAACCACCACCCCTGTCATTACGCCGGGAAGCATCGTGAACGCTGCTTCCTACCTCATAAATCTGGCGCCTGGCGCTCTGGCGACACTTTATGGAAGCCAGTTGGCGGATGGCACACCCACCATCCAAACGGCCAACGGTTTTCCGGCGACCGCCGGGGGCGTAACAGTGTCGGTTAACAATGTAAACGCTCCCCTGACGTACGTCTCGCCAACCCAGATCAACTTCCAGGTTCCGTGGGAGACTCCGGTGGAAACTCCGGTCCCGGTAGTGGTCACAAGGGACCAGATCCCGAGCGCGGCGGTAACAATCACACTTGCCGCGGCCGAAGCTCCGGCGATGTTTCTGAACGACTATACCAACGGAATCGCCTGGGTCACCGGCGCGCAATGCGCGCAAACCGAATGCGCTATCCAAACAGGAGAGACTTACACCCTGTGGGCAAACGGGCTCGGACCCAAGAACGCTCCGTTGCAGGACGGCATGCCAGCGGTTTATAGCGGATCGTTGACACCGCTCGAAGTGCCGGGAAGTCCGGCAAGTTGTCAGCTCACCATCGGCGGGCAAACCGCGACGGTGCAATATTGCGGCGCCGCGCCGGGCGAAATCATCGATCAGGTCAATTTCGTCTATCCCTCCGGCGTTTCGATTGCTTTCAACATAGCCGGCATTGACGCCGCCCTGACCATCGGCAGCGTTACCGGCAATTTCCGTGTTCCCGCGCCCGCGGCCCCGGATGCCCTGGCGGAGCAGACCCTGGCGCTCCTGACTCAGGACGAAAAACTCCAGTTGGTAGAGGGCGCGGGCGGTCCGGTAACCAATATCATTCCGCTGCCGAAAGGCGCGGGCGGATACATCCCCGGCATCCCGCGCCTGGGAATCCCAAATCTCTACTTCAACGATGGCAGCGTCGGCGTGGCTAACGATTCGCAAGCGCCTTCGACGGCACTGCCATCGGCCATCGCCAGCGCTGCCAGTTGGGACACGAACCTGGCCTACAGCTACGGCCAGGTGATCGGAGCGGAGATGAAGGCGTGGGGCATGAATGTCAACCTCGGCGGCAACGTCAATCTCAACCGCGAGCCGCGCGACGGGCGCACGTTCGAAGCGAAAGGCGAGGACCCCATTCTGGCCGGTAAGATCAATGCCGCGCATGTCAAGGCGATTCAAGATCAACAGGTAGTGGGCTGCATCAAGCACTATGCCCTAAACGACCAGGAGACCGGGCGCACCACGGCCAATGCGATCATCGACGAGCGCGCGGCGCGCGAGACCGATCTGCTGGCGTTCGAGATCAGCATGCGCGATTCGAATGTGCAATCGGTGATGTGTTCCTACAACCTGCTGAACGGCACGTACGCCTGCGAGAACTCGCACCTCCTCGATGACATCCTGAAAGGCGATTGGAGCTTTCCCGGGTTCGTGATGTCGGACTGGTGGGCGACCCACAGCACCGTCGCCGCGGCCAACGCCGGTCTGGACCAGGAGCAGCCCGACAACCAATATTTCTCGGGCTTGGAATCGGCCATCCAATCCGGCCAGGTGGCCCAGTCCCGGCTGGACAACATGGTGGAACGTATTCTGCGGGCGCTGTATGCGACGGGAGCGATCAATTCCACCGGCGCTGTCATGCCCATCAACACCGCGGCCGACCAGGCGATTGCGCAGCAAGTGGAGGAGCAAGGCGCCGTGCTGCTGAAAAACGCCGGCAACCAGCTTCCGCTGAATCCCGCGAGCATCACGTCGATCGCCTTAATCGGATCGCACGCCGATATCGGGGTGCTTTCCGGCGGCGGATCTGCCCAGGTCTATCCCACCGGAGGCGCGGCGTTGAACGAGGGCTATCCCGCGGTGCCCGGATGGGCGCCCGTGATTTGGGATCCGTCCTCGCCGATGCAGGCCATCCAGGCCATGGCGCCCAACGCCAAAGTGCAGTTCAACAGCGGAAGCTCTGCCAGCGCGGCGGCGACGCTGGCCGCCTCTTCGACGGTCGCGATCGTCTTCGTGAGCCAGTGGACCAGCGAAGGCATGGATATGCCGAGCCTCAATTTCACCGATGTCATCCACACCACTCCCATCGATCAGGATGGTCTTGTGAACGCGGTGGCGGCCGCCAATCCGCACACCATTGTGGTAATGGAGAATGGCGGAGCGCAGGTGATGCCGTGGCTTTCGAACGTGAGTGCGGTGCTGGAAGCGTGGTTTCCCGGCCAGCGCGGCGGCCAGGCGATCGCCAACATTCTTTTCGGTGCCGTCAATCCTTCGGGCAAACTCCCGGTGACGTTTCCCGCCAGCGTGAACGATCTGCCGCACCCCACAATCGCGGCACCGGACCCGCCGTCGTCTTCGGCACCCTTCCCGGTGAACTACAGCGAGGGACTACTGGTTGGATACAAATGGTACGACGCCAACAACATCACGCCCGTCTTCCCGTTCGGGTTCGGCCTCTCCTACACTACTTTTTCGATTGCCAACGCCGCGCTCACGAACAATCTGCCGGCGGCCAATCCGAACTTTCAGATCACCTGCGATGTGACCAATACCGGCACGGTGGCCGGCGCGGAGGTTGTGCAGGTGTATCTCGGCATGCCCGCGAACCTCGGCGAACCGCCGCGGCGCCTGGTCGGCTGGCAGAAGGTCGCCCTTCAACCTGGCGCGAAGCAGCATGTGACGATTGAGGTGGATGAGAACGATTCGTCTCACCCGATGTCGTGGTGGAATCCCACACCGGGAGCGTGGCAGGTGGCGCCGGGGACATACACGGTCTATGTCGGGACCTCCGAGGCGATGGCAGATTTGACGGTTGCCGGGACGATACAGGCCGGAAACTAAACGCACCGTCCGCCATCGGGACTACCCCGCCTGATTTCGAGGCTCAGCGCTGGGACGGTTCGCCATTCGACAGAAAGGCAAATTCTCCCGCCGGCGAACCCGACGCCAGAAAATCCCGGATACGAACCCGATTCGGCCCGGCTTGGCCCGCCGCCGCGGCGAGACAGCGGACGGCATCCGCGACCGCCACGTCCGCGCCGATCCGGAAAATCCACGGCACATTTGTCGACGTGAGCGCACGATCGGCCGAAATCGCTACCACGGGCAGGAACGTCTTTACTGCGATCTGTTCCGCGAGGTGGGACGCGTCCCGCCCCACGGCGACCAAACCAATCACCGAAGGATCGTAAACCAGTTTGACCAACTCAGTCGATGCTTTCCCCCACGGAACATCCGACGCGATACCGACGGCCTGGTAGCCGCCGGGCGCAATCGCCGCCGCAAGCTTGTCCGCACCCGGGCCGAAAACTCCGATTTTCCGCACCGGACCGGTGGCATCCGGAATTTCGGGCCCCACATAACGGACACCATTTTCGCCCACTCTGGCGTACGGTTTCTCCATGGTGTAGCGGCGGTAAGTTACCTTCCCGTCTTTCACCTTCCCCAAGTACATCGGCGCGATGTTCTTGGCGTTGGGATCGAAGGTCATTTCACCCGTCACCCCGCGGTAGCTCTCGAGCGAGTAGAGCGCATTGCGGATGAGCCCGCGGTTCAAGCCGCCGCGGCAGACGGCGCCGAGCAGAATGTTCATGGCATCAAACCCAAGCGCCGAAAACGCATCCACCTTGGCCCGGTAAGCCGCCGCGAATCGTTTCTGGAAGTCCAGCCACACCGGATCGTCGCGCGTGGGATCGAACGGGTAGACGATCTCCAGCCCTTCGGCGGCGTCTCCAGCAATGCGGAAGAGGTCGTCTCCCAGCACCCGGAAGCTGCCGAAAACCGGTTGTTTCATGCCCATTGCCCGCATTTCCTTGAGGATCGTGCCGGCCGCGGCTGCGTCCGTCCAGAGGACGATGCCATCGACGCGGGAGTCGTTAATCACCTGCAATTCCCGCGTGAAACTGTTATCCATCGGATCGAATTTCTGCTCGATCACCACCGGGTGCCCCAGCCGGCGCGACGCATCCCGGAATTTCAATACCCCGAAGCGGCCGTAGCGCTCGTTCACGCGCAGGAGTCCGATGCGCTTCAGTCCGAGGTCGGTGTAGATGCGGCGGGCGAGCGTGTATCCCTGCACGCGATCGTCCTGAAGCGACATGAGAATCCAGGGGATGATGGTTTCCGGAATGGTGGGATCGGTCGATGCGCTGTTGACGATGGGCAATTCGGCGCGCAGGGAAACCCGTAGCGCGATATGTGTCGAATCCGAGTTAATCGAGCCGAACATGGCCCAGACCTTCTCGTCGTAGACCATCTTCACAATTTCATTGCTGGACGCGCCCCAGGTGGCGGCGTCATTGTGCACCATCAGGCGGAATGGCTTGCCGCCGTACCCGCCGCGAGCGTTGGCCTCTGCGATGGCCATTTGCGCCCCGCGCAGCATCGCCGTTCCCAGCGCGATGTCCTTGTGATTTTCGATCGGCCCCAGGAACCCGATGTCTACTGAACTCACGCTCGCCGCGGGAACGGTGGTCACATCCTGCGCGGCGCCGTTATACTCGGGTGTCTTCGTGTAGTGCTCGTAATACGGAACGGTGAAGTGCGAGAACGCCTGCATGTCCTCCGGCTCGTTGGCGTAAGGCGTGAGCGTGCGCACCGGCGGCGGACCCGGCGGGTTCGCTCCGCAGGCGCAGGTTTGGGCGAACGCCCCGGCGGCGCTCGCGAGCACGGCAATCAGCAAACCCAACCGGTGACGCATTATTCCTCCTTGGCGGGAATGAACATCGCGATGGCTTCAATCTCGATCAGCAGTTCCGGGCGGCAGAGAATCGCTTGGATGCCGGTCGAGGCCGGCATGGGATCGAGCCCCTGCTCGCGGAAAAAACACGTGCGCTCGTCGTTGAACGCAGCGTAATCGCGCTCGATGTCACGCAGGTAACAGCTCGTGCGCACGATATCTTTCCACGTCGCACCTTCCGATTCGAGAAGGCCAGTGATGTTCTGGTAAGTGCGCCGGCACTGGGCCCGAAAGTCGCCCACATGTACCGTTTTGCCGTTTTCGTCGATGCTGGCCGTGCCGGAAATGAGCAGGATGGTGAGGCCGTTCAGATCGATTCGTAGTCCCCGCGAGAAGGAACTGCCGTATTCGCCGGCTTCGTTCAGCACGCGCGGCTCGCAGATGGCCTTCTTCGCGACATGGCGGATATCGGCGATCTGTTCGAGTGCATCTGTTATCGTCATTGCGATTGTCCTTTCGTCTTGATCAAAGCTCCATGGCTGACGCCCTTGGCCGTCGCGACCCAAAGATCGGCCCCTTGAAAATCGACACCGAAAATGTAGTGGTAGGCGGGCGCCGTCTCGACCGCGACATGCGAAATCGCGCCCTGTGGGTCGCGCACCAACATCTCGGGCGCGTGTGTATCCAGTGCGGGGCGCCACACCGCCCATCGCTCGCCATCGAAATACGCCAGGCCCTTATCGGTCGAAAACCAGACGTGATTGCCATCGAGGGTTTTCACCTGGTTGAGGAAATTGCTGGGCAATCCGCTGTCTTTGTCGAGGAAGTTGCGCCAGTTACGGCCATCGTAGCGGCTGGCACCGAAGTAAGTGGCGGCCCACAAAATTCCACCGGCGTAGCTGACCGAGGTGGTGATCTCATGAATCAGCCCCTGGTCTTTATACAACACGATTTCGTTTTCGCCGTCGGGATCGTTGTAATCCTTCCAGCGGTCGTTCTTGACGTCGTATTCCAGAACGCCGCCGCCCCAAACGGCGTAGTAAACCTTGTCCGGCGCGGCCGAGACGCCATACGTCCAGATTTCGTACATGGGCGTATTGCGCTCGTTGTAAAGACTCCACTCACCGGTGCGCAGGTTGCGCCGCCCTCCGCCCGCGGCCGTAGCCACCCACACGTAATCGCCCTGCACCGCCACGCCGTAAACTACGTCGTTGGGAAGCCCGCTATTCAGTTGCGTGAACGAGTCGATTCGCCCAGCCGAATAGCGGCTCAGCCCGCCCATGGTGGCAATCCACAGGTCGTGCGTCTGCTTGTCGAGCGCGAGTGAAAGCACGGCTCGGTGCGCCAGGCCATCGGCTGTGGTGAAGGTTTTCCATTTCCCATTCTCATAGAGCGCGAGACCATTATCGGTCCCCGCCCAGACGCGGTCGCCGTCCACGCAAACACTGTAGACCCGGTTGTCCGGGAGACCCTGCGCGGTGGTGAAGTTCTCCCAGCGAAATTGCGGCATGTCCTGAGCCAGGAGGCTGGAAGCCGCCAGCAAAGCGCAAAGGAAACTTTTGGTCATATCGTTTTCAGGTATTCGATGAGGTCGTTCAACTCATCCTTGCTAAGATCGTTGGTCACACCGTGCTTGTCGTTGGGGTTGAACACGGTCCAGATTTCTTCCAGCGAACGGGCCGATCCATCGTGCAGATAGGGCGCGCTGTACGCGACGTTGGTGAGGTGCGGAATATCGATTTCGGGCGAGCGGTCGGTCGGCTTTCCGGTCCCCACGTCGGCCAGTGCCTGACTGGTGAAATGCGGTCCGGCATGGCAGACGAAGCACTGCAACTCGTCCGGAATCGGAGTGCCGTTCTTGCGCACGGTGCGGTTGAAAATCGCCTTGCCGCGTTCCTGCGCGGGGGTCAATTGGCCATCCGGCAGGCGGTAGCGATTCGGCCGCAGCGGGATCGACTTAATGAAACTCACAAGGTCTTCCAGATCGTCTCCGCGGAACCCGGCCGACCGGAAAAAGAAGCGCTCCGTGCGCGGGCCGCATTCCGTCTGGAGGTCGGGATTTTGGCCGTTCCACTTAAATGGAGCGGTGTCGGCGACTTCCTCGAGCGATCGGTTATCGACGATGTCCACGCCGAAGCCATCCGGTTCGAGATCCCACGAAAGGCCGTCGATGGTGGCGTCGAGATGGCAATTGGCGCAGCCGAACTGATTGCCGAATGCGTATTGCGAGGAATAAAAGAGGCGCTCGCCGCGCCGTTCGGGGGTGAGTTCCGCCGGCCCGCCGAGCGGGATCGTCGCCGTGACCTCGCCTCGCGCCGTGTCGAGGACCGAAATCGTGTCATCCAGGCGATTGGCGACATAGAGCGTGCCGCCATCGCGGGAGAGCACGACGCTTCGCGGATTGCGGCCCACCGGGACGCGCGCCAGAAGGTAGCGCGAAGCGGCCGAGAGGTCGTTGGCCAGATTCGTGGAATCGGGCGATTTTGCGGCGGCTACCAGCTTGTGTAGATCGAGAATGGCAACTTCATTCGAACCCGACGCCGAGATGTAAGCCTTCGCCCTGTCCGGGGCGATCGCCACTCCAAACGGGAGCGAGAAGTAATCCTCAATGGCATCCAGCGGAAGTTGTACCACACCGCCAATGTCATCGCCGAACACCGCCAGCGAATTCCCGAATGCCCAGCCGTGCTCCACGTGAGCCAGCGGGATCAGGTTCTTAGGCCGCATTTGCCCGGCCAGCCCCAGCCGCCCATCCCTGGTAAGGGAGATGTGAAACACCCCGCCGACATTGTGCAGCGGCAGGCGCGAAACCACCCGGCGCGACGCCGTATCGATCTCCGTAATCTCCGACTCCGGTTGTGTCCGAAAATTGCGGATGTTGGGATAGATATGCGTCACGTAAATCCGCGAGCCATCCGCGGAACTCGTGAGCCAGCTCGCGCCCCGGCCTGCTACCAGGCGCCGTTCCTCGATCCCGGAGGCAAGCTCGATCACGGAAACATCGCCGCCGATACGATTGGCAGCATAGAGAAACTTGCCTTGGCCATCCAACGCCACTCCCGTGGGCTCAAATCCTGCCGGCAGTTTGCGGACTACTTTCATGTTCGCCGCATCGATTTCGCTGATGTTGTCCGACCACGAATTCGCCACGTAAATGTGCGATCCATCCGGGCTGATCGCGATACCGCGCGGCAATCGGCCCACGGGGATGCGCGCGGCTACCGTTCCGGTGGCTCGATCGACCACTACCATCTCGTCGCTGCCGCCGCAAACCACGTAGAGCCGGCTACCGTCACCCGAAAGGACCATATCGTCGGGGCTTGGATAACGCGTGGTTTTGCCGGCGGTGGCGCCGTGCAATATGGCGGCGGCGAGCAGCGCGAGGGCGATGGCAAGAGGCCGGATCATTGCTTTTCCTTAATCGTGACTACCTGGTCCGCGGGTACGTTCTCCACCACCTGCCGGACGCCGCTGGGCCAGCTGACGGTAATGCGGTCGACGCGCGCATTCGATCCCAATCCGAAATGCAAACGCCAGTCGTCCTGGCTCAAATAGCCGGAAGCCGCGACGCGCTCGGCTCGCTGCTTGAGCGCGCCGGCCGACACCTCCACCAGCGCTCCGATGCCGTCGCGATTGCTCTTCACGCCTACCAGATTGACCTTGATCCAGTGGCCCGTCGATTTGGTGACGTTATGAAGCAGTTCCCCGGCGCTGCCCAGATTGACCACGAACGCATCTACCTTGCCGTCGGTGTCGTAGTCGGCGAAGCAAGCTCCGCGGGCGACGGTCTTGTTCTGAAACACCGGGCCCGCCGTGCTCGAAACGTCTTGAAACTTGCCGCCCCCAAGGTTGCGGAACAGCGAATGTTCCTGGGGGATCATATGAATCAATCCGCCGTGGAAAATCGCCAGGTCGCGCCACCCGTCGTTGTCGAAATCGTAGGCGCCGGAGCCCCAGCTGGTGTACTGGGCGGTGAGTTGTGCGATTCCGGCAGGCTGGGTGACATCGTTGAACTGGAGCGAACCCATGTTCCGCAGCATGCGGTTGTATTTGGAATCGCTCACCCAGAGATCCATCGCGCCTCGATTCTCCGCGTCGAAGAAAATCGGACCCATCGCCGAAGTCGATTCGCCGTTCTGTCCGAACGCCGCGCCCGCCGCGGTAGCGATCTCCTCGAAGGTGCCGTTGCGCTTGTTGTGGAACAGGAAGTTCTCGGTCTTATCGTTAGCCACGTAAATATCGGGATAACCGTCGCCGTCGAAATCGGCCGCCGTGACACCCATCGCCCGGGCCTTATACGCCGCGATGCCCGACTTCTCGCTCACGTCGACGAAGGTCCCCTTGCAGGTGTTGTGATACAGCAGGTTCGAATCGCCGGGGTAATCCAGCGGCCCGGGATAGTTGTCGGCCGCGTAATAGGAGCGGTATTTGGGGTCGAACTTCACGTACCGGCCAATGAACAGGTCGAGGCAGCCATCGCGATCGTAGTCGAGCCATGTGGCGTTGATGGCCCAACCCTTGACATCCAGGCCAGCCTTCGCGGTGACGTCTTCGAACGTCCCGTTGCCCTTATTGCGGTAGAGTGTGACCTTGCCGTAGCTGGTGACGATCAGATCGGTGAACCCGTCGTTGTCGAAATCGGCCGCCTCGGCGCTGAAGTTGAAGCTGTCGCCTGCCACGCCGGCCGCAGCCGTGACGTCCGTGAATTTTCCATCCCCGTCGTTGCGATAGAGGTGATTGGTGGGCAGCGGATCGGGAGCTTTGCGCAGAGGATATGGGTGCATTTCGTTGCCCAACGGCCGCCCGCTCACCACGAACAGATCCGGCTTGCCATCGTTGTTGTAATCGAACCAGACGCATCCCGCGCCGGTGCTCTCGAGCAGCGACCCCAGCTTTTCCGCGCCGAAAGAGTGCTTGAACTGAATGCCGGCCTGCGCCGTGGCGTCGGCGAACTCGATGGGCGCCGGCCCACTTCCCGCCAGCGCGCTGGCCGCCATGCACACCGTCAGGATTCCGAGCGGTCGAGGCACAGCCTTTCTTCGGGCTTCTGGTTCCCGGCTTCTTCGTTCTTGTCTCATTTCGTCGCCCCCAGCAATTTTTCCGGCACAATACTCCGCAGCAGAACCTCCGGCACCTTGTTTTCCGGTGACCGCTCCGGACCGGCATGGCACCCCACGCAAATCCGCTGCTCGCTGGGACGCATCCAGAACCAACCCTTTTCGGCGCGCACCGCGGCGCCGGCGGCATTCAGCAGTTCGATGCGTAAGGGCCGGTCGGCCGGCACTTGCACGTAGAACGAGCTGTCTCCCGCGAGATTCTGCCGCCCGAGCAGCACCGCGGCGCCCGCGGCGTCGCGAGTGTACACCTGCACGGCAGTCACAGGTTCGGCGATAGGTCGATCCTTAGTGGTGCGTGCGTCCAGGCACAACAGGTTGCCGTTCGTCCTGGTTTCCACCAGGCCCGAGGGGAATTGTTTGGGCGCGGCGCGGCGGCGCAGGAGCGCGGGCTGGATTGCGTCGGTTCCAGCCGGGGTTTCCACCGGCTCCAACCGGCCGCCATCGCGTGTCCAAATGAACAGCCCGAACGGTCCTTTCGATTTGCGCAGGGAGACCAGCCATCTGCCTGGCGCGATCTCCGCGGGAGGACCGGACATTTCGCCGTCCGGCTGGGCTACTTCGGTCTGGACTGCCAGTGCGGGAGTGAACCTGGCCAGCCGGGGCCCGGCGCTGAAGATCACATCGCCCGATTCGATCTGCCGCGCGTCCGCGCGGCGCGGACCATGGTCGCAGCGCAGCGATTCCACGCCCGTTCCATCCGGGTACACCGTGTAAAGCTCGCCGCTGCTCTCAAAAAGGATGCGCCCGTCACGAAGCACGTCCTGCGTCACATGCCGCCCCGGCGCGAAGGTCAGCCGTTGCGCCGGCCCGCCTTTCGCGTCCACGATTTCGATGTCCGAACCATCGGCGGTGGATTGGGTGTATGCAATGCGTCCATCGGGAATGTAGAGAGGATGGGTGCAATCGGTCTGGCACGCCGAGATCTGCCGCGGACCACCGCCGGCCGCCGGAACCTCCCAGATCTGCCACGGGCCGGCCGCCGAAGTTTTGCCGGCGAACAAAATTCGCGCGCCGTCGAACGAGACGGTGGCATCCGCGGAGGCGTAGAACGCGGCCGCGATCCGCTGCCTGCCGGCCGGCGAGACAAGTATGACGGCGGCTCCCTTCGGGAAGCGGTTCGCCTCCAGCGCGCGGTCATACCGCGGCGCGGCGGTGTACACGAATGACCCGGCAGGCATTTCAGCCCCTCGTAAAATGCAGGCGACGGCGGCGAGACTCGCCGTGGCCCTGATCAGTCTAATCCGCAAAATGCAGTTTAAGTCTATGAGATCTTAAATGCACTAATAGAAAAGGACTATACTGAGACTGCCATCCGGGTTTATACAAGAGCAACCTGCTCTTCGGTGGGCTCCGCTCAACAATACCAGGGCTCCGTCAAGTACGGAATCGTCGCCCGCGACGCCATCGGCACATCCGGAAATTCACCGGCCTCCGCCAAATCCCAGACCTTCCGGAATATTTCCCACCGGGATTGTCCCCGCCGGTCCGATCGCTTCACCGCCTCCTGAATCGACGCCCACAACGTATCCACCCGCGCGTCGGCGTTCCGCCAGCGATAGCACAGACTCCGGGGGTCGAACGGCTCGATCATTGCCCGCACTTCCGGCAATTCCAGCAACAGCGATCCCTCCGGTAACAGCAGGCGGATGGCTAATTGTACCGGCGCCGTCTGTTCGACGAGGTCGAGCGCGAGAATCGCCCGAAGGAATTCGCGATAGCTCGCGAGAGTCGTCCACGGCGTGAACGGGATGAATGTCGGCGCAAAGGCCAGACCGGCGGCACGCATTGCCGCGAGGACCTCCTCGAAACTGGCGCGCGTGTGCCCCTTGGCGAGTTTATCGAGCACCGCATCGTCCAGCGATTCCACCGCGCTCGTCACAAACAGGCAGCCCGTCCTCCGCAGCGCGGGCAACAAGTCGCGATGTCGCAGGAGATGCTCCACCTTGACTGTAACGTCATAGGTCAGCCGCGGCCATTCCCCGTGGAGCGCCTCCACGATCGCCATCGCGTGGCCCGGTCCGTTCAAGAAATCCGGATCGCCGAACGTAATGTGTTCCGCGCCCGCGGCCACCTGCCGCCGGATATCCTCGAGCACCACATCGGCCTGCACGATGCGGAACAACCCACGGTAAACAGGCACTACGGGGCAATGGCGGCAGAGATGCTTGCAGCCCCGCGAGGCCTCGGTGTATCCCACGCGGCGCGTGGCGTCCCCGGCGCGCAATTGCGCGTATGCTCCGAGCGGCGGAAGGCCCTCGCGGTCGGGCACCAGGAACTGCTGCCGCGCCATCGAAATCAGCGGCTCCGGCTGGCGGTAGGGGCGCTCCCCGTCGCGCGTCACGCTCAGTCGCCGGGCCAGGTCGCGTAACCCTTGCTCGAATTCCCCTCCGATCACCGTGGAGACGCCGGCGCGCCGCAGCAGCGCATCGTTCAGCGGCGCGTAGAGACCGTAGCCACAAAGATGCGCCCGCGGGTTCAGGTCCCGGACGCGATCCACCATCTGCTGGAACAGCCGCGTCGCCGTGTGCATGGGCAGAAAAAACGCAATCAGGTCCGCCTCCGTCACAGCGCGGGCTGGCAGCGGACTGCACGAAAGATCGGCCATCGTGACTTCGTGGCCGTCGGCCCGAAGCCATGCCGCGGGCGAAGCCAGGCCGAACGGCTGGCGCCCCAGTTCATATGTCGAAATCAGTACCGCGCGCACTGCATCCATTATCGTCCCCACTCGAAGCGCTTGGCATTGTTAGAATAAAACCAGATCGTTCCGGCCTCCCCTATGATTTCAGCACCGACCATTGCCGAGGAAATTATCGACCTCAAAAAGCAGCGGAGAGGTATCCTGCTGGCGCACCACTATCAGGCGCCGGAGATCCAGGAACTCGCCGATGTCATCGGGGACAGCCTCGAACTGGCGCGCAAAGCCCGCGAGTTTTCGGGCGACGCCATCGCATTCTGCGGGGTCTGGTTCATGGCCGAGACGGCCAAGGTGCTCAATCCCGACCGCATCGTAGTCGTGCCCGATCGCGAGGCCAGTTGCAGCCTGGTAGAGGCTTGCCCGGTGGAACCGGTGCGCGAATTCCGCCGGCGCAATCCCGATCACGTCATCGTCAGCTACATCAATACCTCGATCGAGGTGAAGGCCGAAAGCGACATTCTCTGCACTTCGCGCAACGCCGTCCAAATCGTCAATTCCATCCCGCGCGAGAAGCCGGTGCTTTTCCTGCCGGATGTCAACCTCGGCAACTACGTGCGCAAAGAGACCGGGCGCGAAAACATGCAGATCTGGCAGGGATCCTGCATCGTACACGCCACCTTCCCGGCGCGCCGACTGGCGGAGGCGATAACCGAACATCCGGCCGCCGAAGTCGTGGCGCACCCGGAATGCCCGGAATCGGTGCTCGCAATGGCGCATTTTGTCGGTTCCACCTCGGCCATTATCCAGCGCGTCGCCGCATCCAGCGCTGGCGAATTCATCGTGATGACCGAGAGCGGCATCCAGCACTCTCTCGCCAAGATTGCGCCACACAAGCGATTCTATTTCGTGGCCAACGAGAACTGTAATTGCAGCGAGTGCCCCTACATGAAGCTGAACACGCTCGAAAAGCTGCGCGATTGCCTGCTCCGCCTGGAGCCGCGCGTCGAATTGCCTGCCGGGCTGATGGAGCGTGCGCTCGTCCCGCTCGAGCGCATGCTCGCCGTGAGGTAATGCGCCTGCAGCCGCTCATCGATTCCTTCGGACGCGTGCACGACAGCCTCCGCCTCAGCGTCACAGACCGCTGCAACGTCCGCTGCTTCTACTGCATGCCCGAAAGCGAAGTGCGTTACGAGAAGCGCAGCGAGATTCTCGATTTCGAGGAGATCGAACGCTTCGCGCGCATCGCGGTCGGCCTGGGGATCACAAAACTGCGCGTCACCGGCGGGGAGCCGCTGGTGCGCCGCGACCTGCCCGTCCTGATCCGCAACCTGGCGGCAATTCCCGGCGTCCGCGACCTGGCGCTCACCACCAACGGCGTGCTGCTGCCGGAACTCGCGGCGCCCCTGTACGAGGCCGGTTTGCGGCGCATCAACATTCATCTCGATACGCTCGACCGCGGCCGCTTCGAGCACATCACGCGTCGTGACGATCTCCCCAAAGTACTGACCGGCTTAGCACGCGTCAAAGAACTCGGCTACCGCGTCAAGCTGAACGCGGTCGCGGTGAAGAACCTGGTGGAACCCGACATCGTTCCGCTGGCGCGCTTCGCGCGCGAGCACGGATTCGAGGTGCGCTATATCGAATTCATGCCGCTCGATGCCCAGGGAATCTGGGACCGCTCCAAGGTGCTGCTGGCCGATGAAATCATCGCGATGCTCTCGCGCGAAATTGCGCCGCTGGTTCCGGTCCCGGATCCCGATCCGCGCGCACCGGCCACCGAATACAGGTTCGCCGATGGCGGCGGAACGGTCGGATTCATCGCCTCGGTCAGCAAGCCCTTCTGCCTGAACTGCAATCGCCTGCGCCTGACGGCCGATGGCAAAATTCGCTACTGCCTGTTCGCCATCGAGGAGGACGACGTGAAGCGGCTCATGCGCTCGGGTGCGCCCGATGACCAGATCGCCGCGCTGATCCGGCACAACGTCGCGGGCAAGTGGCTCGGACATGAAATCAACTCGTCGAAATTCGTGCCGCCGCCACGCCCCATGTATTCCATCGGCGGATAGCCACCGGGTCTATTCGTTCCGCCACCGCGCCTCTAATCCTTGCCGCGCTTCTCCCGCACCAACTCCGCGTACCCCTCGACCAGCTTGCGCGTGATCGTTGCCATGTCCCAGCGCGCTTCCACCTCGGCGCGAGCGCGGACTGCCATCGCCGCGGCCATTTCAGGATCTCCAAGCAGTTTCACCACGCGTTCCGCGAAACCGGCGGCCGTGTCGGCGAGCGCGCAGAATTCCCCGTCCTTTCCGGCGAGTCCCTCGGCGCCTATCGTCGTGGAGACCACCGGGATTCCGGCGGCGAATGCCTCGAGCAGTTTCACGCGCACCCCCGACCCGCTCAGCACGGGGCAAACAAAGACCGCGTACCGGGCCAGCGGCTGGCGGATATCGTCCACGAATCCGAGCATTTCCAGGTGACCTTCGGCATCGGCATAAGTGTGCGCGGGCGGTGGCTCAGAGCCCGCAATCACCAGGCGAGCACCGGGAACGCGCAGCCGAACCAGCGGGAGCACCTCACGGACGAACCAATCCACCGCCACGCGATTGGGATCGTGGCGGAAGCTGCCGAGGAAGAGCATGGTCGCCGGCTCACGGCCGGCGGGACGGAATTCATAGCGCCACGAATCGACTCCCGCGCGCAGGCCATCGCGCAGTTTCGGCGCGAGCCGCGGCAAGAATTCGAGCAGATACCGGCGGTTCTGCGGCGTGCACACCTGCACCTGGTCGAATTGCGGAAGGGCGCGCAGTTCGTACCGCAGCGCGCGCAGGTACTCGACCCGCGCCTTCGCCTCGCTGGTGATCCCGATCATATGGCCGAGCCCGCGGCCGACCGACTGGAAGTACACATCGTGCTCGAACAGCGCCACGGCAATCCGCCGGAATGCACCGCGATACTGCGCCATGGTGGTGTATTCCAGCTGCAGCACGTCGATTTGTTTCAGACAGAGCTGGCGATGGATGAGCCACTCGAAATCCTCGTTGGCGAACTCGCGCACGGCGAACGGGAGCAGCGAACCGCTTCCTTTGGGAAGCCCGTTCGGGCGCACGATCCACTCCGCCGAAGCGCAAAATGTCCGCAGCTCTGCGTTGGCCTCGTCCTGCCATGGCCAATCGAGCATTTCAACCACGTGGACTTCCGCGAGACCCGTCATGGCGCGCAGGGTCCCGTACATGAATACTCCGCCTCCGTGCGTAGGCGGGTAGATGGGGTAGGGAGATACGAACAGGACGCGTAGCCGCTCGGGCGCACGCTCCATTCGGGCAAAACGGTCGCGGTAATAGCCGCCGAGCGGGCGCCGGAACGCTTCGGTATCGTCGATTTGCGCCAGCGATCGCGCGCGCCATCGCGATCGCATCGCTTGCGGCAGTTGCACAAACGCGCGCCAGAGCGAGTAGGGCGTCGGACGGCCAGGAATCTCGCCAAAGATCACGCTCAGCAGCGAGCCTGCCCAGGCAAAGAAGAAGTTCGACGCGAGCCGCGGCCACTCGTGAATGTTTTTCCACGCGAACAGCAGGAAATTCTTCTTCAGCACGGTCTGAATGCGCTCTTCGCTGAAGCGCTTGCCGATGGTGCCGCGATGCTCATGGTAGACCACGCTGCGGGGTTGGTAGAGCACCTTCCATCCGCGCTTCCAAGCAAGATAGCCGAGGTCGGTGTCTTCCAGATAGAAGGGAGCGAGCAGGTGATCGAATCCGCCGAGTTCGAGAAACTTATGGCGGTCGAAGGCGCACGACCCGCCGCCGCCGTAGAAACACGGGAAGAGGCAATCGACCGCCGGATCGATGCGGTGCCGCACACGCAATCCGCCATCCTGCCACCAGCCTTGCGTGAGGCCCGTCTCTTCGCGCAGTTTTTTCGGATCGCTGAAGAAAATCTGGCAGGAGACGGCGAAAACCGCCGGATCGGCGAAACCCTCCAGAAGCGGCGCGAGAAAATCCGGCTCGACCCGCATATCGCTGTTCAGCAGCACCACGATGTCGTTCGCCGCCGCCCGAAATCCAGCATTCGAGCCGCCGCCGAAGCCAAGATTCTCTTTGAGCGCCACCAGTTTCACTTCCGGGAACGCGGTCCGGACGAACTCCGCGCTTCCGTCGGCCGATCCATTATCGACGACGACGATCTCGTTCGCCGGATCGCCGGCCAGCGCGGCGACTACCGACGGCAAATATTTGGCCAGAAGCTCTTTTCCGTTCCAGTTGGGAATCACCACCGATGCTGACCGCGCCAGCGCGGCCGCATGGCGCGCCGGAAGCCTTCGTCCGAAAAGCTTCCAGAAGAAGTCGGTCAGGGCAAGCATTAGAAAGCTGACCGCCATCAGCGCGGGCGAAAGCAACAGGAGCGGCAGCGCTCGCAGCAGGCGTTTCAGAAAGGCCATGTCAGCTCGCCGGAATTTCCGGACCTAACCCCACCTTGCGGCCCAGCCTCACCCAACGCGACGCCCGGTAGAGCGCCACCTGCCGCGCCAGTTCCGTCGATTCCTTGTCCAACCGCAAGGCCCACTCGGTGCGCTCCGCGAGCTCCTTCTCCGTGTTCTGAAGCACTGCCTCGGTCTGATGGAGCTGGTCCACCGCCTTCGCCAGCGCGGCGGTCTGTTTCTCGATATCGGCGGTGAGCGCGGCTTCCACGTCGCGGGCCCACCTGATCTTCGACTGGATGTCGGCCTCCAGTTCCTGGACTTTGGCCTCGTACTCCGACACGGTTTGCCGCGCGCGTTCCTGTTCCTCGGCGAGTTCCGCCTGCAATGCATCGACTCGCGCCCGCCGCTCTTCCAACTGGCTGTTCAGTCCGGCCGCCCACCGATTGCTTGCCTCCAGCTCGCCTTCGATCTTGGCGTACTGCCGCGTCATCCCGGCGAGGTCGCGCTGCGCCTCCGCCAGCCACTGGTTCTTGTCCTCCAGCTCTTTTTCGAGAAGCGCGATATGCCGTTCGCGCTCGCGCAGTACGTTGGCGGCGCGCGGCACGTAGACGTACGTCGGGTTTCCGATCTGCGGCCGGTTGGCGCACACCGCCACAAAGAAATGCGATTCGTCGGGCGCCGCCTCGCCGGCATCCACGCGAACTTCGGCGGTCGATCCGCTTTCGTGGGGTTGGAACGTGAAGCCTTCCACGTGATTTTCGAGAAACAGCGAAACGTGCGGAAAAACCGCCGTCAGTTCCGCGCGGAACTCCGCGAAGTCGAATTCGTGCACGTGAAACGGATTGGCGCCATCCCGGCCGCGCGATTCGGTGTAGTAGAGTTTATTGGGCGTGGAGATCACCAACTGCCCGTTGGGCACGAGCACGCGGTGCGCTTCGCGCAAAAAGCCGCGCCAATCGTCGAGATGCTCGATCACCTCGAACGCCACCACCAGCTCGAAGCTGGCATTGGAGTGCGGGAGCGCCTCGCAGGTTCCCTCTTCGAATCTCACGTTGTGCGCGGTGTAATGCGCGCGGGCGAATTCGATGGCCGCGGGCGCGCGGTCCATGCCTACCACGCTTTCCGCCGCGCGCGCCAGTTCAGCCGACCCGTACCCCGCCCCGCAGCCGGCGTCAAGCACGCGCTTTCCGCGCGCCAGCCGCGCGGCGAAAGTGTAGCGCGCCATGTGCTCGTTAAGCAGATCGACGTCCACTTCGCCGGGGATGACGCGTTCGCCGGTGAATTCAGCCAAGTTTGTTCTCCACCGCCGGCCGGGCTTCGCCCAGCCGCGCGTTCACTTCCACCCGGCAAGGCATATGGATATATCCATAAATTTCATTCTCCGTCCGAGACATCTGCACCACCAGGGCATTATCGATCCAATCGCACATCCGGTATCCCGTCAGGTCTCCGTCGGCAACCGCCGGTGAAAATGAGAACGACGCCGGATACAGTTCGGGCAGATCCAGATGAAAATCGACGGTGTAGATATCGCCGGCTTCCATCGGGTCGAGCTGGTGCCCCTCGCGAATGGTGTTGGTGCCTGAAAAATCCACGCCCAGTTGATTGCGCAGCATGAACCCCACGTTCGGCACCGCGACGCGATCTTCCGCCCGCACACTGATGCGCACCACTATGCGGCTCGCCGGCTCGATCTGGTGAAGCAGCGCGCCCTGCTCGTCGAGAATCGCGATGCCGATCACGCGCGCGCGGCCATCGCCGTAGCGGTGGTCGATATTGGGGATGGTCTCCACGATCTCCGGCGCGCGCACACGCCCGCCACGGGTGCGGTCCTGCACCTCAAGCGCCTGGTGGCGCAGGTAGCGCGAATCTTTCTGCACCATGGCGGCCAGGTATTTCGCAATCACGCGGTCGGGATTGCCGATCTCCACCAGCCGGCCCTTATCCAGCCACAGCGCGCGGTCGCCCACGGCTTTCACATCGGCCGTGGCGTGCGAGACGAACAGGATGGTCACGCCGCGCGCGCGGAGTTCGTGAACTTTGCGCATGCAGCGCTGCCGAAAATAGATGTCGCCGACTGCCAGCGCTTCATCCACGAGCAGGATTTCGGGATCGACGTTGATCGCCACGGCAAAGGCCAGCCGGACCACCATGCCGCTCGAATAGGTTTTCACCGGTTGATCGATGAAATCGCCGATCTCGGCAAACGCGGCGATATCGGCATACCGCTCGTCGATCTGCCGGGTGTTGAGACCGAGAATCGAACCGTTCAGATAAACGTTATCGTGCCCGCTAAACTCGGGGTTGAATCCGGCTCCAAGTTCCAGCAGCGCCGAAACGCGCCCGTTGACGGCGACCGTCCCGGTGGTGGGTGGGAGGATGCCGGCCACCATCTGCAACAAGGTGCTTTTGCCCGAACCATTCTCCCCGACGATGCAGAAGGTCTCGCCGCGCTTGACCTCGAAGGTCAGGTCCTCGAGTGCCAGGAAATCGCGATGGCGCCGGAGGCGGTTCAGGGTGAGCAACTCCCTCAACCGGTCGCCCGGCGATTCGTAGATGGCGTAAGTCTTGGAGACTCCTTGAAATTCAACGGCGTTCACGGAAGAAGACCAGTGTAACGAAAAGTCGGCGTGGAGCGTTGTGCGACAATCGTCCTGACGCCGCATGTCGCCGACGCCGATCCTGGATCGCCAAAAGGCGCCGCCCGCGCCGAAGCCGCCGCGGCGGCTCTTGTGGCTCGCGGTCGGCGCGGCAGTCGCTGCGGCGCCCGTATTCGTGCCCCTCCGGTTTCTGCCAACTATTTCCTTAGCGACGTTCGCTCTGATGGCTCCCGCGCTGTTCATGGGGATACTGCTCCACGAACTCGGGCACGTCTTCACCGGCCTGCTCGCCGGGTTCGAATTCCGCCGCCTGCTGGTAGGTCCGTGGACCTTTTCCAGGGAAAGACAGGGTCTGCGATTGCGCTTTTTAGGACGCCGTTTCATCGCCGGCGGCCAAACCCTGATGTTGCCGCGCTCGCCCGAACAGCTTCGCCGACGGTATTGCCTTTTTCTGGCGGGAGGGCCCACGGTCACGCTGTTGCTATTCCTCCCGGCCGCTGTTCTGCCGTGGGGACCGGGGGCGCAGGCACTGTTCTTCTCCAATGTGATCTTGGCCCTGGGCAGTTGGGTCCCGATGGTGTGCCGGGGTCATTACACAGATGCCAAAGCCATCCTGGTTCTCATGCGCCGGAGGCCCGAGGCCGAGCGACTGGCCACCATCCTGTATTTGGTGACGCTCGACGGTCAGGGCATACAGCCCCGGGATTGGCCGGCTGAAGCGGTGGCGAAGCTGTCCGCGCCATGTGAGAGCCGCGATTTTCGAGCCTCCGCGCGGATGCTGCTGCACATCTACCTCCGCGAGACCGCTTCGCCCGCCGACGCAGCCTCCGCGTTGGAAAAGGCGCTCGCCGTTTCCGCCGAAATGAGTGGCAGCCAGCGGCTGGCATACTTCAGCGAGGCGGCGTTCTTTCAGGGCGTGTACAACCGCAGCGCCGAACTGTCCCGCGCCTGGCTGGCCGACGCCCGCACCGTCAAGGGGGTGGTGGCGCACAAGGACTGGGACGCCTCCGCGATGGCCGCTGCCGCATTCGCCGATGGGCGCGAAGTCGAGTTTCACCGGCAGCGGGAGCGGGCGCTGAGTTACCTCGATCGCCTGCCCGGACCCAGCGGGTCGGTCAATGCCTTTCGCCAGCGCCTGATGCGTTTATCGATTACTGAACCGGCCCCATCCACGCATCGGCCAGGCCGCGGATGACTCGCAACTCTTCCGGCGAGAAACGGGCCTGGAAAGCGGGCCGGGCCATCGTCCGTTCGCGTTCCTCGTCATTCATCTGCTGGAGGCGGTAAAGCGCCTGCCGCACCGCGTTCGCCCGCGGCCGTGGGAAGTTATTCACCTCCACCATGAACCCCATGACTTCGGCCCGTTTCTCCGGAGGGAGTTGCGCGAAACGGTCCATCCGGCGAAGTTGCATGTCCTGCTGCGCCTTGGGCAAGCTGTCGAACCATTCCAGTAGCTTGCGGGCTCTGTCCCGCTGCTGTTCCCTCGGCAGACTGGCGATGGCCCTCTCGCGCTCTTCGGGGCTCATGCGAAACAAACGGGCGGCGACATTCGCGGGATTTACCAGCCTCGCGGCGCCTTTGGGAATCGGCTGCTTGGGCACGCCACCCCTGCCCGGCTTGGCGGGAGCAGCCTTCGGCGGCGGGGCTTCTTTCGCCTGCGAATCGCTGCCATAAGTCGCTCCTGCCCCCGCCAGCAGCAGAATGCTGCCGATCTGGAGAATGCGATTCATGGCATTTTACATTTTGGGACCGGAATCGTCGGGCACCAGTTGATTGAACTGATGGAGCATTTCCATGTCTTCGAGGGCGCTCTGCAACTGATCGGGCTGGAGGCTTTCCACCTGCGCGGATCGCTGCTCCTGCGCCGGGACGATCGCCGCTGGCCAGTATAGCATCAGCCCCGCCGCAATAATGACGCCCGCCGCCGCGCCGATCGGCAACGAGTGGCGAAATACTGGATTCAACGGGCGCATAAGGCGCTTCCACCAGGGAACATCCTGTTCGATGCGAGCGTACAGGCGGCGGTCGAAATCCATCGAGACGTCCGCCGGTTCCCAATCGTCCAAAGCCCTCCACACCGTCTGCTGCGCGGCTACGAACTCGCTGCAAACGCGACAACCTGCCAAGTGCCGGTCCGTCTGCCCGCGTGCCTCGTCATTCAGCGTGCCAGCGGCATAATCCAGCAGCAGATCCGGACTCCCTCCCGCTTCCATTGGGCAATGCATAACGATCTCTTTCTTCCCCTAAGCCATATGGGCCAAGCGGGCGCGCAATGTCTCGTACGCCCGAAATAGCAAGGATTTGATCGCAGATTCCGAACAGTTCAGCACTTTGGCGATCTGCGAATATTCCATCTCCTCGTACTTATGCATCAGCACGGCGGCGCGTTGCTTCTCCGGCAACGTCGCTACCGCCCGCCGGATTTCCTCCATGCGGGCCTGATGCAGCATTCTCTGTTCCACGCTCGGCCGCTGATCCGACAATTGTCGGGCCGGCGTTTCCGGCGAATCGTCATCCAAATGTTCTTCGAGCCGTTGGTTCTTTCCATCCCTGAGTGAATTCAGCGCCAGATGGGTGGCGATGCGAAACAGCCAGGTGGTGAACTTGGCCGTCGGCTCGTAACTTCCCCGCGATCGATACACCCGCAGAAAGACTTCCTGCGCCAGTTCTTCTGCGACGGCTTGGTTTTGCACCATCCGGTAGAGAAAGTGGACTACCGGTAAACGGTGCTTTTCCAGCAGGATAGCAAAACTTGCTCCGTCGCCATCCTTGACGCGGAGCATCAATTCCGCGTCGAAATCCAGCGTCGCCGCCAAACCCCCCATATCTTTATCAACCCATTCATTCATCCGAGGTTGCGTTTCCGGGGGCGGAATTTATTCCCCCTTCAGTGAGCGTTCCATCAATCGCTGGATCGCTTCGCGCGGTGATACCCCGAAGTTTATCACTTGAAACATCTGTTCAGCGATGGGCATTTCTACTGAATATCGTCTGGCCAGGTCAACTGCTGCATTTGTAGTTTTAACGCCTTCGGCCACCATCTTCATCGAGCCCACAATTTCGTCCAGCTTTCTCCCATGGGCCAGTTCCACCCCTACCGTCCGGTTTCGGCTCAATTCTCCATTGCATGTAAGCACAAGGTCACCCAGACCAGCCAACCCCGCCAAGGTGACCTGCTGACCTCCCATGGCGACTGCCAGCCGAGTCATTTCAGCCAGCCCACGGGTGATGAGGGCGGCCATTGGATTATGGCCTAAGCCCATGCCGTGCAATACGCCAGCGCCGATGGCGACTACGTTTTTTATAGCGCCACCTATTTCTACGCCTATAGTATCAACACTCGAATAAAGCCGGAACGTCGGTCCGGAGAAGGAGGCCTGAACCTTATCCGCAATGGCCCTCTCCGGTGATGCTACTACAAGTGCTGTAGGCTCGAATCGAGCCACCTCTTTGGCAAATGTCGGGCCGGAAATGACCGCGATCTTCGGGGTCATGTGAGCCGACAGCACTTCGCGAATCACCTCCGAAGCCCGCATTAGGGTGCCGTTTTCAAGTCCCTTCGTAGCGCTGACGAACACCATAGATTCATTCAGATGCGGCAGCATCCGCTGGTAGAGTGTTCGCACCAGGTGCGACGGCATGACGCTCAGCACCAGGTCCGCGCCTTCCAGAGCCACAGGCAATTCGGTAGTGATTTCGACGTGATCGGGAAGCTGGGCGCCAGGAAGGTAGACGTCGTTTTCCCGCGTGCTTCTCACGCGCTCCGCCAGGTCCGTTTCATAGACCCAAAGGCGGATTCGCGGAAAGCGTGGTCCAAGCGCGATCGCGAGTGCCGTTCCCCAACTTCCTGCCCCTATAATCGACAGATTCTTCAAGGCTTCCCTGCTCCGAACGTGAACACGTTTTCGCTGCCGGAGTGTAGCCGCTGGATGTTACTACTATGTTTGTAGATTATGAATGCGCCTGCGATCAGGGCCGCCGCGAGCATGATGACATCCCTCTCGAACAGCCACACCGCCAGTGGAAAGGTAGCGGCACTCACCACCGAGCCCATCGAAATATAGCGCGTCCACGCGACTACCCCTACGAAGACCACGAGCACCGCTCCCAGAGCCAGAGGCGTGAGGCAAAGGAACGAACCCACGAAGCTAGCCACCGCCTTCCCTCCGTGAAATCCGAGGAAGACCGGGTACGCGTGTCCCGCCATCACCGCCAGAGCCGCCACCGACATCGTCATCGCGTCGTGGTTCGACAGACGGCCCGCAATCCACACCGCCAGGTAGCCTTTGCCGATATCGAGGAGCAGCGTCGCGATGCCGGCAGCGCGCCCCGTGGTCCGCAGAACGTTGGTAGCCCCGATATTGCCGCTGCCACCCGAGCGGACGTCGCGGCCCGTCGTCCACTTCACCAGCAGGTATCCGAATGGGATCGCACCCAGCACGTAGGCTATGGCCGCCGCCAAGAGAATGGTCATCGATTTGAGAAGGGGAACTCCGAAAGTTTAGTGTACACGGAACCGGTGGGACGCAATTGGCTTCGATACAAAAAGAAAGACCGCGCCGTAAAGCGCCCGAAATCCAGCGATGGCGAGGCCGCAATAGCGGTCGTCAGAGAAGCCAAGTCGATCCGTTCCTTGAGGCGCGCCAGAGTCAGATGAGGCGAAAACGGCCGGACCTCGCGTGCCACTCCCACCGAAGCCGTTGCCGATTCGATATCGGCGGCCAGCGAATCGAGCCCCGGCGCGCCAATCCCGCACCAGAACACGCGCGGGGAGCGCTCATTGGGAAAGAATCCCACCCTGGAGATCGCGACCTCGATTGGCGGCCGTTTCGGCACAGCCGCAAGAGCCGATTCGAGCGCTGGAAGCTCATTTTCCGGATACTCGCCGATGAATTTCGTGGTGACGTGCAGATTGGCGGGCGGGCTCCAGGCGATGCGGGCGGCAGGCTTTAGCCGCGCGACAAACGATTCCAGATTGCGTACGACATCGTCGGGTAGATCGAGAGCGATGAATAGCCGCACAGCGACAATTGTACTGAAGCGGTTATTTCTCTGTCTTTGCCTTCTTGATGGCTGCCTCGATGTCGCTCTTGAGATCCTTGATCTCCTTGGTTTCGGGAAGGCCGGATAGAGCAGTCTGCGCGCGCTGGATGAGCGCCTCCATCTTTTGCGGTTCGTCGAGCTTGTCGCGAACGTAGAGCTGCGACAAGCGGAACAGGTTATCGGCTACGGCGGCCATGAACGTGGCATGCGGCACGCTGGCCGCCCCGGACTTGAACAGGTCTTCGGTCTTCGCCGGGTCGTCGGCGGCGCCCGCAGCCCGGCAAGTGGCTAGTACCACTCCGCGTTCGATCGAATGCTGCTGCGCGGCCTCCGTTTCGGCGGCGGAAAGCGCCATTCCGGTGGCCACTTTGGTAAATTGCGAAACCGGCGCGGCGCTCCCCTTGGGATAGGAGAATTCAAGCGCGACCGTATCGCCCTTCAGCTTGTCGATTTTGCCGAAATCCTCGGCGAATTGCAGTGCCAACTGACTGGCGGAATCGCGGTCCGCCGACACCAGCCGGCGAAACGCCGCAGGCTCTCGCGAGTTGCGCGCTCCCAATTCGTAGTTGGCTGCCGCGTCCATATAGCCTTCGGCGACACCCGACCGCAACACCAGCGCCCAGGGTAGAGCGCGCGCGACATATTCGTTATCCGTGGCCAGCACGTTGTCCAGGTTTTGCAGCGTCTTCGCATAGTCGCCCGCCTTGTACACCTCACGGGCGCCTTGCCAGTAATATCCCGGTGAACCCATGGCCGGCTGCGACGGCTGGGAAGAACAGGATATAAGGATCTGTATAACCGAAATTGAGACCAGGATAAGCAGGCTTCGCGTGATGCTCATGGGCTTTCGACTACCTCCGCATCGTAGTTAACATAGCGTGTCGCCGAATGCAAGGGAGTGCTGCCGGCTGCTGGCGTCCTCGATCATCGAGATCGGATGTAGTTACCCCTTTCCGCGCCTTCCCTGCCAGTCAGGTTCGCTGGTGTCCCATTGCACCAATTCCCCGCGACCCGGGCTCCGCTGGGCTCCTGTTGGATATATGGACAATTTCCGGGAAAATCGGTTAGAATCGGGACCCGGAGGAAGTACCTTGAAAAAAGCTCTGATCTTCGCCGCCTTCTGCCTCACGTTCGCCGCTGGGGCCGCGTTTTCTTACGTCCACGACTGGCACGATCTGGACTCGGTTCACAACCACGTCGTTGAAGCCATCCACGAGATGGACCGCGCTCGCGCCGCCAATCATTTCGACATGGCAGGTCACGGCGTGAAAGCCGTTGAACATTTGCATGCCGCCGAACGCGAGCTCGGGTTAGCCGTGGAATCTGCCCGAAGAGAATAGATTTTCCCCTCTCGTCGGCCGGTCCGGCGGTTCCGCGTGACTTCCCACGCCGATTCACGCGAAAATCGAAGTTCATGGCCGCCACTTCTCTTGCCAAGAGCAAGATCAAAATTGTCCTTCTCGAGAACATCCATCCCGGCGCGGCAGAGATGCTGCGCCGCGAAGGGTACTCCAACATTGTTGCGCACCCCAAGTCTCTCTCGGAAGACGCACTCGCCGAGGCGCTCAAGGGAGCCTACTTCGTCGGAATCCGCTCCGCCACGCAACTGACAGCCGACGTTTTGGGCCGTGCGCCGCGGCTGATCGGCATTGGCTGTTTCTGCATCGGTACCAATCAGGTGGATCTCGATTGCGCCCGCGCCCGCGGGATTCCGGTGTTCAACGCGCCGTTTTCCAACACCCGCAGCGTGGCTGAACTGGTGCTGGCGGAGATCGTCTTCCTACTGCGCGGCATCCCCGAACGGAACGCGGCGGCGCACCGCGGTCAATGGCTCAAAACCGCGGAGGGTGCGCGGGAGGTCCGCGGCAAAAAACTCGGGATTGTCGGGTACGGGCACATCGGCACGCAGATCGGATTGCTGGCCGAATCGCTCGGCATGCAGGCTGCCTATTACGATATCGAGACCAAGCTATCGCTCGGAAATGCGCGCGCCGTGCCGTCGCTCGACGAGTTGCTCGCCGGCTCCGATGTGATCACGCTGCACGTACCGGAGACGCCCGAGACCGAGAACATGATCGGCGCGGCGCAACTCGCGCGCATGAAGCCGGGGGCCAAGCTGATCAACGCGTCGCGTGGAAAGGTAGTGGATATCGACGCGCTGACGTCGGCGCTCCGCGGGAAACACATCGGCGGCGCAGCGCTGGATGTTTTCCCGAGCGAACCCAAAGGAACGGGCGACCCCTTTCTTTCGCCGCTGCGCGAATTCGATAATGTGATCCTCACGCCGCACGTCGGCGGCAGCACCGAGGAAGCGCAGGCCAACATCGGTACCGAGGTGGCCGGAAAACTCGTCAAGTACAGCGATAACGGGTCTTCGCTGACGGCGGTCAATTTTCCGCAGGTCTCGCTGCCGGAACACCCCGGCAAACACCGCCTGCTGCACATCCACCGCAATCAGCCCGGCGTGCTATCCGAGATCAATGCGATTTTCTCCCGGCACGCCGTGAATATTGCCGGCCAGTACCTGCAAACCGATCCGGCCATCGGCTATGTGGTGATCGACGTCGATTCCCGGGGCACAGCGGCCACCAAAGGGCTGAAAGCGGAATTAGACCGAGTCTCCGGGACCATTCGGTCGCGAGTGCTGTATTAGCGGCGCTCCCCCGGCTGTCCCACCAGTCCATGCGTCCTCATGCGTTCCTGCAACAGGCTCAAATCGATCGGTTTCACCAGGTAAGCGTCGCAGAGATCCCCGAAGCAGCGCATCACTTCATGAAGGCTGTCGATCGCCGTGGTCATAATGATCTTGGTTCCCACATGCGACAAGATCCCGCGCGCTTCCTCGATCGCGCGAATCTTGCGGACGGCCTCCTCGCCGTCCATTTCCGGCATCATGATGTCCATACAGATCAGATCGTAGGCCTTGCCGCTCTCAGACGCCGCCGCAAATGCTTCCACCGCTTCCCGGCCGTTGGCCGCGATGTGACAGTCGCCATAACGGGACAGGAAGGTCTGCAGCACCAAGCGGCCGGCAAAATCGTCCTCCACCACCAGCGACCGCAAGCGCGCCTCGGCTTCTTGACGGGGCTGTGGATGCTGCCGCGAGACCAAGCCAGCGAGCGCCCGCATGATTTCCGAAGTGTCCGGCCCTTCGTAGGCATCGGGATCGTCCATCATGGCGCGAAGCGTGTCGATGGCGTGCAATAACACCGTCACCTGCTCCGGCCTCGGCGCGGTGCGTTCGAGACTCAGCGGGATGAGCGCGCGCTCCGTGCGCCCGGCAAGTGCGCCCACCTTGGCGAGGCGGCAGCGGCCGGCACAAACCAACATGGAACGAGTGGCTTCCAACAGGCGGTCCCGCACCCTTCCATCGGCCTGTGCTCCACCCGCCTCCAGCGAGATAAGGCTTTGCTCCATGACGGCTAGATGCTCCGCGCATGCGTCGCTCTCGATTCCTCTTTGCTCGTCGATCACTGCGATTTCTCCTCCTGCGTGGCTATCCAACCAGCGCTGCCCAAAACGTTCCGGAAGCGTTCGAATTCCTCCACCGCGCGTGGCATCAACTGCCCACAGCGCGCCATCTGGCCGTCCTTTCCGGCCTCCTCGATGGCCTTCGCTAAGGCTGAGAGCGATTCCGCCGCCACGGTGGCCGCGGCTCCCTTCAGTCTGTGCGCGCGCTGGCGGACCCCGGGGCTATCGCCAGCCGCAATGCACTGCCGCAGACTGTCGAGCCGCCCCGGGAAATCGGCCACGAACGACCGCAGAATGGCTCCCGCCAGGCGCTGGTCGCCGAGAAGCCGCCGCATCAAGGCACGCTCATTAAAAACGATCGGCGCTGCCGCTGCATCGCTATCCCCAGCCACCCCGGCGGGAGCCTTCGAGCGGGCCGGGAGCCATCTCGCCACCGCATCGGAGAGCCGCTGCAGCTCTACCGGCTTGGCTATGTAATCGTTCATGCCAGCGCGCAGGCACCGATCGCGGTCCGCCGGCATCGCGTCGGCGGTCACCGCGACGATGGGAATATCGGACCTGTGGAGTTCCCGGATATGGAGCGTCGCTTCAAATCCGTCCATCACCGGCATCTGGCAATCCATCAACACCAGGTCGTAGCCCCCGCCGGCGACGGCCTCCACGGCTTCGGCACCGTTTTCGACGGCGGAGGCCTGACACCCCAGCACCGATAATTGCGCCAGCAGTACTTCGCGGTTGACCGGATTGTCCTCCACTACCAGGATTCGTCCGCCATTCACGCACGATTTTTCCAGCTTGTCTGCGGTGGTTGCGACCGGTTCCGGGATCTCCCTTTCGGCGATCTCGAGGGTAACCGTGAACCAGAACGTGGAACCCATCCGGTCTATGCTCTGCACCCCGATCGTTCCGCCCATCAACTCGACCAGTTGTTTACAGATTGCCAAACCGAGGCCCGTGCCGCCATATTTGCGCGTTCGCGAGGCATCGGCTTGCGAGAATGGCTGAAACAGCCGGGAGATTTCCTCCGGCCGTAACCCGATTCCGGTATCGATAATGCGAAACCCGATCGTCACCTGGCGGCGATCCTGTTTTTCCAGGACTGCCTCCAGCACCACTTCGCCGCGTTCGGTGAACTTGACGGCGTTGGTAACGAGATTAGTCACAATCTGGCGCAACCTGTGCGGATCGCCGCGCAGCAGTTCCGGGATGGCGTGCGAAATCCGCGCCAGGAAGTTGAGCCCTTTGGCTTTGGCCTGAATTCCGAGCAGTTGGACCACCCCGTCCAGCATCTGGCGCAGATCGAAGGTGCAACTTTCCAGCGTCACCTTGCGGGCCTCGATTTTGGAAAGATCCAGAATGCTGTCAATCAGCGATAACAGCACTTGTCCGCTGGTTTGGGCCACGGTGGCATAACGCCGCTGCTCCGCCGAAAGTTCGGTCTCGAGCAAGAGCTGCACCATGCCGATCACGCCGTTCATCGGTGTCCGGATTTCGTGGCTCATATTGGCCAAAAAGCGGCTTTTGGCGATGTTGGCGTCATCGGCAGCTTCACGGGCACGAATGAGCTCGTCCTGATAGCGCTTTTGTTCGCTGATGTCTTCGGCAAGCCCCACTATCCGGATCAGGCGCCCGTCCGCGGACCGGACGGGAAACGCGCGGTCACGAATCCATTTTTCCCCCTGAAGCGTTTGAATGCGGTACTCGGAGTCAACGGCCTCTCCAGCCATCTGCCGCAGGAAAACCGCATGAGAGCGCGTCGCATCGTCGGGGTGGATGCTGTCTGTCCAAGACATGGGATTGCGATAGAGGCTTTGGCAGCTTTTGCCCCAGACCGATTCATATGCCGGACTGACATAAAGAATTTCGTCGGCCGACGGAGGCATCATCCAGAAAACTTCGCGGATGTTTTCGGCCAGCTGGCGGAATTTTCCCTCACTGGATTGTAGTGCCTGCTCGGAACCCTTCCGTTCTGTGATGTCGCGGAAGAACCAGACCCGGCCCTGATACTCCCGCCGCTGATTCCGCAACGCCGTGGAATAACGTTCGAGCGTGCGTCCGTCTTTGAGCTCAATCTCGCAATGATCGTCCAGATCGGGATTGTTATAAAGCTCCTGAACACGGGCCAGGAAGCTCGCAGAATCGGCCACCCGTTCGCATACCGCCGCCAGAACCGGCGCATCGTCCTGTCCATCGAGATGGCCGGGGCGGGAAATTTCCCACAGTTCCAGAAACCGGTTGTTGTGCGACGCGATGTTTCCCCTGGCATCAACCGCCAGAATGGCATCGGGAGAACCCTCGTGAATCGCGCGAATGAGAGAGTGTTGAAATTCGTGACGTTTGGCCGAAATCTCCGCCGCTTCTCGCGCAGCCCGTAAAGCCTCCTCCGCCATTTTCCGATCCGTCGTGTCTAGACTGATGCCTACATGTCCGAGGAAGGTGCCGCCCGGCCCAAAACGCGGTTCGGCTACCGACTCCATCCAGTGCCAGCCGGCAACCGTCCGCATCCGCGACTCCGCCCGGAAGGACGCCCGTCTCGCTACTGACTGGCCAAACGCGGCCAGGTATTGGGGTGCATCCTCCGGATGCAGAACCGACTGCCAGTTGTCTCCCTCGACATCTTCGTGGGAGACGCCCAAAGTGTCCCGGTATTCACGATTCACGAAACGGATTCCGCCGGTTTCATCGGTGACCCAGATCGCCGAGGGGCAGCTATCCGCCATGATCCGGAATCGCTCCTCGCTTTCCCGCAAGACTTCCTGGTCACGCTTGCGATCGGAGATATCCTCCACGTGGGCGATAAAATACGATACCTTCCCGGCGGCATCGCGGACAGCCGAAATCCGCACGCGAACCCATACCGAATTGCCGCTCCTGTGGAGGTAGCGTTTCTCCGCTGCCCAATAGCGCTGAAAGGTTCCAACCCCTTGCGCGGCGCGCAACCGCGATCCCTCCAAATCGTCGGGATGGGTGAAGTCCATCCACGTCTTTTCCGACAATTCCTCGGCCGAATATCCGAGCATGGCGCAAATTGCCGCATTAGCCTGTAGAATCTTGCCGTCAGGGCTGGACAACGTCATACCGAACGGAGCATGTTCGAATAACAAACGGAACCGGATTTCGCTCTCCCGAATCTGCCGTTCCGCCTCGAGGCGCTTGCGGATATCCCGCGCGATGGCCGATGCGCCAATCACCTCACCGCCGGAATTGCGAATCGGCGATATGGTAATGGATACCTCAACGCGCGCTCCGCTTTTGTCTTTCAGCGTGGCATCGTAAGGTCCCACCGCGCGCCCGTCGCGCACCGTATCGAGAATGCGGTTTACCGCTTCGATACGATGATCGAGAACGAAAGTCTCAAAACTGCGGCCGGAAATTTCCTGGTACCGGTAACCCAATAAAGTCTCCGCTCCCCGGTTCCAACTTGCCACGTTGCCAGCCAGAGTGACGCTGAAGATCGCGTCGTCGGACGATTCCACGATGGACGCGAGCAAAGCCTGGTCTCGTTCAGCCTCTTTCCGGGCGGTAACGTCCCGCAGGATGATGGAAATCGCGATCAGTTCGCCGGCCGCGTTGCGTACCGGCGAGGCGCTCCTTGAGACCGGGAACCGTCTGCCATCCCGGCGCAGCCCTACTCCCTCGCAGTACGACCGGCAAATGCCGGCCCGCACGTCCTCGTAAACCCCTTGAAGAACGAACTGCCTTTCCGGCGGCAGGAGCATGGAAAGCGGCTGGCCAATCGCCTCCGCAGCAGTGTACCCGAATGCCTTTTCCGCCCCGGAATTCCAGGTGAGAATCGCGCCGGTTGGTGAAACTGCGATCAGCGCATCCTCGGAATTCTGTGCAATGGTGGCCAGAAATGCTTGTGCCTCCCAATCCGCCCGTGCCCGCGTAACATCCCTTTTGATGGCGATAAAGCTGACGATTTTACCGGCTGGGCCCTCCACGGGGGTGATTTGCATCTCTTCCCGGTAAAACGATCCGTCTTTGCGGCGATTGGTGACTTCGCCGTGCCAGACCTGCCCCGAGGTGATGCAGTTCCACATCTCCTCGTAAACTTCCCCGGGCGTTCGACCAGATTTCAAGATTCGCGGGTTTTGCCCCACCACCTCTTCCTTTGCATATCCGGTCAAAACGGTGAAAGCCGGGTTTACATATTGGATGGCGCCACTGCTGCCAGTGATCACGATGGCGTCCGCCGCCTGCTCAACTGCCGCCACAAGGCTGGCGCAATCCATGACTCGGTTTTCGGAAGATCCCATCGCACCCTTTGCCGGCGTTACGCCGTCATGTTTCACTATCGGCATTCCGCCGCAATTCCTTGAACGGAACGGCGTGGATCTGTTCCGCCGATCTGTTATCTTGAAAAATAAAGCCGCTTGGTATGCCTTTTTACATTCAACCCCTTAGGGAGTTCCTGGTTCGCCCGGCGCTACCCGAGCCGCTTTCACGACTGACCGAGTTGGCGTACAACCTGCTGTGGAGTTGGGAGCCAATCGAGCGTTCGCTGTTCCGCCGCTTGGACCCGGGTCTATGGCGGGAGTGCGGCTACAATCCGGTGCTGATGCTGGGTCGCGTCTCGCAGGCAACCCTCGCTAAAGCCGCCGGCGATCCGCGATACCTGGCGCTTTATCGCGCCGCGTGCGAAACCTACGACCTCCGCACCCGCAAAGGCGAACCTCCCGCCGACGGAAAACTGATCGCCTATTTTTCGGCCGAATACGGTCTCACCGAATGTCTTCCCGTCTATTCCGGCGGCCTGGGGATTCTCTCGGGTGACCATCTGAAATCGTCCAGCGATCAGGACTATCCCCTGATTGGTCTCGGCCTGCTGTATCAGCAGGGCTACTTCCGCCAACTGCTCAATCCTGACGGATGGCAGCAGGAACGCTATCCGGTTAACGATTTCTACACCCTGCCGCTCACGCCGGTCAAAGACGCGGACGGACGCGACCTCAAAGTGACCGTCAAGCTTCCCACCGGTAACGTCTTCATTCAGGTTTGGAAACTGTTTGTCGGGCGGATTACGCTGTACCTGCTCGATACCAATATTCCCGAGAACGTTTTGCCGCAGGATCGCGACATCACCGATTCTCTCTACGGCGGGGATATTGATACGCGCATCCGCCAGGAGATCGTTCTCGGAATCGGCGGAATGCGTGCGCTCAAGGCGATGGGGCTGAAACCCACGGTTTTCCACATGAATGAAGGCCATTCGGCGTTTCTCGCCCTGGAACAGGTCCGGTGGTTGATGCGCGATGAAAACCTGAGTTTCGAGGAAGCCCTGGAGTCCGCGCGCGCCAGCAACGTTTTCACCACCCACACCCCGGTTCCCGCCGGTATCGATATTTTCGACGCCGGCCTCATGTATCACTACTTCGCCGACTACTGCCACGACGTGCAGATTGATTTTCAGCAGTTGATGGCGCTCGGGAGGCGCAACGTGTTCAACCGCGACGAGCCATTCTCCATGGCCGTCCTGGCGCTTCACACTTCCGCTTTCCGCAATGCCGTCAGCCGGCTCCATCGCGAAGTTTCGCAGGAAATGTTTCACGATCTGTGGCCGCAACTCCCGCTTTGGGAGGTGCCAATCACTTCCATCACCAACGGGGTTCATCTTCCGAGCTGGCTGAACGGCGACTTGGCAACGCTCTACGATCAGTACCTCGAACCCGACTGGCGCGACCGCTTCAACGATCCTAGTATCTGGGGGCACGTTCACGAAATTCCGGACGAAGAGCTGATCGAAGTGCATCGGCGCCGGAAACGCCGCCTGGTGAGCTTCGTCCGTGCGCGCCAGCACTCCTCGGCGGTGCGCCGGCAGGTTTCCGCCGCGGAAGTGCGGCGGGCCGGGGAAGTGCTCGATCCCAATGCGTTCACCATCGGATTTGCCAGGCGGTTCGCCACCTATAAGCGCGCCACGCTGCTGTTCCGCGATGTGGAACGGCTCAAACAAATCCTGCTGAACAAGGAGATGCCGGTGCAGATCGTGATCGCCGGCAAAGCCCATCCCAAGGACCAGCCCGGCAAGAGTTACATCCGCGAAGTGGTACAGCTTTCTCGCGATCCGGACCTTTGGAAACACGTCGTCTTTGTGGAAGATTACGACATGAAGGTGGGCCGCGAGATGATTCAGGGGGTTGACCTCTGGCTGAATAATCCCCGGCGCGGCGAAGAAGCCTGCGGCACGAGCGGCATGAAAGCCGCCGTCAACGGGGTGCTGAATCTCAGCATTCTCGACGGCTGGTTTGACGAAGCATATGAAACTTCCGGCGGATGGGCCATTGGCGACCGCGAACCGTATTCCGACGACCAGGATGCCCTGCACGCCAGCGCTATCTACTACCTGCTCGAGAACGAGATCGTGCCGATGTTTTACGAACGGCGCGAGAACACGCCGCGGGAGTGGATCCGCCGCATGAAGCAGTCGCTGGCCTCTATCAGTCCGGCGTTCGATTGCCGGCGGATGGTGGCCAACTACATGGCGGAATTGTACGATCCGGCAAACGAACAGCACCAGCGCCTGCGGTCCGGCGGGTATGGGAAAATTCGCGAAAAAGTGCGATGGAATGCCCGCATTCGGGAAGTATGGGACCGTGTTCGCTTCGTCGATTCCGGTGTCGCGCCTTCTTTGGCGGTCACCAGTGGTGCGCCGGTAGCCGTCCGAACGAGCATCGAACTCGCCGGACTTTCGGCAGTCGACGTGCGAGTAGAAGTGGTGATGGGGCGGGTGGATTCCAACGGACACCTGGAGGAAACGGAAGTACAGGTGCTGCCGTCCATTGAACAGCAGGGCTCGGTGGCCGTTTTCGGTAAAGATCTGGTACCGGAACGGACTGGCCGGCTAGGTTATGCGCTGCGGGTAAGCCCCAACCATTTTGACGATCCGTTAACCCGGCCTTGTGGCAGTCTCCTAAAGTGGAGTTCCGCGGGATAATCGAAGTTTGACGTGCAAACTGTTCCAATCCGTGGTAAATATGGGTTTGACAATTAGGCGGGTCCCGGATCAGAGGGAGTAGGGTGCCACGGGAACCCCGCGGAATCCCTTCTGGTTGCCTCACGCGCCATACCGCTGCTGTGCATGGCGTGAGTTCGCGTGGGACTGATCGGTGCCTTGCTCGCGCCCGCGCCTGAGAGTTACATAATCGAGTTCTGCCACTAACGTTTTTACGTCCAGCAATCTACGGAGTAACCTTCCCATGGACAGCGACCGCAAGTATCGACAACCGGGATACATGGATACCGACCGCGACGGGCGCGGTCCCCGCCCGGATGCGCCGAAGCCGCAAGGACCCCGTCCCCCAATCGACATAACCGGCCCCCGCCTGCCGCGGCTGGTTCAACATGTCGCCGCCGCCCGTTGTTTCAACTGTGCTACCGCGCTTCCGGCCGGAACCGATTTTTCCGGCAATTGCCCAAAATGCAATGCGGAGTTGCACTGCTGCAAACAGTGCTCGCACTTCGAGCCCTCAACCCGCTTCCAGTGCCTGAAGCCGATCCCTGTGCGAATTCCCTACAAAGATAAGGCTAACGATTGCTCGCTATTCGCCCCGCGAGTCACCGTCGCCCGCGAAGGCACCAACAATACCCCACCCCCGCCTACGCTGGCCAATGGTAACGGCGGACCGCCCGCGCCCAAGAATGCCGACGACGCGCGCAGCGCGTTCGATAAGCTGTTCAAGAAGATTTAGAAGCCGGCAAGAAGCCAGAATCGCGGAATCCGCGGCTCTGCTTCTGGCTCCTTACTTCTGGTTTCGTCACTCCCTCCCGGCATACAACTCCGCGATCTCTTCCCGGCAATTCTCCAGCGCGCGCGCCCGTCTCAGCTTCATAGTGGCCGTCAATTCGCCGTTTTCGATGGAGAACTCGCGCGGAAGGACGCGGTACTTCCTCACCTGTTCAAAAGGCGCGAGCTGTTTGTTCACTCGCGAGATGGCTTTTTGGATGCCGGCGACAACCGGCGGCGCGGCAGCCATTTCCACTGCCGGCCGTCCCTTCCACTGCTCCATTCCCTTGAGCGATTCGGCCGCGGTCAAATTCAACGTAAAGATGGCGGTGAGAAACGGCAACCGGTCGCCGATAAGCAGCACCTGGCTGATCAGCGGCTCCATTTTGAAAAGCGCCTCGACGCGCGAAGGGTAAATTTTCTTTCCGGTGGACGATACGATCAGTTCCTTTTTGCGCCCGGTAATGAAAATGAAGCCTTCCTCGTCGGCATGGGCTACATCGCCCGTGTGCAGCCAACCGTCGCGCAGGACGTCGGCGGTGGTCGCGGGATCGCGATAATACCCGGAAAACAGGCAGGGGGTCTTCAGAAGCATCTCGCCGTCTTCGGCGAATCGCACCTCCACGCCGGGCAGCGGCTTGCCGATACTGCCGGCTTTCGGATGGTCGAGCGGATTGAGCGTGGCCACGCCGCCTTCGGTCAAACCGTAGCCTTCCACCAGCGGCATGCCGACCGCTTCGTAGAACTGGGCCAGATCCTTGCTCAGCGGAGCCGCTCCGGAGGCGGCAATCCGGAGCCGTCCGCCGAAGCGCATACGGACTTTGTGAAACAGCACGCGATCGGCAATTTTGAGCGCGAGCCGTATCCGCAAGGGAATCGACTTGCCTTCGTGCCGGTAGCGCGCGGCTGCCAATCCCAGCGCCAGGCCGGCCCAGAAAGCCTTCTGCGCCGGCGCTGGCCGCTTGCGCAATTCCGTGCAGATGGTGGAGTAAATTCGCTCCCACATGCGCGGCGGCGCCAGAAGGATGGTAGGCCGCACCTTGCGAATTTCCCCCGGCAGTTTAAGGAGGCTTTCGGAAAATGTCACCGGCATGCCCCAGCCGATCGGCAACATCTCGATCACCACGCGTTGCGCGATGTGCGCCGAGGGCAGGAATGCCACCGTCGCATCCTGAGGCCCGAGCGGCAACGCGATAGGCGCCATATCGACATTCGACACGATAGCCTGGTGCGTGACCAGCGCCATTTTGGGCTCCCCCGTGGCGCCGGAAGTGAGATATAAAACCGCCGGGTCCGCGGGCGACAATTCGACGTTCAGCCGGGATTCCAATTGCGGATCGGCGGCCATAGCTTCCCGCCCGCGAGCCCGCAACTGGTCGAGCGTGAGCGCGCCGTCAGCGGTTCCCGTGAGTAAAAACCAGTGCCGCACCGGCGCGCCGCGAAGCGCCTCCAGCATTCCGGGGTGTTCCACGAACATCGCGCAGGCGCCGGATTGCTCGATGTGATGGAGCAAATCCTTGGACGGATAGCTGGGATAGAGCGCTGCCGCAATCGAGCCGTTCGCCATGGTGCCAAGGTCGGCCAGGTAGAATTCGAGGCGGGTTTCCGAGTTCAACGCCACCACATCGCCTTTGACGATCCCGATTGACCTGAGACCAGCGGCGATTTCGATAACTGCCGTCAGGTATTGCTTCCACGACAAGGTGAAATAACCATCGCCGGCGGGTTGATGGAGGGCCGGAGCATCGCCATGCACGCGCGCGGCTTCCTGCAGCACCTGAAGGAGGGTTCGGGTGGGCACTCCCGCAATGTACCACGGAAGACGCGGGCGAATTACTGTACTGTAATCACAGCCGTGCTCTGAGTCGATGCGCCGTTGTACATGGCCACGATGGGAAGATCGCCGGACGGAGCGCTGGAGGGCACCGTCAAGTTGATCTGATACAAACCGGGGCCAATTAAGCCCGCGAAGGATACCGTTGCGGGCAAATTTCCAATGGTGATCGATGGCAGCCCGGGGAGATTCAACGGGTACGGTCCCAGGTTCGAAAGTTGGTTGGTGAATGCCGGGTTGGTCTGGCCGAAGCCGGTGCCGTAGATCGTGATCGATTCACCCGGCGAAGCGGGTGTAAACGTGTACCCCGGAGCGTCGAGCGAGGTTGGCCCCAACAGGCTTAGCGACGGAACGTGCTCGGCAGCCACGTGACCGGCCACGTCGAACACCAGAAAGGCGGGCGATGCCTGCACTTCGGTAGTCGCCGTCATCGACGTGGTTCCGTTGGGCGTGCTCAATTGCACAGACACGCTCCCGGTGGCGCTGTCGAGCGGGCTCAAAATGTTCACCTGGGTCGGGCTCACGTAATAAACCGCCGCAGGCTTGTTATCCACCGTCGCGCTGACGTTGGCGACACTCGTCGGAAGGCCTTTCGAGAAATCCCAACCCACCTGGCTCCAGGTAGTGGAAGTACCGGCCGGAGCGAGATTCGTGCCGTGAACTTCGACCCAGGCATTTTGCGAGATCTCAAGCGCCGAACTAGGCTGATTACCCCAGGTGGTGACAATCTTCGAAATGGTCGGGCCATTCGGCGAAACACTCGTCGATGCGGTAAAGCTGAACACGCTCGATTCCGAGCCAGCATCGTCCACTACGGCGCTCCACGTCCCGGCCGTGGAGACCGTAATTTGCGCCGTGAACTGGGTCGAATTGATGAAAGTGATATTCGATGCCTGGCTCTTTTGCGTGGAGGGCGGCGGCCCCTCGATGGTTAACGTGACGTTCTGATCGAAGCCCGTGCCGTTCACGGTCACGGTCTGCGGACTGGCGGAAACCCCAATCGGATCAGGGCTGATGGAGGCAATCGAAAGAGGCGCGGCCGCAACCAGGAGGTTCACCGTGTTGCTGGCCATGCCGCCCACCGTAACCACCATGGGAAAGCTCGCCTGCGTCTGGCCGGCAGGAACGGTCAGATTACTGGGCACGGTGAACGTGACTTCGTCGTACCCGATCACGGCTCCTGTCTGACTTCCGGGTTCGAGCCCGGCGTACGTCACTTGCACCGATTGGTTGTTAATCGTCAGCGTGACCGGTGCCGCCGCCGCTGCTCCCGAGGAACCCGCCAGCGCGCCGGTGGCTACCGCCGGATTCGTCGCGCCGAAGCCCGTCCCGAAGAGCACAATCGCGTCCCCCGGCTGGACCGGCTTCGAATACATCGCGAACAGCCCCGTCGAGTCGAGATAGTAACCGGTGCCGGAACCCGTTCCGCCGGCGCTGAACACACCCGGACTAATTGCTGCCACCGGCACAGTCACCGTGGCCGACGACAGGGAATGTCCGCTCAGGGTTGACGTCACCTGCACGGTCGCCGTGCTCCCGCTGAGGTTGAACGGGGCCTGGAACGTCACCTCGCTCGCCGAGTCGAAAATCTTGGGGACGGATGATCCGTTGACAAGAACCGAAACCGCCGTGCAAGTGACGGGTACGGGTACGGTAGTGATGCAGTTTCCCGGGAAATTCGGATCGCCCAGGTTCGATCCTGTAATGGCAACCACCATTCCCGGCGCGATTGGCCCGGCGGCCATGGAGGCGTAGTTCTGCACGGAAGCAGCCGTGAACGTTGGAGTCTGCGCCTGCGCCACGAGCGCCAAAACGGAAAACAAAATCGCCGATCCAATAAATGTCTTGCGCAACGTTTACTCCATTTCAGACAAACGATTGTCGAAATATAATTTCCAGTTTACCGAACCTCGGCACGCCGCAAGTGTACGATGGCTTCCAGATGATACGTCTGGGGAAACAAGTCCACCATCGCCATGCGCGCAATGCCATAACCGCTCGCCACCAGCCCGGCGAGGTCGCGCGCCAGAGTCGCGGGATCGCAGGCGACCATCACGATCTGACGCGGTTGTAATTCGGCCAGCCGGCGCATCACGGCCTTGCCCAAGCCCGCGCGGGGCGGGTCCACCAGGACAAAATCCGCCGGGCGCTGCTGTTCTTGCAAGAACTCTTCCACCATTCGCGCTTCCACGTGTACCTTGGCGGGAACCGCTCGTTCCGCGTTGAACTGCAAGTCCCGCGCCGCTCCCGCGCCGGACTCCACCGCCGTCACCCGGCCGAATCGGGACGCCAGAGCCGGGACAAAAAGTCCCACCCCTGCGTACAAATCGAACGCCGAGTCGCCCTCGGCGCCGGCCATCGCTTCTTCTACCAGTTGCTGCAAAAGAAATCGATTCACCTGAAAGAAAGATCCGCGGCTTACCCGATATTGTCCGTGATAATCGAGCGCCCCTTCCACCATTCCTGGAATATTTTCGGCGCACCATTCGAAAAACCGCCGCGCCACCGGGCGGTCGGTTTCGAGAACGTTCAGCTGCAATCCGGACTCGTCCGTAAAGAGCTCAAGGGAGCGCACCATGCGCGGCCATTTCGGGTCGTGGAGCATCCGGCCCAAAATTTCGATCGCCTGGTTCAACTTGGGCGACGCAATGGGGCACCTCTCGACGGCGCACAACTTGTGGGAGCGCATTTCGAGATACCCCAGCCGCCTGCTTTCCACGCGCAACTGAACGCGATTCCGATAGGCCCACGGTTCGCCGGCGATAGCCGCGATTTCTTCGGGTGGTGTAATTTTTCCCAGCCGGAGTAATTCTTCCTCGAGAATGGCGCGCTTGAACGCGAGTTGATCTTCATACGGCGCGTGCTGGTAGTGGCAGCCGCCGCAGCGCCCGAACACCGGACATGGCGCCGCGATGCGGTTGGCGGAAGCTTCCAGGATTTCGGCCGTGCGGGCGTGGATGAGTCCCGGCTTCTCGCGCTCCGCCTGAACGCGAACGCGCTCGCCCGGCAGCACGAAGGGCGTGAAGACGACGCGGCCGTCCAGCCGCGCCAGACCGTCGCCCCCATAGACCAACTTTTCCACGGTAACGTCGAAATTGCTTACGATAAGAGTTTCTCCGTTCCCTTACCATGAAAACACGAGTCTTCTCCGGCATGCAGCCGACCGGAAATCTGCACATCGGCAATTATCTGGGCGCGCTCAAAAACTGGGTGCGTATCCAGCACGATTACGAATGCATATTTTGCATCGTCGATCTGCACGCCATCACCATGTTTCAGGAACCGTCGCAGTTGAAGGCCAAAATCGCGGAGACCGCGGCGCTTTATCTGGCCGCCGGCATCGATCCGAAAGTGAGCGCCGTCATGGTGCAATCCGCGGTGCCCGCGCATGCCGAGCTTGCCTGGATGCTCACCTGCGTCACGCCGGTGGGCTGGCTGGAGCGCATGACGCAGTACAAGATGAAGGCCGCCAAGCAGGAATCCGTAGGCGACGGGATCCTGCAATATCCGGTGCTGATGGCGGCCGACATCATGCTCTACCAGGCCGGAATCGTGCCGGTGGGCGAGGACCAGGCGCAGCACCTCGAACTGACCCGCGATATCGCGCAGCGCTTCAATTCGCTCTACGGCGACACCTTCGTGGTGCCCGATACGGCGCTGCCGACGGTGGGCGCGCGCATCATGGGGCTGGACGATCCCACGGTGAAAATGAGCAAGTCCGAGACGGGCGCGTACCATGCCGTGGCACTGCTCGATCCGCCCGATAAGATCCGCAAGACGATCATGCGGGCGACCACCGATTCCAATCCCGGCGTGGATATGGACAAGGCCGGAGCGGGAGTGATCAATCTGCTGACAATCTATCAAGCCTTCTCCGGTGGGACGGACGAGGAGATCCGTTCGCAGTTCACGGGTATGCGCTATGGCGATCTGAAGAAGCGCGTCGCTGAAATGGTGATCGCGCATCTCGAACCCTTCCAGGAGCGCTACCGGCAGATCGTGTCCGAGCCCGGTTATCTTGAGGGAGTTTTGCGCGAGGGGGCGGAACGGATCGCGCCCATCGCCAACGATACCGTCCGCACGGTGAAGGCGCGCATGGGGATGGGATAAACGGCGGCTATTTCACCGAGATCGTAGCGTTGGCCGTGCTCGAAATCCCTCCGATCGCGAGCACGACCGGCTGCGCGCCCGATGGGGTGTTGGGCGCCAGTAGAATGTTCAGTTGATCGACTCCGTCCACTAACGTCGGCGCGGACCCATCGAACTGAACCGTCGCGGGCTGATTTCCGACGGTTACCGAGATCGCCTGTGTCAACCACTTCAGCCCCAGGCCGGTAATCGACCCGGTCACTCCGGGAGGATTGGTCTGGCCGCCGCCGGTAAAGTAGATGGTCACGTACGATCCCTTGGCGGCCGGATTGGCCGGCCCGTTCACGCTGCCGTCCTGATCGATCGCCACGGCCTGCCCCGTCCCGCTGGCAGTAAGGGTGTAGATGCCGGGTGCGGCGCTGGCGACGGGAAGCGTTGCCGTTGCCGGCTGCGATTGATACTCGATCGCGATCGGCACCTGCGATTGACCCGCGATCTCGTACGGCACTACGGCATTGATCTGCCACGCCGAAGCGTAGAGAATCGGCGCGGCGACCGTCCCGAACAGGACGCGCACGCCGCCCAGGTTCCCGTCCAGGCCGCTTATGCCGGCAGCCGGACCGAGATTGGTTCCGTAGATCGCGACCACCTCACCGGGAGCCACCGCCCCCGTCATGCCGGAAGCCGAATTGGTAACGGCCGTGATCGACAAGCCGGGGACGGCGGTGCCCGCTGTCATGATGTTGATCGAGTCCGATCCGTCGGCCGTCGTGACCTCCAGCGCCATCAAGCCGCTGAACGGCGCGAGGGAAGCGACGATATTGCTATCGCTCCAGCTCGATACGCTGAGCGTCGCGGGCTTGGCGCCCGCGATCTTCACCGTGCAGGCCGCGCATTGTTGCGGGCCGAATCCCACACCGCTAATCGTGATGCTGCCGCCGGAGGCGACCGTTTCAGCCGGGCCGGAAACGAGCGGCGTCACGGAAGCAATGGCGGGACCACTCTTGCATCGGAGGGTGGAATAGAGGCCGGCATGTTCGGTGTATGGCCCCCAGGAAGTGGAGTTCGATCCGGAAGCAACCAGCGAAAAATCCGCCGTGCCAGGCGCAACGAAATCGTCGTAGAAAAGTTCCCCGGCCGCGGCGCCATCGGAAAGGGACGTGCCGCCCCATGTGACAGTCTTCAATGTTTCTACGTATTGATTGGACGCCGTCACTTCCCCCACCAGCATCCCGCCGTTCACCGATAGCACGGGATCCTGGGCGGGAGAATCGCCGACACTCTGCCACGCAGTGCCGCTCATGAGGAAGGATGAAACGACCTGGTACGACGGGTGCGACGGGCTATCGATATAGGCAATGCCCGGGCCATTGCAGCCCGTGATAGCGCCTGCCAGCCCGCCTACGTCGCTCGACGCGATGTGGCAGTAAGGGACCACGCGGGTGCGGCTGGGTTCGGCAAAATCGAGCGAGGCGCTGGTCAAATCCACCACGCCATCGCTCTGGCCGGACGGGCCGGCGTTACCAATGACCGCGACGGCGTCCACTCCACGCAAATCGTCCGCGAACTGGTTCCAAGTGGCGAGGTCCCATGCGAATTGGCTGCCGCGCTCCATCTCCTCGATTTGCAGATCGTTGCCGTAAAGCGACGACAGCAGCACGTTGGTGCTGGCTTCGTCGGCCAGCGGCGAGCCGAAATGAGGCGTCGCGAGGAAGACGGCCTTACGAATTTTCACGGCCGGAGGAGGATTGAAGACGCCGGATGTGGTGGACTTGCCGGCAAGGTAGGAGCGAACAATCAGGCCGCCCATGCTGTGTGCGACGACATCCACCTCCGGGGCGGCGAGCGAGTTCAGAAAGCTGGCGAGCTCGGCGCCCAGCGTTTCGATGGCGCATTCCGGGCATTCCGTGCAGTTCTCGAAGAAATAGACATTGGCGACATTGTTAGGCGCACCTTCCAGGTACTGTTGCAGATGGCCGAAAGTGCCGCTCGAATCCTGTGGAATGGGACAGGACCCCTGGAGGCTCAACTGGAGGCCGTCAAGCAGCACAACCGGTGGAGTGAGCGAAGCGGTCCGCGGCTGTGCCCATGGCTCCACGTGAATCCGAATAACAGCCGCGCGGTCCTCCTGCGTCCCCGCGAACGACAGGGACACCTCGTAATCGCCCGGTGGGGTGGCGAGCGGAACGCCCAGCATCATGCGCGCGCCCTTATATTCGGGCGCGACCGGGAAGGCGCGGTTGGAGGCGCGTGCGGCGCGCGTTTTCGCGGATTTCATGAAGGTCACCGCCTCCGGGGCCGCTTCCAGCGCGATGCTTCCCCCGGCAGTAACCGTATATTGCGATCGATTGAGAACCAGCGGGCGTTCGACCTGCGCGCACACCGCGACCGCCGTCGCCAGGAGCAAGGAAACCAAAGGGAATCGCATAGCAGAAGTCTATTATCTCTGTACTGGCGGTGGGGCAGCACAGTCCTAATCCCGCCTAGCGACCGCTTTGCGGCGGGTGAGCCGGCTGAAAGCCACGCGCGGCCGCCAGTGGCGCCATGGGCTTGCGCCGATATGACTTCTGATATATCGTAAGATATATCATGAGTAAGGAATTCTGGGAGAGCGGGTGGCCGTGGACCATGGCCTTCGGGGAGCGGCGGCGGGCTTTTCCCTTTGCCCTCGGCTTCGCCTCCAAAGGCCGCTTTTTCGAACCTGGAGAGACGCGTCTCGCCGTCCTGTCGCTGTTGAGCGAAGGCCCGACCCACGGCTATCAGCTCATGAAAGAACTAGGCGAGCGATCGGGCGGAATGTATCACGCCAGCGCTGGCAGCATCTACCCGGCCTTGCAGCAGCTGGAAAACGATTCGCTGATCCGCGTGAAGCAGGAGGGCGGCCGGAAAATCTATTCGCTTACCGTCGCGGGGCGCAAGGAACTCGACCGCGACCCCGAAGCCGTCCGCCGAATCTGGGAGCGCGCCGAAGAGTGCGAGGACTGGGGCCAGTCCTTCGGGCCCGAAAGCATGATGGTGCTGCCGTTGATTTCGCCGTTGGTCAAGGCCAGCCTGCGGGCAGCGGGCCGGGGCGGGGTAGAGAAGGCGCGGCAGATTCTGGACCGCGCCCGAAAGGACCTGGAAGCGATTTGAGGGGTGGAAATGGGAATTGGCATCCGCATCGAAAACCTGCGCAAAGTTTACGACACGCCGCCGCCTTCGGCCGCCCGCGGCGCGGGTTTCTCTTTCGTGGCGCAGCGAACCGCCGGGCCGAAGGAGAAAAAAAAGAAATTCGAAGTGGTGGCTGTCGATGGCATCTCGCTCGAAATCCGCGCCGGTGAGGTGTTCGGCCTCCTCGGCCCGAATGGAGCGGGCAAATCGACCACCATCGGTGTCCTCACTACGCGCACTCGCCCCACCGGCGGCCGCGCTTTCATCGGCGACCACGATGCCTGGCGGGATCAGGTAAAGGCCAAACGCCTGATCGGCGTCGTCCCGCAGCGTCCCAACCTCGACTTCGCCCTGACGGCGCGCGAAATCCTGCTCTTTCACGGCGCATATTTCGGCCAGAACACGCGCGAGCGGGACCGGCGCAGCTCGGAACTGCTCGAGCAGTTTCATCTCACCGAGCGCGCCGACGACATGGTGCGCAATTTCTCCGGCGGCATGATGCAGCGCATCTCCATCGCCCGCGCCATGATGCACGACCCCGAAGTGCTCTTTCTCGACGAGCCCAGCGCCGGCCTCGATCCGCAAACGCGGCTGATGCTCTGGGAGATCGTCCGCGGCTACAACAAGCTCGGCAAGACCATCGTGCTGACGACGCACTACATGGACGAAGCGGACGCGCTCTGCGACCGCCTGGCAATCATCGATCACGGCCGCATCATCTCCCAGGGCACGCCGAAAGAACTGAAGGCCTCGATTCCCGGCGGCTATCTCCTGCGCCTGCGATTCGATCACGTTCCCGAGGCGCTCCCTGGGGAATTAAAGAACCTGCCGGGCGTCACGGAAGTCCGCGCGAATGGCGAGACGGGGCTCGATGTCTACGCCGGCCGCGGCGGGCCGCTCATCGCCCCGATCGTGAACGCGGCGCAGGCGCTCGCCGCCGAACTGCACGACGTCCACATCGCCGAACCGAGCCTCGAGACTTTGTTCCTGCACCACACGGGAAGGAGTTTACGCGATTGAACTGGAAAACTTTTTACGCACTGCTTTCGCGCGACGGCCATGTGGCGCGCCGCAATCTTCTGCCGATGCTGCTGCAAAACCTGCTGCAGCCACTACTTTTGACGTTCGTATTCGGCCGCATCCTGACCACCAGCGGGATGATGCACGCCGAATACAAGAACATGCTCCTGCCGGGAGTGATGGCCATCAGCATGGTGCTCTCGGGCGTGCAGGCCGTGGCCATGCCGCTGATTACCGAGTTCCAGTTCACACGCGAGATCGAAGACCGCCTCTTGGCGCCCATCGATATTCACTGGGTGGCGATGGAGAAAATCGCCGCCGGGATGGTGCAGGCTCTCGTTGCCGGGCTGGTGGTGATCCCGGCGGCGTGGCTCACCATGGGCTCGGGTGTACAGTTGGCTTTCCGGCCCGCGGAGTTCGGGGTGATTTGCGTGCTTGTAGCGATGTTTTCCGCGGCCGGTGGTCTACTGCTCGGCTGCTCCATCGGCCAGACGCAGATCGGCCTGATGTTTAGCCTGGTGATCGCGCCCATGATGATGTTTGGCTGCGCCTACTACTCGTGGCAGTCGCTGGCAGCCTTCCCGGTGCTGCAATACGCGGTGCTCGTCAATCCGCTGGTGTACGCAAGCGAAGGTCTGCGCGGTACGCTTACCTCGGCCCCCCACATACGAATTCCGATCGTGGTGGGTGCGCTGGCGCTGATTAATATGGCGCTGCTGGTTGTGGGACTTAGAAAGTTTCAGCAGAAAGCGGTGAGCTAGCCTTGATTGCCAACAATGCCCGTTCCCGAACGTGGGGCAGGATTGCGCTCCCGGTTGCATCCATCCTGGCCCTCCTCATATTTCCCGCCGGGGCACCCGCGCAAACCACGCCGCCGGCGCTCACCGCGCTCAATAATGCCTTCCGCTCCGCCTATGCCGAAGCCCGGACCCGCGTTCTGGCGTCCTCCGGCCCGACCCTGATCGTCAACGGCGATCGCTTCTCTCTGCTCGACAGCGGAAAACGAACGGATGCCGACGTCACAGCCCCGATCTACGATCCGGTCAAAACCATTGCCCATATCCCGCTTGCAATCTATGTGATTCTTACCCCGGGCGACGGGTCCATCGGTGACGACCGGCTCAAAACCCTCTCTGCCCTGCGCGAACTCATTCCGCCGGCCGAAGCCAGCCTCGACACCTTGAAACTGGGCCCCGCCACCCTTTCCCGTCAGAAGCAGATCGTCGCCGGCTGCCTGTCTTTTATCGACGACGCCGCCGCCAAACACCGCTTCAACCGTTCCTCGCTCCTGACATTCACGCGCCGCATGGCGCCGCTCATCATGCAAAACGTCGCCGAAGCGACGCGCGCGCAATTGGATGCCACCCACGCGCAGGTCTCCGCCTGGCGCCGCGAGTTGAGCCCGCAGAAATGGGAGCAGTTGCACGTCGTCATCATCGGTCCTCACATGCCGCGTGAAGATCTCGTGGTCATGCAGTACTTTCTTCGCCTGCTGCACGAACCCAGGGAAGGAGGCCGCGTGATTTATGCCGAATCCCTCTGGGAAGAACCGGCGGCGCTCGATTCCCTGGGCACTCATCTGCTCGACGGCCAGGTGGGCGAAGCATTCTTCGGCGACTACATGCGCATGCATCGCGACCTCCTGGGCGATGCCGCGAAACAGTATCTTCCCCGCCTGCTCCCGGAGTAAGACTGCGAACCGCCGGCGGGCGGCCATCCGATTTCGATTTCGCTGAACGGGACTGTCCCTCGCTCTGAAGTGCAGGCGGTGCCGTCACTGCAAGTTGCCGCTGCCCTCCTTCGCTGGCGCCGGCGGCGTCGGGGCAGGCTTGTGGGCGCAAGGCCGGACGCCCCGGAGCCTCTATGGACGAGGCGGCCGCGGCGGTATGGATTTCGGCGAACAGGCTATCGACTGTGGCCTTTTCTTCCGGTGTCCGCGCTGTCGCCTTGGCCTGAGCGGAGTACTTTTGCACGTCGGCGCGTGCTTGTTCAAAGTTGGCCAGGGTCTTTGGCGCCGCGCTTTCGGAGGCATTGGAGTAAAGTTCGAAGTTGGCGGAGCTGATCTTGATCCAGTCCGCGGCATGTATTATCGGAGCGCCGGCGCAACAGGCGAGGAACGCGGCAGCCCATTTCATACTCCGTCATTTAGCCGGCGTCTTATCGGACTTTGTTGGGGCAGGCTTTCAAGCCGGCGCTGGGCCATCGCGCAGCGTCTTGATGTCCCGCATCGGCGGCTGCCCGAAGAAACGGCTATACTCTCGGCTGAACTGGCTGACGCTCTCATAGCCCACTTCGTATGCCGCGCTGGTGGCGTCCATCCCATCCATCAGCATGCGCTGCCGCGCTGCCTGTAGCCGGAGCTGCTTCTGGTATTGCAGCGGACTCATCGAGGTCAGCGCGCGGAACTGATGGTGCAGCGTCGAAACACCCATTCGCGCCACATCCGCGAGTTCCTCCATGCGCAGCGGTTTGGTGTAGTTGACCTTGAGCCAGGAGATGGCCCGCGCCGTCCGGTAACTGAGATCGCCGGTTGTGGCGATGGCGCGAAGACGCTCGCCTTGCGGAGTCCGCAAAATGCGATAGATAATCTCGCGCTCGATCAGGTGGCTGAGAAACGGGATGTCCTCGGGGGTATCGAGAAGGTCGATCAGCCGGGCGCACGCCGCCAGCAATCCGGCCGGCGCCTCGCCCATCGCCAATCCGCGCCGCTGAGTGAAGGTCTCCCGTTCCGGCAGGTCGTCCCGGCTCAAAACATCCCTCACCGTCGGCATGTCCAGGCGCAGAAGCATCGAGAGCAGCGGCACTCTTTCGGAAGCCTCGACAATCTGGCTTTGCACCGGTACGTCAATCGACGATAGAAGAAACGTCGATGGTCCGCAAAGGTATTCCGTGCCGCCGAGATTGATCAGCTTGCGCCCCTGCGCGAAGACGTTGAGGCTCGGTTCGTAGGTGGCCCGGTTGCAGGCGCTCGGAGCGGTGCGCCGGTAAAGCGCCAGGCCGGCGATGGCAGTCCGATTCTCGCCCACCAATTCTGCGCGTTCGGCGATCTTACAGGCCAGTGCCGTCCGCATGTCCACCGCCTGCTTCGCCATGTCGGTCCTCTTCTTTTCCAGAGTACCTCGACCGGTGCACAAAACCGCACATCCGGACAGGATCAGGCAAAGAATCGGCAGGATTGGGAAAGCGCCCTCGCTTCCCGTTCCGATAACTTGATATCGAGGGCGGAATGAAAAAACTGGCAGCGATATTGGTTTTCGCAGGATTGGCGTCAGTAACCGCCGGAGAGGACCGCGGTGGGGCTCTCACCGGAGCGTGGCGGCTGTCCTGGCTCGAACAACCGGGCGCCGATGGAAAACCGCACCGGGCGGATTCGAGTGGTTTGCTCGTCTTCACGGCGGACGGCCACATGTCCGTTCAAGTGATGGAAACCCGCCCGGCGCCCGAAGCTTCCGCGCCGGAACAATACTCGCAAGGCGGCTACGAGGCCTCCTGGGGCACATATAAGATCGATAACCGCGCTCACACCTTCACCTTCCATGTGGAAGGCGCGCTCGTCCGGGCCCTGATCGGCAAGTACCTGCCGCGCGCTTACGAGTTATCGGGAGAGCAGCTCATCGTGAAATCGACGCGCGCAGATGAGCACTGGCGAGTCGGCTGGGAACGCTATTAAAAGGATGAAACTCATGCAAAAACGCAAACTTGGGAAAAGCAATCTTGAAGTCACAGCCCTCGGGCTCGGGTGCATGGGAATGAGCTTTTCCTACGCTCCGATTCCCGACCGGAATCAGATGGTCTCGCTTCTCCGCGCCGCGGTGGAGCGTGGCGAAACGTTTTTCGATACCGCCGAAGTTTACGGCCCATACGCGAACGAGGATCTGGTGGGCGAAGCGCTCGCGCCCTTCCGCGGGCAGGTGGTGATCGCCACCAAATTCGGCTATCAGCTGAAGCCCGACGGCAGTCCCGGCTGGGTGAAGTTGGATAGCCGGCCCGAGCACATCAAGCGGTCGATCGAGGGTTCGCTCAAGAGGCTCAGGGTTGAGGCCATCGATCTGTACTATCAGCACCGCGTCGATCCGGAAGTGCCGATCGAAGACGTCGCCGGAGCGGTCAAGGAGCTCATCGGGCAGGGGAAGGTCAAGCAGTTCGGCATGTCAGAGGCGGCGGCGAAGACCATCCGCCGCGCCCATGCCGTCCAGCCGGTCACCGCGGTGCAGAGCGAGTATTCGCTATGGTATCGCGAGCCGGAAAAAGATTTGTTGCCGGCACTCGAAGAAATGGGGATCGGATTCGTTCCGTACAGCCCGCTGGGCAAGGGCTTCCTGACCGGCCAAATCGACGACAGCACCACATTCGACAGCTCCGATTTCCGCAATATCCTCCCGCGGTTCAATGCCGAAAACCGCCGGGCGAATCAAACGCTGGTTGACCTGCTGCAAACTATCGGCCGGCGAAAGAAGGCGACACCCGGCCAGATCGCGCTCGCCTGGCTGCTGGCGCAGAAACCCTGGATCGTTCCCATCCCCGGTACCACCAAGTTGCACCGCCTGGAAGAAAACATGGACGCGGTGTCAGTCGAACTCACCGCGGACGATCTTGGTGAAATCGAAAGCGCCGCATCGCGGATTGCGATCCAAGGCGCCCGGTACCCCGAGCACATCGAGCGAATGAGCAATCGGTGAGCCGGCTATGAACAGTTGGACGCAAGACGAACTGCAAAAAGTCGCGGACGCCGACGACCTGCACATCTCACCGTTTCGCGCCGACGGAAAGACGTACGGCACTCCAACATAGATCTGGTCCGTGGTGGTCGATGGTGCGCTCTATGTGAGGGCCTACAACGGCCTGAACTCCCGCTGGTACCAGGCGGCGATGGCACAGATACGTGCGTGAGAACGCCGGAGCAGTTCTGCTTACCTGGAGTCCCGCGGCAGCGGGTAATTGCGCCGCCGGCGCTACCTCTCTCGAAGAATTCCGCAAGCTGGCGCCCGGAAGCCGGTGGGCGGCAGCTCGATCGAACTCCGCGGGCGGTCTTCAAAGCTCCAGACCTCGACCGTTATGAACTCCGGGCACCAATTCCGGGGATCGCGGAGGCCGCTGGGCTTCCCGCCGATGTGCGCCAACTCCTGAACTGGAGTGCGGAAGACGCCGGCTCTCCTGGCGCGTACCCTTTCCGCAAATAAAATCGGCTAACCGATTCGGCGTCCCGCCGTCCAATTGATAACCTAGCTAGTTAGGCATAGCTAGATCGGTAAAAATATGGGCGAAAAGAAAAACGACATCCTGCAAGGGACGCTGGCTCTGCTGATCTTGAGAACGCTTGCTTCCAGCAAGCGCATGCACGGGTACGCCATTACCGCTCGCATCCACCAGGTTTCCGAGGATCTGCTGCGCGTAGAGGAGGGCTCGCTGTACCCCGCGCTGCACCGCATGGAACAGGAAGGCTGGATCAAGGCTGAATGGGGCAGGACGGAGAAGAATCGCGAAGCCCGCTTTTATTCGTTGACCGCGATCGGCCGGAAGCGGCTTCAGCAGGAAGAGGAGAGCTGGCGGCGGCTCACCGAAGGCGTGGCGCGCGTGATCCGCTACGCCTGAGCGGGACTTGGCAATGGGCTGGTATCGGCAAATCCGGAATATTCTCCGCCCCAACCGCCTGCAGCGCGATCTCGCGAAGGAGCTCGCGTTCCATGTCGCCGAGCGGGCGGAGGAATTGCAGCACGCCGGCATGAGCGAGGCCGAAGCGGAGCGCGCCGCGCACCTGCAATTCGGCAATCTTACGGCCCAAATCGAAAGGACGCGCGACATGGACATCCCCGAATATTTGGAAGCACTCATACGGAATCTGCGGCTTGCCATGCGCAGCCTGGCGAAGGCGCCGGCGTTTTCGGTTACGGTCATCCTGACCCTCGCGCTGGGTATTGGCGCCAACAGCGCGGTGTTCTCCGCCATCGATGCCGTGCTCCTGCGGCCCCTACCGTTCCCCAACGGCGATGCGCTGCTCCTCATCACGCAAGCGCAGCGCAAGAGTCCGGAACCGAATGTCGCGCCCGTTCGCCTGGAAGACTGGAACCGCCTGAACACCACTCTGCTGGGAATCACGGGTTATTATGCGCAGGACAGTTCGGAGCTCTCCGGAGAACTGCCTGAAAAACTGAAGTGCGAGTTCGTGGCTCCGCGCTTCCTGCAGGTTCTCGGCGTCTCGCCGGCACTGGGCCGCGATTTCGCGCCGCAGGAAGAGCACTACGGCGGTCCCAACGCCGCGCTGATCAGCGACCGGCTGTGGCATCGCCGCTTTAACGGCACGCGCGACGTCCTCGGCAGGACGCTGCGCTTCGGCACCACAGCATACCCCATCATCGGCGTGATGCCGCCTTCCTTCCGCTTCCCCGACCGCGATGCGGATGTGTGGATGGTCAGCGCGCCCGACTATCCGTTCGCCCGCAATCGCGAACTGACCTGGTTCACCGCGATCGGGCGTCTCAAATCCGGAGTGACCCTGGCACAGGCGCGGGCCGATCTGAACACCGTGCAAGCCGACCTCGCGCGCCAGTTTCCGAAACCCGACGCCGATATCTCTCCGCGGGTGGAACTGCTCAAGGAATCGACAGTCGGCGGCGTGAAGCGGTCGCTCTGGATCCTGTTCGGATCGGTTTCGCTGCTCCTTCTGATCGCATGCACCAACATCGCAGCATTGCTGATGTCGCGCTCCACCGGCAGGCAGCAGGAGATCGCCGTGCGATTTTCCCTCGGCGCTTCGCGCGCCGCGGTAGCGGCGCAGCAACTGGCCGAGGTCTTCCTCCTGGCACTCATGGGCGCCGCCGTCGGGTTGCTGGTGGCTACCGGCGCTTCCACGGTGTTCCGCTCCCTGGCGCGTGATCTGCCCCGCGTCGATGAAATCGCCTTGAATTGGCGCATCGTCGGGTACTGCTTGGCCTGTGCCGTAGCCACCACCTGGCTCTCCGGATTGATTCCCGCCATCCGCAGCACGCGCCGCGGATTGTCCCAATCCCTGGCGCAGGCGGGACGCTCGCAGGTATCGGGCCGCCATCCCTTGCAACTGGCGCTGGTGGCCGCCCAAGTGGCTCTGGCGGTGACCTTGCTCGCCGGCGCCGGTCTGCTGCTCCGCAGTTTCCAGGAACTGGGGCGCGTTTACCCCGGGTTCGACGCCAGCCACGTGCTCACCCTGCACATCAGTACCAGTTGGGCCGAGACTGGCAACCTGAAAGCCAGCCGGCAACTGATGGATCGCATCGTGGATGGACTCGCCAGTCTGCCCGGAGTCGAATCCGCCTCTAGCGCCGCGTTCCCTCCCGGAGTGCCCGTCGATTACCCCGCGCAGTTCACCGTCTCGGAGGGACGCGCGGAAAGCGAACCTCCCGTTCGCGCGCACGTGCAGTGGATGACGCCCACCTATTTTGCCACCATGGGAATCCCGCTGCTGACGGGGGAATTGTGCCGCAACGATCCCGGCAAAGCGCAGCTCATGGTAAACCGAACCTTTGCCAACCGCTACTTCGGCGGCGCCGCCGTCATCGGGCACCACCTCGAACAGCCCGGCAACCTTTATTGGGCGCCTGGTGAGATTACCGGCATCGTCGGCGATGCCCGTGAAATCGGTCTTGATCGCGAACCCGGGCCAATCGTCTATTCCTGCAACAACCTCATCCAACCTGGCACGAACTTCCTGGTCAAAACGCACGGCGATCCCTCAACCCTGATCTCCGCGGTGCGGCGCAAAATCCACGAACTCGAACCCTTGCGATCGGTGTACGACCTGACCCCCCTGAGCGAACTGATCTCCGATGCCTACGCAGAGAATCGCCTCCGCACCATCCTGCTGGCCTGCTTCGCGGTGACGGCGGTATCGCTGGCGTGCGTGGGGCTCTATGGGACGCTCAGCTACCTGGTGAATCTTCGCCGCCGCGAAGTGGCGTTGCGCCTGGCGCTCGGCGCGCTGCGCAAGCAGGTGGCGGGCCAGTTTCTCGGGGTGGGCCTCCGCACCGCGGCATTGGGAAGCATGGCCGGGCTGATCCTGGCGGCGGTATTCGCGCGTGTGCTTTCCGGAATGTTGTTCGGTGTGACGGCAACCGACCCGGAAACCGTCGTCGGAGTGCTGGCCATCATTCTGACAGTATCCGCCGCCGCGGCACTGATTCCAGCCGTCCGCGCCGCCCGGGTCGAGCCCATGCAGGCCCTACGCGAGGAGTGACATTCGAACCCCGGGCGGTGTTATCCTCGTTTCTGATCGCGTCTCGGACGCGGTCACCGGGGGGAGCCATGAGCCTGATTCAGTTCACACGCAATCATAACGACCATTCCACCGACAAGGGGTATCAATTCGAGTTCTTTTGCGACCGTTGCCACAACGGATTTATGTCCAGTTTCGCGCCGTCGGCAATGGGCATGGCGTCCAGCGCGGCGCGCACGCTGGGCAGCATTTTCGGCGGCGTTCTGGGCAATGTGGGCAGCTCGACGTACGAGATTGAGCGTGCAATCCAAGGGCCCGGACACGACAAGGCGTTCCGCGAGGCGATCGAGGAGGCCAAGCCGAATTTCCACCAATGCCCCAAATGCACCAACTGGGTGTGCGTGGCGACCTGCTGGAATGCCAGGCGGATGCTCTGCTTCGAGTGCGCGCCGGACGTGGAAACCGAACTCGCCTCCGCGCAGGTACAGGCGCAGGTGGAGCAGATGCGCGACAAAGTCCGCCAGCAGGATCTCACTTCCGGAATGGATCTCACCTCGGAAGCCGCCGCGCTCTGTCCCAGTTGCGGCGCGCGCACACAGGGCTCGAAATTCTGCCCCGAGTGCGGCAAGCCTTTGCGCGCCAAAGGCGAATGCCCGCGCTGTGGCACTCACGTCGAGGCCGGCACGAAATTCTGTCCGGAATGCGGCAACAAAATGGTCTGAGGAATGCCCGCCTATTCGGGTAAATTCCAATACCTGGACCCCGCCGGCGGCGTCGCTGCTCAGGGCCCGTGCCAGTTTGGCTTCGATAAAGAGACGGCGGTCGTCACCCCCGCCGGCGGCACGGCGATCGCGTTCGATCTGGGCGACGTGGATCGCGCCGCCAAGCACGACTGGGATTTCGAACTAACGCTCTTCACCGGGCGCCGTATTCAACTGCGCCAGTTCGGCGCGGCTTTCAGCACTATGAGCGAGGAGTTGCTCGCCGCTTGGCGCGATCGCACGGTAAACTGCCTGCTGCTGGAAGACCTGGAGGAAATCGCGCGCTATAGCGCCACGGCGGCGCTTAACGGTCCCTCCGGTCCGGCCGAGATCCGCCTTTACAAGAGCAATATCGCGGTACTGCCGCTCGATGGGCCGGCCATCCAATGGCGTCTGGCGGAGGTCGGCTCCGTGTCGTTCGACGAGGCGGCTTACGCCGTGACGCTCGAATCCGCCGGTGAGCGCCTCGCAATCGGCAAGCTGGCGAAGAAGACCGGCGAGTTCCGCGGGAATCTCGAAAGAGCCATCGCCGACTTGCGCACGCACGAGGCCGAGGCCCTGCACGCCACCTTTCCCTTCCTCGATCCGGACGAGGTGCAGCGGCTCATCCAACTGATGCCCGAAGGCCGCAGCGTATCGTTGGGCGCGCTTCGCGAGATCCAGGCGAACCTGCCCGATGCCCTCATTGCGCAGGCGGTGGACGAGCCTTTGCGGCCCTACTTCGATGCCCTGCGCGCTCGCTCGCAGGGCGAGTCGCCGATGACCGGGTTCAAGTTCATTCGCCCGGACGAAGAGAAGTCCGGCGAAGAAGCCGGACAGAACGAGGCGCCATTGTTCTTCTGGTTTTTCTTTCCGCTCACCGGAGGACTCGTGGCGTGGGAAGCGACCACCGGGTCGGGCCGCGCGACATACTTTTTCGACGCCCCGCCGCCCGTCGAGAAGGCGATTGCGCACATCACCCGCGGGCTCGCGCTGGTGAATTTCCGCCGCGAGCCGGTCTACCTCTCGGACGAATCGCTCGCGCAACAGCAGCGCTTCCGTCGATATGCCATCGGCTGCCGGAAACTCCCCGATTTGCGCGCGCTGCGCGCGGCCTTCCGGGGGCGGGCCCTCCACACTTCGATCGAGGCTTGGACGGCGCAAGTAGAAGCGGGGGGAACGCGGTAGCGCCGGCCGTTCACCCTTCCAGCTTGTAGCGCGTCGCGGCCAGCCAGTACATCTTGCGCCAAAAGAGGCGATTCACCGTTACCACTGTCGCCGCCATCACCACTGTCGCGCCGAGCAGCACCTGGAAATTGCCGGCGTCCGTCGCGCGGCTGATCACCGCGCCCAGCCCCACCGTGGCGTATGTCTTCCCCTGGATCTTGGAATACTCCGCCACGATGCTGGCGTTCCAGGCGCCGCCGGAAGCCGTGACGAAACCCGTCACCAGGTACGGGAAGATCGCCGGCAGAAACAACTTGCGCCAACGATCCAAATGGCCGACGTGGTACACTCCGCAGACCTCTTTGAGATCGGTCGGAATCGCGGATGCTCCCGCGATCACGTTGAAGAGTATGTACCACTGCGTTCCCAGGAGCAGCAGCACGATGGACCCGACGCCCAATCCGCCTCCGACGCGAATCAGCATCAGCAGAACGATCGGAAACAGCGCCGTCGCCGGTACCGATGCGGCCACTTGCGCGATCGGCTGCGCTACCGCGGCCAGCTTAGGGCGCAATCCGACATAGACACCCACGGGAATCGTCCACAGCCCCGCCAGCGCCAGCGTGAATTCCACCCGCAGAAATGTCGCTCCCGCGCCCTTGAAGATTTCGGCCAGGTCCGGACCGGTAATTGCCGCCAGCATGATGCACATGCGCAGTGCCGCATATGCCACGCCGGCGAGCGCGGCAATCGCCAGGAGGCGTAAAACCCACTGCCGTGATTTGCCATATTGGGGTGGGCCCGAGCGGACATGCCGCCGGGCGAAGTACAGATCGACAAACTCCATCGCCGGATCGAACGCTTTCCGTCCGAGTGCGTTCAGCACGCGCGAGCGCCGGAGCATGGTCAGGATCGGCGAGGTCGGCGTCTGTGCGGCCTCCACCTGCTCGAACTTGAATTTCTCGCCCCAGGCGATTATCGGCCGCCAGATGAGTTGATCGATCAGGACGATGACCGCGATCATCACCGCCAGCCCCCAGAAAATCGCGCCGGTGTTGCCGGCGTTGGCGGCGGTTTGCAGGTACGAACCCAACCCCGGCAGGCGCAGATCTCGATTGTCGAGCACGAACGCCTCGCAGGCCATCAGGAAAAACCACCCGCCGGCCACCGACATCATGGAATTCCACACCAGCCCGATGGCTGCGGCGGGAAGCTCCAGTTGACTGAAGCGCTGCCACCAGCTCAGGCGATATACGCCCGCCGCTTCCATGAGTTCGTGCGGAATATTCTTGGTGGAGGAGTAGACGCTGAAGGCCATGTTCCACACCTGGCCGGTGAAGATCAGCAGAATGGAGCCGAGTTCGACGCCGAACTGGCGCGTGGGAAACAGCGCCACCATGGCCACCATCACGGGCGGCAGAAAGCTGAGAACCGGGATGGATTGCAGGGTATCGAGCAGCGGGATCAGAATGCGTTCCGCGCGGGCATTGTGCGCAGCGAGTTGGCCATACGCGATGGCGAAGACCAGGCTGATGAGATAGGCGATGAGGATGCGCGCCACCGAAAAGAGCGCATACTTCGGCAGCACAACGGGCGAGAGCTGAATGTGGGCCTGCGCGTTGACCGGCAAGGTCCAATAATGGCTGAGCGCCATCAGGCCGTAAAAGAGCGCCATCCCGCCGGCGATGATCGGCAGGTCGCGCAGGAGCGAGCGCGGAGTGGACGCTGGAAGACCCGCTGTTGCCTGTCCGCCCGGAGCCATCATGAGGAAAGAGGCACCGCGTGGTCGTCCTCAGGCGAGGCGTGCGAAAGCAGGCGGTCATTTTCGGAGTCGTACGTGAAGATTCCCGCGTAGCGGCCCCAATGCAACGCGGTATCGATCTGTTTCTGGACTTCGTCCGGCGCGAAATGCTCGTCGAGCACATCGCGGTAAAACTCCAGCGGCATGGAATGATCGGCCTTGATGGAAAGCGCGGTATTCATCTGCTGGAGAATCGAAACGTGCTTCAGCGCCGCCTCGCGGAACAGCGCGATGCGCTTTTCGATATCGGCATCGGCGAACGCTTTGCCTTCGGGGGTGAGCTCGAGATCGCCGCGTTCCGATTTGGCGAACCCCAACAGGCCGGCGGCTTCCACAATCGGCAGCAGATCGTCGAGTTCCATCAGCAGGTCTTCGGCGACGCGGTACAAGTCCTCTTTACCACCACGGTCGTTCAGCAATTCGAGCAATCCGCCCACCGCGCCGGGACGCGAATGCGGCAGCACTTGCAGCGCGGGTTTGGCCGCTGCCGAGGGCGGAGCGGTCACCAGGTCGGGCTGGGTCATCATCTTGTAGATGTAATCCACGTAGAGCAGAAACTCGGCCGCCGCGCGATTGCGCGGGTGCGTGAGCGGAATTTCGAAATCGGCGCGAATGCGCGCTGGATTGCGGCCGAGAACGATCACGCGATCCGCCAGCAGCACGGCTTCCTCGATGTTGTGCGTCACCACGAAGATGCTTTTGGTGGGAATTTTCTTGCCGGTCCAGAGCTCCAGCAGTTCGCCGCGAAGGTTCTCGGCGGTGAGCACGTCGAGCGCGGAGAAAGGCTCATCCATGAAGAGAATCTCGGGCTCCACGGCAAGGGCCCGGGCAAACCCAACGCGCTGCCGCATGCCGCCCGAAAGTTCCTTGGGATAGGCCGTTTCGAATCCTTTGAGGCCCACGGCGGCCAACTGGCGCATGGCCCGCTGATGGCGTTCCGCGTGCTCCATGCCCCTGGCCACCAGCGGGACTTCCACGTTCTCCACCACGGTCAACCAGGGAAACAGCGCAAAGCTTTGAAAGACGATCGCCACGTTCGGGTTGGAGTCCGTGACCGGCACCCCGTGCCAGAGCACCTGTCCGCCGGTGGGCCGGGTCAGCCCGGTGAGCATGCGCAACAAGGTGGACTTCCCCGAGCCCGATGGTCCCAACAGGGCGACAATCATTCCGGGCTGGACATCCAAATCGGTGGGCGCGATCACCTGGATGGGTGGGGCATCCGGCCGCGCGAACGATTTTTCGATGCCTCGCGCCTGAATGATCGGTTCGGCCTCTGGAGCGCCAACCTCGGCTTCCGGGGGTGCCGCTTCGGTAGCGGCGGGAGATCTTCCGGCCAGCTCGTCCATGAGGCGCTTCCAGGCTTCCTCGGGAAGTTCCTCGATGAACTGCATCCGGTCATCGGAATCCATCTGGTCGACGATCGCGACAAGATCGGCCTGCGAGCGCGAGTGGAGCAGCACATAGGCCAGGTAATAGGGAAACTCGGCGACCAGCCCGGCGGCGAAGGGGATCGGAAAGCGGCGGAAGATGGCGCTTTGATCGTCGAAAGACATGTCGAGCATCGCGTCGGCCGCCACCGCGGGGTCGAGTCGCTGCAACAGGTCGGCCGCCTTGTCCGGGTTGCCGCGGGCAAGGATCGAGCGGAGCTTGTCTGTGGACGGGGGATTCATCCAGGCACCAACAATCTACTATAGTGCGCCGGCCGATTACGAATCGATGAATCTTTCTATAAGGAGCAACGGCTGGCCGATGAGCGGCCGATTCCCGTTTGGCGTTGGGATTCGTGGAGTTGCGGGGCGGGTCCGGCGGTTTGCCGCTTGCGTCCATGGCGGAGCGAGCCTTGCCTTCTCCGCAACGAGGTGCAGTGGATCGGGCGGTCGGTCAATCCGCGCAAGAGGTCGGGAAAACGAGTGAATGAAAAGACCAGGAAAATCGGCTGAAGATTGTTTGTTCAAAAGTCGCGCGGCCCGCTGCGAAACCTGCGTGACTGGTTACCCGGCCGCGTGAACCTCTTCTTAATCGCCATCCGGACGCAAGGCCTTGCAATGGCAGTGTTTCGAGACGCGAGGAAATGGATCGTGCGGTCGCGGGCGCCTAGCAGCCGTGCTTTTCGCAGTGCAGAAGAAGGCGATCGCGGAGCTCGTGGCAGTGTCCGCGGCTGGCCTCGATGGAGGCCATGGCCCGGTGGCGTTCGTCTACGTCCCTTATGGTATCCAGGCCCGCGGTGACACTGTTTTGAGCATTTACAGCCAACACGAATGCTAGTATGATGCGATCTCTTTCTTGGCAGGGCACGTGATCCATCCAGTCTCCCGGGTCAGGCGATCGCGTCCCACGCTCAAAAAGGAGGTGAAAGAAGGTGGCGATCCCAGTCCTCTGGAGGAAGATCGCCACCGTCAAATGCGGAATCGCCGATTGATCCGCGTTACGTTCGACTGTACGCTTTGGGGCTAAAAACCACAATGAGCGTTTTCGTTAGTGCAGGGCCGGGGCCTTTCGATAGCTTAGGTTGACAATCCCAAGGTACTGACCTCGCGTTAACTTTGGTTAGCCGCCGGCATAGGCTCACCAGCCCGGAGGAAATCGGCGGCGTCCACAGGAGGTGCTACATTGGCAAACATGCGAATTCACCTCTGCTCGTTGTTCGTAAGCGCCATTCTGCTGACGGCAGCCCAGGCGGCCGACCGGAGAGCCATCGTGCCCCCTGAGTTCGTTCCCGCCGCCGGCGCTCCCGCGCCCCCCTACAGTCCCGGAATTCTGGTTGACGGGACGCTGTACGTAGCCGGACAGATCGGCCAGGATGTCAAGACCGGGGAGATACCCGCCGATTTCGAGACCGAAATGAAGACTTGCCTAGACCGCGTCGGGGTGATTCTGAAGGCCGCCGGAATGACCTTCCGGAATGCGGTATCGGTGCAGGTTTACCTTACCGACATGGACCTGTTTCCCAGCATGAACGCGGTATATACCACTTATTTCAAGGATCCACGCCCGGCCCGAACGACGGTGGGGGTGGCTAAGTTGGCTTCCGCCAAAGCCCATATTGAGATTACGGTCACGGCAAAGAAGTAACTGCACCTCATCGCTGCGCTGTTTTCAATTCGTCGAATCGCTCCTTGGCGGCCAGCGTCCACGGGTGTCGAGGACCGCAGGCGGCAAGTTGCGCGCGATAAGATTCCTCCAGGAGCGGCGCCGCCTCACCGGTGCGGCCTAGTCCCAGCAGACTTTGCCCCAGCCGGCTCTCGAGGTTATAAGTTTGCGGGCGGTCTTTTCCATGTTCGGAATAGAATGCATAGGCCTGGCGCAGTTCCGGCTCAGCCTTGCCGTAGTCGTGGAGGACCAGGTAGATGGCTCCCCGTGCCGATTGGATGCCGGCCAAGGAAGCCGGGCCCGAGAGGGTGTGGGCCAGCGTGTCAAGCAAGCTCAGAGCTTTGGCCGCCTGGCCCGATAGTCCCTCCGCCGCGGCCAGGATGATTTCTGTGTTGGTGACGTAAAGATTGTTCGAACCGATCGCCTTGGTCCAAATGTCGATCGCTTCGCGCGACCGGTCCTGAGCGCAGGCGTAGTCGCCCGTGTTGAGGCAGATGAAGGCAAGGTCCCGAAGCACGCCCGCCCGTTCGAACCCTCCCGACTTGTTGAACAGTTGGAGCGCCTCACGAGCCAGGGCTTCGGCTTGATCGAACTTTCCCTCGTACATCACTGTGGCTTCGAGCACCGAGATGGCCGTGGGCGTCGAACCGCCGTTCCCGTTGAGCTCGCGGCTCAACTCCAGGGCGCGCGCCGCCGCATCCTCCGCCTCCTTCAAAGGACGGCCCGCACTGAAGGCGGAAACCGCCAGTGCATTGTAAGCCTCCGCCAGAAGACGCTTATCCTCCAACGTCTTGGCCTTGTACAGGATTCTGACGGCGCCGGTTGCGTGCTGGTAGGCCTCCACCGTCTGACCGCTCCGGTACATGTTCTTGGCAAGGTCGGTTTCCACGGCTGCGACTCTTGGGTCGTTCCGGTTGTGGGCTTCCGAAGACCGGCGCAGGGCAATCTCCAACTGCCGCTGTGCATCCCGCTGCATGCCGAGGGTCGAATAGGTCCGGGCGATCGTGGTCCGCAGGTCCGCCTCGACGTCGGGGTCGTCTCGAAACTCGCGGGACATGCGGTCGTCCATTTCGCCCAGCACATCGAGCAGCGTGATCCCCGCCCCTTTCTTCACGGGGTTGTACCAGCTGGGATCGGCCGCGCCCAGGGTTTCGTTCATGAAGCGATTGATCCGTTCCGCGCGCTGGGCCTGCTTTTGGGCCACCCGCATTTGAGAAACGGAAAAAATTGCGACCCCCGCTAAGCTCGCCGCCGCAAGCGCCACAGCCGCGACTCGCCACCGATTTCGGCGCACGAACTTCGCGGCGCGGTGGAGTGCTGAGCCGGGTCTGGCTGTCACCGGCCGGCCCTCGCGGTAGCGGAGCAGATCCTCCCGCAACTCCGCGACGGTCTGGTAGCGCTGCTGTTCGCCGCCTGCCAGGGATTTGCGGAGAACGCCCTCCAGGTCCGCATTCAATTCGCGGCGCAGGCCGGCAAGAGAGCTGGATCGCGCCGAGGCCGCGTCTTCACTGGCTAGCGAGACCAGCGAGGAAGGCTCGGCGTTGCCGCGCGCCCGTTCCATCCCGCCCAGCAGCGACCCGGGCTGGCCAAACGGGTACGCCCCCACGCACAGTTCGAACAAAACGACCGCCGCGGAAAACACGTCGCTGGCAACACCGGCCGGCTCGCCGCGCAACTGTTCAGGACTGGCGTAGCGCGGCGTCAAGGCGCGCAGGGCGGTGACCGTATCGTCGTCGCCGATCAGTTTGGCGGTGCCGAAATCGACCAGCTTTGGAGAGCCATCGTCAGTCACCAGAATGTTGGAGGGCTTCAAGTCGCGGTGTACCACCAGATTGCGATGCGCGTAAGCCACGGCATCGAGCACTTGGTCGAATAGGCGCAGCCGCTCGGCCACCGTCAGGCGCCTGGTATCGCAATACGAATCGATGGTGGTGCCTTCCACCAGTTCCATAACGACGTACGGCTCCTGCTCCGCGGTCATTCCGCCATCGAGCAGTTTCGCGATGCCGGGATGATTGAGGCGCGCCAGAATCTGGCGTTCCGCCAAAAAGCGCTCGCGAATCCATTCTGCCCGCAGCGAGCCGCGCAGCACTTTGATGGCGACCTGCTGGACAAACTGTCCGTCGTCGCGCTGGGCCCGATATACCGTTCCCATGCCACCGGTTCCCAGGATCGCAGTGCAGCGATAAGGCCCAAAACGCGGCAGCGGGCCTGGAGCGTCCGGGGCGGAAGTAAGGCTAACGGCCCGGAAGCCGCGAGAATGAGCGAGGGCAGCCAGTAGGGAATCGACCTCGGCGAAAAGTTCCGGCTCCCCCTGGCAGCGCGCGATCAGCCATGCGGTGCGCCTTGTTCCTTCCGGCAGGTCCAGGGCCTGGTTGAACACGGATTGAATCTCGGCGATATCGGGCACGGGATGTCCTCAACCGATATCGCGCAAACCACGCAAACTCTTTTCACCGCCAGCCAATCTCCGGTAGAGCCAGGCAACGGCAAAATCGATTTCCCGGCTCGCGGTAGCCTTGGAGATGCCGAGCACCTCGGCGGTTTCTTCGACCGTACTGCCCAGGAAAACCCGCAGATCGAGGCAGCGCGCCGCACGCGGCGCCTGGCTTTCGAGCTCGGTCATGGCGTGGTCCAGCGAGATCATCTGCTCGCTGGTGGCATCAACCCAGGCCAGGTCTTCGTGCAGCGGCACGCGCCCGCTGGGGGCCGGCCGCTTTTGCGCGGCGGAACGGCGGGCATGATCGGTCAGGATGCGCCGCATCATCAGGGCGGCGAAGGCATAAAAGTGCTCGCGGCTGGTGAGCACGGCCGACCGCTGCAGTGTGAGCTTGAGATACAGCTCATGGACAAGCGCAGTGGCCTGAAGAGTATGGTTCGGACGCTCGCGCTGGAGATAACCGACGGCGATAGCCTGCAAGTCCTCATATGCCAGGGAAACCAGATCGGATAACACACCCTGATCGCCCTCTCCCCACTGCCGGAGCAGGGTCGTGATCTCCCCTGGTGTCTCGTGGCCCATGCGCGTGACTCCCATCTTCCCACAGACGGCGGGAGGGAAAATTGGGCCGGCAAGCACCGCCTATACGGTGGCGGTCATTAGGTCGACAAGAGTTTTTGCGCCGGGCAGCGAAACAAACGCGCCATGATTGCGGTATTGTCAGAGGCGATTTCAGAAACCGGAAGTCGCGATGTATCGGGAGGAACCGCTGTGATGAAGACCACCGCAATCGGGATGCTCTGGCTTCTCGCACAACCCTCGCTGGCGATTGGCGCCACTCCGGTGACCCCGGGCAACCCTGTCCCCGGCGCGGAGTCGACCATTTTAGGTTTGCCCATCGCTTTCGAGCCAAATCAGGGCCAAAGCGACCCATCGGTTAAATTCCTGGCGCACGATCTTTCCGGCGCCGGTCCCACACTTCTGCTGACCGCCGACAGCGCGATCTTCCAGGCCGGCGGAAATCGAGACTCCGCCATTCGTATGAAGATCGTGGGGGCGCGGGAGGCCATCGTTTCCGGAGCCGATCCGCTTTCCGGCAGGGCCAACTATTTCATCGGCAACGTTCCGAACAAATGGATCACCGGCGCGCCGACTTACCGCCGGGTCGTCTACGGGCAGATCTATTCGGGTGTCGATCTTTTCTTCTACGGATCACAGCGCCAGTTGGAATACGATTTCGTGGTGGCGCCCGGCGCCGGCACAGACCAGATCGCGCTCGAATTTCGGGAGCCAGGCCACGGCTGGACGCGGAAGGCAATCTGGAAGTCAGGTCCAGGGGCAGGATGATTCGCTTCCGGAAGCCGGCCGTATATCAGTCCATCGAAGGCGGGAAGAAAATGGTGGCGGGCGCGTATCGCATCCACGGCGGGCGGGTCCGGTTCCAACTCGGTGCCTACGATCATAGCCGCCAGCTGGTGATCGACCCGGTGCTCGAATACCTGACTTACCTGGGCTCTCTTTCGCCGGGAAGCAGCGGGACCTATATCGGCTTTTGGGAATGCACGGCGAACGTCGGTTGCCCGAACCCTATTACAGGTCAGGGCATCGCGGTGGATCAATCGGGAAATCTGTATATAGCCGGCGATACCTTCTCCACTTCGTTCCCCTTCAAAACGCCGCCGACTCCCAGAACACCGCGACCCCCAACGACGGCGGCGCCACGGTATTTGTGGCCAAACTGGACCCTTCGGGTTCAGCGCTGGTCTACTCGACGTATCTCGGCGGGTCCAGGAGGGATGACGTGGCAGCGATCGCCGTCGATTCCAGCGGCGCGGCATACATTACGGGCGGAACGCAATCGCCCGATTTTCCGGTCACCGCCGGCGCTTATCAGAGGATCTGCGGTCCGCGCGGTTACGGCGCGAACCTAGTCGGCAGTTGCTCCGGCAACGTGTTCGCGGCCAAGCTCGCCCCCAGCGGCAGCGTGGTTTACTCGACCTTCCTCGGCGGCACCAACGGCAGCATGGGCGCCGCCATCGCGGTGGATTCGCAAGGGCGCGCCTACGTCGCGGGGCAAACCTTCGACAATTGCGACCCCATCAACAATCATTGTTTCCCCACCAGCGCCAACGCCTTGTTACAGGGATCCATGTTCAGTTCGACCACCAATAACCAGGGCAACCCCGGCAGCGGGTTTGTGGCCGTGTTCGATGCCGCGGGAGCGAACCTGCTTTACGGATCGCTGTTCGGCGACACCAATCCTGTGAACACGAACAGCCAGGCATTCCCCACCGATGCCGTGGGAATCGCGGTCGATCCGTCCGGAAACTTTTATCTCGCCGGCAGCACGCACGATTCGCGCATTCCGGTTACCGCGGGGGCGTACGAAACCACTCTCCAGACCAACGGCACGAACCAGGAGCGGGGATACGTGGCAAAGTTCAGCCCGCTGGAGGGTGCCGGTCCTTCGCTTGTCTACAGCACGTATTTGGGCGGGAACACGGACACGGCCACGGCTTTGACGGACGTCGAATTGATTCAGGGAATTGCGGTTGACGCAGCCGGAAACGCCTACGTTACGGGAATCACCAATGAACCGGACTTTCCGGTGACAGCGGGTGCCAACCAAACCAACACCTGCGGCCCGACTTATGAGTGCATAACGGTCGGATTCCTCACTAAGTTGAACCCGGCGGGCAGCGGTTTGGTGTGGTCCACGCTTGTTGGCGCGCCGCCCGCCGGCAGCTCCGGTCAGGGATCGACCGTGAATTCGATGATCGCGGCTCCACGGATCGACGCCGGGGGAAACGTGTACATCACGGGCCAGGCCAACGTGACGGGCACGCCAAACTTTCCGCTGGTGAATCCGCTGCAACCGCTCGCCGGAACCGGCGGGCAAGGCGTATTCGTAACTGAGTACGATCCGTCGGGAAGCACCATCGTGTTCTCCACGATTTTCTACACCCCGAAGAGTGGGGCTCCTGTGTATCCCGGCGGAATGGATCTGGACTCTCAAGGGAACATCTACATCGGGGGATACACGGAGGGCGCGGATCTCCCCACAACCGCGGGAGCGTACCAGAGCGCGTTGTGCTCCGGTTGCGCGGGCACCAGCAGCGGATTCCTTGCCAAAATCAGCACAGCTCCGGTGATCACTGCCGTGGTGAATGGCGCGAGCTTCCAGCCAGGCATCGAAAGCGGCTCCTGGGCCACAATCGAGGGCGTCAATCTCTCCAACACCAATCCCGGGCGAACCTGGCTGGCGAGCGAGATCGTCAACGGAAATCTCCCCACTTCGCTCGACCAAACCAGCGTCACGATTGACGGGAAACCGGCCTACGTTTACTACGTCAGCCCGACTCAGCTCAACGTGCAGGTACCCACCGATGCCAATTCCGGCAATGTCAACGTGGTGGTGACAAACCATGGACAGCCGAGCGCGCCGTTCAGCGCGCCGCTCGACTCCGCCACGCCGGCATTCTTCCTGTTCCCCGGGACGAACTACGCCATCGCCACCCGTGTCCCGGACTACGCCCTTCTGGGAAACCCGGGGAGCATTGCGGGAACCATCGCGGCCAAGCCCGGCGACATCATCGTTTTGTGGGCAACCGGGTTCGGACTGACGGCTCCGGCCACGGCGGCGGGAGTGGTCGTGGCGGGAGCGCCCCCGGTCGCGACTCTCCCCACAGTTACGGTGGGCAGCGCGCCGGTGACAGTGATCAGCACGGTGCTTAGCCCAGGCAGTGTGGGGCTATATCAGGTGGCGATTCAGCTTCCAGCTTCGGTGCCGACAGGGATCGTATCGGTCCAGGCAAGCGTGGAACAGGCGACGTCTCCCACGGGTATCTCACTCTTTGTGTCGGCGCAATAGGAAACCGCCCGGTTGCGGTCGCAGCTCTTCGTCTGCGCGTTGAAGCGGCAGGAGCGCCCATCACCTTCATGCGGTATCTGCATCAGCCTCACCAGGGACCGGTTGTCTACGGTGCACATGTGTAGCCCGGAGTTCCAGTGCTGGTGCGACGCATCGGCCTGCGCTTGCGCCTGGCGAGCTTGTCCGTTGGCCCTCGCCGTCACATACGCAAGCTCGCTCTGCGCTTCCTACCCCAGTTCCGATTCACAGCGCGGCAAATTGGAGGTATCCCCTTCCGATTGCACCACCATCAGGCCGGACTTCCCGAGGGCGAATAAAAGTCCGTCGTGACCTCGTTGCGGTTGCCTGCCTGCTTCACGTTCATCATCACCGGGGACCGCAAGCGCGGCGAGCGTGCGTGGCGAAACCTCCGGCGCCGGCGCGCCGATGGCGTCACGGAACTGCGACTGCAAACTCATCGCCACCTCGGGATGCGATTTCTGCATCTCGCGATACAGCGCGGCGAACTTGGCCGATTGCTTCAACGCGGCGTAATCCTGCGCGAGCAGCTGCACCGCCGCCCCCGGCATGGTGGCAGGCCGCATCTTTGTGCCCCAACCCACCATTTGCCAACCCGGAGTAATACCACGCCCAACCGTCTCTGGAGTCTTTGCGGATCGCCGCCGAGATCAAACTGGCCAACCCTGCCAATCCTTTTTCTAATACAGGTCGCCGGCCGTTTTCGTGTCGATCGCAAAAGCCAGTGTGGTTACAGCCAGTAAAAGACAGCATCGGCGGGCCATTCAGCGCCCTCAAAAGGTGCTGCGACGTTTTCATCATTTCGGCGAGGGCTGTGATGCGCCGTAAACTGCGTGGCAGTATCGTAGGCCCACCCGCGGCTTGCCGCATCATAGAAGTACGTGATGCAGACACCGATCGATTTGATTTCCATTGCCCGGCGCATTCAAGCCATTTCCCAGACCGGCCTCGCCTACGCGCAGAGCGGCTACGACCTCGAGCGCTACCGTGAGCTATCCGAAATCGCTGCCGCCCTCATGGCGGGGCCGGATCCGACGAACGTCGCACTGGCGAGGAGACTCTTCGCCGCCGAGGCCGGCTACGCGACTCCGAAGGTGGACGTGCGCGCTGCCGTCTTCCAGGACAATCGTCTATTGCTGGTTCGCGAATCGGAAGACGGCTGCTGGACGTTCCCCGGAGGATGGGCCGAGGTGGGCGAAAGCGCCGCGGAGTCGGCCGAGCGCGAGGTGCGCGAAGAATCCGGATATCTCGTCAAGGCAGTCAAGCTGCTGGCCTGCTGGGATCGAAACAAGCACGCGCACCCGGCAATTCCGTTCCACGCCTACAAGTTCCTGTTCCTGTGCGAAATTCTCGGCGGCGCTCCGGCGGTCAGCACGGAGACCACCGAAGTGGGTTTCTTTGCGGAGGATGAAATCCCGCCGCTTTCGACGACCCGCACTCTGGCCGAACAGGTCGGCTTTGCGTTCGCTTCTAGGCGCGACCCAGCCGCTCCCACCGTCTTCGACTGATCACACCACCCGCGGCAGGTGCTCGCGACGGTGAGTCCACTCTTCGCTGACGAAGAGGCGCGGGCCAACCTCGATCATGCGCGGCAAGAGGTTAAACAGCGCGGCGGGAGACCACGTCTCGCCGTCGCGAGTCCGCATCCCGCGGCGATTCAATTCCTCGGCTACGCGTGAAAGCGGGCAATCCTCTACGATCATATCGAGCGCCAGAATAATGATCTGCCGCTCAGTAGGGTTTTCCACCAGGCGCTGGCCGTCGCTCGATACCTGAAGGCCGTAGGGGATTTCCTCGACGGTCTCCTCGGGCATCGTCGATATCTGGCTTGTTGCCGGCTTCTCCCATTCGAGCGCAACCAGCTTCCAGCCGGCGGCCATCCGCTCGTTCAGGTACTCCAGCGTAGGGGAACCGGTGAGAGGTTCGCGAATCCGTACGTTCTTGGCCATGGGCACCTCCAGCCGGCCAGCACTCCTGCACGCCCGGTTCCGCGCGCCGGCCTTTGTTTTCAGTGAATCGAGGAGAAGCGTCTGTCCGCCTGCGGGATCAGCGTCCCACCATGAGACGGTCGGCGAGGATTGGCGGCAGCCCCGCGTCGCGGATCTTTTTTTGTGCGGTCTCCACGTCGTACGGAATGCGATGGTACGTCACGGCATGAATGTCGGAATCGTAGATCACGAAGGCGGCGCGCGGATCGCCATCGCGCGGCTGTCCCACCGACCCGGGATTGATCATGTAGACGCAATCGGGGTCGATGTCGAGGGTTTCGTTGCCGCTGCGCGCCGAAACGCGCCCGATGGTTTCCACACGCGAATGATTCCAGATGAATCCGCCCTGAACGTGGGTGTGGCCGAAGAACGCCAGCCGGCTTTCCAGATATCCGAATGCCTGTCCGGCCTCGCCCGCGGCCAGCACATACTCGTCCTCGTCGTAAGGCGAGCCATGCACTACTTCGAAATCGTCCAGCAGCACCGGGCCCTTGGCCAACAGCGCCGTGTATTCGATGTTCTCCTTGGTAAGATTTTCCAGGGTCCACAGCGCTGCCTGCCGGGCCACGGGATTGAACCATTGCAGGTCGTCCAGGCCGGTGCAGGCGCGGTCGTGGTTGCCGCGCACCACCACTGCGCAATGATCGCGAACCCAGTCTACTACCAGGTTGGGATCGGCCGCATAGCCCACCAGGTCGCCGCAGCAGACAGCCTTATCGTACTTGCCTTCGGTCTCGTGAACCACTGCCTGCAAGGCTTCCCAGTTGGCATGCAGGTCGCTGAGGATGAGATAGCGCACGGGTAGGACGTTATACCTTTCTCAATCGCAGGAGGGAGATCTCGGGGGGCGCTCCGATACGCACCGGAATGCCGATGGTGCCGATGCCGCGAGTCACGTATGCGGAGGCAGGGCCGTGGCGATAGAGTCCGTAGACGAACGGAGTGAAGAAGCGCGCCGGGTTGATTGCCTGATCGAAAATCTCCACCGATACCTGCCCGCCATGCGTATGGCCTGCCAGCATGAGATTATAGCCCTGCTTGGCTGCCACTGGAAAAACGTCGGGGTTGTGGGAGAGCAGAAGGTTGGTGGCTCCGGGCATCACCAGGTGGTCCGCGCCGCGCAAATAGCGGGATTTTTCGTAGAGCGGCTGATAATCCACGCCGGCGACATTGAGGGTCGCGGCGCCGAAACGCAATTGGCGCGACTGGGTGCGCAGAAACGGAATACCTACGCGCGCCGCGGCGCTGGCCGTGTACGCCTCGATGCCCGCGACGCGCTCGTGATTGCCCATGCACGCCACCATACCGGCGTCGGACTTCAAGCGGGCTAACTGCCGGATACAGGCATCGATCGGGTCGCCGCGATGCGAAATCAGGTCGCCGGTAACGGCGATCAAATGGGGACGAAGGCTGTTTGCCGCATCGATGACGCGCGCCAGTTGAGCTTCGCTCAAAAAGGGGCTGAGGTGGATATCGCTGATATGCAGCAGGCGCAGACCGTCCAGATCTGCCGGGAGCCCTTCGATGGGAATGTCCACCTCGCGCACGTGGAAGTCGAGGCGTTCGATGAGAGATCCGTAGGCCAGCGCGGCGAAGGGTGCGGCGACGGCGAGGTTGCCGGCTGCGTTGATCAGGCGGCGGCGGCCAGGGTTGAAATCGGCGTGGACCGCCTTGCGCAGGTACTGGAGAACGGCGAGCGCGCCGAAAATCAGAATGGCCGAGTAACTGTATGCCGTAGTGAAAGTACCCAGCATCAGGTGCACGAGCCTCAGCAGGACGGGCCCGCCAAAAGCCGGGATGAAATCGAGAATCCAGCCGATGGCGAGGAGTGCATCGAGCCACAACACGCCGCGGCGAGCGAGGGTGTTCCATGGCGCCGGACGGCCTCTGGCGGCGCGCATCCAGAGCACCGAGAGTCGCAATTGTACCGGAACAAAAATGAGGAAAACGATGATGTCGAACAAGGGAATTTAACCCAGATCTAAAATCCTACTGTCGAAATTCTGGCGCGCGCGTGCGGCTTGGTGGGGCAGCCAATTCCGGCTGCGGACTCGCTTCCCAGCGAGCCCGGACGCGCTGGCGCGTCCAGTTCCTTCCGACACCATCAGAAATGTACTCATGAAAGCTCGCGCGCAGCGCCCTGTATCCATCCAATCTTCTCTTATTGTAGTGAGTCCGCCGCCATCCATGCGTTGGCGACGATCGCCAGGGCGGCTGTTGCGGCGGTTTCCGCACGCAAAATCAGCGGACCCAGGGATGCGGCCATCCAATGGGCGGCGGCGGCGGATTGTCGCTCGGCATCCGTCCACCCGCCTTCAGGCCCGATCATGACGGCGACTTCATCGTTGGGGTTTCGATCGGCAGGAAGTTGTCTGAGGAGCGCCGGCGCGCCGGATTCGTCCATAAAATAGCGATACGCGGCAGGCCTGGCGAGAGACGCTGCAAAACGCGCCGGGGCCAGGATTTCGGGAACGCTGGTGCGGCGCGCTTGCTGGCTGCTCTCGCGGGCGATCCGCCGCCAGCGTTCGGCGCGCTTATGCGACGCTTCGAAGAGGCCTTTTTCGGTGCGCGCGGCCTCCATCGGGAGAATGCGCTCCACGCCCATTTCGGTGGCTTTCTCGATCATCCACTCGAAGCGGTCGAATTTTACAATGGCGGCGATGAGCGTGATGCGCGCGGAAAGTGGAGGCGATTTTACCGGCTCGAGAACCCGAAATACCACGCGCTCGCCATGAGCTTCCACAATTTCCGCGAGCCACACGGCACGATTATCCGAAATCTCGAATTGCTGGCCGGGTTCGCCCCGCAGCACGCGGGTCAGGTGACGCGCTTCTTCGCCCAAAATTTCGGCGGTGCCGCCGCGAATTGCGTCTACGAAAAACCTTCTCCTGGCCAAATTGCTATTGTAATGAATTGTAATTGCGTCAAGAGGCTCAAATGGGCCACGTAACCTTGCGAAATTATCGTCGTCTGTATGATTAGGAGACTTACTCACCATGAAAATCAAGACCATGTTTGCCACTGGAGCCATGTTGCTCTCCCTTGTAGCGATCGGTAGCGCGAAGAGTTGGGATATTGTTGTCGACAATAATACAAAAGCCGGCAATGTGATGCTGCCCGCCGGAAATTACAGCGTGAAGGTTAGCAATAACCAAGCCATGTTTACTTCCGACAACGGTAAAAAGTTTACCGTTCCCGTGAAGGTCAATTCCAGCTCCGCGACCAAGAAGTATGACGAAACCGAAGTGAAGACTGCGAAGCAGGGCGCTACGAACGTGATTCAGGCCATCGACCTGAGCGGCACCACGGACGAGCTTCAGTTCGGCGAGTAGTTCCCTCCCGCACCATTTCCTCCAGCCCCGTTACAATACGTAATTGATGATCGCGCATTTGAGCGGGATTCTGCTGGAGAAACATCCGAATCAGGCCATTGTGGAAACCGGGGGAGTCGGCTACGACGTAGCCATCCCGGTTTCCACCTATACCCACCTCCCGGACGCGGGGATGGAAGTCCGTTTGCGGATTCATACCCATGTCCGCGAAGACGCCCTCTCGCTTTACGGATTTCTCACCCAGGACGAGAAAGCGCTTTTCGAAAAATTGATCGGAGTCAGCGGAATCGGCCCGACGCTGGCGATCAAAATTCTCTCGGGCCTTGCCGCCCCCGATTTGATCACCTACATCCGCCGGGGCGAATTGGATCGCCTCGTGCGCATTCCCGGAATCGGCAAGAAAACCGCCGAGCGCATGGTTCTGGAATTGCGCGACAAATTGCCCGCCACCGGCGGCGCCGAAGCCGGCTCCGCTCCCGCACCTGATTCTCTCTCCCCGCTCGATCAGGATGTGCTTTCCGCGTTACTGAATTTAGGTTGTGCCCGCCCGCAGGCGGAAACCGCGGTGCGCAAGGCCAAGGCTGCCGGCGGCGCGGCGCTGGAGTTCGAACCGCTCTTTCGCCGGGCGCTCGAGTTGGTACGCTAGTCTGGTAACCAATGTCCAACCTGGTCTCCGGCAAGCTCCAGCCCGAGGATGCGCAATACGAAGCCGGCCTTCGTCCGCGCCGGTTGGCCGATTTCACCGGGCAGTCGAAGCTCAAAGAGAATCTCTCCATCGCCATCGAGGCGGCGAAAAAGCGCGGCGAGGCCATGGACCACGTGCTGCTCTACGGTCCGCCGGGCCTCGGGAAGACAACCCTGGCAGCCATCATCGCCGAAGAGCTGGAGGTTGCGTTCACGACGACATCCGCGCCGGTTCTGCAAAAGAAAGTCGACCTCACCGGCATCCTGAGTAACATCCGCCTGCACCAGGTTTTTTTCGTCGACGAAATTCACCGCCTGCTGCCCGATGTGGAAGAAATGCTGTACGCCGCGCTGGAAGATTTCCGCCTCGATCTGTTGATCGGCGTCGGTCCCGGCGCGCGCACGCACTCCATCCCGATTCCGAAGTTCACGGCGGTCGGAGCTACCACCCGCCAAGGTTTGGTGAGCGCGCCCTTGCGCGGGCGCTTCGGCCTTCCCCTGCGGCTCGAACCGTATCGGGAAGAGGAATTGCGGGCGATCGTGGAACGCTCGGCGCGCCTGCTGAACGTGGTGATAGACCCGGGCGCGTCCAGTGAGTTGGCCCGCCGCTGCCGCGGAACGCCGCGCATCGCCAACCGGCTGTTGCGGCGCGTTCGCGACTACGCGCAGGTGCGCGCCGACGGGCGCATCACACAAGCGGTGGCGCAAACCGCGCTCAATCTTCTCGACGTCGACCGTTACGGGCTGGACGAAATCGACCAGAAAATCATGCTGACGGTACTCGAGAAATACCGCGGCGGTCCGGTGGGTGTGAACACCATCGCGGCGTCGATCTCCGAGGAGCCGGACACCATCGAGGAAGTGTACGAGCCGTATTTGATCCAACTCGGATTCCTCAATCGCACTCCCCGCGGCCGGGTGGCCACCGGCCTGGCATTCGATTATTTCAACGTCAAGCGCACGCCGGGCAGTGACGCACAGCCCGGGCTCTTCTAAGTGAAGCTCATCTACTTAGCGCTGGGATCTAACATCGGCGATCGCGCCGGTAACTTGCGGGCCGCCATCGGGCAAATGCCGCCATCCGGCATCTTGGTGCTCCGCGAGTCTCCCGTCTATGAAACCGAGCCGGTCGGCTATGCCCGGCAGGGATGGTTCCTGAATATGGTAGTGGAAGCCGAGACCGCGCTGTTCCCCATACAGTTATTGGCGCGCACGGCGAAGATCGAGCGCGCTCTGGGACGCGTGCGCACCATTCCGAACGGCCCCCGGACGATCGATATCGATATCCTTCTCTATGGGGATGCTGTGGTGCGGGCCGCGCGCCTTCAAATTCCCCATCCCCGCATGCAGGAAAGGCGCTTCGTTCTCGCACCCTTAGCCGATTTATCGCCCCATCTGCGGCATCCGGTCACGCGCCGGACAGTCCGGCAGATGCTGGAGGAAGCGCCGGGAGAAATCGTGCGCCGAATTCCCTAACTTCTAAATGAACATCTCCTCATCCTGCGTCATCGAGCCGGGACCGTTTTTCCGCGGATGAACCAGGGTGGCGACCGCGGCGGAAATGCCCGCCGCGACGCCATTGGCCTCCCGCACCGGCCGCATGACCGCGCGCTTCATCGCGTCGCCGACCTCGCCCACCTGTCCGACGGTGTGTTCGAGCGATTGATCGATCTGCTCCAGGCGCGTGCGCGCCCGGTGGCTGGCGTCCTGCACCAGGCCGCCGATGCGGTCCACCTGTTCGCGCGCGGCGCGCGCCGCGCCAACCGCTTCTTCGGAGAAAGTGACGATATACGGCCGCGCTTCGGCGACAATTTCGCCCGCGTGTGCCACGACTTCGCGCGCATTGTCGACCACGGGAATGGCCTTGCCCATCGCTTCGGCCGCCCGATCCAGGATCGGCTTGGTTTTTTCGATGATGACAAGGACGGCGTCCATCATTGGCCCGACCCGCTCCACTACGGGGAGGGCCTTTTCCATGATGGGCCCTACCTTCTCGATCACCGGCTCGGCCTTGCTGGCCAGCCCTTCCATCTTTCCGCTGGCTTCCTCAACCCTTTTTTGCAGTCTGCGCACCGCGGTGTAGAACGCAATGGCTATTCCGGCTTGCACCACGAAGGCGATGCAAGCCAGCACCACGGCGGCCGTGACCACCATGCGAAAGACATCGTCAGACATATCTGTGAACCCCTACGATTGCTGCGGCCCGTTGACCGTGTCGCGGTAAGCCTGGCGCCCGGCCTCCACGGCGTCGGCAAGGTTGTCTCTCTGGCGTCCTAGAGCTTCCTTGCCCTTGTCGACCCACTCCGAGGCTGACTGCTTCAAGTCGGCGCTGCGCTGCTTCAGGAAGTCGCTACCTTCGCCAGCCTTGTTCTTAATCAGCTCGCGAGTCTCCTGGCCGGATTTCGGTGCGAAAAGCATCCCGATGCCAACGCCGACGCCGAGTCCGAGCAAGAAGCTGGAAAGTCCGTTTTTATCCATAGTTGCCTCCAATTGGAAATGACTCGAAAAATCCGAAAAAGTAGTTCCCGTACGACTCATTTACAGTATACTCCGCAAGAGATGACGGAACGCCGCGCGCGCCCGCTGGATGCCGAAGGACTGTGGCAGTACGCACTCCGCGCTCTGTCCGGGCGGGCGCATTCCACCGGCGAACTGCGCGAAAAGCTACACCGGCGCGCGGAGCGGGGGAAAGACGTGGACGACGTTCTCGTGCGGCTCAAGCAGAGCGGCTATCTGGATGACAAACGGTACGCCGAAAGCTATGCCGCATCGCGCCTTTCCGGCGACAAGTTCGGCCGCACGCGCGTCATCCGCGATCTGCGCCAGCATCGCGTGGCGCCGGAACTGGCGGAACGTGCCGTGGAGAACGTCTACCAGGATGTGGATGAAGTGGCTCTTATTGAGGAATGGGTCCGGCGCAAATATCGCACGGCAACACGCGAAGGCCTGTTCCAGGACAAGAACGATCTGGCCGCCGCATACCGGCGCCTGGTCCGCGCGGGATTCCGGACAGGCGAGATTCTCAAGGTACTGAGGAGGTTTGCCAGGAACCCCGAACTGCTCGACGGCTTCGAACCGCCTGAAGAGGCGGAGTAACCTCGCAGCACCCGTCCCGGCCGGGGCTAAAAGTGCTTTCGCAGCTCCTCGAAAGATTCTACCTTGATCAGCTTTCCGGCCCCCGGCCGGATGTCCTGCTTCTCCAGCACCCAGGTGTGCGCGTGCGGAATGAAAACCGCGTTCAGCCCGGCTTCCATGGCGGGATTGATGTCCGATTTCGGACTGTTGCCCACCATCCACGTGCGCGCCGGGTCGAACTGTTGCTCGCAAACCAGCGAGCGGTAAGCCGCGGTATCCTTCTCCCTGACGATCGCCGTGTGCCGGAAAAAGCGCCCCAGACCGGAGCGGTCGATTTTCAGTTTCTGCTCTTCCGGATTGCCCTTGGTGAAGAGTGTCAGATCGTGCCGCGCGCACAGGTATTCGAGTGTCTCCGGAACTCCCGCAATGGTCTCCATGGGGCACTCCAGAATGCGCTCGGCGAAGGCCATTACCGCGCGCAGATCTTCCGCATGGAAGCTGCGTTCCGTTAATCGCTCGTAGCATTGCCGGAGGTTGCGCGCGAAATTCAGCGAGCCATACCCATGGATACGCGCATTGGTCTCCTCTATTTCATCCAGTACCGCTCGGATTTCCGGCGGCGTCATCGAGGAGTGATCTAAGAAAACCACGAATTCATCGAATGCGCGCTCGAAATAGATATTGTTTTCCCAGAGCGTGTCGTCGGCATCGATTAGCAGGAATTGAGTCGTCATCGGGCGGGTTTGGGATTGGGGGCGAGGGTGAAGGGGATTTCGAATACCGCGAACACATCGATCGGACTGCCATTACGCTCCGCGGGCTGGAACAGCCATTTGCCGAGCGCTTCCTCGGCGCTGGTGTCCAGCCGGTCGTCCAGGTGCTGGAGCAACGAAATGTCCGTCACGTGCCCGTCCGTGCCGATCACGGCCCACAGCCGCACCTTACCCTGCACATGGTCCTCCTGGGCGCTATGGACGTAGCGGGGGCTCACCATATGGAGCGGAAGCGGTGGGCGGATTTCCACCGCCGCATTGCCCACGTCTGCCTCCCGGCTGGCGAACCACACATTCCAGCTTCCGGAGTAGCTGGTGAGATTGGGAATCTGGAGGGCCATGGTGTACACCTCGCGGCCGTACATACGGGGATCGGGAGCGCGAGCGGCGCGCACTGCGCCATGCGCAGGAGAGCCCGGAAGAACACCGACGTGAGTGGCGCGCAGGGCGGCGGCCAAACCTTCGGGCGAAGTCGGCGAGGCGCTCGCCACCATGATCGGCGGCTGGGGATTTTTCGCGCCTCCCTGAACGGTGAGGCTGGGAATTTCGAGCATCGTGCCCGAAGACGTTCCTTCGCCGCCCGCCGGCTGCGGCTTGGGGCCGCCGGAGAATCCGCCCTTCATCGATCCCGGAGGCGAGGGGACCTCGGTCGATTTGGCGGGATCGAGCCCTGCGATCACCAGGGACGCGTTGGCGGGAACAGCGGCATTCGCGATGAGCATCGGTGGTGGCGCCGAAATGGACGAGGCGGCTTCGTCCGCGGCTGCCGCGGCGCGCCGTGCCGCGGGCGGAACGAACTTCTCCTCCTGGCGCGGTAACAAAACCGGGGTATTCAAACTGGGAGCCGCGGAACTGATAGCCGGTGCCGCCGGCAGCGATGCCGGATCGGACTTTCCGAAAGGCGGCTTGGGATTCTTCGGCGGAACAAAGTGGGGAGCCCGAGGGCCCGAGACTTTGACCGGCAAGACACCGGCGTCGAAAGCCGCGGCGCCAACCTTGGGAGCGTCGGGAAGGGCCGGACTGGGCGCCGGATCGGCCGGTTTCACCGGTGGAGCTGTGAAAGGCAGCGCCGGCGGGCGCTGCGGCGCCACCGCTACGATGTTCGGCAAGGGCAGGGGCTTGGCGGGCGCGATCTCCGGCGCCGGCGCGAAGATCAATTGCGGCGGACGATTGGTATCTTTCGGTCCGGCGACGATGTTTTGCTCGAATTTCGCGCGCGCCCTGGGCGGACGGACATCGTGCCTGGCCTGGAGAGGCCTGACGTCGGGCAGGCGGTCGCTCAGTTTGTACCAGACGATGTGCTCGTCCTGAAGCGGGAATTCGCGCTGCGCGAGCGGGTTCTTCAGTTCGCTGGGAATCGCCGGCGCCAGCGCCACCCACGCCAGCACCCAGGTATGCATGCAAATGGAACCCATGAACGCCCACGGGCTGCGCATCGTCTGGGGATCGGTGCCGTGGAGCGAGGTCATCGCCTACAGACCCGCGGGCCTGCCTCCATGGCCATTCGTCGGGGCCAACTCCTTCATGCGCTCGACCTCGCGCTGGCGGGGAATGTACTGCGCCAGATAGTGACTCAGTTGTTTCAATCGCTCGCTTTCCGATCGGCGGCGCAGGAGCAGGCTCAGAAAATCGAGGTCGGGCAGATGATGCGCCAATTGGAAGCTGAGCTGCCGGTCCTCCAGGTCCGGATCGGGACGCGGATTGGCGGTCGGCAGTTGCATGAGGGTCTGATACTGCTCGAGTGCTTCCAGCCGAAGTTCCGGGGACGGATTCTCGGCATCCTCATCGTCGAAATAGTTCACTTCCGCTTGCAGATAATCCTTCTCTTCATTCAGCGAGAGGATCTCGAACCGGCGCTTCCCGCGCGTCAGAATGTCCATCCGGCCATCGGGATAAATCTGGACGAGCTTCTCGACGGTGACGGTGCAACCGGTGTTGACGATTCCCTCGTCCTTGGCAAGAACGATGCCGAATTCGGAGTTATCGCGCATCGCGCCACCGACCATTTCCTTGTACCGTTCCTCGAAGATGTGGAGCGGCAAAGGGGTGCGCGGGAAAACCACTACATGTAACGGAAACAGCGGGAGCAGCCGCGACGGCATGGTAACATTATGACGTTTTAAAGATGAGCCGGGCAATCTTGCACTGAGTTGGCGAGCGTGTCTTCCCTAATGCGCATCGAGGGCAAAGTCGTCCTGATTACCGGCGCGTCGGAGGGTATCGGCGCGGCGTGCGCCGCGGAGTTTGCGTCCGCCGGAGCGCGGGTCGCCCTTACGGCGCGTTCGGCCGAAGGGCTGGCGCGCGCCGGAGGAACCGGCGCGCTCATCATTCCGGGCGATCTCACGCTCGAAGAGACTCGCCGCAATGTGGTGGAACGTACACTAGAGCGATTTGGCGCCATCGACATCCTCATTAACAACGCGGGGGTGGGTCTCTATGGCCATTCCTGGACCGCATCGATGGAAGATGTCCGCTATTTAATCGAGTTGAATTTCCTCGCGCTTCTGGGCATGATTCAACTAGTGACGCCGCACATGCGCGGCCGGAGGAGCGGCATGATCGTCAATGTCGGCTCCATCGGCGGCAAGCTTCCGCTGCCGTGGCTGACCTTATATAGTGCCTCCAAATACGCCGTGACCGCTCTCACCGAAGGCCTGCGCATGGAGTTGCGGCGCGATGGAGTTAAGACGATGCTGGTTTGTCCCGGATACGTCACCACCGGCTTTCAGCAGCACGTGCGCGCCGGCGCAGCGCCCGATTCGGTGGTGCGGGCGCGCCGCATGGCGATTTCTCCGGCGGAATGCGCCCGCGCTATGCGGCGCGGGGTGGAACGCGAGGCGCGCACCATTCTGGCGCCGAAAGCCGGCTGGCTATTGGTGGCCGCGGCTCGGTTGTTTCCGTCGATAGTGGAAGCGCGCATGGCAGAAGTGAACGGTACGGCATGAACATCAGGTTGAAACGAACGCCCGGCCTTTACGTGGTGGGATTCATGGCTTCGGGCAAGTCCACCATCGGCCGGCACCTCGCGGGCGAACTGGGCTGGAGTTTTTTCGATATCGACGACGAGATCGAGCGCGCCGAAGAAACCAGCATCGCGTCCATCTTCGATCAGCGCGGCGAGACGGAGTTCCGGCGCATCGAAGCGGCAATCATCGCCCAGCATGTCCGCTGGATCGAACGTGGACGTCCGGCCGTGCTGGCTCTCGGCGGCGGGGCCTTCGCCGAACCCGGCAATCGCCGGTTGCTGCTCGAAAACGGCCTCGCGGTCTGGCTCGATTGTCCACTCGAAACCGTAAAGCGCCGCGTCGCGCACGCCTCTCACCGTCCGCTCGCGCGCGATACGGAAAAGTTCGAATCGCTCTTCCACGCGCGTCGCAGCGCCTATGCGCTCGCCGATCTGCATATTCCGATCGAAAGCGACGACCCATCGGTCACCGTGCAAACCATTCTGGCGCACTCTTTGCTAAAATGAGCCGCCTTCTCCGCCGGCAGGCGCTCTCCATTTTCCGCGCGGCGCTGGCCGCCGCAGACCCCGTGGATGCCGTCCTGCGGCATCTGCGCGGCCGCGATTTCTCACGCTTCCGCAATATCTACGTGGTGGGCGCGGGCAAGGCCGGGGCATCGATGGCGCTCGCCGCCGAGCGAGCCTTGGGCCGCCGCATTACGGCCGGACTGGTCAACGTGAAGTACGGAAGTTCCGTCAGGCTGCGGCGCATCGAACTGAATCCTTGCGGCCACCCGATTCCCGACGCGGCGGGCGTCAGCGGCTCGACTCGCATTGCCGAGGTCGCCGCCCGCGCCGGGAAGGACGATCTCGTGCTGTGCCTGGTTTCCGGCGGTGCATCGGCGCTGCTTCCGCTCCCACCCGATCCCGTCACGCTGGCGGAAAAACAGGCCACCACGCAGTTGCTGCTCGCCTGCGGTGCCAACATCCACGAGTTCAACTGCGTGCGCAAGCACCTTTCGCGCATCAAGGGCGGGCAACTGGCGCGGCTTGCCGCGCCGGCGGCGGTGGAATCGCTGCTGCTCTCCGACGTGATCGGCGACGATCTCGACGTAATCGGCTCCGGCCCGACCGCGCCGGATGCCTCCACCTTCGCCGATGCGCTAGCGATTCTCGAAACATACGGGCTGGTGGCGCGCGTGCCGGCGAGCGTGCGCCAGCGCATCGAACGCGGCGCGCGCGGTGAACTGCCGGACACGCCCAAGGCCGGCGACCCCATCTTCCGGCGCGTGTGCAACGTGCTGGTGGGAAACAATCGCCTGGCGCTGGATGCCGCCGCCAGGCGCGCGCGCTCTCTCGGCTTCCGGACGCTGGTGCTGGCCAGTGAAATTCAAGGCGAAACCCGCGAGATTGCGCGCATGCACGCCGCCATCGCGCGCGAAATCGTTATGGCGTCGCGTCCGGCAAAGCCTCCGGCGTGCATCGTCACGGGCGGGGAAACCACCGTTACTCTGCGCGGCGATGGGCTCGGCGGGCGCAATCAGGAATTCGTGCTGGCGGCGGCGCTGGAGATCGCGGGATTGCCGGACGTAGTGGTGCTCAGCGCCGGAACCGACGGCAGCGACGGCCCCACCGATGCCGCCGGCGCCATCGCCGATGGCGATACTGTGCGCCGCAATCCCGAAGCGCGCCGCTATCTCGACCGCAACGACTCGTATCGTTACTTTCAATCGCTCGGCGATCTGGTGATCACCGGGCCGACCGACACCAACGTGATGGATGTGCGCATCATCCTGGTAGGGGCGGCGAAATGAGCTTTTGGCGCAAGGAAGTCATCCAACCGGCGCTCGACAGCGAGACTCGGCGGCAGATGGAAGAGCAGCTTGCCTGGATCGCGCGCGAACCCGAAAATGCGCGTCCCTATTTTCACCTGGCGGAGTTCTACCGCATGGAAGGCCGCACCGAGGAGGCGTTTGGCCTGCTGCTGCACGCCATCCACCTCGATGCCAATTTCGCAGCGGCGCACGCCGCGCTCGCCGAGGTCTACGCAGTGCGCGGCGATTATCCGGCGGCGTGGCGCCACGCACGGTCCGCCAGGAATGCCGGCGACTCGCGCGCCGTGGAGTTGCTCACCCGCCACAGTGTGCCGGAATAATACGTGGCCTCGCTCACAATTCTTTACAAAGATGTGCAATTCGCCCTCGTTCAAATACGGGGCGCCATCGTCAAGTTCAGTATGAGGACATTTTCTCTTCCGCACACGCACTGGCACCCCGAGCTTGATTACAACGCATTCTGCCAGTGCGCCTCTGAATATACCGGCAATTTCTACGATTTCATTCCCCAGAACGGTGGCGGGCTCGCGGTTTGTTTCGGCGACTTGCCGTCCTCCGGCGAAGGTCAGGCGATTAATGTCCCTTGTCTCGAGGCGCTGGTCCGCGGGCTTGGCGTGGAAACCGCAGACATGGCTTGGCTTGCGCGCGAACTGAACACCACGCTCCATCTGCTGGGTCCGCGCGGCCTTTGTGTTCCCTGGTTTTATGCGCGCATCCATCCCGCTAGCCGGCAATTACAATACGTGAACGCCGGGCACGAACCGCCGCTGCTCATTCGAAGCGGCGGGACAGTCGAGCGCCTCGAACGGACGGGCGCGGCTTTAGGCCTTTCCACGCGCGGAACTCATCGCCGGAAAACTGCCTCTATCGATGCGGGCGATGTGCTGGCAATTTTTAGCGAAGCAGTACCGGAAGACACGGTGAGGCGCGTGGTGCTCGAAAATCCCCACTCCGGGACTGCGGAGCTGTCGCAGCGCGTGCTCGAAGAATGCCGCGGCGCGGGGGAGGACCGCACCTTCGCCGCGGTACGAGTGCTGGGCGCATGGCGGCATCCGCTGGTCGAGGAGTGCGCGGAAGTCGCGCTTTGCGCGGCCTAGGCTGTCCGGCACGTTTACGCCAGACAGCTTTTCACGTATGCGAAGCATTTCTTTGCTTCGCTCACGATGTCCGAGCCCTCCGGAATCCGGTATTCCAACTCGAGGTTCGCCGGAATGGGATATTTCTCCGCCTTCAGAAGCTGCAATACCGGTCTGATGGGAGTGTCGCCCGTACCCCATACCGCCACGTTCGGACCATGGTTTTTCTTGCGATCTTTGATGTGCAGGTTGGTGATGCGGCGGTGATGCTGCTTGATGAAGGCCACGGCATCGTAGTTGGCCGCGGTGAAATGGCCGATATCGAGATTGATGCCGTTGTATCCGCCGTATGCCATCAGCGTGTCGTAGCTTTCCAGCGTCGCGGTCTGGTTGGGATCGTTGGTCTGATCGTGGCCGTGATAACCCACCATGAGCTTGTGCTTGTCGGCGATGGGCGCGATGCGCTTGGCCATGGTGAGGGTGGTGCTGGTGGAAATCGCTTTCACGCCGAGGCCCTCGGCCATCGCGAATCCGTACTCGATGTCATCGTCTTTCATGGAGTCGTTCATGTTGTAGCACAACAGCGCCACCTCCACGCCCGCATCGTTGAAGCGCTTGCGGACTGCCTGCCACGTGCCGGCGCCGGTGCTGGTTCGCCACCGCACTAAATTTGCATGCGCCGACTGCATTTCGGCCTTCTCTTCCGGGCTGCGCTCGCCGGGCCTCCACGGCGGTTGAGCCGGCGCACCAGCCAGCGCTTCGCAATGGTTAGACATCAGCTCCGCTTCGCCTAGCCCGACCGCCACATAGGCGTCGATGATTTTTTGCGGATCGGGGCTCGCAATCGTGTTGAAGCTATAAGTGATGGCGCCGATCTGCACGCCGTCGATCTTCGAATCGATCATCCCCGCGCCGAACGCCCGGCTGAGCGGCAGCGCCGCCAACGCGACCTTGCCGAAATCTCGTCTCGTGAATTCCATTCCGATTCCTCGATGATGCAACGATAATATCTCAGTTCCGCCGCGAAGTCCCGGCGCGGCAATCCACTTGATATCTTAGTGGCATGGTAGTTCCCGGCAGGTCGGTTTTTCTTTCAAGCCTGCTCCTGATGCTGGCTGCAAGCGCCGCCGAAACCAACACCGATCGGGCGGCGATCGTCATCGATTATCCCCAGGACGGCTCCATTTTCCCGCCTGAAATCACCCCTCCGGCATTTCTCTGGCACGACGCCGCGAAGGGCGCGATTTCCTGGCGCATCGACATCTCTTTCGGACCGGGTGTTCCGCCCATCCACGCCGTATCCAAAGGCGGGCATCTCCGCATCGGCCCCATCGATCCTGACGCGGTGGCTCCCACCAACGAGCCGCCGAAACTCTCGCCGCAGCTCGCGGACGCCCACGCCTGGACGCCGGACGCCGCCACCTGGGCCGCGATCAAACGCCAATCGGTGGATCGTGCGGCCACCATTACCATCAGCGGTATCGCCGCCGATCGCGAAGTCTCCACAGGCAAAGTCTGGATCCGCACGTCGCGCGACCCCGTGGCCGCGCCCATCTTCTATCGCGACGTCCCGCTGATGCCGTCGCAGGTGGAAAGAGGCGTCATCAAGCCGCTGGCTACCGAGGCGCTTCCGCTGGTGAAGTGGCGCGTGCGCAATGTCGGCGAGACATCCGGCCGCGTGGTGATGGACGACCTGCCGGTATGCGGCAACTGCCATTCCTTCTCCGCCGACGGCAAGACGCTCGGCATGGATCTGGACAGCCTCGAGAACTATCGCGGGATTTACATGCTGGCTAAAGTCGCGCCGGAGATTTCCGTGACCAGGCAGGATCTCACCACGTGGAGTTCGCCCGAGGGGAAAATTCGCTCGCGGGCGCGCGCCGGCTTCATGTCGCAGGTCTCGCCAGACGGGCAATACGTGGTGAGTACCGTCAACCCCGAATCGATGGCGTCCACCGGGCCGTTGCCTCCGAGCAACTACTACGTGGAAAACTTCAGGGACTACCGCTTCCTGCAAGTGTTCTACCCCACGCGGGGAATCGTCACCTGGTACAGCCGCCAGACCGGCGTAATGCAGCCCCTCCCTGGCGCGGACGATCCGCGATACGTCCAAATGGGCGCCATGTGGAGTCCTGACGGCCAGTACCTGGTGTTCCAGCGTGCCGGGGCTAAAGACGCCAATCCGCCGGGAATGCCGGCGCCGAAATTTGCCGGCGACCCCGAAGAACTGCCGCTGAAATACGACCTGTATCGCATTCCGTTCCGCGGCGGGCAGGGCGGCGTGGCCGAGCCCATCACCGGCGCCTCGCGGAACGGCATGAGCAACACGTTTCCCAAGGTGTCGCCCGACGGGCGGTGGATCGTCTTCGTCAAAACCAAAAACGGCGAGCTGATGCGGCCCGACAGCCAGCTTTACATTGTGCCCGCGGCGGGCGGAGAAGCGCGTAAGATGCGATGCAATACCCCGACCATGAATTCGTGGCACAGCTTTTCGCCCAACGGCCGGTGGATGGTCTTTTCATCGAAGGCCCGCTCGCCGTATACGCAGCTTTACCTCACCCACATCGATGCCGGCGGCAATGACAGCCCGCCCATTCTCATTGACAACACCACGGCATCGAATCGCGCCGCCAACATTCCGGAATTCGTCAACATCCCGCCCGATGGTTTGCAGCGGATCGGCGGGCCGGTGATGGATTACTACCGGCTGGTGAATACCGCGGCGTATTTGCAGCGCACCAAACAGTACGCTGCCTCGATTGCCAGGTGGCGCGAAGTGCTTGCGGGCGATCCCGATGACGAATTTGCCAACCGCAACCTGGGGACGGTGCTGATGATGACCGGCCATCGCGAGGAAGCCGGCGCGCACTTGCAGAAAGCGGCCGAAATCCACGCGCGTGCGGCGGTGGATGACGACCCGAAATCGGCCAGGCCGCATGCCGATCTTGGCGCGCTGCTGGAGGAGACCGGCCGCCCTGCCGATGCCGCCGCGGAATTCCGGAAGGCGCTGGAGATAGAGCCGGGCGATGCCGCATTCCGCGTCAGTCTGGGTGAAGCGTTGACCAGTGCCGGCAGGCCGGACGACGCAATCGTTGAATTGCGCCGCGCGCTCGGCGCCGGCGGCGCGAATGCGCCGGCTCGCTACGCGCTCGGACGGGCGTTTGACCGAAAGGGCGAATCGCAGGCGGCCGTTGAGGAGTACCGGCGCGCTTTGCAGATCGACCCGCAAAACGCCGATGTCCACATCGCTCTCGGCGACCTGTTCCTTTCTCAGAAGCGGCCGGCCGACGCTCTGACCGAGTGGCGCGCGGCCATCGAATTCCGGCCAACCGATGTGGCCCTTCTCGAGAAGACGGCGTGGCTGCTCGCCACTTCGCCGGAAGCCCCCATTCGCAACGGTGAGCAGGCGATGGCGTTCGCGACGAAAGCCATGCAGTACGCTGCCCGGAAGGATGCACGGCTGCTCGACATTCTGGCTGCTGCCTATGCCGAAAAAGGCGATTTCGATGAGGCGCAGTATATCGAGAGCGAGGCCGTTGATGCCGCCGGCATCGAAAATCGGCCGGCCCTGGTGAAAGAGATGCTGGCGCGCCATTCGCTCTATCTCTCTCACCAGGCGTTCCGCGACTGATCGCTGCACGGGGGCGGAATCCCGCCCACCAGACGGAGACGATGCGCGATAGTAGGAACATGAACATTCGGAGCCTGCTAGCGCTCTTCTGCCTTACGGCGGGCGCGATTTATGCCGCCAGCACCCCCGCCAACGCCCTGCTCGTCCTCGAAAAGGAGCAGAACACGCTGGTGATCGTCGACCCCGCGACGCTTACGATCGTCGGCCGCGTCCCGGCGGGCGACAATCCCCACGAAGTCGCCGTCTCGGGCGA
>DATJMA010000096.1:0-12311 GCA_035509055.1 Bryobacteraceae bacterium | reverse complement strand
GCGATATGAGGATGGTCCATCATCGCGAGAGCCTGCCGTTCGTAGGCGAAGCGCGAAAGGACTTGGCTCGAGTCCATGCCGGCCTTCACTACTTTGAGCGCAACCATGCGGCGGATGGGTGCGGTTTGCTCGGCACGGTACACGGTACCCATGCCGCCTTCCCCGAGGACGCACTGGATCTGATAATTTCCGAAGCTGTCGAGTTCGCCGGCGGGGGCCTGCGAGGTGGCGGCCTCGAAGGCGACCGTCGCCATTGTCATCCCGACGGTCGGCAGGTTATCCGCCGGCCGGCACCGGCCGCACACGCCATCGGGGCTCTCCAACGGACTGCCGCACTGCGGACAATGACGCGTAGGCATGCTCGATTACCCGATCCAGTAAGTCTATCAAGGGATTTCGGAGTCGACGCGGCGCGCTAAGTCGGCTTACAGTTCGAAGGAAATGCGTCAGGCGTGGCGGCCGGAGGGTAAAAGTTACCCGGCCTGAAATGAGTCGACGTTTGTTTCTTGCGGAAAACGGCGTTGGCATTCGGAATGCAGCTGATCGGGTTCCGATTTTCCGCAGTAAGAAAAAACACTCAGGAGACCAACCGTGTGGAGTAAAAAAGACGAAACCGGAACCCCGCAATACCCCGAACCCCCTCGCGCTGGAATGCCGGCGCACACCGGAGGGGCAACCCCGATGGCCGTGCAGACTACGCCGCGAGCCGTCGGCGTCACTGCTGGCACCGCCACAATCGGGGCCGCAATGCGTATCAAGGGCGAAATCCACGCTCGCGAAGAGCTGATGGTGGATGGCGATGTGGAAGGCGTGATGGAATCGGAAAGCCTGCTCACCGTCGGTCCCAATGGGAAAGTGCGCGCGAACATCAAAGCGAAGGACGTAACGATTTACGGCAGCGTTCACGGAAACGTGGAAGTGACGGGAAAGATCGCCATTCGCGAGCAGGGAAGCCTGATCGGCAATATCAAGAGTTCCGGCATCAGCATCGATGATGGCGCTTATTTCAAGGGCAGCATCGATATCACCCGTCCCGACCCGAAAGCGGCAAAACACGAAGCGAAAAACGAACCGCGAATCGTGGCTCACGCCAGCTAATGCCGCGACCGCATGATCAATTACCTAGCGTCTCGAAGCATTGCCCTGCCAATGCCTTGCCTCAGGATGGCCACTACGGGGATTTCACGCGGTCAGCTACTTAGCCTTCAGTGGCCGTTGGGCAGTGCTCAATCCAGGTGTGGCTGCCCGCCACCCAACTGCTCGATGGCGGACTGGAGGCCTAGTGCGCGCACGAGCCGAGCCAGGGAATGAGGATGGAGGCCGAGAATCGCGGCGGCCCGCGCGTGGCTTCCGCCCTGCGTGTAGGCCTTCAGCACCAGTTCGCGCCGGGTTTCGTGGATTTCGCGATGATAGCGGGGGACCAGGTCTTGGGGCGCGTCGCGGCCGGGCAGCACCGCCTCTGGAAGATCTTCGGGGAGGATTCCCTCGGTGGAACCCACAGCCACCGCGCTTTCGATGGCGCACTCCAGTTGACGCACGTTACCTGGCCAATCGTAGCGCAGCAGGCAATCGCGCGCCGCGGCGGTGATACCCAGAACGCGGCGCTTCTGGCGCGTGCTTTGTTCCACGCGAAAATAGTTGGCGAGGAGCGGGATATCCTCCCGCCGATAGCGCAGCGGCGGAATTTCGACGGATAGCACTTTTAAGCGGAAGTAGAGATCCGGCTGGAATGATCCCTCGCCGACGGCGGCGGAAATGTCGCGCCCCGTGGCCGCGATTACCCGGACATCAGCCGTGGCCGCGGCGGCTGAGCCCAGCCTTTGGAACTGCTTGTGGTTCAACAGGCGCAGGAGTTTGGCTTGCAGCTCCACCGGCAGGGCCCCAACCTCGTCCAAAAAGAGGGTGCCACCTTCGGCCAGCGCGAGCTTTCCTTCTTTGCGGTCGACCGCGCCTGGAAAAGCGCCCCGCTCGTACCCGAACAGTTCGCGCCCGAGAAAGGTCTCGCTGAGCGCCGCACAATTCACTGCGACGAACGGCCTGCGCGCCCGCAATCCGGCATCGTGCAGAGCGTGAGCCATCAACCGTTTGCCTGTGCCGGGTTCGCCGGCGATCAGTACCGGTCCATCGAGCGGTGCCACCTGCGCGACGAATTCCAGCACGTGCCGAATCAACGGCGTCTCACCCACCACGGGATAACGCGCCGCGGTAGAAGCGGCGGCCGGCGGAGCGGGACCCTCATCGAGCAAAAAGGTGAACACCGAAGCGCCCACCGCAATCTGATCCCCGTGGCACAGGGTCCGCTGCTTGATGGGGATGCCGTTTACAAAGGTGCCGTTCTGGCTGTCGTGATCCGTAATGACGAAGCTGTCGCCGGCGCATTCTATGGTGCAGTGGTGGCGCGAAACGCTGAGATCGGCCTGCGAAAGGGTGTTATCCGGTTTCCGGCCTATGGAGAATCGGCCGTCGGCAATGGCATACGCCGAGCCTTTCAGGGGTCCATCGATTGCGACGAGTTGAGGAATCACGGTGTCGCTAACGATTATCGGGTGCCGGCAGGGCTGGAAACAAGCAGACCGTCATTCCGCGACGTCGGTGTCCTGCGCGAAGTACAATCCCACTGCCCGGTCGATATTGGCGCGGGTCATGCGGATGGCGCGCCCTTCGTATTCGCTGATGGCCTTCACCAGACGATAGATATCGTTGGGGTAGCAGGCGCGCAGGAACTTGTTGCCGGAGGCCGCCACGCGCTGCCGGAGGTATTCGGCGCACCCCGGCTCGCAGGGCACCTGGTGGGCCTGCGCGACGCGATGGAAGATCTGATCGAAGACCGCGGCGCTCACGTTGTCCACCAGCACCTTGGTCTGAATACGGCGCAGGAAGGCTTCATCCGCAAGGTCGCGCGGATTCATGTTGGTGGAGAAGACCACCATCACTTCGAACGGGACCTGGAATTTCATGCCAGACGACAGCGTCAGGTAGTCCACGCGGCGGTCGAGCGGCACCACCCAGCGATTCAGGAGTTCGCGGGGGGTTACGGTTTGGCGTCCGAAGTCGTCGATGATCAGAATCCCGTTATTGGCCTTCATCTGGAACGGTGCGATAAAGCAGCGCGTGGATTCGTCAAGTTGCAGCTCCAGCATGGACGAAGACAACTCTCCGCCAACCGTGATGCACGGGCGCTTGCAGACCGCCCAGCGCGGATCAAGCAATTCCTCGTCCGAAGGCACGGCCTGATGCACCACCGGGTCGAAAAGAGTCACAATGTGCCCGTCCACTTCCACGCAATACGGCACCAGCACAGTGTCGGTATACACGCGCAGGATGCGTTCCGCGATGCTCGTTTTACCGTTGCCCGTGCCGCCATAAAGGAACAGCGACTGATGACCGATGAGCGACGGCCCGAGAGCATCGAGCAGGTTGTCGGGCAACACCAGATCGCTGAAGGCCTGGCGCAAACTCTCGCGGCTTAACTGGATGCGCGCGGTTTGCGCTTTGACCACGCGGTGGTACTGCTGGATCGATACTGGGGCCGGCCCGACGTACATACAAACCTCGCTTCGGGCGGTGGCTAAGTTGCGTCCGGACGACGTGAGCGAGAAGGCATAATCGTTTCCGACCATTCCCTTTACGTCGAGGATCTGCTGCTGCCGAAATTGATGAAACATCGTTTCCAAAACCGGAAACGAGAGCATCAGCTTCTCATGGAGCGCCGCGAGGGTGGCGGAACCATGCAGCCAGAGGTAGCGCAGGAACAAATCGGCCACCATGGAACGCGGAATTCCCAGATCTTCGATTCGATCCGGAAGCGTCGGCCGAATGTCATGTAACTGCTCTTGTTCCAAAATGGCTGGGGATGGACTCATAGCAACACTCCACCGGATTCGCGAACAGTATCACCGAAACTGAACTATACAGGGAGATTAGATCGCTGGACAATACCTCATTAGTTAGCGGGAGCTGGCCCCCCCTGCGCCGGTGTTCCGCCGCTTATATACTGGTGAGACCGGGTTCCGCCCTATGTTTCTCCCTCGAACGTATCGATTGCTTGTGGTTCTTGCCGCCGCTGGATGTTCGGCTTGGACGGGCTTATGGCTGGCGCGTTCCAGACCCGTATCGGCGCAGTCTACTTCCGTTGGACCGGGGTTTGTGGAGTTTGAAAGCGGCCAGGTGCGCCCGTTGGCGGAATCCGCCGATGGCACCACCTTATTCGCCGTAAATACGCCAAACGACACGCTGGAGGTTTTCGACCTGACTTCCGGCTTTCCTGATTTTCAGTTTCGCGTACCGGTGGGATTGGAACCGGTAGCTGTCGCGGTCCGCGACAGCACCGAAGTGTGGGTTACTAACCTCCTCTCGGACAGCGTAAGCATTGTGAGTCTTACGGGTACCCCTCACGTAATTCGAACCCTCCTGGTAGGCGACGAGCCGCGAGATATCGTCTTCGCCGGAAGTCCGCAACGGGCGTTTATCACGACGGCGCACCGTGGTCAGCAGCGGAGCGATCCCTCCATTGCCAACATTCCGGGGGCGGGCGATCCGCAATTAACCACCGCTGGCATTCCGCGCGCCGATGTTTGGGTCTTCGACCCGGCGAATCTCGGGAACACGATGGGCGGTACGCCGCTCAGTATTTTGAGCTTCTTTACCGACACGCCGCGCGCGCTCGCCGTAAGCCCCGATGGCAACACCGTCTACATGGCCGGATTCAAGACCGGCAACCAGACGACTGTGGTGCCGCAGGCCAGAATTTGTCCTGGTTTTCAGCCGAGCACACCGTGTACTCTGCCCGATGGCACGGTCAGCCCCGGCGGCAATCCTGGTCCTGCAACGGATTCCGCCAAAGAGCCAGCCCCGGAAGTCGGCCTGATCGTCAAATACAACAATGCCGACGGCCACTGGGAGGACGAATTGCATCGCTCCTGGGACGGCTCCGTGCGTCTCACCCTTCCCGACACCGACGTCTTCGCCGTGAACGCTAATACCCTCGTCCAGACCGCGGCTTTCGCGCACGTCGGCACCACGCTTTTCAATATGGCCACCAACCCAGTAAGCGGGAACCTGTACGTCTCGAATACCGACTCCGTGAACAACGTTCGGTTCGAAGGGCCGGGGATCTTTGGCGGCCATACCGTGCAAGGCCACCTGGCAGAAGCGCGGATCACGGTAATCTCGGGATCGACCGTATCACCACGGCATCTGAACAAGCACATCGATTACAGCGCGCTGGCGGGATCTGCGAATTACGACCCGACCGCCAAAACCCACAGCCTTTCCATGCCGACGGGAATCGCTGTAACGAAGGACGGCAAAACGATGTATGTGGCGGCCTTCGGATCGAGCAAAATCGGGGTCTTCAGCACCGCCGGAATCGAACAGGATACGTTCGATCCGGTGACTGACAGCGCGAATTACATACCGGTAAGCGGTGGGGGAGTGAGCGGAGTGGTGCTCGACGAAGCCCGGGACCAGCTCTATGCCATGACGCGTTTCGACGACGCGGTCAAAGTCGTGAGCCTCGCCAAAGGGCGGGAAATCGGCCAGCGGAGCATGCCCAATCCGGAACCGGCATCGGTGGTCCGCGGCCGGCCTTTCCTTTACGACGCGACACATTTTTCAGGCAATGGAGAGGCCGCCTGCGCCAGTTGCCATATTTTCGGCGACAAGGACGATCTGGCGTGGGACTTGGGCGATCCCGATCAAGCCATTACCACCAGCCCCATTCCGATCAACCTCAACGCACTCTTTAACCAGGCCCTTCTGCCCCTCGGCCTCACCGGCGTCGCGACGCCCGTAAATGGAAACAATAACCTGGCGACGTTCCACCCCATGAAAGGTCCGATGACCACCCAGACCCTGCACGGTCTGCGAAATTCCGGCGCCATGCATTGGCGTGGCGACCGTTCGGTGGGACCATACGGCACCGACGCTTTCGATTCGAATGTTTCTTTTATGAATTTCGGCCCCGCATTTCAAACCCTGGTGGGCAGCCCAAACCAGCCCTCTCCCGAACAGATGCAGCAGTTTGCGGACTTTCAATTGCAGGTGTTTCCGCCGCCCAACCCGATTCGGAATTTGGATAATTCTTTGAATACCGCGCAGCAGACCGGGCAGGCATTCTTCCTCGGTCCGCGGCCCGCCGATGGCATCGTGCTGACGAATCTCGACACGCTGCTGGGAGCGCCGGCGTCGTTCACCTGCAACGGCTGCCACACGCTCGATTCCTCCAGCGGGTTTTTCGGCGCGGGCGGAAATCAAAGCTTCGAACAACTCACACAAACGGTGAAGATCCCGCAACTGCGCAATCTTTATGACAAGGTGGGGATGTTCGGCACCGCCACGGTCCCGTTCATCACCGCGGCGGACAGCGGTCCGACCGGAAATCAGGTCCGCGGCTTTGGATATTTGAACGATGGGTCGATCGATACCGTGTTTCGCTTCTTGAATGCGACGCCGTTCGTTCCCACCGGCAACTCGGGTTTCCCGCAAACTAATCCCGACGACACGCGCCATGATGTAGAGCAATACTTGTTGGCCTTCGACAGCGATCTGGCACCCATCGTGGGCCAGCAAGTCACCCTGACCAGCACCAACGCCGCGGTAGTGGGACCGAGAATCGATCTGCTGATACAGCGGGCAGGGACTCCCTTCGTGTCGAAGGCTCTGAATGGTGCCGTGAAGGAGTGCGATCTGGTGGCGCAAGTAGCACTGAACGGAAGGATACTGGGGTATCTATATGATCCGGCGGCCGAAAATTTCGTCCCGGCTGACGGGTCGGCGCGCGTTTCCGACGCCGCGCTACGCTCGCTGGCGGCAACTCCCGGGCAAGAGATCACGTACACGGCCGGCACGCCCGGTTCGGGCTCGCGACTCGCCTTCGGTCACTATCCGCCGGTGGAACAGCGCCGCTGGCCTACGCGCGCGGCTCACTAATTCAATTGCGACGGGATAGCGCACGCGTCGACAGCGGCATCCAACGGCGCGCTGCTTCGCTCGGCGGTCTCTTCGTCGGCATTCCACAGCAGATGGAGCAGGCGCGCCGCCAGGTCGTGGGAGCAGAGGCAATCGGCCTCGGTAATGACCTGTTCGCGCGTCTTGCCTTCCCAGGCGAATTGCACGCGGACCGGCTCGCAGTCTTCCGTCACCCACGTGCCATTCTTCACGTCGGTGAGTTCCAGGGGATCTTCGCTGCCGGGAATCGCTACGCGAATCTTGTTTTCCGTCCGCGCGAGAAGGAAAGCTTCCGTTCTGCTGCCGTCTGCGTAAATAAGAACCATGTCGAGTACCGCCTCCAGGTCAAGAATGCAACATCCGGCGCGCAACTACCAGTGCCCTCTGTACTTTGGGCGTACCGTGACGCGTCCAACCAGGATCCCGAGAACTCTCATAACCTCGGTTATCAGGCGCTCGCTGAGAAGTTCACGTTTTGTACTAGGGCTGCGGCGGTACTTCGCCCCGGTTTCAGGACTACCATCACTGCGCAAATCATGGGATAACGCGGTTAGGGACTTCCGCCATGAAATTTCGTCAATTCGCTCTAGCTTGTGAATGCGGCCTGGTTCCCACTCGCCTCCGGCAGGTCGGGCTGTCAACGGACCACCAACTGGTTATTCACTGGTGGTGCATCGGATGCCGAAAGGCGATGTACGTCGTCAAGGATCTGGCGGAGTGCTGGGAAGAATCGCCCAGCGCCAGCGATCCCGACATTGTGCCGGCCCGGGCGTACGATGCCGGACTGCACCGGCACGACGAGAAGTTCCTGCATGAAATGGGCATTTGCTTCCCCGGCGACAGCGACGAGCACTAAGCTCTGCGATCATGTGGGGTAGTGTCCCCGGCCCGAATCAGCATTGCCGCCACTTTAACCCTGCTGGGCGGCGCCTGCCGTAGCGGTCCGCCTGCCGCCATCGATCCGGCATTGGCTGCCTTGGTTCCACCTGCGGCAACCATTCTTGCGGGCGTGAACCTCGCCCACCTGCGCGCATCCCGGATTCGCCCGCAATTTCCAACTGCCGCAAAGGCTCTTCTCGATTCGCTGGGCTCCGCGCAATCGGTTCTAATTGCGTCGGATGGCGCTAAATACCTGGTGCTCACGCGCGGCGCGACGCTGGCGGGCGCGACTTCGCTTAGCGGCGGAGTGGCGGGGGCGGGATCGCCGGATTGGCTGGGCGCCCGAACCGCCGGTAAAAACACTCTGCTGCCACAAGCCGAAACGCTCGCCGCGACGGCCGACATCTGGGTGGTGGCGGCCGGCAATGCCAACCTGCCGGTCGGCGGCAATGGCGAGAACCTGAACAATCTGCTCCACGCGACCCAATACACCACGCTGATCGTCCGGTTGGATGATCGCGTCGCGTTGGAGGCAATCGGGACATGTTCCGCCGACCTGGCGGCGCGCCACCTGGAAGAAACGGTGCGGGCCTTTATCGGCATTGGCGCAGGGGCAACGGCGCGACAGCCGGATTTATCGGGAGTGCTACGGCGCGTGCGCGTTACGCGCGACGGCCGCGCCGTCCACGTGACTCTGGCGATCGAAGCGGCGCAATTGACGGCGGTGCTGAAGCTGTTCGGAGTGGGGTCGTGACGTCCTTACAAGAGGCTCCCCGCTCTGATTCTGGCGAGGAGTCTCTGCCGGGGGGCGTCACGCGAAAGCTCCATGGTTCATGATCGGTCCTTGCGCGTGAGCCACTCGAGAACGTCGGGGACCGACAACTTCCATGGTATCCGTCACGAATCCTGATTTATCAATCAACGCCCCTCAACAACTTCACCTGGTTCAGCCAGGCATTGATGTAATCGACGGCATCGGCGTTGTCGGTGTCGATGCTGCGGGTGTAGTCCTGGATGGCCTGCCGGGTCAGCCCGGCATCGCGGCCCTTCCAACCGAGGTCCCGTTGCTCGACATGGGCCAAAGCTTCGGCTGCCGTCAACAAGGGCGCGACGGCTTCCTCATATTTGTGTTCGACCACGAGGGTGCGAGCCCGGAGCAGGTTTTGCCGGGCGAAGGAAAGCGGATGATATCGCACGGAATCGGGAGTTTGCGTGCAAAGGACCGGAAGAGCCGCCGTTAGGCAGGCGGTGGCGAGCCAGGCAATAGTCGTGTGCATTGATCGCCTCCAGGATGGTGTGAGCACGTTTCGAGCCGCCAGGGCCTACGTCAGGCGACTTTGCGGGCGAAATAGTAGAAGTTCTCGCCTTCGTCCTGGTCATTCCCGATCGCGGCCATACCTTGTGACGACAGCTCGCGCTCGTAAGATTCCTGGCCGAGCGAGGTCGAAAGGATTCCGGTGAGGCCGTCTTCCCATGTACACGGACGTTGCGGCGCGGTGAAAAGGAAATTGCCACCGGGGACAAGGACACGGGCGGCTTTGGCGATGAGGACGGCTTGCGATTCGACCGGGAGGATGAACATCAGGCCCCAGGCAATGACAGCGTCGAACATGCGCCCTAAGAAATCGGATTGCTCGATGGAGTTGTGTTCCACAGGGATGTTGGGGAAACTGCGGCGAAATCGCGCGACGAGGGTTGCCGATGCATCGATGCCATAGACGGCGAACCCGAGATCGATGAGGGTCTGTGAAATGGGGATTCCCGGGCCGCATCCGAGGTCGAGGATGGACGCGCCCGGCGGCAGCCGCTTCGCCCACTCGCGGACGACGCGCGGGCCGATGGTTGGCGTGCGCGCGCGGGCGAATGTCTCGGCGACGGCTTCGTAGCCATTGGAGGGATCGGGGGTGGGGACCATGGGATAGTGATACGCTTTAGGAAACTTGCGGTATGAAGTATAACGCGACCGCTTTCCTGTTCGCTATCCTGCTTCGCTCTCCCGCAGGAGCGCAGGAAGTGCGGATTCACTCCGGGCCGTACCGGCCGCCGGCCACTACCATCGCGGTGCAGGCGGACCTGGTGGAACTGGGCGCCACGGTTCGGGACCGGAAAGGGACGCCGGCCGGCGGGTTTCACGCCTCCGATTTCCGATTGCTCGACAACAATATCCCGCAAACGATCACTTTCTTTTCCGAGGAGCGGGCGGAATCGGCCGCGGCCGTTGCGGCGCCCGCCGGCCCCGGGGCGGGAAGCGATACCGCGCCGGGGGGTAACGCCCCGGCCCCACCGCCGCGCTACCTGGCTCTGTTCTTCGACGACATGCACTCCAGCATGGCGGGATTCAAACGTTCCAAGGAGGCCGCCGAGAAACTGGTTGGGAACGGTCTGCGGGCCGGAGATCGCGTGGGCATCTTCACCGGGTCGGGCGAAGTCAGGCTGGATTTCACGAGCGACACGAAGACTCTCCTCGCGACCGTGGCGAATGTGAAGTGGCACCCCGAGCCTACGGCGCTGCGGGGTTTCGGCGTCTGCCCCACACTGAGCGCCTATCAGGCTTACGTGATTGCGAGGCATCTCGACGTTGCCGCCAAGCAGATCGCCACAGAGGAAATCCTGGCGTGCGAACCGGGCACGCCAACCTGGGTGGCCGAGCAGGAAGCGCAGTCAGCCGGCGAGATTGCCTGGGAGCACCTCCGCCTCGAGCCTTCGCGCCTGTTGGACGTGCTGATTCAGGTGGCGCGCCATTTGTCCACCGAATCGGGCGCGCGGATCCTTCTCATGGTTTCGCCCGGATTCCTCACGGACGGTATGGAACAACAGATGGCGAAGCTGGTAGACACCTGCCTGCGGAGCGGCATCGTGATGGACGCGCTCGACAACGAAGGCTGCTCTCAGGCGGGGCCGAATCGCCGGAATCGCTGGGGCAGCTTCAGGGGCCGCGCACCAGTTGGGCAGATCACGGCCTGGGGCAGCGAAATCTGATCATCCAGGGTGTCCTGGTGGAAGCGGCTGAGTCGACCGGCGGCGAGTTCATTCACGACAACAACGATTTGACTCGCGGCATGGAGGCTCTCTCCGCGGCGCCGCGGGTTTCCTACGTGCTCGGTTTTTCTCCCGGCGGGGAGGCGGACAGCGCGTATCACAAGCTGAAATTGAGCCTCAAGAAACCGGGCAATTACGAGGTGTCGGCGCGGCCGGGGTACTTCGCCGCCCCCGTGGTCAAATCGCCGGAAACCGCGGAACAACGCATCGATCGCCTCGCCGCCTCGATGGATTCGCTGGCGGAAATACCGGCCACGGTGAACGTGAAGGCGATGGCAGACGCGCGCATTCAGGTGGATATCGCGATCGACGCGAAGAGGCTGGCGTTTCGGGAGGAAAACGGCGTGAGCATCCAGCGGATCACGTTCGTGACGGTACTCGAGGACGCGAATGGAGGTTACGTTGAAGGGAAGGAGGCGGTGATGGACATGCAGCTCAGGCCGGGCCGTCGCACCAGTCTCGAGACGGCCGGCATCAAGGCGGTGACTTCCTTTGCCGCGCCCAAGGGCTCCTACCGGATTCGAGAAGTGGTACACGAGGCCGTCGGGAATCACATGGCCGCGTCGACGACGGCGATCGAGTCTCATTAGTCGCAGCGCAGGGCGGCCATGGGATCGATGCGGGCGGCGCGCAGCGCGGGGAGGAATCCGGCGGCCAGCGTGGCGGCGGCGAGCGTAGCGACGGCAAGCGCGAAGGCCGCGGGATCGGTGGGAGTGACACCGAACAGGAAACTGGCGGCGAAGCGCGTGAGGAACGCGGCGGCGATGGCGCCGAGCGCGCATCCGGGAACGAGGAGCAGCAGCACTTCGCGGAGGACCAGCCCAATAATACTGCCGCGCGTGGCGCCCAGCGCGACGCGCAATCCGATTTCGTTGACACGTTTGGAAACCTGAAACGCCAGGATGCCGAAAATGCCGAGACAGGCCACGATCAACGCCAGCAGGCCGAAGAATCCTCCGAGCGTGGCCATCATGCGCTCGTTGAGAAGTGTCCGATCGACGTGATCCTGGAACGTCCCGGGAAAGTGCATTCGCGTGGCGGAATCGATCTGGGGGATGGCGCGCTCCACGAGCGGCGCGAGCCGCATGGGATCGCCGCCGGCTACGCGGGCCAGGTAGGAGTACCCCATGGGCTGATTTCCCAGCTCCAGCCACGGAAAGTACAAGGTCCGCGGTGCGCCCTTGCGCAGATTTTCATACTTGGCATCCTTGGCTACGCCGACAATTTCGTAGGTTACGTCGTTCGAAGTCACCCTTTTGCCGAGGGGCGGCTGGCCGGAAAGAAGCTCGTGAACGAAGGCCTGATTGACGATGGCTGGGTGGGCCGGTCCCGATTCGTCGCGCTCGTTGAAGTCGCGGCCGAGGATCAGCGGTGTCCCAGTCGCGGCGAAGTAGCCCGGCGCTACGGCATTGATGGCGGCGGTATCGTCCTCTCCAGGACGGAAG
>DATJMA010000095.1:0-61606 GCA_035509055.1 Bryobacteraceae bacterium | reverse complement strand
TCGGGGCCATCGGGTTGGAACTGGTGGTGGTAGGAGGCGGCGAGTTCGGCGAATTCGGCCTCGTCCTCGCCGGGGATGACGAGGGATTTGGCGGAAGCGGCGTGCTTCAGAGCGTTGAAGCGGGATGCGGCCTTGCCCTCGAGGGAGCGGGGGCCGGTAGACTTCTGGGCGTTGAGACGATTGGCGTCGATTTGAGCTTGGGTGGCCATGGCTGGACGCTAGCAAATGGACTTTCCAGTGGAGCGAGGGCTGGCATGAAAGTTATTCAGGGGGAAGGACAAATAAATTTTGCCGGTGTGTGAATCCGGATTTCGCCGGCGCAAATCGGCGATAATTAGTACTTTCCCCCTAATCAGGAGATTCGATTGTCGCTGGAAGACGAATTACTCAAGCAGCGCCTCGCGCGCATTCGCGAGATCGAGGCGCTGGGATACCGCCCCTACGGCAGCCGGTATGAGTTCACCCATACGGTGCCGGGGATCCTGGCGGAATATGGAACCAAGCCGGCCGAAGAGCTGACGCCCGACATGCGGGTGCGCGCCGCAGGGCGGTTAATGGCCATCCGCCACATGGGGAAGGCCGGGTTCGGACATATACAGCAAAACGGCGAGCGCCTGCAATTTTATGTGAAGAAAGACGCCGTGGGCGAGCGCGATTTCCAGCTTTTCAAAATGCTCGATACCGGCGACATCATCGGGGTGGAAGGATACCTCTTCCGTACCCGTACGGGCGAACTGAGCATTCACGCCGAAAAGCTGGAGTTCCTCTCGAAAACGCTGCTTTCCATGCCCGAAAAGTGGCACGGCCTGGAAGACGTGGAGGTGCGATACCGGCAGCGATACCTGGACCTGATCGCCAACCCGGAGGTTCGCCGGGTGTTCGTCGCGCGCGCCAAAATCATCTCTTCCCTGCGCCGGCAGCTCGAGGCCAACAGCTTCATCGAAGTGGAAACGCCGATGATGCAGCCGCTCTACGGCGGGGCTGCGGCGCGCCCGTTCCTTACGCATCACAACACGCTGGATATCGATCTCTACCTGCGCATCGCGCCCGAGCTTTACCTGAAGCGGCTGGTGGTGGGCGGCCTGGAGCGCGTCTACGAGATCAACCGCAACTTCCGCAACGAGGGGTTGTCGAAGAATCACAACCCCGAGTTCACGATGCTCGAGTTTTACCAGGCTTATACCGATTACCAGGGCCTGATGGATTTCACCGCCGAGATGTTGAAGCAGGTGGCGATCGACGCCACCGGCGGCACTACCGTGGAATTCGAAGGCCGAAGGCTGGATTTCGGCCGCTTCGAACGTTACACCATGCGGGAAGCGGTAGTCCAGTTCTGGGAAGGTGAACAGAAGCCCAGCCTGCAGGATGTGGCCGATCCCGAATGGCTGCGCGCACACTCGGATAAAGCCACGCCGGGCGAAGCGCTGACCGAACTGTTCGAAATCCATGCGGAAAAGAAGCTGTTCCAGCCGTGCTTCGTCTACGACTACCCCGTAGAGACTTCGCCGCTTTCGAAGCAAAAACCCGGCGATCCCACGCTGGTGGACCGCTACGAAATCTTCGCCGCGGGCATGGAGATCGGGAATGCCTTCAGCGAACTGAACGACCCGCAGGAACAGCGCCGCCGGTTCGAGATGCAACTCGCCATGCGCGAACGGGGCGACCAAGAGGCGCACCAGATGGACGAAGATTACGTGCGGGCGCTGGCGTATGGCATGCCGCCTGCGGGCGGAGAAGGGATCGGCATCGACCGTTTAACCATGATCCTGACCAATTCGCGCACCATCCGCGACGTAATCCTGTTCCCGCTGCTGCGGCCCGAAGGGCCGATCGAGCTGATCGGCCGGATGCGCGAACTCGACAAGCTGTGAGAACTTTCGAGCTGTTCATCGCCAGCCGCTATTTGCGGGCCCGCCGCAAGCACACCGTGGTGTCGGTGATCACGGTGATTTCGGTGATCGGAGTCGCGGCGGGAGTGATGGCCCTGGTGATCGCCCTGGCGGTGACGACGGGATTCCGCAATCAACTGCAGCGGAGCCTGTTGGGCGCGATGGCCCACATCAACGTGCTGCCCAGAGTGCCCGGCGAAGGCATCGAGGACTGGCGCTTGCTGATGGCGCGCCTGCGGGCAGCGCCGCACGTTATCGCGGCAGCTCCGGCGTTGTACAGTCCGGTGCTGATCGCCGGCGCGGTGAACTCCAAGGCGGGTGAAATCAAAGGGATCGACGTCGACGCCGAATTGCGAATCAGCGAGACCCTGCGGCATTTAAAGGAGGGTTCGCTCGACCGGCTGCGCGACCCGAACGCCAACCCCCCGGGCATCCTCCTGGGCAAGGACCTGATCAACGATACCGGAATCCGCCTGAAGAACCGGATCGAGGTGCTGTCTCCCGAAGGCGGCGACATAAACCCGCTGGTTGGCCCTCTGCCCACGGCCCGGCCGTTTCTGGTTACGGGTATTTTCGAGAGCGGCTTCTTCGAGATCGACGACAGCCAGGCATACGCCTCCATCGCCGCGGTGCAAAGGATGCTCGGGCTCGAGGACGAAGTGAACGCCATCGAACTGAAAGTGGACGACCTGAATCGCGCGCCGGAAATTGCGCGGGACCTGGAAAGACTTCTGGGCCCGCATTTCACGGCCACGCCCTGGCAGGAGCAGAACCGCCGCCTGTTCGATGCCATGAACGGCGAGCGCGTGGTGACGATTATCATCATCGGGCTGATCGAGCTGGTGGCGGCGCTGAATATCCTGATCGTTCTGGTGATGATGGTGATGGAGAAATACCGCGACATCGCGGTGCTGATGTCGATGGGGGCGCGGCGGCAGCAGATACGGGCGATTTTCATGCTGCAAGGAGTGTTGATCGGGGTTGTGGGGAGCGCCATCGGGCTGGCCGCCGGGTACACGCTTTGCTATTTCGCGGAAAAGTACAAATGGATTCGCATCGACGCATCGGTATATGCCTTCTCGTACGTGCCGTTCGAGATCCACTGGACCTACGGCATCTGGATCGCGGGCGCGGCGATTGCGATCAGCTTCCTGGCGACGCTGTATCCGGCGCGCAATGCCACCCTGATCGCCCCGGCGGAAGTGCTTCGCTACGAGTAAAAGCTGGCGCGATTATCGCCGCAGGCGGGCGGCGAACTTCTGGCGAAACTTTTTTACTTTCGGCGAGACGACGAAGGCGCAGTAGGGCTGCTCCGGGTTGTTGACGAAATACTCCTGATGGTAATCCTCGGCGGGATAGAAGGCCGAGGCCGCGCGCAACTCGGTGACGATGGGGCGGCCGAACGCGCCTTCGTGCTCCAGTCCGGCAATCATCTGTTCGGCCGTGGCATGCTGCGCGTCGTCATGAAAGAAGATCACGCTGCGATACTGCGGACCGGAATCGTTGCCCTGCCGGTCCATGGAGGTGGGGTCGTGGATGGCGAAAAAGACTTCGAGAATGTCGTGGAAGGAAGCCACGGCCGGGTCGAATGTGATCTGCACCACCTCCACGTGGCCGGTGCGGCCGGTGCAGACGGCCCGGTAATCCGGATTGGCGACATGCCCTCCCATGTAGCCCGATTCCACCGAGAGCACGCCTTCCATCTGATCGTAAACGGCTTCCAGGCACCAGAAACAGCCCCCGCCCAACGTCGCAATTTCGGAAGTAGCCATGGATTTCAATGTACGCCATTTTGGGGCGCGGCCCCAGGGGCAGGCCGGCGGATCCGGCGGATCACGCAACTCGCAGGCCAAAATGGAGTTTAATAGTTTGTGAGGATAAGGATGCGCCGCCTGGCATGCTGGGGAATCGGGGTTGTCCTGGTAGTGGGCGCTTACGCGGAAAGCATAAGCTTTAACAAACAGCTTGCGGGCGACGAGCGCATCCGGCAGGCCCTCAACCGCCTGACTTTCGGGCCCCGGCCCGGCGATTTCCAACAAGTTAAATCGATGGGGCTGAAAAAGTGGATCGAGCTCCAGCTGCACCCCGACCGGATTGCGGAGAATCCGGTACTGGCGGAAAAGCTGAAGCCGCTCGACAGCCTCAACATGTCCGCCAAGGATATGGTACGGAACTATCCGGCGCCAGCCATCGTGAAACAGATGGTGGAGGGAAAAATTCCGTTCCCGAGCGATCCCGACCGGCGCCTGATGATCCAGAAAATCGTGAAGCGGGACGAGGCGAAACAGAACGAGGCCGGCGCGCTGCCGACCGATGCACCGGCGCCGCAGCGGCTGGCGGAGATCCTCAGCCCGGAGGAAATTCGCTCGCTGCGCACCGGACCGCCGCAGGAACGGCTCGCCGCCCTGGAAGCGCTGCCGCGCGAGAAGCAGGACGACGTGATCGGCGCGCTGCCGCAGGGCATGCGCCAGGGATTATTCGCCGCCGCTCCGCCGGAGCTGCGGCGGCGCATCGAATTCACTTCGGGGCCGGCGCAAGTAGTGGCGCGCGACCTTCAGGAAAGCAAGATTCTGCGCGCGGTTTACAGCGACCGGCAGCTCGAGGAAGTGCTCACCGATTTCTGGTTCAACCACTTCAACGTCTTCATCGACAAGGGCGCCGACCACTACCTCACCACGGAATACGAGCGCGACGTCATCCGACCGCACGTGCTGGGTAAATTCCGCGACCTGCTGGAAGCCACGGCCAAGAGCCCGGCCATGCTGTTTTATCTGGACAACTGGGAATCTGTGGGGGTCTCCACTCCGGCGGCTTTCGCCGGCGCGAAGGGGCAGCGGCGGGGTTTGAATGAAAACTACGGGCGGGAACTGCTGGAATTGCACACCCTGGGCGTGGATGGCGGCTACACGCAGAAAGACGTTACGGAAGTGGCGCGGTGTTTCACGGGCTGGACGATCGACCGGCCGAACCTGGGCGGCGGATTCCGGTTCGCGGAGCGGCAGCACGATTTGGGCGAAAAAGTGGTGCTGGGGGTGAGGATTCCCGCGGGCGGCGGCGAGAAGGACGGCGAGAAAGTGCTCGACATCGTGGCGCACCATCCCTCGACGGCACATTTCATTTCGAAGGAACTGGCGCAGCGTTTTGTGGCCGACGATCCGCCCCCGGCGCTAGTCGAGCGGATGGCGCAGACGTTCCTGAAGACGGATGGCGATTTGCGCGCCGTGATGGAGACGATGCTGGGATCGAAGGAATTCTGGTCGCAGGCGGCGTACCAGTCGAAGATGAAGTCGCCGCTGGAAGTGGTGGTGAGCGCGGTGCGGGCGAGCAACGGCAGCGTGGATTTCGCGCAGGCCTTGGTGAACCAGGTGGCGCAATTGGGCGAACCGTTGTATCGAAAAATAGAGCCTACGGGCTATTCCAATACCAGCCGCGAATGGATGAGCACCGCGGGACTGATGGCTCGGATGAACTTCGCGGTGCAGCTATCCGGCAACAAAGTGCCGGGTGTGACCGTAGACCAAACGCCGGCGAGTACCGATATCGCGCTGGGCTCGCCGGAGTTTCAAAAGCGTTAGAGGTAGGGCAATGACGAACCGTCGTATTTTTCTTCGCAATTCCGCACTGGCGATGATAGGAGCCGGCACAGCGCCGCTCTGGCTGCAACGGGCGCTTTACGCCGAGGGGGTTCCGACGCCGCGGAAGAAGATCCTGGTGGCTATTTTCCAGCGCGGCGCCGCGGATGGTTTGAACATCGTCGTGCCGCACGGCGAGAGTGCTTACTACGCGCTGCGGCCCACGATTTCGGTACCGCGCCCCTCTTCAGCCGGGGACCAGGCGGGGAAGGCCGCCATCGATCTGGATGGCTTTTTCGGCCTGCATCCCGCGCTAGCGCCATTGAAGCCGCTGTTCGAACAGAGGCACCTGGCCATCGTAGATGCCGCCGGTTCGCCCGACCCGACGCGCTCGCACTTCGACGCGCAGGACTACATGGAATCGGGGACTCCGGGGCTGAAATCCACGGAGAGCGGCTGGATGAATCGCGCGCTCACCAAGCCCGAAGGCAAGGTGTCGCCGGTGAGAGCGGTAGCGCTGGGAGCCGAACTGCCGCGCACGCTTCGCGGCCAAGAGGCGGCGGTAGCCATGCAGAGTATCGGGGCGTTCCAGGTGCGCGACGCCAAAGCGGCGGCGGAATTCCAGCAGATGTTCGAAGCCAGCAAAGATCCGGTATTGCAGGCCACCGCGCGCGAGACCTTCGAAGCCATGGCGATGCTGCAAGCGATCCAGAAACAGCCTTACACCCCGGCGGGCGGCGCAGAATATCCGCGCGCGCCGCTGGGCGAGAACCTCAAGCAGATTGCGCAGTTGATCAAAGCGGATGTGGGCATGGAAATGGCTTTTGCCGACATTGGCAACTGGGACCACCACGTGCAGGAAGTGGGGCAGACGGCCGATCAGGGACGGCTGGCCGATCTGCTGCGCACGTTCGGACAGGCACTCAGCGCCTTCTGGAACGATATGGGCGACCGCATGCAGGATATCGCGGTGGTCACCATGTCGGAGTTCGGCCGGACGGCAAAAGAGAACGGCAATCGCGGCACCGATCACGGGCATGCGAATTGCATGTTCGTGATGGGCGGCGATATCAAGGGCGGCAAGGTCTACGGCAAATGGCCGGGGCTGGAACAGCAGCAGTTGTATGAAGGCCGGGATTTGTACCTCACCACGGATTTTCGCGACGTGCTGGGGGAGTTGGTGAGCCGCCACAGCGGCAATCCATCGTTACAAGGGGTTTTTCCGGGCTACACTCCGAAATTCGTGGGGCTGGTGGGATAAGGCCAAGCGTCGCGCATTTCCTCGCGACGGTACGGCGACAAGCAAGGGCTCCGATACCGGGGGAGTACCGGTTGGCTTGACTCAAGCGTTGCGCACGCTGTAGTATTCGGCCTATGGCGATGAGGTGCGGGCGTGTTTGAACCACCCGAGGGATCATGGGAGATTATTCCGTTCGCACAGTGTGCGGAGAAGGACCGGTTCATCGATTTCCTGGAACGTCCCGAGTTGGTCCGCTTCCTGCGCCGATTCAAGAGCGACCGCAGAGTGATGGCGCACCTGCGGAGCGTTCTAACGCCGCGGTACCAGATCTCGCTCTTCGAAAACGACGAAGTGATCGAACTCATTGCCTGGAAAGTGGCCACGCGGCAACTGGCGCTTCGCCTGGCGGGGAAAGTTCTCCAGCCGGGCGTCGAGTCCCCGGGTGGAGGCCAATGCGGCGGGGGAGAAGCCGGTGCGAAGCGCCGCCCCGAAGAACGCCGGCACAAGTAAAAGCAGAGGAAGCAATCGAGTTCGGAGCACTCCCAGCAACATGGCAGCCGTCACTCCCACCTCTTCCCGCCAGACGAAATCCTGGTTCGCGATTACGGTCGTCGAGGAAGGGAATAGCGCCCAAAACGTAGCGGGGCTGACGATTGCGGTCGAACTGACCGACGCCGGCATAAAGACGGGAACGACGTCCAAGAAGTCGCCGGTGGTCCGCTTCGACGATCTGACGCCCGGCGGCGCGGGCAACATCGTGGAAACTTCGGACGAGAAAGTTGCGTGGGAGGTTATCGCCGACATCGAATAGTCCGGCGATGCTTCCATGGGCCGCATTTTTCTTCCGCGAGCGCAAGCCACGCCATACACGCCGAAGGCGGGCGAGACTTTTCGCGAAGTGGCCGCCAAGTGCGAAAAAGCGAAGCCGCCGATCACTCCCGAAGAAGTGGCGCAGTTCAATTGGGGGGCGGTTGCGGAATCGGAGATTCTGCGCGCGCTGGTGGAACTGGTCGGCGTGGAGGACGCCAGCACGCGCGATCCGTTGGAGTGCGAACTGAATCCCAAGAACGGACTGAAGGGCAAAATCCTGCTTCCGAAGCTTTGGAAGAAGGGCGGGCTGGAGTACGAAAAGGTACACAGGCTGACGGTGAAAAAGTCATTGCCGGCAACCGCGGTCAGCATCACCAGCATGGACGCCTGGTTTCTTCCGGGGGAAGAACGGTGCGGCATTTTTTACCAGCTGGAAGGCCTCAAGGAGCGGGCCCAACTGCTCGATTTCGACGTATACGCCAGCAACTACTGCGAAGCGACGGCGCAGGTGAAGGACGATTTGGTGGACTACACCTACGCCGACACTCCGGATGTGCCCATCTTGCAAAGATCGGTCAGCAGCGCAGCGACCCAGCGGCAAAGCGGCCCCATCGAGCTCTGGCAAGGCGAGAGCGAAGCCGCGAGCGGCGTGCTGGCGAAGCGCGACGGCGGCAAGCGTTACATTAACGCCGCGTCGTCGCCCTACACCGTGGTACTGCGGTATTCCAAAACGGCGGCCAAGACGGCTTTCGTCATTCTGCATTCGTTCTGGCCGCGCTGGTCCGGCGACGGCGATCGTCGCAGCCTGGTTTCGGATTCCGTAAGAGTCAGGTGGACGACGAAGAATTGTCCGGGTGGATTGCAGGGGCAGATTCAACTGTTCGACAAGGACAGGATGGTCTGGCAGCAGCATCTTGCGCCCGCCCACTGCGGCAATGGCGACCAGGAGTTCGATTTGCCGGACGAGGCAAAGGCGAAGATCGAGGAAGATTTCATGCCTTACCGCGTGCAGATTCAACTGCACACCGATCAGGACACCGACGACGGGTTCGCCATCGCCGCCATGCATACCGAGGTCCGCCTGTTCACGGATCAGGCGATCGGGACGTTCGGCGCAGATCACGAAGAAGAACCGCAGGTGCTGCCGCTGGCATTGGCGCCCTACTATGCGGGCCCGGCGCCCCCTGAAGATTCCGCCAAGGGACGCAAGCTGCGGTTGGCCAAGGGCGGATACCACCCCGGTCCGGTGGCGGATGGCGAAGATCAGGCGCCGTACCTGCAAGCGGTGCGCGAATTGCAACGCGATCATATCCGGCACGGGAGCACGGAACGGCTAAGAGCCGACGGAACGATCGATGCATCGACGAAAACCGCGATTGCCGCGCTGGCGCCGGACCGCAGGCCTCTATTTGGCGATCAGGACGGTAAAAATCTGAAGGGCAACGACCGGATCGCGAGCGCTCTGAACGACAACAATACGCCGGCTACGGTGTGGGTGGACGAGCGGCACAACGACACCGAAACGGACGCGGCACCACATAAAGCGCTGGCGGCGAACCTGGATGCCGCCTCCCCCTGCCGTCCGTGGATTCCGCTGGAAGTCACGATTCCGGTGCTGCGAAGGAGCGATTCCCTGACCAGTGGCGCGATTCCGGACATCACGAAAGCGTCGCGGGCAGCGACCGGGCCGATCCGCGTCGATTGGACGTTCCGCGATCTGGAGCCGGAAGACCAGATCGACACCGCGGACGACACGGCAGAGCGGGCGCGCGCGCATACATTTCCAGAGGACAGCTTGCCGACGATTCGGGGGACACACAACGGAAAAGACGCCTGGAATTGCACCGCGGCGCAGGGTGGATTACGGGGCGCGGATTACTACAAAGCGCCCTACGGTACGGATGCCGACAGCCTGATGCCTTGGAAGGCGCTGGGAGATTCCGGCGCCGGCGCGGTATGTTCGGTGGTACACGACGATCTGGGCCAGGACAAGGCGCAGTTGTTTACGACTCATCTCGGCGCGGCGGGCGTGTATTTTCATCCCTCGAACATCGGGGGGGACGGTTATCAACTGCGCGCGCAGGTGAGTTTTCGCGACCTACCCTCGGGAGCGACGCACCCGAATTGGAAAGTGCTGCGCGAGCGCTACGATCCGACCAAGCTGGCGCAAGTTCATTCGGCTCCGCTGCGGGTGAGGCGGAAGAAACCATGAGGGCATAGACTCCGTGGGCACCGGGCCCGGATGTCATTGGAAGCCGAGATCGGCCTGGGTGGAATGGGCACAATCCGGTTACGGAAGCGGGCGCGCCGCGCGGTTGTAATCGCGGCGTGGACATAAAAATGCACCGATACCTGGCGCTATGAAGATTCTAGTCGCTACCAGCGGAGGCTACAATCCGGATCGCGATGCCGCCCATCACGCATTTTCGTTTCCCTGGCCGAAGGGTTCTGAAATTCACGTTCTGACGGTTGCGGAGGTGGCGTATCCCGTGATGATGGCGATGGGGCCGGATCCGATCGACGTGACGGATCTCGAAATTCCGTCGCGGGAAGAAGTGAGTTCGATCTCGAGCAGCGCAGCTTCGCGATTTCGCGAACTGGGGCTGACGGCCGAGGGATTCAGCTCGACGGGCGATCCGGAGACCGAGATTCTCGAGCATGCCCGCAAGTGGGGCGCCGACCTGATTGTGGTCGGATGGCACGACCGTTCGCGTATCGAGAGGTTCTTAGTGGGGAGCGTTTCCCAGCACGTGGTGAAAAACGCTCCCTGTTCGGTCCTGGTTCTCAAGGACGGCGGCAAAGGATAGCGCGGGCAGATTGGCTGCCCACCCGCGCTCACCAGCGACCGATGGTTTCGTAGCTCGATGAAATGTTGGGCTCTTCTTCGGCGCTGCTGCCGAGATCCATCACCTGCACCCGTTGGCCGACGGTCAACTCCTGTAGCCGAAGGACGTGGCCGGTGCGGAAGCGGACGGCATCGCGATGGCGGTTTTCGGCCGCGGAGGTTTGCATGAAAGTCACTTCTTCGTCGGGGCCGATGTGAAGCTGTTTCTGGAGCGAGGCCGGCACGTCGTGCAGAACCAGGCGCGCGCCCGGAGGGATGCACACCGCGGCAGTCTGCGGCGGCTCGGGTAAAAACAAAAGATCCTTGAACCTTTCCCAGAAACTCTTTTTCTGGGCCGTTTTCATGCGATTGGGCTCACATTCGGCCGCGGCGGCCAAGCCGAGTGAGCCGGAACGGAACCGATGCACCACCAGTACTTCGCCCTCTACAGCCAGGCGATTCGGAAACTCCATCAAAGAATAGTCACACATAGCGCCTCCATTATTAAATTGCTTAGAACCGCGCACCCGCTCACAAGGCGGTCCTTCCCTGGACCAGCCGGAATACCAGAACGATTGCCGCAACAACGGGAAGAATGAAAGGACCCGTAAAGAGTGAAAGACGTCACCATGCCGAGCAGCCACAAGACCAGGAGGACTACCAAAATGGTCTGCAGCATTTCTGATTCTCCTGCTCTCTGGTAAGGATGCTGCACCATACCTGCCACTGGTGATTCCGGCACACACGACGGGGGGAGGGTGGCACCCGACTTGCATTTATCGACGAGGGATTGAAACTGCGCCGGCTTCTGCGAGACATCTCTCCGGCGCGGCGGCGACGGCACCGTGCAAGATGTGGGTGAACTATGGAAATTGCGGCGGGTAGTGCCGGGCGGAAGCCGGCCAGCGGCCATGCCAGCGCCTGGCACGTGCTGACCGGATTGCTGGACTGGTTCGGCGAGATTGCGGCCTACTGCGGAGGGCTGATTCGTTCGGCCGTACGCCCGCCGTACGAATGGCGGGAATTGCTGCGTCAATGCGACCGGATCGGCTCCCTCTCGCTACCGTTAGTGGCGCTGGCGGGCGCCGCGACCGGCGTGGTGTTATCGCTCGAGACGCGGGAGAGCCTGATCCGCTTCGGGGCAAAAACCATGCTGCCGGCGGTGATCGTGTTTTCGATTCTCAAAGAGAGCGGTCCCATTATTACGGGCCTGGTGGTGAGCGGGCGGGTGGGCGCGGGAATCGGCGCGGAACTGGGTTCCATGAAAGTCACCGAACAGATCGATGCGATGGAGGCATCGGGCGTCGACCCATTGCGATATCTGGTGGCGACGCGCGTCCTGGCGTGCATCCTGATGCTCCCCCTGCTGACTTTGGCGGCGGACTTTTGCGGGATTCTTTTGGGGTGGATGGCGAACAATTTACAGGAACCGATTTCCTTCCGCTACTTCTTCCAGAGTGGGTTCAAGAGCGTGGATTTCAGCGACTTTCTGCCCGAAACGTTCAAAACCGCGGTGTACGGGCTGATTATCGGCACGATTGCGTGCTTCGAAGGCATGCGGACCAGAGGGGGCACCGAAGGCGTAGGCAGGTCGACTACGCGCTCGGTGGTGCTGGCGTCGCTGTTCGTGATTCTCGCCGATGTGCTGCTGGTGCGTCTCATTCTGGCCATCTGGGATTGAGGAGGTGGACGTTGGAATCCGAACCGCGTGAAAATCCCGTCGAAGTCGAGAGCCTGAAGAAGGCTTTCGGAAAGCAAAAAGTGCTCGACGGCGTGAACCTGCAAGTGGCGAGCGGCGAAACGCTGGCCGTGCTGGGGCGCAGCGGGACCGGAAAAAGCGTGCTGCTGAAGCTGCTGATCGGTCTGCAAAAACCCGACTCGGGGCGGATCGCGATTCACGGAAAAGATCTCGCCACATTAAACGGGCAACAGCTGAACGAATTGCGGCTGCGGATTGGATTTCTGTTCCAGCAGGCGGCGCTATACGACTCGCTGACGGTGGAAGACAATGTCGCCTTTCCGTTGCGCCGGCACAGCAGCGACCCTCAGGAGAAGCAGCGGGAGAAAGTGCGCGAGCTGCTGGAAAGCGTAGGCATGCAGGACCACGGCAACAAAATGCCGTCGGAGATTTCGGGAGGGATGCAGAAACGCGTGGGCCTGGCGAGGGCCTTGGTGCTCGATCCCGATATTCTGCTGTTCGACGAACCCACCGCCGGCCTCGATCCGATCACCTCGGGAGAAATCGACGAACTGATTGTGGAACTGCGCGAGAAACGAAAACTGACCGCCATCGTGGTGACTCACGATATCCGCGGCGCCAGAACATTCGCACACCGCCTGGTGCTGCTGCGAGAGGGGAAGATCGTAGCCGAGGGCAGTTTCGCCGATCTCCAGCAGAACGACGACCGGTTCGTGCAGCAGTTCGTGGGGAGCCTGTCATGAAAAACGAGCGCATGAGTACCGTCCGGTTAGGAATTTTCGCGATCTGCGCGCTGGCGATTCTGAGCGGGGGAGTTTTTCTGATCGGCAGCCGGAAGCTGGATTTCATGTCCACGTACACCTTGAAGGCGGAATTTCCGAATGCGGGGGGACTGGTTGCGGGAGCGGACGTTCGGGTGGGCGGCATTCACATGGGCACGGTCCGGTCGATCGAGCTGCCGCAATCGCCGGATGGAAAAGTGGCGGTGCGCATGGATCTCGCCGCCAAGACGCGCGCGGTGCTGCGCAAAGATTCGGTGGCCTCCATTCAGGCGGAGGGCCTGGTAGGGGACGAATACATCGAAGTTTCGTTCGGCTCGAAAGGCGCCCCGCCGGTTCACGATGGCGATACCATCGCCGGCCAGCCACCGCTCGAGATGTCGCAGCTTTTCAACAAGACCAACGGCATCCTGGACCAGGTGCAGCTGGTGGCGCAAAACCTGCAAGGCGTATCGAAGAACATGGAAGATATCAGCGGCAAGGTCAACTCCGGCACCGGGACCGTGGGCGCCCTGATCAACAACAAGTCGCTATACAACGAGGCGAACGCCGGGGTTCAGGACTTTCAGGAAGATGCGGAGGCGCTCAAGCACAATTTTCTTCTGCGCAGCTTTTTCAAAAAGCGCGGCTACGAAGATGCCTCGGAGCTGACCAAGAACGAAATCGGGCAATTACCGGGGAATCCCGCCTCCAAAGAATTCACCCTCGACGGCAAGAACCTGTTTGAGAAACCGGACACCGCTAAGCTGAAGAACGAGAAAGATCTCCAGCCGGTGGGACAGTTCCTGGCGGGCAATCCATTCGGCCTTGCGGTGGTGGCGGCGTTGGGGAGCGCGAAGGGAGACACCAGCCAGGAGAAACAACTGACCCTGGCGCGCGCGGCGGTGGTGCGCGACTACCTGGTGAATAACTTCAAGCTGGACGATGCGCGCGTCAAGACTATGGGACTGGCAAAGGAGGCGCCGTCGCCGTCGGGCGAGGTGCAAATCATGGTCTACCCCGCGGGGACCGCGGGCGGACATTGATCCCGGCTGGACGATGCGCGCGTCAAGACCAGCGGGCGAGTGCAAATGATGGTCTACCTCGCGGCGCCGCGGGGAACCGCCGGTGGACATTGATCCGCGCCACTGGTGTTCCCGCGGTGAGCCGCCATCTGTACGACCCGCCTGACCTCCGTGGCAGCGAATGGGCTCGCCAGCAGGTCGTATCCTCCGAGGTTCAAAACTTCCGCCCACAGCCGCTCGTCCGCCAGGGGCGAGGACACAATCAGCGGTGGAGTGCGCGGTTCATTTTCGAGGTGTCGCAGTAAGTCCCGCCAATCCCCATCCGCGAGGTTTTGATCGCAAACCACGACCCAGGGCCGGAATCGCCGGATCGCAGACAATGCATCGCGGCATCCCGCCGCGCGGTGCAGTTTGCAGTCGGAGCACAAAATTGTTCCGAGCGATGAATGGATTTGCTCATCGCCGCTGACCACGAGCAGGGGAAAACCAGTTTGAACGCGGGCACAGGCCATAGCCGACACGGGATTGTCACTCCTTCGAGAAGTTTGGCGGGGGCCATGCGCGAGGAACGAGTGGAGTGGCAGTGGATGAGCTTGCAGGGCCCCCTGTATTCCAGCCGCGTGCGAATAGGCAATCGCGGTGCCAAAGCCACGGGAGGGATGCCTAAAAGACTTACGAACATGGCAAGATGTGGGGGCGCGTAATAAGTTGCGCGCGGCGACATTAGTTGCATGCCGCACGTCGGCGCACGGATTGCAAACCATCAGGCGGGGGTGACCCGTTGGATCCCCCGCTCCGGAGGCGACCGTTTCTGCTGCTTCCGGAAAGCTTAGGCCGGATTGGAGAAGAGCAGCGTCAAATCCGGCACGGAGCGGGGGATCTCTTTTCCGCCATGAACGACGAGGAGTTCAAGAAGCACATCAAAGACCTGGTCCACGGGCATCATCATCCCGAGGAGCACGACTGGCCGGACCGGTTGCCGGCCGCAGCAACTGCGGGCAGGAGGACAGCATCGCATGAAGCCACAAAATCCAAGAGAGCCGGAGCCAAAGCTTCCGGAACCCGATCCCGATCCGGGCGAAAGCGATCCGAATCCATTTCCAAGGCCTGACGGACCGGGTCCTGACGTGAGCGACCCCACAGCTCCGTCGCCGCCATGGAGCATGTAGGCAACGAATCTGCACTTAACCAGTTTGGAGGTTGTGAATGCAAACCAGCAAAATCAAAAAGACCGATCCTGAAAAAAAATTTCGCAGCGTTCTGGCAGCGAGCACGCTTGCCGGAGACTCGGTGCGCAATGCGGCTGGGGAGGATCTTGGCAAGATCGATGAGATCATGATCGACATTCCCTCGGGGCGCGTGGCCTATGCGGTTCTGTCGTTTGGGGGATTTCTGGGAATGGGCGACAAGCTGTTTGCGGTTCCGTGGAGCGCGCTGAAGGTGGATGAAGACGAAAAGTGTTTCGTGCTGAACGTGGACCGGCGGACGATCGAACAGGCGCCGGGATTCGACAAGGACAACTGGCCGGACATGAGCGACCGGTCGCTCGGCGTGGAACTCTCCAGCTATTACAAAGTCGAACCGTACTGGGAAGGTGGACAGCGGACCTTCAAAGGCGGCGGCGGTCTGTAGGAACGAGTAGTCCAATCAAGGGGGAACGACATGCCCGAAAGCAAGACTCGGAAGCGAGCCGCGAAGCACGATAGTGCCAGCTCAAAGGCCGGAGAATACGTTCGAGAAGAGATGGATCACATACGCGAGGGGAAACACGGTGCGCGCTCGCCCCAGCAAGCCATCGCGATCGGGTTGTCGAAAGCGCGCCGGGCGGGGGTAAAACTGCCGCCTCCGCCCGGCGGCAAGAAAACGACTCAGGCAACCAGACGGAAACCCGCGGCCAAAAGGTCGCGAGCCACGCTCGGGGCTTTAAAACGGGAAGGCCGGGCCGCGGCCTCGCACAGCGCGCTATCGCGCCATGCCAAAGATGTGGCACGCCAGCGGGGGGCGGCGGCGCGCAAAAGCTCCGCCAGCAAGGCAGTGCGCACGAAAGGGGCGGCCGGCCGCAGCGCCGCGGCGCGCAAAGCAGCGCGCACACGGGCGCGGGACAAGGCGTAAAAGCAACGTCCCAACACTTGTGATCGAAGGGCCGGGTTGTTTCCAGCCGCAAGAGACATCAAGGGACGCGTGTAACTTTCGCTCGCCTCAGCAGTATTTACCTTCAGCGGCATTTCCGCGCCGGAAGCCGGGATTCGCGGCTGAGCGGAAGAATGCTGCCGGAGGCATCGACATGTTCGACGGCGTGCTTCAGGACGTGCGCTACGCGCTCCGCGCTCTGCGCTCGAGTCCGGGGTTTTCCGCCACCGCGATTCTGTCGCTGGCTCTCGGCATTGGCGCCAATACGGCCATCTTCAGTCTGATCGATGCGGTCATCCTGAAGACGCTGCCGGTGAGCCATCCCGAACAGCTGGTCCAACTCGTCATGAAGACGGAATATGGCACGACCTTCACGAATCCCATTTGGGAGCAGGTGCGCGACCGCCAGGATGTTTTCTCGGGAGCCTTCGCCTACAGCCCCATTGCACTCAATCTGGCTGGGGGCGGCGAGGTTCGCAACGCAAACGCCAGCTGGGTGAGCGGGGATTTTTTCCGCACGCTCGGAGTGAATGCGCTTCTGGGGCGAACATTCACGGCGGCCGACGATAAACGCGGCTGCCCGGTGATCGGCATTCTCAGTCACGACTTCTGGCAGCGGGAATACGGGGGCGCGGCCGACGTCTTCGACCGCCGGTTGACGTTGAACAGCCATCCCGTCCGGATCGCCGGTGTGCTTCCGGCGGGATTTACCGGTGTCCAGGTTGGGGAAGCGGTTGACATCTACTTGCCTCTGTGCGCGGAAGGCACGATCGTCCGGGAAAACTCCGCACTCGACAAGCGGGCCAACTGGTGGTTATGGATTTTTGCGCGGCTCAAGCCGGATACCGGCAAGCAGCAGGCTCTGGCGTGTATGAACACGCTTGCCCCGCAGATTTTCGCCGCGACAATGCCCCCCGGATACCCGCCCGACGCGCAGAAATTCCATCTGAACCGGCGGTTCGACCTTCTCCCTGGCGGGAAGGGATTTTCAGACGTTCGCCGCGATTACGCGGCCTCCCTTTATACGCTGATGGCCGCCGTCGGCCTGGTGCTGCTGATCGCCTGCGCCAATGTCGCCAATCTCCTCATTTCCCGCGCCGCGGTCCGCAAGAAGGAGGTGGCGATCCGGATGGCGATCGGCGCGAGCCGCTCCCGGCTGATCCGGCAGTTGCTCACCGAAAGCGTTCTTCTTTCCTCGACAGGCGCGGTCCTGGGCGTCTTATTCGCTGAGTGGGCGAGCCGGATGCTGGTGCGGTTTCTGGACACCAGCCAGGCGACTGTGGTTCTCGATCTTGCGATTGACGTCCGCGTGCTGGCCTTCACCACGGCAGTGGCGATCGCCACTGGAATCCTGTTCGGACTGGCGCCGGCGTGGCAGGGTACGCGAGTCGATCCGCACGCGGCCATGAAGGCCAACGGTCGCGGGGTGGTGGAATCGCAAGCCGGATTCAGCCTGGGGAAGACGCTAGTGGCGTCGCAAGTGGCTCTCTCGCTGGTGCTGCTGATCGGCGCCGGGCTGATGCTCAAAACGTTCGCGAAGCTGGCCACGCTCGATACCGGCTTCGACAAGAACCAGGTTCTGCTCATGCGTGTCGACCCTCGCTACGCCGGCGTGCCGCCCGACCGCCGGCTACCGCTGTATCAGGAATTGCGGGAGCGGCTCGCCGCTGTTGCCGGCGTGCGGTCCGCGAGCTTCGCGGATATCACCCCGGTCAGCGGAAGTTCTTCGAACCAGGTGGTTCATGTCGAAGGGTATGTGCCGAAATCGCGCCAGGATATGGTGGTGTGGACGAATTCGGTGAGCCCCGGGTTCTTCGCCAGCATGGAGACGCCATTGCTGGCCGGCCGCGATTTCGATGCGCACGACACGCCGCAGGCGCCTCTGGTCGCGGTGATCAACGAATCGATGGCCAGCAAATTCTTCGGCAGCCCGCGGGACGCGGTGGGCAAGACGTTTCGGAACGGATGGAACGAGATCAGCGGTCCCATCGAGATCATCGGGGTAGTCAAAGACACGAAGTACATCAGCTTGAGAGCGGAGGGAGAAGCGATTGCGTATTACCCACTCTCGCAGCTGCCTCCGATGCGCTGGGCCAACTTCGTGCTTCGCGCCAACGGAGCGGCCGCTTCCCTCGTTCCCGGCGTCAAAGCGGCTGTCAACGAAGTAAATCGCGATATCACGTTGCAATTCCGCACCCTTGCCGTTCAAGTTGACGAATCGCTGGGCCGGGAAAGGCTTCTGGCGACGCTCTCCGGATTCTTCGGCGCGCTCGCGTTGGGTTTGGCCGTCATGGGGCTCTACGGCGTCATGTCGTACCACGTCGCGCGGCGGCGCAATGAAATCGGCATTCGGATGGCGCTTGGCGCGGAGCAACGGCGTGTGCTGCGCATGGTGCTGGGCGAAGTGGCGATTCTAATTGCTGCCGGCCTGACGCTTGGGCTGGCGGCCGCGCTGTTCTCGACGCGCCTGCTGGCCGGTTTCCTTTACCGCCTGGCGCCCAACGATCCCAGCACTCTGGCGATGGCCTGTCTGGTTCTCGCCGCGGCGGCAGCCCTCGCCGGTTTTCTGCCGGCCCGGCGCGCAGCAAAATTGGATCCAATGACGGCTCTTCGCGAAGAATAAGCGGTCGATCGGTTGGCGGCGGGACCTTCAGGCGGCGACATCGAGGATGACAGAGCAGAGATGGCGGCGTTTTCAGTCAGGGATGCCGGCGGTTCTGATGGGCGCGCCGTTGATCGCTCCTAATGCGGTGCGGAACGCGCCGGAGACTCAAGCCTCCCACGCACCCGAGTTATGGCCGGGGGAGCCTGATCTGCCGATCGTTATTGCGCGAGCGGTCCATCAGCATCCCGGTGCCGGCCATCCATTTGAGAAGCTGATGGAACGCTCTTCCATTCGATCCACAGCCAGCCGCCGATCACACGATTGAATCCAAGGCAAAATACCGGATGAGAAGCAAGCGCCCATTTCCGTGTGAATTTCCTCCCCTGCGCCAACATCGCCGGCATCGGTACCCCGAATCGCCAAGTGTCCATACTCCTCGGAAACGCGTTCCGAGGAGTCGCAGTTGATTCTGGGCGATGACGCGCCATACGGAGAATGCTGCTGCCGAAGCTCGGGTTCAGCGATCGCTGAACGGTACGGTTTTTGTCAACGAGCCATCCGCATGTTGACAGGAGTCCGTCTCATATCTGCGGTGTGGCGTTGGACACCTCATAGCGGGGCGGACGACGCCGAGATCGATGACTTCATGAAGTTTCCACGCTCGCTTCCGGGGCGGCGAGAAGCTGGTCCAACTGCTGGAACTGCTCGCCAGACCAACTTATACTCTCAGAGGCCATGGCATCGTCGAGGGCATTTTTTGAGGGATAGAGTTCGTGTATCACGACGAGTGTCTCGCCACCCCTTTCTTCGAAGGTCACGGTGGTGACGGACCCATCCCCATCACCTTCGTCATTCGTCCAGACGAGGCGGGAGCCCGGAATCACTTCGACGTACCTACCAAAGAATGGCACAGGCTGCTCTGAGGAAGGGTGACTGAACACGAAACGGTACGTGCCCTCCGTACGAACATCGGCCTCGCAGGAAAGGAAGGACGCTCCAAACGACTTGGCTACCCACCACCGCTTGAGCAGTTCGGGTTTGGTCCACGCATCGAAGACAATATGCGCCGGAGCGTTGAAGTTTCGAGTCACGACGAGCTCACGCCCGGACTTCCGTTCCACTGTCATGTCGTAGTTTGTGGGGTTGATTTCACTGTCTTTTCTTTCGTACATCGGCTTTCTCCTTCTGTTTCAATTCCTCAAGAAGCTTGTCCAATTCATCGAAGCGGGCGGCCCAACTCTGGTGGTACCTCTCGATCCATGCCGCCTCTTCCACCAGTCCGCGCAGGCCGAGCTTGCAGGTCCGCACGCGCCCGACCTTCTCTGTGGTGACGAGCCCCGCCTGCTCCAAGACGCCGACGTGCTTCTTCATGCCCGTCAGGGTCATGTGAAACTTTTCGGCAAGGTCCGTGATGGAAGCGTCCGCGCGTCCGAGTTGTTCCAGAACGCCGCGCCGGGTGGCATCCGAGAGCGCGGCGAACGAAGCATCGAGGACGGCTCCCGAATACTGAACCATATGGTTCAGTATACAGCACGGACCGGCGACACGCAAGGACTGAGTGCGCGCTGCGCTACGTACTGCCTTTTATTTCCAAATCGACACGCGGCACAGTGCTTACCGACCCCGGGCGGAATACGCGCCACACGGAGATTGCTGCTGGCGAAGCTCGGGCCCGCAGTTCCGAACGGATCGCCGATCAAGGGGCTCAGAGCGCCTAGACGCACCCTACCCACTACCTCGGCAGTGCCGGTACGCCATCGCCGCGGCCTTCGTTGTGGCGCAACGTCCTGGGCCTGTCACTGCACGGCGATTGTAGCGTCGGTTCGGGATGATGCCCCGCCAATCGTCACCACCAGGGAAACGGCACTCCCCGTGGGCGCATTCGCCGGGATCAGCACATTGATTTGCACCTCGCCGCAATAGATGAGCCCGTCGAAAACGATGTTGGCCGCCGGAACCGCGCTCCCTCCCAGGCTCACGCTCACCGGAAGCATGGGAGACGGATAGGGCGGGCCGGAGGGTTGCGTGCCATCGGCGAGTGTGGTGTTGACAAGGCCCTGGCCGGTCACCCAGAATGCCACGTAGGTGCCGCGCGGGGCAGGATTCGTCGTGGAATTGAATGTCCCATCCTGATTGACGAGCCATGCCTGACCGGGCCCATAAGACTGAGTAAAGATCCCAGGCGACGAAGGCACCACCGGGACGGTTACGGTGTTTCCAGCTACGCCGCCGTATGTCACCTGGATGGTGGTGTTCTCCAGGCCGGAGACCCTGAACGGCGCCAGCGCATTGATCTGCCCGTCCTGTGCGTAAGTCAGAAATGCCGGTGTGCCGTCGATGGAAACGCTCGTGCCCGACAAGTTCGTAGTCATACCGGAACTGACTCCAGTCTTCGGACCAAGTCCGCTCCCATATATGGAAATGAACTCGTTGGGCGCGATCCCGCCTGCCTGGGACGTGGCGGCATTGTAGACCGCGGCGCCGGCTCCGGTCTCGGTGATTTGCGGCGCCGTCGTGGGAACGATCTTCGCCACGAAGCCGTGATAGCAGCAGGTTGGGGAGGGGTTGGTGGTCTGGAATGCGCCGGCAGTGGCCGGCAGGTGCGTGCCGAGGTTGTTGCCGGCCACGTAGATCGCGCCGGCGGAACTGACAGCCAGTCCGCCGGTCTCCATGGGATCCTCGCCCGGGCCGATGCTGGTAGAGAACAGCAGGTTTGAGCCCGCCGGATCCAACTCAACCACCACCTGCCCGCCATTGCAGCACATTGCCGGCCCCACCGAGTTGAGCATGGGGAATTGCGGATTGGCTTGCCCGGTGATGTAGACGTTGCCCTGCCCATCCAACTGGATGGGACCGGTGAAATACAGGTTGTCGCCTCCATCTTGCAGGGAGCCGCCGACATAAGTGGACCAGGCCGCGGAAGTGAGCGACGGGTTTAGCCTGGTCACATGGGCCGCGGCGCAAACGCCGCCGGTTCCGCAAACCGTGTTGTAAGCGCCGCGGGTGACCGGAAAATCCGCGGAATTGGTGTATCCCACGACGTAGATGTCCCCGGAGCTATCGATAGCGATTCCGCTGAGGTAATCGCTGGTATTGCCGGTCTTGCCCCCGAGATAGGTGCAGGCGGCCAACGATGCCCCGGAGGCGGAGGTGACAGGGTTGAATTTGGCGATGAATCCACGGTACGCGGTCACGTTGCTCCCGGTGTTATCGAGAGGAGCGGCAGTGGCCTGATACGCGCCAATGGTAGTGGGAAGCCTGCCGGCCTGGGTCTCGCCGGTCAGATAGAAATAGCCGTTGGAATCCACCGTGATTGCAGTGGCCAATGTCCCACCCGAGGTTGTGGTGGTGCTGGACTTCAGGCCGTTCAGGTCGCCGAACAGTGTGGCGTAGAGCAAGTTGGCGCCGGCGGGGTCGAACACCGCGGTAAAGCAATACGGCGTAACGTTATTGGCGGCACTGGTGCCGATGGTGGCGCCACTGGTGGTGGGAAAGCAGGACTGAAAGAGATAGGAAGTGTTGCAGGGGTTATTCTCGCTGCCGGCAACGTAAGCGCGGCCCGCCGAATCCACGGCAATCGCGGTCCCGTAGGACCCCCCGTAGCCGCCGAGGAACGTCGAATAAACCAAGCTATTTCCGGCAGGACTCAGCTTGGTCACAAAAACCGAGGGAGTAGAGCCGTAGCATGCCGACTGCGAATTATTCGCCGACGTGACGGTGTTGCTGGGCTGGGGAGAGCAGACGGTTTGGTACGCTCCCTTGGTAATGGGGAAGTCGGCGGACTGGGTCATACCAGTGACATAGGCGCTGCCGCTGGAATCTACGGCGATGGCGAAGGCGTAATCCCAACTGCTGCCGCCCAGGTATGTAGAATAGACCAACGAACTGCCGTCGGCACTGAACTTGGTGACGAACGCCGAAGGGGCGCCGGCTTTGTTGTTCACGCCCTGATAAGCGCCTTGAACAGGAAAGTCCGCGGAGGTTGTGCGGCCGGTGACGTAGGCGTTGCCCGCGGTGTCGATGGCGATCCCCTGAGAGGAGCCGTTCTGGAGAATTCCGGGGCCGGTGATCTGGGCAATTTGATCGGAGCCGGTGCCGGCGAGGTAGGTAAGGTAGGTGAGCACCGGATCGATGACCAACGGTTTGGAACGATCGTAGCGGCCCAAACGAAAGCCAACCCGGTCGCCGGCCACGATGAAGGCGCCTTCGACGTTGGTCTTCCTGTTGCCCGCCATCTGGTACGCCACCGGCTTGCGGAAAGTGGCCAGGCCGTTGGGCGCCTTCAGGGTAAGATCGCCTGCCGCATCGACGGTGGCGCGCGCGCCATCGATCCGCCAGACAATGCGGGCGGGGTCGGCGCCGGGGGCGGCGACGAAGTCGTACTCCAACTGGCGCTGGTTGCCGTAGAAGACAAGGTCCACGCCAGGGTACACCTCGGCATAATCGACCTTGCCATAGGTCGGGATACCGGTGTGCCAGTTGTTGGGATTGTTGCCGAGGAAGTAACTGACCATACCGGCCTGCCGCGCCACCCCTACCGCTGGAGCCTTGGAATTGGCTCCGACCAAGCCCATCCGCAGGGTATCGGCGGAGGCCTCGTCCTGGCGGGCGAGTTTCAGGACTACCTGGCCCGGGGCGAGGAACAAAACGTACCCGGAGCCGCGGGACACAAACTGCACCGGGGAGGCTGCCTGGCCCTGGTTTGGCTCAAAACTTAAGGGCGCGTTCAGGAACTGCGCCGGGGAGCGATTGTCTAGCGGTGCGGCGCTACAGAGGGCCGCGAGAATGGCAGTTGCCGCAAGCATGAGTACTGGCGGCGGTAAAGACCGGTTGGTGGTCATGCGAGTTGCACCTCTCTTCCGAACAGAATAGAGATAATCGGACTCTAATCACATAAATCATAACGCCGACTCTCAGATCGCAGTTAACTGGCGAATGCGGCATAAATGTGCGGAAGCGACACCGGAAAACCATCCACAAACCTACGCCATATGAGGGTATGGTCCCCGGCCCGTCGAAATGTCGCTCAGGCCGGATGGCGTGCTACTCGGAGAAAGCCACCGGACGCAGGCGTTCGCGGCGGGAAGGCAAAGGGCGCCGGGCTGGCCGGCAATCGGGAATGGTTGGGGAGGCATGGGAGTCAGGATGGAGTTGTACAGTAGAAGATGTATGGCCGATAGGGACGTTTCCGGGCCGACCTGGAATACGCTGCGGGAGATTCGCCGCAATGCCGAAGAAGCTGAAAGGCGGGGCAAGCTTTCTTATGAGAAATGGAAGGCGTTGCTGGAAGAAGGCATGGTAGCGGCTCAAGGGAACCCAGACTTGCTCGATTTCATGGTGCCTTATGCGAGACCAGGATGGAGAGAGAGGCTTGCGAGGGATCAAGAGGCCAAGGCTATCGAATCGACGGCAGCGAAAATGCCTGCTCCTACGCTGGAGATAGCAGATCCGGCTCCCGGCGTGGAGTCGCCGTCCGGGCCGCTGGTGGAGCGGCCACCTGTGGCCAAATTGCCCAAAATCAATTGGCGTAAGCGCTTCTGGTAGGCCTTCGAGCGCCAGGAGCCTCATCGCGCGGACGGCAGAGCCCACGCCCAGAGTGCCGCGGATCGTTTACTCGTACAAGCCCGATTAGGAACGAGAAAGTCGGCATCGCAACTGGAATTTGACCAGATCGATCCCGGAAGCAAGCGCGTTTCTCGGGAGGAATCCTGAGAGTGGTCGTAAGTGTCGCTCAATGAGTCCTTTGACCTCCCATGGCGCTCTGTTTTAGGTTGGGGCTGGGCGGAGCGGCGGACGCTAAAGCCATCCCTTATTACGAGCAATCCGGGCGGCTTCAAACCGGCTGGAAGCGTGCAACTTGGAGATAGCCTCGGAAAGATAGTTGCGCACGGTACCCTCTGTCAGTCGCAGCGAATGCGCCAGTTCAGCGGTCGTTTCGCCGTCGCCGGCGCGCCGCAGGATCAAACGCTCTCTATCGGTGAGCGGGTCTTTCTCCGTGCTCCATATCTGCGAGGCCAGTTGGGGATCCACGATGCGAGCCCCGCGGCTGACTTCCCGGACCGCGTCGGCGAGTTCTTCAGAGGGCCGATCCTTGAGAAGATAGGCAGATGCTCCAGCTTCCAGTGCTCGCCGCAAATATCCCGGACGCGCGAAGGTGGTTAGTATCAGGACGCGTGTGCCAGGGTAAAGCTCTTTTACACGGGCGGTGAGTTCGAGCCCGCTCATCTTCGGCATCTCAATGTCGGTTATCAAAACCTCCGGCCGCTGCTTTCCGACGGCCTGAAGGGCCTGCTCTCCATCGGAAAAAGATCCGAGCACCTCAATATCGGGTTCGATGGAGAGCAGCGCCGCGAGCGCTCCCCGCAACATGCTTTGGTCCTCCGCCAACAGAACGTGTATCTTTTGTGTCAAAAGGTATCCGCCTCTCCCACAAATCGTGGAGCCGATTGTGCGGCAGACTCACTCTCCAGCGGCAACGCCAGTTCAAGACTTGTTCCTCCATTTGCCAGGCTTGTCACCTTCACGACCCCAGCCACGGATTGAAGCCGCTCTCGCATGCCGCGCAGGCCATTGCCTTCACAAATCTGCCCGCCCAGCCCATTATCCTCAACCGCGAAATGAATAGTCCGGTCCTTTTCGACGAGCGCCACGTGGCAGACGGTTGCGTGAGAATGGCGGACGATGTTCGTGACGGCCTCGCGCAGCGCAAGACAAAGCGCGTTGACCTGGCTCGATGAGAGATTCACCGGAGCGAGAGCCGTGGTCAATTTGACATCGGCGGAAAGCAAGCTTCGCCGGGCGCGACTGATCTCCGCGGCAAGTCCTTCGGCGCGGTAGCCGGACACAGCTTGCCTCACCTCGGCGAGGGCATTGCGAGCAACCTGCTCCGCTTCCACAATTTCGTTCCGGGCGCGGTCCGAGTCGTGGGACAGGAGCCGTCGGGCGAGATCGAGCTTCATAGTAATAACGGTCAGCGTATGGCCGAGGAGGTCGTGCAGATCGCGTGCGATGCGCTCGCGCTCCGCTTCCTGGGACAGACGTTCGATCTCGGAATTTGCGCGCTCCAGAAGAAAATTGGTTCGTGCCTGTTGGGCGAAGGCAAAGTTACTGAGCCCAAAGATCACGCAGTACAAGAGGACGCTTTCGGCTGTGGCAAAAGGGCGTCCTAAGTATCGAGTCTCCGCCACGACTCCGACCATCATCATAATCAACACCAGGAACAGGGTGCGCAAACGACTGAGGAAAAGGCAAAGTATCGCGAACGGGTAGGCAAACATCGCGTAGGCTTCCGGATTGAGCGGGTAGTAGAGAAAGGCGATGAGAAAAAACAACACAAACGCCACTATCTGCCGACGTCCCGTAAGCTCCCCGGCGAGAAAATAAAGAATGAGGAAGGCCGCGTAAAAAACCGCGAATTCCACCCAGACTACAGGTGAGTGCCGATAAGCCGGCATGACAAAGAAATACGCCGAATAAAGCAACGCCGCCCATCGCACGATCGAGCGGCCACGGACAAACTCCCGCTTCGAGTCGGTGATATGCGTGCTCGAGGCTGCCGCATCCCGCTCTGGTGCGCGTGACTGCCTTTCGCTCATACCTTCATAATCTCACCAGACAAGGCTGTCCCTGTACCCAGAGCTGTCATATGGAAGGTATGACGGGTGTCATGGTGATACCTGTCATCTCTCGTCGATGACAACTGCTACTGTTTTTCTCTGGCCGTCCAGCACATTCTTCTATTACGGCTACGCGAGAGCGTGAGGCAAATCTCGAAAGCTGTACCAGGTGGAATTAGGGGCAGGTCAGGACGATGATGAATCTCGAATTCTTTTTTAATGCACTGACAAATGTATGGGTCGCGGGGGAAATCCTCACCGCCGTGCTCACCCGAACGCGCCAGGGCGAGGGCAAGATACAAGATCGCGGAACGCAGATCATTCTCTGGGTTGTTATTGTTGCATCGTTCAGGATCGACGAGTGGATGCACACCTTGTTCCCGGTCGACATGCCGGGGAGTTATAGCTGGCTGCGACCGGTGGCCTTTGGGATTTTGATTGTCGGTTTGGGAGTTCGTATCGTAGCAATCGTCACGCTCGGCAGGGCCTTCAGCGTGAATGTAGCGGTGCGCGCCGGACAGAGATTGCAGCGAAGCGGACTCTATCGCCTCGTCCGTCATCCTTCCTATCTCGGTCTGGAACTGATTCTCCTGGCTTTTGCCCTTCACGCACGCACATGGGCCTGTTTTGCCGTTGTACTCGTTCCATCGACGCTGGCTGTGTTGTATCGCATTCATGTTGAAGAGACTGCGCTCCGCCTGGCTTTTGGAGCCGATTACGAAGACTATAGCCGTAGCACAAAGCGGCTGATTCCGGGCGTCTATTGAGTGTTTTTGCACACCCAGGGCGATTTTCCTCAAGTAGCGGCAGACGAGTTGACTCCCGCGGTTTCATGAGCACCGTCCACCTAAGGTTCCCTTTTCAGGCTCAGTCGGCGCATTATCGTCAAAATGCGCTCATCGAGGAGCGGATTTGTATCGAAAAGTCGGCTCTTGTCCTCTGATTCGCGTTTGCGCCGCCTCCGCCGCGTTATGCCCAAGACGTAGGACGCTCAAGTCCGCGTTCTCGGACGGTACAGCGGGTCGACGCGCCACTGCCGTGGATTTGGTAACTTCGACGATGCCGTCGCGCGCGGGACCAAAAGTCCTGTGCGTGAGGCTGGACGCCGCACCGCCGAGGCCACAGTCCGAAGCTTCGGAGGCAGGATAACCCCGCGCGGGAAACCGTCCGTCCTGTGTCGTTCTACCAGCGCCGCAGCAACGCCCGCCGTTTGCGCACAGGCGCGCCACGTTCGCGTCGGCGCCGCCAGGTGGGCACACACTACGGCAACCGCTGGTGCCCGCACCCCTCCCGGCCAGATAGTCGAGAACCACTACAGAAACCACTACAGTGGGCTTCGCCTAAAACGTGGTAAACTCCAAAGAGTCATACACATGCGGATGTGGCGAAATTGGCAGACGCGCAGGATTTAGGTTCCTGTTCCCGCGAGGGAGTGTAGGTTCAAGTCCTATCATCCGCACCACTCAATCCCAACCGGCAAAATCTCACACTGGCGTACGGCCTGCACAACCTTATTTGCCCTCTCAGTGGGGGGTAACTCATAGCGTTTGGATACAAAGGAGAAGCCATGAACTGGGATCAAGTCCAGGGAAAATGGAAGCAGGTAAAAGGGTCGGTGCGCCAGCAATGGGGCAACATGACCGATGACGATTTGGCGAAAATCAACGGGAATCGCGAAAAATTTGTTGGAGTACTACAGGAACGATACGGACTCGCCAAAGAGGAAGCTCAAAAACGGGCCGACGAGTGGGCCCAAAATTTGCGTGACGAGCAGACCTTCACCGGACGGCCCTGATCGGTGTCGTCTTTCGGCGGGCCCGTTTCAGGGCCCGCCCTAAAGACCGCCCGCGAATCCTTAAATGTGAACGTACCCGAATAGCATGAGCAGAATCAGAATCAGGAGAATAGTTCCTAACCCCCCGCTCGGGTAGTAGCCCCAGCCCCGGCTATAGGGCCACGCCGGCGCCGCCGCGAACACCAGGATAATAATGATCAGCAGTAACAGCAACATATTCTGGTTCCTCCTTCGCAATAATGGAGGCAAGATACCTGCCAGCGTATGCTCTCTTACCCCTGCCGTGCCCGGCTCTGTTTAATCCAATGGTAGACCGAGATTGCGCTCCCCACGGTGCAAACCACAATCAGCCCGACGAGTAATCCTTGCACCGTCGGGATCTTCGCCCACCGCAAAATAGTTTTTCCGAAGCGCATGGCGAGCGCGCCGACAATCAGGAAGCGCACCATCCGTGTCGCCGCGATGATTGCCAACAGCCGCTTGCGGGAATATTGCAGCGCCGCGGCACCCATCACGAACGCCGTGAACGGGAACGGCGGAGGAGCCAGCGACGCCACGGCCAGCGCCCGTCCCGCGTTCTTGCCCACCTTGGCGCGCACGCGCTTCATGCTGCGCTGCGAGAGGTATTTTTCGAGACCTTTCTCGCCCAGCGGACGCATAGTGAAATCCAGCAACAAACAGCCCAGAACGGATCCGGCGGCGGACATGGCCGCGAGATAGATCATAAAGAGCCATTCCGGATGGCGCGACGTAAGCGCCACCAGCAGCAGGTCGTTGCCCCACGGCGCCACCAGGTATGAGGAATCGAGGATGCCCAACGCCAGCAATCCCAAACCGCCGAGATGGAGAAGCCAGGTGTAGATATGCGCCATCAGCCGCACGTCCAGTTTCTAAAAAGGGCCATTGCAGCCAGGTTGGGCCGAATCATACGTGACCGCCACACGGCCCGGCATCATAACGGAAGGTCGCAGTCATTCCATTCCCAAAATTGTTCGCCCGGCGGCACCTCGGATATACTCCGTGGGAGAGCACCAGCCCGATGAACATCCAACCCTCGGCCCTCGGCGGAATTCGCGTCCTCGATTTCTCGCACGCTCTGGCGGGACCATTTTGCACGCTCATCCTGTCCGACTTCGGCGCCCGTGTCTTCAAGCTCGAGAGCCCCTCCGGCGGAGACATGGGCCGCGGATGGGGACCGCCATTCGCCGGCGCGCAATCCTCCTTTTTTCTCGGTCTGAATCGCGGTAAACAAGGGATCGCCATCGACCTCAAGCGGCCCGAGGGTCTAGACCTTTGCTTGCACCTCATCGACCAAATGGATGTCGTGGTGGAAAACTTCCGTCCCGGCGCCATGGACCGCCTCGGGCTCGGATACGCCGCCACCTCCACCCGCAATCCGCGCCTGGTGTATTGCTCCATCTCGGGCTACGGGCAAGCCGGCCCGTCGCGCGACGAGGCTGCCATGGACCTCATCGTGGAGTGCTCCAGCGGATTCCTGAGCATCACCGGCACCGAGGAGGGTGAGCAGGTACGAAGCGGCTACGCCGTGGCGGATATCAACGCCGGCCTGTTTTCCGTCATCGGCATTCTGCTGGCCCTGCGCGCGCGCGACACCAGCGGCCGCGGCCAGTATGTCGACATCTCCATGCTCGACAGTATGATTTCCGCCATGAGTTCGAATTACATGTCGTTTCTGGGATCGGGCAAGGTGCCGCGGCCGTTGGGCAGCGGATTTCCCACGGTGGTGCCGTACCGCGTTTTCGACGCCAGCGACCGGCGATTTTCGATCGCGGTTGGCAGCGAGAAGCTCTGGTCCACTTTCTGCCGCGTCATCGGCCGTGCGGATCTCGAAAGCCATCCGGATTTCGCTACCAACGCCAGGCGCGTCGAGAACCGCCACGCGCTCGAAACCGTCCTCGGCGCGGTATTCCGCGCGCGCGGCGCGGAGGAATGGATTGCCTGCCTTCGTGCGGCGGGCGTACCGTGTTCCCCGGTACGCAACTTCGCCGAAGTCGCGGCCGATGCGCAAACCGCCCTGCGGGACATGTTTCCTACCGTCGATGGCCCCGCCGGACCGCATCGCGTCACCGGCACCGCGGTCAAGCTCTCGGAAACTCCCGGGCGCATCGGCGCGCCCGCGCCCGGCCTGGGCGAGCACACGGCCGCCGTGCTTTCCGAAGTGCTGGGGCTCGACGGGCCGGCGATCGAGCGCCTGGCCGATTGCGGAGTCGTTCTGCGCGGCGGTTCGTGATGCTGGCACTTACCGGCGCCATCGCCATCGTGCTTTTGCTGGCGCTCATCATCGGCAAGAGCGCGTCCCCGCTCGTGGCGCTGATCGCGGTGCCTATAGCGGCCTCTCTCGCCGCGGGATTCGGCCTGCGGACCGGCGGGTTCATCGTCACAGGCATCGAAGCCATCGCGCCGATCGCGGGCATGTTCGTGTTCGCCATCCTTTACTTCGGAATCATGAACGACGCGGGACTGCTCGATCCGCTCATCGATCGCATCCTGCGCTCGGCCGGCAGCCGTCCCAGCCGTCTCGTAGTTGGCGCCGCGCTCCTCGCCCTCCTCATTCACCTCGATGGCTCCGGCGCCGTGACTTTCCTCATCACCATCCCCATCATGCTGCCGCTCTTCCAGCGCGCCGGCATGGATCGCCGGGTTCTGGCCTGCGCGGCGTCGCTCGCCGCCGGCGTGAATTTCCTTCCCTGGACCGGACCGATGATCCGCGCCTCCGCCGCCCTGCACATCCCCGTGCCCGAGATTTTCCGGCCGCTGATTCCGGTGCAGGCGGTGGGATTGCTCTACACGTTCGGCATCGCGTGGTGGCTGGGCCGCCGCGAGGAGAAGCGCCTCGCGTGGAATCCGAAGGCCGCCGCGGAGATCGCGCCGCGCGCGCTCAGCGAAGCCGAAAAATCGCTCCGCCGCCCCACTCTCATCTGGATCAACGGCGCCGTCACGCTTCTGGTAGTGGCCTGCATGGTTGCCGGAGTAGCGCAGCCGGTGGTGATCTTCATGCTCGGCGTGGTACTCGCGCTGGCCATCAATTATCGCGATCTCGCGGCGCAGCGCGAGCGCGTGAATGCGCACGCCAAAGAAGCCCTCATGATGGCGAGCATCCTGTTCGCCGCCGGCGCGTTCACCGGAATCATGAAGGAATCAGGCATGCTCGCAGCGATGGCGCACACGCTGGCGGGCCTGGTACCATCCTCCATGATGCGGCATCTTCCAATCGCATTGGGACTCACATCGATGCCGCTCAGCATGGTGTTCGATCCCGATTCGTTTTACTTCGGCGTGCTGCCGGTGCTGGCCGAAGCGGGAAAGCTCGCCGGCGTCGCGCCCGTGAATCTGGCGCAATCGGCGCTTCTTGGCCAGATGACGACCGGGTTCCCGGTGAGCCCACTCACTCCCGCGACGTTCCTCATCGTCGGACTGGCCGATCTCGATCTCGCCGAACACCAAAAGTTCACCATTCCGTTCCTCCTGCTGGCGTCGATCCTGATGACAGTGGCCGCAGTCGCGTTTGGAATCCTCCCACTGTGAGAGGTGTTTCTGCATGCAGAATTGGCCATTCAGTGCGATACAATGGCGCACAAGCATCAATTTGCATGCACTTCTCAATGAGGCAACGAAATGATACGGAAAATTCATCTGCTCCCCCTGGTTGCGGCAGCTATGGTAATAGCATTCGCCGGGACGCCAACGCTCGAAGTCAAGATCGATAGCGGCAGGCTGAAAGGCGCGTCCAACGATGGCGTAACATCTTTCAAAGGCATCCCGTTCGCCGCGGCGCCGGTGGGCGACCTGCGATGGCGGCCGCCGCAGCCGGTGACGCCGTGGACCGAGGTCCGCAACGCCACTAAGTATGGCCCCGATTGCGCGCAAAATCCCTTCCCCGGCGATGCCGCTCCGCTCGGCGTGCCGCCCGACGAAGATTGCCTGTATGCCAATGTCTGGGCGCCCGATGGCTCGGCGCACCAGAAACTCCCGGTGATGGTTTGGATCTACGGCGGCGGATTCGTCAACGGCGGCAGTTCGCCCGATGTCTACGATGGCTCGCAATTCGCCAAACACGGCATCGTGTTCGTGAGCTTCAACTACCGGCTGGGCCGCTTCGGATTTTTCGGTTTCCCGGCGCTGACCAAAGAGCATCCCGAAGAACCCAAGGGCAACTACGGGTACATGGACCAGATTGCCGCGCTGCAATGGGTGAAGCGCAACGCGGCAGCGTTCGGCGGCGACCCGGCGAACGTGACCATCTTCGGCGAATCGGCCGGCGGAGGGTCGGTGCTGACGCTGATGACATCGCCCATGTCGAAGGGGCTGTTCAAGCGCGCCATCGTGGAATCGGGCGGCGGACGCACGCTGCTCATGGGCCAGCGTTATCTCAGCAAGCAGGTGGAGGGCGGACCGGCTTCGGCGGAATCGGTCGGTGTGGCGTTCGCCAAGAAGAACAACATCGAAGGTGAGGACGCCGCCGCGCTCGCCGCCATGCGCAAACTGCCGTGGAAGGACGTGGTGGCCGGCATGAACATGATGAGCATGGGTAATCCCACGTACGCCGGGCCGATGATCGATGGCAAAGTGGTAGTCGAATCGCCGGCCGAAGCCTACGCCTCGGGCCGTGGCGCAAAAGTCGCGTTCATGATCGGTGCCAACAGCGCGGATATCGGGTTCTCCTTCGCCCGCACGGTTGACGATCTGTTCAAGCCATTCGGTCCCGACAAGGAGCAGGCGATGGCGGCTTACCATGTCACCAGTTCTACACCCGTCGGCCAGGTGGCTCCGCTTTTCGGCGCCGATCAGATGATGGTCGAGCCGGCGCGATTCGCCGTCCGCACCCTCGCCGCACTGGGCGTGCCGGCCTATGAGTATCGTTTCTCGTATGTGGCCGAGTCGTTGCGGGCGAAGCTGAAGGGCGCGCCTCACGCCACCGAGATTCCGTTCGTGTTCGATACCGTCGCCGCGAAATACGGCAAGGATCTCACCGATGCCGACCGTGCCGCCGCCAAGGCTGCCAACGCTTATTGGGCGAATTTCGTCAAGACGGGCAATCCCAACGGTCCCGGCCTGCCCAAATGGCCCGCATATTCGCCCAAGACCGACATGCTGATGGATTTCACGTACACCGGCCCGGTCGCCAAGCCCGACCCGTTGAAGGCCCGGCTCGACCTGGTCGAGAAATTAGCCAACGAAAAGAAGTAGGCATTTCACGTCGAAATCGGGGCTCGTGCGGTTGCGCGTCCCGGCCTTCCGCGTCGCGCAGTTTGGGCCGCGGCCAAACCCAAAGGGCCGTGGATGAACAAGCCGCCTTCGCCCGATGAGCGCGCCGCGCTACTCGACCTTTTGCAACATGGCCACTGTGGCCATAATTGCAACGTGGAGACTGGCGTACATGGCGTTTGGCCGCAAGGTCGAGAAGGACTGGCGCGGAGGGAACGGAGAGAAGCCGGGCACGTTCGACTTGCTAGGGTTCACGCACCTATGTGGACATAATCGGAAGACGGTTATTTCGCGGTACGACGCAGAACGGTGGGCAAACGGCTGCGAGCGAAGCTGGAGGCAATCCGGCAAGCGCTGCTGGAACGGATGCACCATGCGGTGGCGGACACGGGGAAGTGGCTGCGAACGGCCGTGCAAGGATGCTTCAACTACCAGCCGGTACCAGAGACGGGCGGCGCTGGACACCTTCTGCACGGATGTAATCCGGACATGGTTTCGGGCGCTGCGGCAACGGAGTCAACGCGGGCGGTTGGTGTGGGAGGAATTGCGTGCTCTCATTCGCCGCTGGATTCCATCGGTTCGAATTCTGCATCCTTATCCAAGTGAGCGGTTTGCCGCCACACACCCGAGGTAGGAGCGGTATGCGGTAACAGCGACCGTACGGATCTGTGCGGGGGGCGGGGAGCCATCTCCGTCCCTACCGGAGGCAAGAAGAAAAGCGCGTGGGGGGCGGGTTTGGAATGTGTTACCCCTGGCGGAAGGACATTCCGGTTAGTGCCAGCGTCAGACCGATCATGATGACTACGGTCGCCCAGGAAGCCCAGTTGAACCAGCGGGGGTTGACCCATTCGCCCATGAGGTCGCGCTTGTTGATGAGGAGAACCATAAAAATCAGGATGAGAGGCAGAAGCACTCCGTTCAGGACCTGCGAGAGCAGGATCATCTGGACGAGAGGGAATTTGGGGATGAGGACCACCCCGCCGCCCACCACGATCAGCGAGGTATAGAGGAAGTAGAAGACCGGAGCTTCGCGGATGCGGCGGTTGACGCCGGCTTCGAAGCCCAAACCTTCGCAGACGGAATAGGCCGTCGAGAGCGGCAGAATCGAGGCGGCAAAGACCGAGGCGTTCAGAAGGCCGGCGCTGAAGAGGAGAAAGGCGTACTGGCCGAACGGCTTGAGGCCGACGGCGGCATCGGCGGCGTCCTTGATGTCCTTCGGGGCCACACTCCAGATGGCGCCGGCGCAGGCCACGATGATGAAAAAGGCGATGACGTTGGTCATGATGCAGCCGACGGTGACTTCGAGGCGGGAAGCGGCGTATTCCTTGGCGGTGACGCCTTTCTCCACGACGGCGGATTGCAGGTAGAACTGCATCCAAGGCGCGATGGTGGTGCCGACCATACCGATGAGCATGTAGATGTAGCCGGAATCGAGCATCAGGATGGGGCGGACGCTGTTGACTGCAGCGGCTTTCCAGTCGGGCCGGACCAGAAAGCCCGAAACGATGTAAGTCACATAGATGACGCTGGCGCCAAGAAACACCTTTTCGACACCGGTGTAATTGCCTTCCACCACCAGAAACCAGACTCCGATGGCGGCGAGCGGAACGGAAATGTACTTACTAATATGGAACAGCTCGAGCGAGCTGGCCACGCCGGCGAACTCGGTCATCACGTTGGTGAGATTGACGAAGACGAGCAGAGCCATCAGCAGGAAGGTAATCCGCAGGCCGAATTCCTCGCGGATGAGATCGGAGAGGCCCTTGCCGGTTACGGCGCCCATGCGCGAGCACATTTCCTGGGTGATGATCAGGACGACGGTGATGGGCAGGAGCGTCCACAGCGGCAGATAGCCGTACTTCGCGCCGGCGGCCGAGTACGTGTAGATGCCGCCGGAGTCGTTATCGACCATGGCGGTAATAAAGCCCGGCCCCAAAACCGCGAGGAAGAGCAGGATGTTGGAGCGCATGCGTTCCAGGATTTTTGGCATCCGCTATTTCTGCCTCAGGAGAGAGATGATATCGTCGGCGGTAATTACGCCCGCCAGCTTACCTTCCTCGTCGACCACGGGCAAGGTAAGGAGGTTGTACTTATCGAAATACTCGGTGACACGGTCGTGCTTTTCGTCGACGGTGACCTGGATGAGGGTTTCGGCGGCGAGGCCTTTGAGGTGAGTATCGCCGATCGCCAGAAAGAGGCGCGCCAGCGGAATCGCGGCCGTGAGGTGCTCTTCCTCGTCGATCAGGAAGAGCGTGTTGAGGGATTCCAGCAATTTTTCATTACCCTTGAGCGCGGCCATGGCGTCGGCAACGGTGGCGTTGTCGTGGAGCACGACATACTCGGTGTTCATGAGGCCGCCGGCGGTGTCCTCGTCGAATTCGAGCAGTTCCTGGACCTCGACTTTGGGCTCGGAATCCATTTCGCCGAGGATTTCCTCGGAGGTCTCTTCTTCCAACTCCGAGAGGATGTCGGCGGCTTCGTCGGGCGCCATTTCCTCGACGATATCGGCGGCTTTTTCGGGTTCGAGCGCCTCGAGGATGCTGGCCTGCATTTTGGGATCTTCGACCTCGGAAAGGGCGTCGGCGGCCGCCTCGCTGTCGATGGAATCGAAGATAGCCTCGCGCTGGGCAGGGCCGAGGTCTTCGACGATGTCGGCGAGATCGGCCGGGTGCATGTCCTCGAGCTTCTCGTAGGAGATGTTCAGGCGCAGGCGGCGCAGGGGGTCGGGTTCGACCACGTTGGCGAAGTCCCAACGAATGGAGTTGGGCGGGATGCGATTTTGGAGGCGGCGAACCCAGCGGGACGGCAGGACACCCTGGAACAGCCGGCGGAACATGCTGCGGACGCCGATATCGACCTCGAGGACGGTGAGGATTTCGCGCTGGCCATCGTGGTGGACAGCCATGGTGACATCGGTGACGCGGACGACCTTGCGGCCGGTGACGTCGATGATCTGCTGATCGAGCAGGTCGCGGCCGATGCGGAGCATGTACTCGTCGTCGTGGTAGGGGAGCAGTTGCTCGTCGCTGAGCTGGATGCCGGAATCGGGCGTGATGGACCGGATCTGGTCGAAGCGGAGGGTCAGCCAGGTGTCGGCGCCGCCTACCAGGAAGCGCTCAATGCGGGAGGAATGTTCACGCGGGACGAGGGCGGCGTCTTTCACGCGGCCAATGCGGCGGTGCTTGAGGTCGAGCACCGGCATGGACAGCAGTTCGGTGAAGTACAGGAGGTTGTCCGCCATCGAAAACGCCCTGGCGCCAGACAGCCCGAGCACGAATCCGGATGGTTCCGACTTGTCGCCTGCACTTGTGCTCTACACAGCTTACCGTCGCCAATTCCAATATGGCTCATCGGGTTGGGAAGCCGCAAGGGAAAAAGGCAATTATCTTTGAGCCGGGGGCAAAGGTACCGACCCGCGTTTGCTCGAGGGCCGATGGAGACGGGGAGGGGGATTTTGGCGAGTGGAGGCGTCCGGGGATCATGGGGCATCGCGTGGAGGAATCGGCGGACTCGCCGTGATCATCCGGGATCTCGTGGAGGAATCGCTGACTCGCGGTGATCATCCGGGATCGCGTCGAGGAATCGGCGGACTCGCGGAGATCATGCGGTATGGCGTCGAGGAATCGCTGACTCGCGGTGGTGGAGGGGACGATACGGCAGGGCGGGCGCCACAATGGGTGGCTGGGCCGGGATGGACCGGCAGGTCCTTTTCGGCACGCCCGGCGCCTGAGTTGCCGTTGAATTCAAAGACGCAGTGACTGCGGACGTACACTTGCTTTCTGATTCCGATACCCAAACCGGCAGTTATCCGGGTGACGGTCCTGCTAAAATAGGAGCCTTAGGAATATGTTTTTTAGGTTTGTAGTACCAGGATTGGCGGTGGCTGCGATCACCGCCAGCGCGCAAGTAGCCCCGGCGCCGAACATCCGCATCATCGAAGAAATCGTCGCGAAGGTGAACGGCGAGATCATCACCCGCGGCGAACTCGAGGAGCAATACAAAGAGATCGAGATGGGGGTGTCGCAATCGGGTTTAAAGGGTTCGGCCCGGGACGACAAGATCCGGGACATGAAGGCGAACGTGCTACGCACGCAGATCGATGAGCTTCTGCTGGTGCAGAAGGGGAAAGATCTGCCGGGGTTGACGGTGGACGCCGACGTCACAAAATTTTTCAATTCCTGGCAGGCGCAGCTCAAAATCAACGACGAAAACAAATTTCACGAACTCCTGCAGCAGCAGTTCGGCCGCACTTTCGAGGAGATCAAAGAACAGAAGAAACGGGAAATTCTGTCGCAGCGGGTGATCAGCTACGAGGTGATGGCGAAGCACACGGTGCCGGAAGCGGACCTGCAAAAGTACTACGACGATCATAAAGCGCAGTACGTGCGCGACGAGGAAGTATTTCTCAGCCAGATTCTGATTTCGACGGAAGGAAAGTCTCCCGAGCAGGTGGCGACCGCGCAGCAGCGCGCCACCGAACTGGTGGCGCGCGCCCGGAAAGGCGAGAAATTCAGCGACCTGGCGCGGGACAACTCCGACGATCCGGAAACCGCGCAGAACGGCGGATACCTGGGGGCGCCGATGAAGCGCACGGACCTGCGGCCGGAACTGGCGGCGATCGTTTTCAGCGATAAAGCCGTCAAGGGTTATGTGACGGATCCGATCAAGCTCGATTCGCCTCCGGGATTCCTGATTATCAAGGTCGAGGAGCATTATGCCGCGGGGCAAGCGTCTTTCGAAGAAGTTCGCGACGAAGTGCAGCAGGCGATTCTGGGGCCGAAGATGGAGCCCTGGGTGCGCGAATATCTGACCCAACTCCGCGAGGAAGCGTTCCTGCAAATCAAAGACGGGTATGTGGACACCGGCGCCGCTCCGGGAAAAGACACGCGCTGGCAGGAAGTAGCACAGTTGAAGCCGGCGACGACGACCAAGGAAGAAGTGCTTTCGAGTTCCAAGGCGCACAAGAAGGTTCTGGGCGTATCGATTCCGGGCACGACGGCAGAGGTAAAAACGCTGGCGGAGACGGAGAAACCGCCCAAGCCGCCCAAGCACCGGGCGAAGCAGGACATCGATCCGGCGGCGCGCGCGGCGGCGGAGCAAGCGAAAGAGGATAGCAGCCCGCCGATGCCTCCCATCAAACAATGAAATCTCCTTACGTAAGCGAGCTCGAACCGAACAAGCTGATTACCACGAGTTTTCTGGTCCATTCGAAGGAGATTCGCCAAAAAAAGAGCGGGGAGTTATATCTCTCGCTTCTGTTAGCCGATCGCACGGGCGAGCTTGACGCCAAGATGTGGGACAACGTGTCGGAGGTGATCGACGCGTTCGACCGCGACGATTTCGTGCGCGTGAAGGGGCTGGTGCAGATCTTCCACAACCGGCCGCAGATGACCATCCACAAGATGCGCCGGATGGACGACAGCGAGATCGATTTTGGAGATTATTTTCCGTCGTCGCGGCGCGACCAGGATGAGATGTGGCGGGAGCTGCGCGGCATCGTGGGGGGAATCGGCAACATTCATCTGAAGACACTGCTGGAGGCGGTGCTGGACGACGAGGAGATCGCGCGCCGCTACCGCCGCGCGCCGGCCGCCAAGCACATTCACCACGCTTTTTTGGGCGGCCTCATCGAGCACGTGCTCTCGCTTTGCGCCATGGCGCGCCTGGCGGCGCAGCATTACAGCTTCATCGACGGCGACCTGCTGGTAACGGGCGCGATCCTGCACGATATCGGGAAGATTTACGAGTTGAACTACGAGCGCGGGTTCTCCTACTCGAACGACGGGCAGTTGCTGGGGCACATCCATATCGGGGCGCGGATCGTGGCGGATAAGCTGCGAGCATTGCCGGATTTTCCGGCGGTGCTGCGATCGCTTGTGGAGCACATGATTCTGAGTCATCACGGGAAGCTGGAATTCGGATCGCCAAAGGTGCCGCAGTTTCCGGAAGCTCTGATGCTGCACTATCTGGACGATATGGATTCGAAGCTGGAGTGCATGCGGTCGGTGATCGAGACCGACCGGCAGGTGGAAGGCTGTTTCACGGCGTATAACGTGGCGCTGGAGCGCGCGGTTCTGAAGAAGGACCTGTTTCTGAATCCACCCGCGGCCACGAAGGAGCCGGCGCCAAAACCGGCCGCGCCGCCGCCAGCGGCGGTTGCGAATGGAAGCCATCAGAAATCCGAGTCGCCGTTTGCCGACAAACTGAGGCACGCGCTGGAGCCGGCCCGAACACCGGAGGGAAACTGATGCCGCGCACGGCGCGAGATGTGCCGCCTCCGCTGGAACTGTTGTGCCTGCGCGCGCTGTGGTCGCTGGGCGAGGGGAACGTCAACGCGGTGCGGCAAATCGTGGCGGAGTCGCGGCCGCTGGCGTACACCACCATCATGACGGTGCTCGACCGGCTGGTGCGCAAAGGCATGCTGGCGCGGCGAAAAGTGGGGCGCAGTTTCTGCTACGCTCCGCAAGCCACGCGGGATGCGGCCCGGCGCGCCGCCGTGCGGGAGCTGCTGGACGGCTATTTCGACGGATCGGAAGAAGCGCTGATCGGGTTCCTCCAACAGCGGGACCGGGAGCCGGCACCATCGCCGGCGCCGGCGGATGTAATCGACACGATTCTGCTGTAAGAAGCTTTGGGCGCTCGCCGCGGCGGCGGAAACCGCAACTTGGGGCGACGTTCTCAGATAATCGACCGGCGCCTCGGGTTCTCCGCCACGCGGAAGGCCAGGTGGCGCTCCCGGTAGGTCGGCAGGCGGACGACGCCTCGAGGTGGGCGTGAAGCTGCGAGTGAGAGCACCGCATACCGGCGGCCGTGGAGCAGTAAATGGCGGCGGAATTCCGCTATTCCTGTGGTATTCTGATGGTCTTCACGATGGCGCAGACCAAGTTGCTCCCGCGGATCTGTATTGCATTGGGCCTGCCGGATGTGCCAACTCTGTTGAGCCATGCGCGCCGCGAGGCCGCGGCGGGGGAAGTTTTTCTGGAATTCAGACTCGATTTTCTGGATCATCCAGCAGCGGGCGCGGCGGCCATCGCCGGCTTTCTGGAAGATTTTCCCGATTGCATTGTGCTGGCGACCTGCCGCCGTCATCAGAATCGCGGCCGATTTAACGGCAGCATCGAAGAGCAGCTTGTAATACTGGACCTCGCCGTGCGCAGTGGCGCGCACGCCATCGACGTGGAAATCGAGACGGCCGAAGTGGCGCAGGAACGCCTGACGCAATTTCGCGGGCGGACGCAGGTGATCGTCTCGTACCACAATTTCGAAGCCACGCCGCCGATGGATACGGTGGTAAGCCGGGTGATGAAGGTGCCGGCGGACGCGTATAAGATGGTGACCACGGCGCGCAAGCCTTCCGATAACCTGCGCGTGCTGGCGGCGGCGAAGGCGCTGCCGAAGCAGCACGTCATCGTGCTGGCGATGGGGGAGCTGGGATTTCCGACGCGCGTGCTTTCGCCGATTTTCGGCGGCGTCTACACGTACGCCACGCCGATGCTGGCGGAAGGGACGGCGGCGGGGCAGGTGAGCGCCAAATTTCTGCGGCATTTGTATCGCGTGGAGAAACTCGGGAAGACGGCCAAGATCTACGGCGTGATTGCCGATCCGGTGCGCCACTCGATTTCGCCCGCGGTACACAACCGCGGGTTCCAGGCGCGGCGCGTGGACGCGGTGTATCTGCCGTTCCTGGTTACGCCGGCTTATTTGCGCGACTTCTTCTCGCTTGCCGACAAGCTGCCGCTGGCGGGTTTCAGCGTGACGATTCCGCACAAGCAGAAAATCATCCGCTATCTCGACGTGGTGGATCCGCTGGCGCGGCGCATTGGAGCGGTAAACACGGTGTGGCGCAAAGCGGGAAAATGGCGCGGCACCAATACCGATGCGGCGGGCGTGACGATTCCGCTGGCGAGGCTGCTGCGCCTGCAAAAATCGTCGGTGCTGATTGTGGGCAATGGCGGCGCGGCGCGGGGCGCGGCGTGCGCGCTGTCGGACGCGGGTGCGAAGATTTCGCTGGTGGGCCGCAATCCCGACCGGGTGCGGGCGCTGGCCAAGGTCTGCGGGGCGGAAGCGCTGCTGCGCGAACAGTTGAATTCCACGCGTTTCGACGCGGTGGTACACGCCACGCCGCTGGGGATGTTTCCGCACGTGGAAGAATGTTTCTTCAACGGCCACATTCCCGCCGACGTGGTGTTCGACATGGTGTACAATCCGGCCGAAACCTTGCTGTTGAAGCGGGCCCGCGAACAGGGCAAGACGGTGGTGCCGGGCCTGGATATGTTTATCGAACAGGCGGTGCGGCAGTTCGAGATCTGGACCGGCGGATCGGCGCCGCGGGCGGTGATGCTGAAGGCGGCCGAGGAGGCGCTGGAGCACAAATGAAACTCACACGGCGACAACTGGCGGCGGCGGTTTGCGGCTCGGCGGTGGCGCAGGCGCAAACGGAAACGCGCGCGGCGGCGCCGGCGGACGATTTGCAAACGGCGCGAAGCCGGCTCCAGGCGAACGCCGAGGCGCTGGCGGAGCACGAACTCCCGGCCAATACCGAGCCGGCGTTCCGGTTTCAGGCCTGAGGGCGGGACATGGGAAGCATTCCCAACGACGTGTTTTTCGCCACGATTACGGACCTGAATTCGCGGCTGAAGGCCAAAGAATTCAAGGACGCGGATCTGATCCGAGCTTTCATGGAGCGGCTGGTTCGGCTCGGACCGCGATATAACGCACTGGCGCTGCCGTTGGCGCGGGAGGCATATCGCAATGCGAAAGCCGTCGACGCGGACCTGAAGATCGATCGCCTGCGCGGTCCGCTGCAGGGGATTCCGTACGGAGCGAAGGACCTGCTGGCATACAAGGGACAACCCACGACGTGGGGCGCCAAGCCTTATGCGGGCCAGGTTTTCGATTACAACGCCACGGTGGTGGACAAGCTGGGCGGGGTGGGCGCGGTGCTCACGGGCAAGCTCGCGATGGTGGAACTGGCGGGCGGGGGCGGGTACCGGTTGGCGTCGGCATCGCTGACCGGCCCTGGGTTGAATCCGTGGGACCGCACGCGGTGGACGGGCGGATCGTCGAGCGGGTCGGCGGCGGCGGTGGCGGCCGGCCTAGTCACGTTTGCCTTGGGGTCGGAGACGTCGGGATCGATTGTGACGCCGGCGTCGTATTGCGGGGTGACGGGCTTGCGGCCGACTTACGGGTTGGTGAGCCGGTACGGCGCGATGGCACTCTCGTGGACACTGGATAAGATCGGACCGCTGGCGCGCAGCGCCGAAGATTGCGGACTGGTACTCGAGGCGATCGCCGGAAACGACAGTAAGGATCCCGGTTCGGCCGGTACAGGTTTCTATTATGTGCCGCAGTACATGCGCCCGCTGAAGGACCTGAAGGTGGGATATGCGGCGGTGGATTTCGCCGAGCGCGCCGAGGAATCCGCGCGCCCGGCTTTCCAGCAGGCGCTGGCCGCGATTCAAGCAACCGGAGTCACGCTGGTGGAAACCAAGCTTCCGCGGTTTCCGTACGGTCCGATGCTGGCGACGGTGCTCGCGGCGGAGCAGGCATCGAACTTCGAGGGGCTGATCACGAGCGGAAAAGTGGACGAGCTTGCGGACGCGGCGCAGATCGCGGGTCTGAAAGCCAGCCTGGAAGTGCCGGCCAAGGACTACCTGAAGGCGATGCGGCTCAGGCGGCTGGCGCAGGAGGAAATTCGCCAGCTTTTCACCCAGGTGGATGCGCTGGTGGCGCCGGGACGGCCGGGGCCGGCGACGAGAATCGATCAACCTCTCGATCGCGGCGGATTCCAGCCGCCGGCGGGAACCCCGACCGGTCTCGGAGGGATCATTCAGGCAGGCAACCTGGCGGGATTGCCCGCGCTGGTGCTTCCTTGCGGGTTTGCCGAGAACCTGCCGGTGGCGCTGCAAATCGTGGGGCCACCGTTCTCGGAAAACCTGCTGCTGGCGATCGGCCGCGATTTCCAACAGCGGACCGACTGGCATAAGAAACGGCCGCCGGAATTGTAAGTGCCAGGAGCCCGGGGCAGGAGTTCGGAACCGGGTTAGCTCGCTGAACAACCTTCGCCCAGCACCGCGCCGGTGATGATTTCGATATCGACCACATTCACTTTTCCGTCGCGATTCAGATCATCGACAGCGGATGCTTTTCCGAGGGCTTGATCGATCAAGCTTTGCGCATCAGTCACGCCGATGGCGCCGGTTCCGGTGACATCGCACGCGGCGTAAGAGGGACCGAAGACGGAGATTACGAAGTTGGCGGCGGCGGTGTGATTGGCGGAATCGGCGGCAACCACCTGGAAGGCGTACGCCCCATCTGAAGTTGGAGTGCCGGCGATGGCGCCGGTGGAGGCGTTCAACGACAATCCCGGCGGCAGCAAATCTCCCGGCGCGAGTGTCCAAGCGATAGAACCGGCGCCTCCGCCGGCGGACAGCGGAACGCTATAGGCTGTGTTCAGAATGGCGGAGGGCAGGGCACCGCCGGCGGTCATGGAGAGCGGCGTTACCACCAGGTCGATCTGACGGGTGCCATAAGTATTCGAATTGCCGGTATCGGTGGCCTTCACCAGGAAACTGTATGCGCCCGCCTGGGCAGGCGCACCGCTCAGGAGACCGGAACTCGAGAGCGTAAGGCCAGAGGGCAGCGTTCCGCCGGCCACGGTCCAGGTGTAATTCGCGGAGCAGCAGGCGGCGAGCTGCCGGGAATACGATTGACCGGCGGTCACGTATTGGGCCGGGTAGGAATCGACGTTGGTGGAGGCGCCGTTGAAATAAGCAGAGAGCGGAACGGTGAGGGTGGCGGCCGAGCCGGCGGAATCGCTGAACATGAACAACGGCGCGAATGGCCCACTCTCTTGCGGGATGCCGGTGACGGCGGTGGGACTGGTCCAGAGGCCGGCGGGCAGGCCATCGGGGATATTTCGGGACGGAGCTTGCGCGGCGTTATAGGGTGGCATACCTCCGACGAGGCGGAACGTGCTGGCGTACGCGACTCCGACGGTGCCATCGGGCAAGCCGGGGCAATCCGCCGTGATCAAACAATTATCGAAATATAAAGCCCCGACTTTGAGCGGGAAAGCCTGGGTGACCTGGAAGCCGTTGACGTCGGTGGCGGTAACGGCGACGTTATAGGTACCTAATGCCGTGGGGGCACCCCACAATTCGAGGTCGCCAGGACTGACATAGGCAAGGGTTTTTCCGGCGCCGTAGTGGGACTGCATGCCGGGCGGCAAGCCGGAAGCGCTCCAGGTGTACGGGGCTGTACCGCCGGAGATTCCGATGGCGCGGGAACAGCCCATGCCGATGGTGCAATCGCCGAGATCGCCGTATTGCGCAATTTGAGGCAGGGGCTGGGGAGTGCCGGTTACGTCGATGGCCATGTTGGCGGTGTAAGTGTGACCCTGGGAATCGCCCGCTACGACGCTGAAATCGTATTTGGCGGGACTTGCCGTGGGCGTGCCGGAGATGGCGGCGCCGGTGAGAGTAAGTCCTGCCGGAAGAGGACTCGCCAGAGCAAAGGCATAGGTTCCCGAACCGCCGGCGGCCGAGAGGGTGTAGTTATAAGCGGTGTTTTGCGCAGCATCCGGCAAGAACGCAGGGCTGGTGATCCAGAGGGGGAAGACATTGATGAAGAGCGAGCGGTTTACGGTGCTGGTTCCATCGGTGAAGGTTACCGGGAGGGTCTGCAATCCAGCCGCGGCGGGTGTACCGGACAGCAGGCACCCGGTAGAGAGCGAGATGCCATCCGCTGCCGTGCTGGTGCAGGTAATGTTGGCCGGATCCCCATTATCAGTCGCACTAAGTTGATAGCCGGCGCCATAGTAAGACACGCCGGTAAAGCCATCGGGCAGGTCGGGACCGTCGCGCAGAGCGAGGGCCGTGAGGGTCATGGTGAAGGATCTAGTTGTGGTGCTGGAACCACTGTCGACGGACAGCTCAAAGCTATAAGTGCCGGGCGTGGTAGCGACGCCAATCAAGCCCTCGGGCGCGGACGGCGTAAGGTAGCCGGGGAGATCGCCGCGCAGCGAGATGCCGGGCGGCAAGGATCCGCTGGCCAGCGCCCAGGAGTAACTGCCGCTGCCGCCCGCGGCGTTTAATCCCACCTGAACCTCACCTATGGAGAATGTGCCTAAGTCCGAACTGGTGGTGACCGATAACGAAGAAGGGTTACCGGGGGCGAGGGGCAGAGTAATCACGGGAGAAGAGATACCATCGGCGGTCAGGATTACAGGCTGAGTTCCGAGAAGCCCGGCAGGCACGACGAAACTCACCTGGTAAAATCCGGCCTGGCCAGGCTCGAGCGCGGCAGACAACACCTGAGCCGGGACGCCTCCCACGACGACGCCGACGGCGGCGGCGGTATTGTAGGCAGGACTGGCGGGCGGCGCGACGCCGTCGATGGCCAGAGGGTTCGTCAGGCCGAGACCGATGGGATAGGCTGTGATGACATCGCCGGGGTTCGCGGGATTGGCGTCCATGACGATCTGGCCGGCGGAATTGTAAAAGAGCCCAAGCGTGCCGCCGGTTTTATTCGAAATGCCGGGCGAAGCCGGCACGACGCCGGCCGTGAAGGGCGCGGAAGCGCCGGTCGCGTTCACCACAATGGAGGCCGAGCCGCCGGCGAGCGCGAACGGGGCGATGACGTCTATCTCGCCTGGTGACACATAGGCGACGGGCGCCATGATTCCGTTCACGGTGACGGTAGTTCCCATGCAGTTGAAGAGAATGTTGCCATTTGGCTCGCAGGCGCCGGTGGCGCCGGCAAGATTTGCCCCCATGATAGCGACGGCCTCGCCCGGGGCGATCCCGCCCGAAGCGGTTGTCGCCCCGTTGGTCACCGAGGTAATGGTGGGCGCCTGTCCCCATGCCGCAAGAGCTGTGAACAAAATACCGCAGATAGAGCGGGAGCGTGAGCAATCAGTCATATGGGAGCACCTCCGAACGGCTTCCCACTAAGCGTTTCGATTATAACTGCGGACGCTCAACTAAGGTACTTAGTAAGCGGGCGGAAACAGACAGATAGAAGAGATGGCTGTGCCGCGACTAACGAAGGGGAGGATCAAACACGGGAAATTCCGCATTCAGCAGGCAGCCAGGAGTTTTTCCTTCAACCGCGCCTCGATTTCCGGCGGCAGCTTTCGCCCGTCGTGCGCGACATAGAAAACATCGATCGCGCGGCAGCCTTTGGTATCCACCAGGACGATATCGATATTACAGGCGCTCGACGAGAAGACCGATGCCAGGCTGTAGAGCAATCCGGGCCGGTCCTCGGCGTCGATTTCCACGAGAGTGGCGGTGGCGCAGGCATCCGAATCGAAAACGATGCGGGGCGGGCCGCCGCGCCTGTGCGGATCGGGAGCGGTGCGGGCGCGCATCAGTTTTTGGGCGTCGGTGCGGCCGAGGGCGACGCGCTGCAGCAGGTCGCGCAGGCGATCGGACTCGCTGGGATTGAGCTGGAGCATGCGTTTGGGGTCGGCCACCACGAAGGTGTCGAGAACGACTCCCGCGGCGTTCGAAAAGGCCTCGGCTTTCAGGATGTCGAGCCCGAAGCTGGAAATGGCGCCGGCGAAAGAAGCGAACAGGGACGGCTTGTCGCGCGCCACGATCGTGACGCGGTAGGCACCCTCGATGGATTCGAGCCTGGCGGCGGCTCCGGTTGGCCGGCTTTGCTCGAACAGTAGCAAATGGCCCTGAATTTCATGGCTGGAATGAGCGCGCAGGTAACGCTGCGGGAAACCTTTGACGAACGCGGCATTCGCCGGGAGATCGGCCGGCACCTGCCGAATGCGGTCGGTCTCCAGTTCCCGGAGCAATTCGTGCTGGACGGCGCTCGAAGCGCGCCACAATTGCTCGAGGCGCCAGGCAAGGCGGTCCGCGTCGCTCGCAGCGGCGATGCGCGCGTAGGTGATCATGGCCAGCACGCGCAGTTGCTCGATGGTGCCGACGCGATCGGCCAGTTGGCGCACGGCGGAGGGATCGTCGAGGTCGCGTCCAGTCATAGCATCGGCGAGATCGGAGCGGTGCACGAGCGAGAATTCCAGTCGATCGCGCGCGTCCGCAGGCATTTCCATGCGGACGGCTGCCGCGCGGGCCCGTTCCACGGCGGAATCGCCCATTTCCACGAAGAGCAGCGCGAAGACCAGCAGCGAAACATCATCGATTTCGGGGAGCATGGCCGCGAACCGCTGCCGTTCGGATGGGGCCGCGGGAGCCAATGCGAGAAGCGCTTCCACTGCGCGCAGGGTCTGTTCTTCGAGGGTGTACCGGTATTCCGAGGCCGGATTGACCGAGCCTTCCAGCGCCTGCCACTCCGGCAGCAAGGCGGACAGCACGCCGGTGAACTGCAGGGCGCGGAGGGCCATGGCAGCGTGCGGGGAAGCCAGGGCGATTTTCAGGAGGGTCCATACCGGCCGCGGTTGGGCGCACCATGCGGCGATGGCATCGCGCGCCGATTCGAGCCTCCGCCCGGTTTCCGGAGAGGGCGCGACGCCATGGCGAGCGATGAATTCGAGCAGGCGAAGCACGAGCGGCGGATCGCTTGCCAACTGGGCTGGATTGCGCAGCAGCAGGCGCTCGCGCGAGACGGTGAATTCCTGGTTGGAGAGCCGCGAGCGATATTCCCGGAAGTTGTCCAGCAGGGAGGTCTCGCTTTTTTCGGATTCGTCGATGGCGCGCCTGGTCTGGTTGAATATGGCGCGGGCGCAGCGGAAATACTCGCGGAGATCGAAAGCGAACGGCTGCCCGGCGAGACTGGCCTTAGCGGGGAAATCGAGCAGGTTGCGATCGGCCTGGGCATGGAAATGGAGGAAACAGCGCACCGACGAGAGCAGCGACACGGCCGCGCCCGGTTCCGCCTCGGGCGGTGGATTGTTGCCCTTCAGAAGCGCGAGCCACTCCACGGCGCGTGCGTCCTCGAGGCCGCCGGGGCTCTCTTTCACGTCGGGCTGGGCCTCGAATGGGGTGTTCCCATGCGCGGCGTGCCGGGTGCGCACGGACTGGCAGAGGCGCTCGCAGAGCTTCTCGCGATGGTTCGCGAGCGCCGCCTGCAATTTGGTTTCGAACTGGTCGAACAGAATGCGATCGCCATGGAGGAGACGCCGATCGAGGAGTCCGAACGCGCGCACGCCGGCTCGCTCCACGAGTTCGATGCATTCGGCCACCGTTTGCACCATGGCGTTAGGCCGCAGACCGGCATTCCAAAGGAGGCGGACGAACTCCGGCAGCCGATCGTTGAGCGTTTCAGATGGTTTTGAGGAATCGGCCAACAGCACCAGATCGAGTTCGGAATAGGGATAGGTGCGGCCGCGCCCGTAGGATCCGGCAGCCACAATGGCGACCCCATGAGGAGGGGCGGATGGCATGGCGGCCCGGAAAGCGCCGGTAACGGCTTGGTCGCGAAGCAGGGTGAGAGACGCCAGGGCCGCGCCGGCGTCGCCGGTAGCGAGAAATTCCGCTTCAATCGCGCGCCACTTCCCGGTGGAGTCGGTCACCTCCCCAGTATCACGCAGAGGCTCACACTACCGGCAAATGGAAGGTCTTATGAACGGGATTGAAAATATTGATAGCACGGCTAGCAGACGAGGTCTTCGCGCGTGAGCTTGAATTTTTCCAGGTTTCCCAAAATGGTGACGGCAATCTGCTTGGGATCGAAAAAGGTCTGGGCGATGGATTGCACTTCGTCCGCCGTCACGGCTTCGATGCTCTCGACGAGGTCGTCGAGCGAGAAGAAATGGGAGAAGTACATTTCCTGCCGCGCGAGATTGGACATGCGGCTGGAGGTGGATTCCAGGCCCAGCATGAGCGAACCCTTCAGGTGATCTTTGGCGCGCCGCAGTTCCTCGCAACTAACCAGGCGATCTTTGAGATCGCGGAATTCCTTGAGGATCGACTCCACCACTTTCCGCGCCGATCCGAGCGAGGTGCCGGCGTAGATGGTCATGCAGCCGGTATCGCGATAGGGGCTGAGCTCGGAGAAAACGGCGTAGGCGAGCCCCTGCCGTTCGCGGATGTTCTGAAACAGGCGCGAGCTCATGCCGCCGCCCAGGAGGGTGTTGAGCACATAACAGGCGAAGCGCCTTTCGTGCGGCAGCGGATAGGAGGGCACACCGAGGCAGAGATGCACCTGTTCCAGCGATTTTTTGTTGCGCAGCGAAATGCGGGCGTGGGTGTTGGGAGCGCGATCACGGGCGGCGCCGGGACCGGGCTCGAGTTCATCGAAGTGCTCGCGGACGAGTTTTACGAGCCCGGAGTGGGTCATATTGCCCGCCGCGGTGACGAGCATGTTGGCGGGCGCGTAGACCTTTTTGTAATAGCTCTGAATTTGCGGCCGGTCAAAAGCTTTGACGCTCTCGCGGGTGCCGAGAATGGGTTTGCCCAGCGAGTGGCCTTTCCAGAAATTGGCGGAGAACAGCTCGTGCACGAGGTAATCGGGGCTGTCTGCCTCCATCTTGATTTCTTCGAGGATGACGCCCTTTTCTTTATCGATATCTTCGTGGCGAAAGAGCGGATGGAGCACCAGGTCGGCGAGCACGTCGAAGGCTTGCGAGAGGTGCTGGTCAAGCACTTTGGTATTGAAACACACCAGTTCTTTGGCGGTGAAGGCGTCGAGATTGCCGCCGATGGAATCGACCGAGCGCGCGATATCTTCGGCCGAGCGGTTGGTGGTTCCCTTGAACAGCATGTGCTCGATGAAGTGCGAGATGCCGTTCTGCTCGGTGTTTTCGCGGCGCGAGCCGGTGGCGATCCAGATTCCCACGGAGACGGAGCGGACATGCGGCATGGTCTCGGTAATCACGCGCACGCCGTTCGAAAGCGTGGTCATTTCAATATCCCGCGAAGGGGTGGCGACAGATTTCATGGAAGGGGTTGGGCGATTGCCTGCCTTCTTCCTTTGTAACATTTCCGCCGCGGGCGTGTTGGGCGCTGTCCGCTGCTTGCGCCGCTGCCGGCCGGGATGGCGGGACATCATTTCTTGCGGAGGTGCGGCGGCGGGAGGAGCGGCTTGACATTCCGGTCCCCCGGGAGGCGATATTGCCATTGGATAGCAATGCGGTGCTAACAGTACTTCTGGTGCTTTACCGGGAGTGCCAGCAACCTGGAAACTATTAATGATGACCTCGGAGGTTGCCGGCCGAACCGAACTTACCCTCAGCCGCCTGAACCGCCTTCCGGCATTTAACCAAACCGCGGTGAGGCTGCTGGCGCGGCCTTTCAGCGACGAGGATTCAATTGTCTACATAGAGAGCAGTTTTCGCTCCGATCCGGGGCTTGCCAGCCAACTGCTGGTAGCGGCGAACTCCGCGGCGATGGGTCTGCGGGCGCGGGTGGCCACCCTGCGCCACGCGCTGGCGGTGCTCGGGATCAACCGCATCCGGGCGCTGGTGGTTACGGTCGCCACTTCTTCTTATATGCGGCAGTTTCCGGCGGAAGCAGTACGGCCGATCTGGGCTCATGGCATCGCCACCGCGGTCATTGCAGAACAACTGGCGGGCTATTCGGACCGGCTGAGCGGCGCCGCGCTGTACACTGCCGGTCTGACGCACGATCTGGGCCGTCTCGGGCTGCTCGCCGCGGAGCGACAACGGTACGGGGCCTTTCTCGAGGACGAGTATGAAAATCGCGAGCAGAGCGATAGCGTCGAGTGGGAGCGGTTCGGCGTTCTGCACACCGTGGCGGGGGGCCTGATCACGCAGCTTTGGGGCTTTCCCGAGAATCTCTGCGGACACGCGGAAAATCACCACGGGGAATCGGGTTTCGACACCGAGGAAGACCGGATCGTGCACACGGCGTGTCTGCTGGCGGATGCTATGGGTTACGCGGAACTGCGACTCCGGTCGGCGGAAGAGCCCAAAGGGATGGATTCGATCGACGACGAGTGCCGCGCGCTGGTGGACGAACGGATCCAGCAGTACTTGGGGTAGGGACGGGCTGGAGTTAGGAGCTTCCGAGTTTCAAGTCAGGAGCGCCGGAGTTGGGGGCCAACGCCGCAGGTCAGCGGCGCAGGATTTGGATTTTGCCGTTGGAGGTCCCGAGATCGATCAGCGGACCGCCATTGCCGATCACACCTTCCAGACGATTGCGGCTTAGCTCGCCCTGGGCGCGCACTTCGAATTCGGTATCGATCGAGGAATTGGATGTGTGCGCGGAAAGGCGGGCGTTGGTGCCGTCGGCGAGGTGAAGCGTGATCGGTCCGTTATTCGTGCCGATGTGAACGCTGCTCGAGAAATTGCGCGGGAGGTCCAATTCCACGCCGCTATTGGAAGTATCGATGCGGACGTCCTTGTCGGGCCGCTGGATGTCGATATTGACGCCGCTGTTCGACGTGCTCGCGTCCACCGAACCGTTGACGCGCTCGGCCTGGATATGGCCGTTCGAAGTGTGGGCGCGCACATTTCCGTCCACCCCTTCGAGTTCGACGGAGCTGTTGGAGGTTTCGGCTTCCAAGTCGCCGTGCAGGTTCAGCACCTTGATCGATCCGTTGCTGGATTTCAGATGCGAGGGTCCGGCGCCATCCTCGGTGCGAATGGAACTGTTGGAAGTCACGATGCGCTCGTACTGGGTGCCGCGCGGCACCTTAACGGTCAGGCGGGCGCCCTGATTATTGCGCCGGTCGGTCGGCCGCGGCACGCGGATGGAGACGGAATCGGCGGTATGGTCGATATCGACGCGAAGGTTGTCGGCCTCATCCTGGCTAGGCCCGTATTTCGTCCCGCTGATGTCCACGGTGTCCTGATCCCAGGCGGAGATATCGACGGCGCCGTTGAATGTCTCGACCGACAGTCTTCCGCCCGTCTTCAAGGGGTAGCTCGAATGGAAATCTTTGCTGTAACGCTGCCAATCGCCGACGTCGACGATGCAGGAGGTGAGGCTCAAAAGGGCGATCGCCAGACCGCCGGAAAGGATCCACTTGGCGTGCATGATTATCCTCGAAGTGGTTGATACGCAGAAGGCGCAGGGTTTGTTCCGGCGTTGGAGGCAACTTGACTTTGCTCGGTGCAAGTTCCTAACATATGCTGGTGCAAGCGATTACAGTGCTTTGTTCTGCTCCCGCACTTTTTCTTGAAGCAGCGTCGGGGCGCCTGCTTCACCTCTCCGGTGTAGACGTTGCCATCGTGGTGCTGTACTTCCTTGCCGTTCTCGCGATCGGCTTTTACCTGAAGAAGTACACGGTCACGGGTGAAGACTTCTTCCTGGCCGGGAGGGAGATGACTGCATGGGTGGCCGGCTTGAGCTTTCTCGCCGCCAATCTCGGTTCGCTGGAACTGATGGGGTGGGCCGGGAATGCCTACCAATACGGAATTCTCGCGGCTCACTGGTATTGGATCGGCGCGATCCCCGCCATGGTTTTCCTGGCGCTGGTGATGATCCCGTTCTATTACATTTCGAGGACCCACTCGGTTCCGGGGTATCTCAAGCTTCGCTTCGGCGAGCCGGCGCGAGCGCTTTCGGCGGTCTCCTTTGGCTTCATGACGGTGCTGATGAGCGGCATCAACATGTACTCCATGGCGCTGGTGCTGAAAGTGGTCCTCGGGTGGGACATTCACACGAGCATCTGGATTTCCTCCGTGACCGTGGCGGTTTACGTGACGCTGGGCGGATTGCTTTCGGCCATCTTCAACGAGGTCCTGCAATTTGTGCTCATCTGGCTGGGAGCGATGCTGATTTCGATCATCGGCCTGATCGAGGCGGGCGGGTGGAACGGCATGGTGGCGCGGATTCACCACAACTTTCCCGGCCAGGATTTCACGCACTTATGGCGGACCATGGGCTCGTTCACGGACAATCCGATGGGCATCCACTGGGCGGGCATCGTTTTCGGCCTGGCCTGCTTTATTTCGATGGGCTACTGGACTACCGACTTTCTGGTGGTGCAGCGAGTGATTTCGGCCAAGGACCTGCGGGCGGCCAAGATGGCCCCGCTGATCGGCGCGGCGTTCAAGATGTGCGTGCCATTCATCGTGATTCTGCCCGGCTTGCTGGGCCTGGCCGTGCTCGATTCGCCGGGCCATCATTTTCTGATGCCGGCCACGGAAGCCGCGGCGACGGGCGGCCACAGCTACGACGAAGTGCTACCCATCATGCTGGCGCGCTACTGCGGGCCGGGGCTAATGGGCCTGGGCATCACCGCGCTCATCGCCGGATTCATGTCGGGGATGGCGGGCAATGTCAGCGCTTTTGCCACGGTGTGGACCTACGATATCTATCGCGCCATATTCCGCAAGGAAGCCAGCGATGCGCATTACGTGAGCGTGGGCCGGTGGTGCACGATTCTGGGCGTACTGGTCAGCATCGGCACGGCCTACCTGGTGATGTCGTTCGCCAGCATTATGGATTATGTCCAGGCGCTGTTCAGCTTCTTCATCGCGCCGCTGTTCGGGACGGTCATCCTGGGAATGTTGTGGAAGCGCGCCACGCCGCAGGGCGGATTCTGGGGCTTGCTGGCGGGCACGGCATCGTCCATCGGGATGTACGTTTGGGTGAAGGTGGATCCGGACGCGGTGGCGTACATCGCGCTCTCGGCGTATGCCAAGGACCAGGCACAGAACATGTTCCGCGCATTGTGGTGCGGGCTGATCTGCATGATCGTCACCGTGGTGGTGAGCCTGGTCACCACGCCGAAGCCCGAGAAGGAACTGGCGGGGCTGGTATACGGGTGCACCGAAATCCCCTCGGAAGGCAATCTTCCATGGTGGCAGCGGCCCTTGTTCTGGGCCGGAGTGGTGCTGGCGATTTTCGTAGCTTTACAAATTATTTTCTGGTAGGAGGATCATGCACAGACCCGGAATGATTTCCATTTGGTTTTTCATCGGCGTCCTTCTGCTGGCGTACGGACTCCTGATTCTGGGCGCAGGCATTTACGGACTGGACCATCCGCCGAACGTGAAGCTGGCGAATCTGCACGCCGGCATCTGGTGGGGCGCCCTGCTCACCGCGCTGGGCCTGTTCTATACGCTGAAATTCAAGCCCGGGAGGGGCAATTAACAATATGACCAACGGCAAAATGACATTCGGCATCATAGTCGGCAATCGCGGATTTTTTCCCGGACACCTGGCGCAGAGCGGGCGGACCGAGATGATCGCGGCTCTCGAAAAGGCCGGCCACACGGCGGTCGTGGTGGGACCCGAAGAGGCGCGCCACGGCGCGATTGAATCGCTGGCCGAAGCGCACCTCTGCGCCGATCTCTTCCAGAAGCACGCCGCCGAGATCGATGGCGTGATCGTCACGCTCCCGAATTTCGGCGACGAGCGGGCCATCGCCAACACGCTGCGATGGTCGGGGCTCAGCGTTCCGGTATTGATACAGGCCACGCCCGATGCGCCCGCCCAGATGGGGATCACGCACCGCCGCGACAGCTTCTGCGGCAAGATGTCGGCCTGCAATAATCTGACGCAATACGGGATCCCGTACTCGCTGACCACGCTGCACACGGAATCTCCCGATTCGCCGGAGTTCGAGAAGGACCTGGCCTGGTTTGCGGCCGTCTGCCGCGTGGTCCGGGGCATGCGCCCGCTGCGTGTGGGCGCGATTGGCGCGCGTCCGGCGGCATTCAACACGGTGCGCTACAGCGAGAAGATTCTGGAGCGCAGCGGCATCTCCATCGAGACCATCGACCTTTCGGAAATCCTGGGGCGGATCGCGCGCATGAAGGACGACGATCCGGCGGCGCAGGCCAAGCTGGGCGCTATTCGGCAATATGTCTCCACCGGCGATACGCCGCTCGGGCCGCTCATGAAGATGGCCAAGTTGGGCGCGGTGATCGACGGCTGGATGAACGAGACGCACGTCGCCATCAGCGCGGTGCAGTGCTGGACTTCGCTCGAAGAATACTTCGGGGTGGTGCCGTGCACGGTGATGAGCATGATGAGCGACAATCTGATGTCGAGCGCCTGCGAAGTGGATATCTGCGGCGTGATCGGCATGCACGCCCTGCGGCTGGCTTCCGGCACGCCCAGCGCGCTGCTGGACTGGAACAACAATTACGGCGCCGACCCCAACAAGGCGGTGTGCTTCCATTGCAGCAACCTGCCGAAGCATTTTTTCAAGGAAGTGCGCATGGATTTCCAGCAGATCATCGCCGGCACGGTCGGGCGCGAGAACGCTTACGGCACTTGCGAAGGACTGGTGAAGGCGAGCCACATGAGTTTCGCGCGCTTCTCGACCAACGATCAGCACGGCGGCATCCACGGGTATGTGGGTGAAGGCCGGTTCACGGACGATCCACTGACTACGTTCGGCGGCGCGGGCGTGGTGGAGATCCCCAATTTGCAGGGCTTGCTGCGTTTCATTTGCGAGCGCGGCTTCGAGCACCACGTGGCTGCCAACCTTTCGTCGGTGTCGGCGGCGGTCCGGGAGGCAGCCACGCGGTACCTCGGATGGCAGGTACACGCGCACGTTTAGGAAACGAGGCACCGCTCCCTGGCAGTGGGGCTCATTGGATGGTGGGCCGCGACCGCGGGGGAGCGGTAGGTTAAGACCATGACTACCGTTGCCGGCGTCGATTTCGGAACCCTGAGCGTCCGGGTCTCAGTGTTTGACAGCGCGAAGGGCAAACTCGGCGCGGGCGTGGCCGAGTATCCGCTCCACCGCAAGAAAGAAGACCCGGATTACGCCACGCAGAGCCCCCGCGACCACATGACCGCACTGGCCGCGGCCATGCATGCGGCCCTCGAGGATGCCGGTATCGAAGGCGAAGCCATTGCGGCCATCGCGCTCGATACCACGGGATCGAGCGTGATTCCCGTGGATCGCGACCTCCAACCGCTCGACGATTATTACCTCTGGTGCGACCATCGCGCCTGGAAAGAGGCCGCCGAGATCACGTCCGCCGCGCACGCCGGCAAACTCGCGGCCATCGATTGGTGCGGCGGCGTCTACTCCTCCGAATGGGGATTCGCCAAGCTGCTTCACTGGCTGCGCCACAATCCCGGGAAGCGCGCGGCATTCGCTACCGCGCTGGAACACTGCGACATGGTGGCGGCGGTCCTAAGCGGAATCCACAATCCGGCCGAGGTTCCGCGCAGCGTCTGCGCCATGGGGCACAAGTGGATGTGGAATCGCGCGCTCGGCGGCTTTCCCCCCGAGGATTTTCTGACCGCTGTCGATCCCCTGCTCGCCGGCGTGCGCGAAAAGCTGGCCGGCCGCTACGAAACTTCCGACAAAATCGCCGGCCACCTGGCGCCCGAATGGGCCGAAAACCTGGGATTGCGGGCCGGCATCCCGATCCCCGTGGGCGCGTTCGACGCACATTGGGACGCTATCGGCGCGGGCGTGCGCCTAGGCGATGTGGTCAACGTGGTTGGGACCTCGACGTGCATCATGGCGATTGGGGACCAGTGCACGCTGGTTCCGGGTGTGTGCGGGGTGGTGCAGGGCTCCATCGATCCCGGACGCACCGGCATCGAGGCGGGACTTTCGGCCACCGGCGATATTTTCGAGGCTATTGCGCGGCGTGCCGGCACCACGGTTGCCGAGCTTTCCCGCGGTATCGAGCAGTATCGCGCCGGCGAGACGGGACTCCTGCGTCTCACCTGGGACAATGGCGACCGCACGGTGCTCGTTAATCCGGAACTGAGCGGCGTAACTCTGGGATGGCGCCTCACCCACACCGCGCAAGACGAACTTTTTGCCGCGATTGAAGGCACGGCGTTCCACACACGCGTTATTCTGGAGCGCATGGAAGAGCACGGCGTGCCCATTCATCGCGTCATCAACGGCGGCGGCATCCCGCGCAAGAATCCGGCGCTCAATCAGGTGTACGCGAATGTGCTTGGCAAGCCGATCCTGGTGCCGAACGGGGATGTCACCAGCCTGGGGTCGGCGATTTTCGCTTTTCTAGCGGCGGGCACGTTCCACGGGGTGGAGGAAGCGCAGGCGGCGCTGTGCCCGGACTACGCCGTGGTCGAGCCGCAAGCAGATCAGGCGGCGGTATACCAGGAGCTTTATCCGCTGTACCGGCAGCTTTACTTCGCCTTCGGACAGCGCGAGCCGGTTTTGCCGGCGCTACGGCGGATCGCGGTGCGGGCGCGAGGAGCATCGCATGCTGGATAAATTGCGGGCCGAGGTACTGGAGGCGAACCTGGAACTGGTGAGCCGCGGGCTCGTAATTTACACGTTCGGCAATGTCAGCGGCGTATCGCGCGAGGATGGATTGCTGGCCATCAAGCCGAGCGGCGTTCCATACGAAAAGATGACTCCGGCCGACATGGTGATCACGGATCTCGACGGCAAGATCGTGGAAGGCCACCTGAGGCCGTCGTCCGATCTCCCGACGCACGCGGCGCTCTACCGGGCCTTTCCGGCGATTGGCGGCGTGGTCCACACGCATTCGCGCCATGCTACCGCGTGGGCGCAGGCGATGTGCGAGATCCCATGCTTCGGCACCACGCATGCCGACTACTTCCATGGCCCCGTGCCCGTCACCGAACCGCTGACCGCGGAGGACATTGCGGGGGATTACGAACTCAATACCGGAACCGCGATCCTGCGCCGCATGGAAGGCATCGATCCGCTCGGCTGCCCCGCATGCCTGGTAGCCGGGCACGCGCCGTTCTGCTGGGGTAAGAGCGTGAGCGATGCCGTACACACTGCCGTGATCGTGGAGGAACTGGCGGCGATGGCATGGATGACAATCGCGATTAATCCGCGGGCACGGCCCATCTCGCAGCACCTGCGCGACAAGCACCACTTCCGAAAGCACGGGCCGACGGCTACCTACGGGCAGAAGTAAGCACTGCCTCATTCCAGCGGGGTTTCGTGGGTGGCCGAGCCGATTGTGCCGGCATCTTTCGTTGCAAGAACACCCCTCGCCGGATCTACTCTTATGACAGGCGAAGTCTACCAGGCGGACTGAACCCAGTTCGAAGGCGGGAGCAGGCTGGATTACGGCCAGTTTTAGTCCGCCGTCCTCTGGCCGCGGCGCTGTGTTCCTTACACCGAGCTGCGACTAAGGAACGGTGTTTCTACGCCAGATCGAACTTCTCCTGGTGCAGCAGGGGATCGCTCTTCACGATAACGGTGCGCCCGAGGATTTCCTCCAACTCCTGGAGGTAGGTATTTTGGTTCGACTTGAGCAGTTTGGCGACTTCCGGCGAAACGCGGAGCATGACGTCCTTGCCTTCGACGGCGCGGGCGATCTTGTGGGCTTCCTGTAGAATCTCGCCGACCATGGTCTGCGGACTCTTCAGATACCCCGCGCCCTCGCAATAGGTACACGGAACGCAGAGGGTTCGCTCCAGGCTCTGCTTGACGCGCTTGCGCGTGATGGCCACGAGGCCGAAATCGTTGAACTGGAGAATCTTGTAGGGCGCGCGATCGGCCCGCATGGCCTCTTCGAGCGTCTGCATCACCTTCTGCCGATTCTTGCGCTCGTCCATATCTATGAAGTCGATCACGATGATGCCGCCCAAGTCGCGCAGGCGAATCTGGCGCACAATCTCCTTTACTGCGTCAGTGTTGGTTTTGACGATGGTGTCTTCCAGGCGATTGGACTTGCCGACGTACTTGCCGGTGTTGATATCGATGGCGACGAGCGCTTCGGTCTGGTTGATGACAATGCAGCCGCCCGATTTCAGCCAGACCTTCGGCCGCAAGGCTTTTTCGAGTTCGGAAGTGATGTTGAACTCGTCGAAAATCGGCGTGGACCGGGTGTACAGCTTCACGCGGCTGACGAGGGTGGGCTGGAAGCGCTGCACGAAACGCAGGACGCCCTCGTAGACCTCTTCGTTATCCACCCAGATGGACTTGAAGGAGCTGGTGAGCTGGTCGCGGAGGATGCGTTCCACCACGTTCAGGTCGTGATGGACCAGCAGGGGCGCGGGCTTGCGCTCGGCCTTCTGCCGCATGTCGAGCCACATATTGTAGAGGAACATCATGTCGGCGCGGAGTTCCTCTTCGGAATGGCCATCGCCGGCGGTGCGCACGATATATCCGCCGGGGATGCCCGAGCGGTTGGCTTGCAGAATGCGTTTCAGGCGGAGGCGCTCGTCGTCGCTGGGGATTTTGCGCGAAACGCCGATGTGATCGACGGTCGGCATATAGACCAGGAAGCGGCCGGGCAGGGCGATGTGCGAAGTGATGCGGGCACCCTTTTGGCCAAGCGGCTCCTTGGCGATTTGGACGATGATCTCCTGGCCCTCCTTCAAAAGATCGGTGATGGAAGGCTGGCCGGTTTTTTCGCGCGGGTCGGGGAGGTTGCGGCCTTGGGCGGTACGCTGTTCCGGGCGCGATTCCTGCCGTTGCTCGGGTGTGCGGGTGGCTTCGGCCACGCCGCCGGGCGCGCCTCGCTCGCCGCGAGATTTGCGGCGCATGCGGCGCGAGAGGCGATGCTGGTAGCGCGGCCCCTGCTCCCGCAATGTCGCGGTGAGGCTGGTGGGAATGCGCGCCGGCTCGGGACCTTCAAATTCGACGATGGGGGCTTCTTCGATCTCGGCGGCTTCGGCGAGCGGTTCGGTTTCGTCGACGACAGGCTCTTCGCCGGTTCCGGCCAAGTCTTCGAGCGCGACTGCTTCGGCTTCGGTGATGGGAGCCGATTCCGGCTCGGGATCGGATTCAGGCCCGGTTACAGAAATGGAGAGGGGCTCTTCCATTTCGGTCAGATGCTCGATAAACGCCTCGACGGCCGAAGGCACCTCTATGGTTTCGGGCTCGGATTGGGCGACATTGGGCACGGCAGCTTCTTCGGCCAGCTCGCCGGCGATGGCCGGCTCGGCGGGGTCTTCGGCCGGCGGTTCGGCGAATTCGGCTTCGATTTCGTCCACTGGCGCGGCGGCTTCGAAGGGGGCGGCTTCGCGTTCCGGCCCGGCTTCCTGTTCGTCCGGCGGAGTGTATTTGGCCAGGGACTCGCCCGGGAGCACGAAGAAATCGGCGTCGCCGGGAGCGAACGAGGCGGTTGACGGCGTCAGTTCGGCCTCCGGTTGGGGGGCGGCCTCGGGAATGCCGGCGGCGGGCGGAGCTTCGTGGCCGGATCTCTGGCCGGGCGAATAGAATTTCGACTCGGGCAATCCGCCGCGTCCTCTACCACCGCGGCGGCGGCGTCCACGGCGTCCCCGGTCGCGATCGTCGCGGCGCGAATCGGGTGGTCCCTGGTGCTGCTGCGGCGCCATGGGGGGAGGCGCGGAAGCGACCGGTGAAGCGGGCGCGGCAGTTTCGGCGGGGGCAACCGCGAGGGAGCCATCGGCGGGAACGGGCGGGGCAGCCTCCGGCGCGCCGTTCACGGGCTGGCCGGTGCGGTCCAACTTGAGGACCTTCTCCTCCACGCCGGTGACGATCTTGTCGTATTCCTCATTGTCTTCGAAGAAGTCGGAGACGTACAGGAAGGCGTCGCGTTCCAGGCCGATATCGACGAAAGCCGACTGCATGCCCGGCAACACCCTGGTCACCCTGCCTTTATGGATACTGCCGGCGAGCGAATATTCGTTCTCGCGCTGGTGAAAAATCTCTACTACCTGATCGTCCTCGATCAGCGCCACACGGGTTTCGTGGCGCGTCGCTGAGATCACTAACTCTTTCGACATCTAAATTCCTCCACGGAGCGTGGAGAGCCGGGCGGTACAAGGAAGGTGAGCTGCCCCGATGTTCCAGGGTTCCCAGCGTTCAGCGGGAACTTACACGAAACACGTTACGATCTCACACTGGCCGGGGGTGGAGTAGCTCGCTCATACACCACCCGGCTGCAAACCTACTACTCTTCCTCGGGGAAGCGCCCTTAGCGCCGCCGGCGGATCTCCCACGGGCTCCCGATAAAAACTCTTCTCACAATGCCAGAAGTACCGCGGATCGTGCGTTGACGCGCTTTCCTTCCGGCTTCCGGCTCCTGACTTCTTGTTTAATTCACAAATCTTCTGAGGCGGACGTTATTCACCAGCCCCAGAGCCAAAAAACTCGTCCAGATACTCGAACCGCCGGCACTCATGAACGGCAGCGGGATACCGGTGACCGGCATCAGGCCGGCAACCATCCCCACGTTGATCAGGATGTGCGAGAGCAGCAACGCAGCTACCCCCATGCAAATATACATCCCGGCCCGTTCCGGAGCCGTCTGCGCATTCTGAACTATGCGCATGATCATCACAAAATACAACGCCAGAACGACAACTACGCCAACAAAACCGTGCTCCTCGGCAAAGGCCGAGAAGATAAAATCCTTGGACGGCACCGGCAGGAAGTGCAGTTGAGACTGGGTGCCTTTGGTAACCCCCTTGCCGAACATCCCTCCATTACCGATGGCCGTTAACGACTGCCGCACCTGATACCCCGCACCCTGCGGGTCCCCATCCGGATCGAGGAAGCTGGAAATTCTGCTGCTCTGATAGCCCTTCAGAAAATGTACGCTCAACGGAATCATGAGCCCCACACCCAGCACCACGACCAGAATGTACTTCCAATGCAAGCCCGCGATGAAGACCCCTCCCGCCAAAACCGC
>DATJMA010000094.1:0-8218 GCA_035509055.1 Bryobacteraceae bacterium | reverse complement strand
GACGTTGACGCAGTCCCGCGACCGCTTCAGCGCCGGTGTCACCGACACGCTGGAAGTCGTCCAGGCTGAGGAGACCGTGGCTGCCGCGGCGCAGGATTACATCTCCAGCCTCTACGCCCACAACGTCGCCAAAGCCACCCTGGCCCGCGCCATGGGCCAGGCCGGCACCAATATGCGGCAGTTCCTCGCTGGGCCGTAGACCGGCGGCTGCGGGGGACGTGAGAGCGGAGCGGCGTTCATTGCGGCACGGCAGTGGTGCCGCGGTCTGCGGGCCGCCAGCCTCTACAATGAAAACTCATGCTGCCCGTCCCCCTCATCGAACTCGAAAATGTTACCGTGCAGCGCGGCGAACGCGTCGTGCTCGACCGCGTGACCCTATCCATCGCACAGCGCGAGCACGCCGCCATCCTTGGGCCCAACGGTTCGGGCAAATCGACGCTCATTCAGTTGATCTCGCGCGAACTCTATCCACGCCTCAAGGATGAGCCCTGGTCGCTTCGCATCCTCGGCCGCGACCAGTGGCGCCTGTTCGACCTCCGCAACCATCTCGGCATCGTCTCCAATAACTGGATGCAGCTCTGCACGCGGGACTATTCCGGTTACGAAATCGTACTCTCCGGGTTCTTCGGCAGTGTCGGCGTATGGCCGTATCATCACGTGACGCCGGAAATGGAACGCAAGGCCGCGGCGGTCATGGATCTGCTCGAAATCGCTCATCTGGCGGAGCGCAACACCAACGAAATGTCGTCCGGCGAGGCCCGCCGCATCCTCATCGCCCGCGCCCTCGTGCATGATCCGCAGGCGCTGGTCCTCGACGAACCGTCCACCAGCCTCGACCTCCACGCCACCAGCGAGCTCCGCGAGATCCTGCGCAAGCTGACGCGCGAAGGCATCGGCATCATCATGGTGACGCACCATCTGCCCGATATCATCCCTGAAATCCGCCGTATCGTCCTCATGCGTGCCGGCCGCGTTTACTGCGACGGCCCGAAGGAGGAGGTGCTGCGCGCCGCCCCATTATCGGAGTTATTCGGCGTTCCCGTCGAGGTGATCGAGAAGGGCGGTTATTACCACGTCTTATAAGATAAGAGAACTTGGGCCGGATGATCGTATGTTGCCGCGCCTGCTGGCCGATTGGCGGGCCCAGGAAAGCGATCTTGCGTTCAAACCCCGCTAAAATATGAGTAGTGCCTCTGGTCCCTCCTTACATCGAATCGCTTCGGCCGTATGAGGCGGGGAGGACGCACGAAAGCGTGCGCCGCCAGTACGGTCTGTCACATATCGCCAAACTGGCTTCCAACGAGAACCCTCTCGGCACCTCGCCCAAGGCCATCGAGGCAATCCAGGGGACGCTCGGCGGGCTGAATCTGTATCCGAACGGCGGGCTCGACCTGCGCGAGCGCCTCGCCGAGGAATTCGATGTCGGCGTGGAAAATGTGATCGCGGGAAGCGGGTCGGAGGGCATTATGTCCACCATCATCCGCGCCTTCCTTTGCGACGAGGACGAAGTGCTCACAACCGAGGCCGCCTTCATCGGCTTCCAGGTGCTGGCCCGCTCGCGCGGCGTGGAATACCGGACGGTTCCCTACCGCGACTGGCATTACGATCTGGCCGCCCTCGCGGCGTCCATCAACCCTCACACCAAAATCATCTATCTGGCCAATCCCAACAACCCCACCGGCACGATCTTCACCCGCCACCAGTTCGACGAGTTCTACCGCCACGTGCCCGAACGCGTGCTCATCATCCTCGATGAAGCCTATTTCGAGTACGCCAAGGATAACCCACGCTATCCCGATTCCATGCATTACCGCTACGACAACGTCATCACCCTGCGCACGTTTTCCAAAGTGTACGGGTTGGCGGGCATGCGCATCGGCTATGGCTTTGCTCACGGCGAGCTCATCCGCAATCTGCTCAAGGTGAAGCTGCCCTTCGAGCCTTCCACACCGGCGCAGGCGGCTGGCATCGCCGCTCTGGCCGACAAGGAATTCCTGCACCGTTCGCTCGAGCTTAATGCCCGCGGTCTGCGCTTCCTCGCCGAAGGTCTGGCGGGGCTTGGGCTGAAAGTGGTGCCGTCGGAAGCCAATTTCGTTATGGTGGTGCTGGAATCCGAAGGCGAAGCGACTCGGCTTTTCGATGAGCTGCTGGCGCACGGTGTGGTGGTGCGCCCGCTGAAGGCTTTCGGACTCCCGGCCTGCCTGCGGATTTCCACTGGGACGGATGAAGACAACCGTCTCTGTATGGATGCCATGAGGAGGATCTATGCCGCAAACGTTGGAGCATCCGGCGCCGGTTGAGAAGGATTTTCTCCCGCTCAACGGCACGGATTACGTCGAATTCTTCGTAGGCAACGCGCGCCAGGCCGCGCACTTCTACCGCACCGCGTTCGGATTCCGCCTCGCCGCGTATCGCGGCCCGGAAACCGGCACACGCGATCGCGCCTCCTATGTCCTGATGCAGAACAAAGTTCGCTTCGTGCTCACCACGGCGCTCGAACCCGATCACCCCGTCTCCGCCCATGTTCGTCTCCATGGCGACGGCGTGCACGATATCGCCCTTTGGGTGGACGATGCCGAATCGGCCTGGCGCGAGACCACCAGCCGCGGCGCTCGCAGCGTGCGGGAACCGGAAACACTCCGCGACGATCATGGCGAGGCCCGGCTCGCTTCCATCGCCGCCTATGGCGATACGGTTCACACCTTCGTCGAGCGCCGCAATTACCATGGCATCTTCCTTCCCGGCTTCGTTGCGCTCGAAGGCGTGGATAACCTGGCGCGGCCCGTCGGTCTGCAGCATATCGATCACATCGTCGGCAACGTCGGCTTGGGCGAAATGAACCGCTGGGTGGAGTTTTACCAGCATGTCATGGGCTTCAAAATGTTCAAGCATTTCGACGATAAGGACATCTCCACCGAATACTCGGCGCTTATGTCCAAAGTCATGTCCAACGGTAACGAGCGCGTCAAGTTTCCGATCAACGAGCCGGCCAGCGGCAAGCGCAAATCCCAAATCGAGGAATACCTGGAGTTCTACCGCGGCCCTGGCGTGCAGCATATCGCTTTGGCCACCAACGAGATTATCGCCACTGTAGGCGCGCTGCGGCGTCAGGGTGTCGATTTCCTCCGCGTGCCTTCGACCTATTACGACGATTTGCTCTCCCGCGTCGGTCCTATTGACGAGCCTGTCTCTGAGTTACAGGAATTAGGTATCCTGGTGGATCGCGACGACGAGGGATACATGCTCCAGATTTTCACGCGCCCGGTCGAGGATCGGCCTACCGTCTTCTACGAAGTCATCCAGCGAAAGGGCAGCCGCAGCTTCGGAAAGGGCAATTTCAAGGCATTGTTCGAGGCAATTGAGCGGGAGCAGGCCCGTCGCGGCAATCTCTGATGGCGGCGCGATTGTTGTTCCCCGCTTCCGATGCGCCGTCTCCGCGCCAATTGCGGGAAGCACACCTGCTATGAAGCTTTGCACATTTGAGGTCTCCACCCACTTGGGCCGCCACACTCGCGTGGGCGCCTACAAGGACGGCCGAATTATCGATTTGAACTTCGCCACCGCCTGGTATCTGGCGCAGCAGGGCGAATCCGAGCCGCAGGTGCTGGCCGATGCTCTTGTCCCGTTCCGCATGCTCGATTTTCTGCGGGCCGGCCTGCGGGCCTTGCACACCTCCGAGGAATTGTTCATGGGCGCCGGTCCGGCTCCGGCCGACTGGTGGAAGATTGAAACCCCGCCGCGCGGCCCCAACGACGAGACCCTCGTCTATCACGTGGCCGACGTCCGCCTGCGCGCGCCTCTTCCCAACCCGGCGCGCCTGGGCACAGACGAGGATGTCCGCGTCAGCGGGACTGAGCCGGAACTCAAGATGGCCGCCGTCATCGGCAAACAGGGGACGAACGTCGCTTCGCTCGAAGCCCGCCATTACATTGGCGGCTTCACCGGTATGAACGATATCGGCGCCCGGTATTCCGCGCTGGGCCCATGCCTGGTCACGCCGGATGAGATCGGCAATCCGTATTCACTCGAAATCGCCGTGCGCGTCAACGGCGAGGAGTTCGGACGGACCAGCTCCGCCGGCCTGCGCCCGAAATTCGAGCAGACCATTGAGACGCTCTCCTCCAACGATGTCATTTTTCCCGGCGACGTCATCGCCTTTCGCCTGGACCTGCACCCCCCCGTGAAGGGCGGGGACGTAATCGAGCTGGAAATAGAGAAGATCGGCACGCTGCGGACCCGGGTCGTCTGAAGGTTTCGTGGCCCCCATCCGCGCTTGTAAGGCGCTTCACGTCTGCGGCTCAGCGCCTTTTCGCTTCGTCACTGTGGGCCGCCGCCTGCAACTGAAAACCCTGAAATGGAATTAGTATCTCCTAGGCCGCGGCAGCAGTACGAGGTTCCGGCGAGCATTCCGGAAATCGGCTTCTGCCGCGAAAAACATCGTCTGTTTCAGCAATTCATCGAGGCGACGAGAGCGATCAAAACCCTGCAAGAGGGACAGACACGCGCCGCCATCAATGGCGACTCGGAGTTTGAGTCGCTCAAATTTCTTCTGCACGTCGCGATTCAGAAAAGGGACACGGCCAAGTACGCCCTGCTCGGCCACATCGAGAGCCATCAGTGCAAGTGAGGGAAGGCCCCATTGCCGCGGCACGGGCCTTATTGCTGGTCGTAACTTTTCACCCGCCGGATCCAGATATTGCGAAACCGTACGGGTTGGGAGTGGTCCTGCAGGCTGAGCGGCTCCTCGGCATCGTGCGGTTTGTACTGCGCCACCTGGCGCCACACGGTCTGTCCCAACTGCGCCTGGTGGTTATGCACCAACACTCCGTTGAATAGCACCGTGAAATACGCGGGCTTCACCAGCTTGCCGCTATCGAACCGCGGCGCCTCGAACATGATGTCGTAGACGTTCCACTCACCCTCCGGCCGCGCCGGGTTTACCAGCGGCGGCCACGCGCCGTACATCGCGCCTGCCGCGCCATCGGCATAGGTCAGGTTGTCGTGCGATTCCAACACCTGAATCTCGTACCGCATCATCAACTCGATCCCGCTGTTGCCGCGGCCCTGCCCTTGGCCTTTCGTGCCCTTCGGAACCATCCACTCCACGTGTAACTGGCAATCCCCGAACTTCTCTTTGGTGGCCAGCCGACCCGTGCGCGGCACGATTTCCATGTACCCGTTCTCCACCTTCCACTTCGGCTCCTGCACCTGGCCCCCGCGCCCGATCTGCACCCAGTGCGAAAGGTCCTTGCCGTCGAAGAGCACGATGGCATCGGACGGCGCGGTCTCCGTGAATGGCTGCCCCGGCGTCACTTTACGCGCGCGCGGCCGGTTCATATCGTGGACCTTCCACGGTTGTCCGGGCAGTTGCGGCGTGTCGTTGTAACCGCGTACGTCGTCTCCGGCCGATTCCGGAATCTGGCTGGCGGATCGCTTGGCCGGCGCCTGCGAGCTCTGCTGAGCCGCGAGCGCGAATACAGCAGTAAGCAAGATGACGGCTTTCATAGGAACCCTATAATATCATTCGTCCTCTCCATGACCAACGCCCAATCGCCGTCTATTTGCGGACGTCAGGGTCGTGACATCTCCGGGAAAGGCGGTTCGCGAACGAACTTTGCCATCCGTCTTACTTGTGGGGGCTGGAGCCGGAACGTCAGGATGGCGGAGAGAGCGGGATTCGAACCCGCGATAGAGTTTCCCCTATACACGCTTTCCAAGCGTGCGCCTTCAACCACTCGGCCATCTCTCCCTCGGCGAAACGCGCGGCTGAACTTCAGCATAACATGCGGCTGCGGCGGCGGGCTCGTGCTGCGATAGCGCTACAATCCATTGAATATGCGCAGATTCGCCCCTTTCCTCGCCACCCTTGCTGTACTCGTCGGCGCGCAGACCTCCGGCAAATTTGCCCTCACAGTCGACAACATCATGCGTGGCCCCGGTCTGGTGGGCTATGCGCCATCCCAGGTGCGATGGTCCGGCGATAGTAGGGAGATTTACTTCCAATGGAAGCAGCCCGCGCAGTCCGAGGAGAGCCCTCTCGACACTTATGTGGTGCACCGCGATGGTTCGGGCCTGCGCAAGCTCTCCGTCGAAGAGGCCAATTCCGCACCTCCGGTTTCCGGCGACCTCTCACACGACCGGCGCCGCATTGTATATGCACGCGAAGGCGATCTCTTCGTTTATGACAACGCAACTGGCAAGACCCGCCGAGTCACTCGCACCGCCGATGCGGAATTGAATCCCCGATTTCTGCGTGACGGCCGCCGCATTGCTTTTACCCGCGCCAACAATCTATATGTGCTCTCGCTCGACGATGGCACGCTCGACCAGCTCACCGATGTCCGATCCGAATCCGCACCCGGGCTCCCCACGAGCGGCGGAGGCCGCGGCGGACGTGGCGGCGCCGGCGCGCCTGCTGCCGCTGGCGTACCTGCGCGCGGTACCCCCAGTCAGGAATTCCTGAAAAAGCAGGAGACCGAACTATTGGAAGTGGTCCGCGACCGCGCCGCCTTACGCCAGGCCCAGGAGGACCGCCGGAAACAGGAAAATCCGCGTAAGCCCTTTACCCTCCAGGCGCGGCAAAACGTCGCCTCGCTGCAGCTTTCGCCCGATGGGAAATTCGTCATCGCCTCGATTTCCGAAACCGCCGCCAACGCCAAAAATACGATCGTGCCCAATTTCGTCAACGAGTCGGCCTACGTCGAGGACATCCCCGGCCGCACCAACGTCGGCGATTCCCAGCCGCGCACCCGCCTCGCTCTGATCGATGTGGCCAGTGGCGAGGTGAAATGGGTCGACTCCGGCCAGAAACGCGAGGTTCGCCTGTACCCGCCGGAATGGTCGGAAGACGGAACCAAAGCGGTCCTGCTCGCCCGCTCCGCCGATAATAAGGACCGCTGGATTCTGGCGCTCGACCCGGCCACCGGCAATACCCGCATCCTGGCCACCGATCACGATGACGCCTGGGTCGGAGGCCCCGGCGCCAACACTCTCGGCTGGATGAAGAACGACCAGGAAATCTATTTCCAATCCGAGCGCACCGGCTATTCTCAGCTTTACGCCGTGCCGTTCTCCGGTGGAGAGCCACGCGCGCTCACGTCCGGTAAGTGGGAAGTGACTGACGTAAGGCAGACCGCGGACAAATCGAAATTTATTCTGGTCGCGAGCAAAGATACTCCGTACGAGCACCAGGTTTACGAAATGGACGGCAACGGCGGCCCGCTCACCCGTCTCTCGGCCGCCCCGGGGCTTCATGGCGCGGTCCTTTCGCCGGACGACCACTGGTTTGCCGACGTTCATTCCTATACCAACCGTCCGCCGGAGTTATACGTTCAGGAACTCCGCACCGGCGTGGAGAGCCGCAAGCTCACCAGTTCCCCCGCGCCGGAATTTTGGCAATACCCCTGGCAGGACGCTCCCATCGTGACGTTCACCGCTCGCGACGGCGTCCAGGTTCCCGCGCGCCTGTTCAAGCCCGCTCATGCCCGCCCCAACGGTCCCGGCGTGGTCTTCGTGCATGGCGCCGGCTATCTCCAAAACGTCGACCGCGAATGGTCCGAACATTATTACCACGAGTATCTCTTCCACCACCTCCTCATTGAGCGCGGGTTCACTGTGATCGACGTCGATTATCGCGGCTCAGCCGGATACGGCCGCGATTGGCGGACCGCCATTTACGAGCACATGGGCGGCAAGGATTTGGATGACATCGTCGACGCTGCCAAATATCTGGCCTCCGAGCAGCACGTCAACCCGAAGAAAATCGGGATCTACGGAGGCAGTTACGGCGGCTTCATGACCCTGATGGCCATGTTCACGCAGCCCGATGTCTTCGCCGCCGGCGCTGCCTTGCGTCCCGTCACCGATTGGGCGCATTACAACCATGGGTACACTTCCGACATTCTCAACCTGCCCCAGACGGATTCCGACGCCTATCGCCGCTCCTCGCCCATTTACTTTGCCCAGGGGTTGAAGGGCGCCCTGCTTATCTGCCACGGCATGGCCGACACCAATGTCGAATTCCAGGATTCCGTCCGCCTCGTCCAGCGTCTTATCGAACTGCGCAAAGAGAACTGGCAGTTGGCCGTGTATCCGGTCGAAAACCACGGTTTTGTCGAGCCCTCCAGTTGGGCCGACGAATACAAGCGCATCCTGGCTCTGTTCGAAACAAACCTCAAATAACTGCCGGCTGCCCGGGCGGTTGCGGGGCAGCTTGGCA
>DATJMA010000093.1:0-120957 GCA_035509055.1 Bryobacteraceae bacterium | reverse complement strand
AACCCAGCCGGGGTTCATCGGACGGGCACCTGGACCGGACTCCCCGCCGACAATTACCCAGTCGATGCCGCGCAGGTTTAAACGGTTCAACGGTCCCAACAGCGGTTCCAACGATAAAAACTTGATCATCGCGCCGGTCCGACGCAAGCGGTCGATCCGCTCCACATAGTCGTCATTCTCGACGCTCACGCCCATCCAGATTTGCGGCGTCCACGGAAGTTTGGAGCTTAGTTCCAGTAACCGGTCCGCCCGTTTCGTCAGCACCTGGTATTCATGCCAATTGGCACGTACCATCACCGAGAAAACGTGCTGGATGTATTCGACCGGAACTTCATCGTGGAACAGGTCGCTCATGGAGTTGACGAAGATTCGCTTCGATGCCCTCCACCGCAACGGCTCTTCCAGCTTTTCAGGTACGAGGCGCAAATCGAAGCCCTGTTCAAACGGGTGCCCCTTTACTCCGCGAAAGCGTTCCGCGAATCGTTCAGCGTAGCAGTGCTTGCAACCGGGGCTGATCTTTGTACAGCCGCGGACGGGATTCCACGTCGCATCCGTCCATTCGATCGTTGAATTCTGTGACATAGCTAGTGTTGCCCGTACTTCTTGAAGATGTCGGTAACTATATTCAAGGCCGCGTCGTTTTGAGAAGCAAAATAAAGGTAATAGATGACGGCGTTGTTCTTGGTCTTCATCGGCATCGGCTTCGGCACATGCTTGAACCCTGCCTTCTTGACCAGCCGTTGTCGAAACGCCTCAGCGAAGCGCTCATTGGACACCTTCACCGGCATGTCCTCATCGAAGAGCGTGGGAACCTGGTCATAACCCGCGTCCAGCCATGAATCGTCTCCCCACAGCCGCGTCATCTGATCGACCTTGCTCTTTACTGATTTTGACGGATTCCGGCGCATGGCATTGCGGTTGATATCCATGATCATGAAGTTGACGAAAACTTCGATGGACTTGGACTGGCCGGCGGCTTCGATTACGTCCCAGGTGAGATTGATGTTGTAAGGGTCGAGAAGGCAAACCGCCCGGCGGTAGTCACTGTATTTTGCGCGGGGAAACACGTCCCGCAGCAAAACAGTATTGCAGTCTTCGGTGTAGGTGAAAACGTCTTTACGGTCTGGTCCAGCGATGTCGCGGAGTTGCTGCGCGCGTGCGGGTTCGGTGTCGATGAAGTGGTACTCGTGAAAAGGAGGCTGAATATTCATGGCGATCACCGGGCTTCCCTCCACCAACTCGCCCGTTGTCTTGGACAAATGGTAGCCGGGACCGGCATAGCCGTCGATGTATATCCAGCTGAGGCGGTTCAGTTTGTCGCGGCGCCATGCTTCCAGAATCTTGGAGTAGGCGGACGCATACTCGCAGACGATGGTCAGCTTCACCTCCGACCAAACGCCAATTTCGTCGTATTCGACGGCCACGACAAAACTCTATCAGAATGTTTGGCGTAGTGGGGCTTGGGCTTCGCCACAGGGGCCGCAATTGTTCTTTTGGCGGAAGGGGACCTCGGCGAGGGTTCGGGGAAACTTAAGCTACAGTGGCGACTGTAGCTAAATTGTAGCTACGCCGGGCGTATTCCAGCGTATTCCCGAGTAGACGAAAACGTGCCAAGCCGCTGATATTGCGGTCCCTGAGTATGTCTGAGTATTCGCCAGTATCCGCGATAATATTTTGAGGTGCTAGCGGGAGCAATCTCGTGGGGGTTCAAGTCCCCTCTCCGCACCAAATAATTCAAATACTTACGGCGACGATCCGGATCGGGATCGCCGCCGTTTTACATTGATGTCCTTGGCATCTAGCTCGCGTGTTCGCCCAGGGGCAGCAACAACTCATGACTCGTCCAATGCGCTGGAAAGGTCGTGGATCGAGTCGTCCGCGCTTTCGAGCCCAACTGAGAGGCGTATCATGCCATCGGTGATCGCGCAGCGATCCAACGCCTCGTCGGACATATCGGAATGGGTCATCGTACGAGGGTGCTGGATGAGAGATTCCGTGCCGCCCAGAGAGACGGCAAGGTGAGAGATTCGTACGGCGTTCAAGAAGCGATACGCCGTTTCTCTTCGGCCATCCTTCAGATAAAACGTAATCATCGATCCCGGCCCGGAACATTGTTTGCGGTACACCTCGTATGGAATGCCATCGCCTGGCGCCAGCAGTCCTGGAAATACGACCCGGGCCACTTTCGGATGGCCGGCAAGCGCCGAAGCGACTCTTTGGGCTTTTTCCGCCTGCCGTTCCATGCGGAGCCAACAGGTTTCGAGAGATCGCGTGAGCATCCACGCGGTATCGGGCGCGAGCGTGCCTCCCAACACCGTGCGAAAATCCTTGATCGGTCCCATGAGTTCCTTACCGCGGCTCCCTTCGCCGGTTAAAACGATACCGGCAATGAGGTCGCTGTGACCTCCCAGGAATTTCGTGGCGGAATAGAGGACGAGATCGGCCCCGTGCTGGAACGGTTGCTGAAATACCGGCCCGAGAAAGGTGTTATCGACGGCAACAAGGGTGTTCTCGCCCCGGTAGCGCCTGCTCAGGGCGGCGACAGCCTTGATGTCGGTAAGGCTCATCGTCGGATTCGCCGGTGTTTCGAGGAAGATCAGATCGAAAGGCGCCGAATTCGCGAGCACCGTTTCCAGTTTCGCGAGGTTGCTGGTATCGGCCGCGGTGGCCGAGAAACCAAACCGCCGGCCGAGGTGTTCGAAGAAAGCGTAGGACCCGCCGTAAACCGGATCGGTATATAGGATCCGGCCGCCGGAGGGCACGAGGGCCAACACCATCGTGGTGATGGCGTTCATTCCGGAGGGGAATGCCGCGGCGTAGGCAGCTCCGTTTTCAATCGCGACCATCTTGTCTTCCCAAATCTCGACGTTGGGGTTATTGACGCGGGAATAGATTAACCCCGGGTCGCGGCCATCGTCACCCGCCAAATGGTAGGCCCGCTGGAAGAACTGGCGGCCCTCTTCGGCATTCGTGAATTCGAAGGTCGACGTGCGAAAGAGCGGCGGTTTCACCGACCGCTCCGAAAGCCTCGAATTATATCCGGCGAGAATCGCACGGGTGGAGGGATGCAACTCGCGATGGGTCAGTTTGTAACTGGGAAGGGAAGTGCTGCCGTTTTCGCTGTCATTGCTTTCGCTCATTGGAACGCTCCTCGATCTGGCTGGTGCCCTTCACCCATAAGGATGGCTCAGGAGCCCGGCGAATTCCACCGACTCACCGCGAAGAGCCGGCGGGGCGGCTATCCGTCTCGAATGCCAAATGTGTTTTGCCGCTGGCGGGATTCGTCAACAGCACGGGGGAAACGGCAAAGGCGGTGCGGAGATGTTGCTGCGTGAGGACTTCGGTTATCGCGCCATCGGCAAGGACGCGGCCTTCGTGAAGCAGGAGCAGGCGGTCGGCAAATTGCGCGGCGAGATTGAGATCGTGCACCACGCCTACCACCACGACGTCCTTTTGCGATGCGAAGACCCGCACCTTCTCCATGAAATCGATCTGGTGGCGAATGTCAAGGAACGTCAAGGGTTCGTCCAGGAAGAGCAGCCGGGTGGCGCCGTCCAGAGGACGCCAAATCTGCGCCAGTACACGGGCAAACTGGACGCGCTGTTTCTCCCCGCCGCTGAGCGTGCCGTAGCTGCGGTCCGCCATTTCCGTGACGTCGAAGAATTGCATGACCTCGTCGCAAACTTCGAGGTCGGCCGCGCCGGGTCGCGCCGTGAAATGCGGATATCGTCCCATCAGAACCAACTCGCGCACGGGGATGGAAAATGCCACTTCGACAGCCTGCGAGAGTACCGCCCGGCACTGCGCCAACTCGCGCTCTTTGCAATGCGCCACATCGCGCCCGTCGTATAGCACCTGTCCCTCGCCGGGGCGGAGCAGGCGAGACAGCAGCCGGATGAAGGTCGATTTGCCGGCGCCATTCGGACCAATGACGAGGTGCAGGCGCATCGGCTCAAAGCTTGCCGATATGCGATCGATGAGCGCGCGCCGGCCAGCCCGGAAGACGAGATTGGTGGCGGTCAGCATGATTCAGGACAGGTAATCGCGGCTGCGGAGCAGCGAAAGAAAGACGGGAACGCCAACGACGGCGGTGACGATGCCGATGGGCAATTCCGCCGGTCGGAGCGACACGCGCGCGATCAGATCGGCGACGCTCAAGAGGATTCCGCCGAGGAGGGCACTCCCAAGGATAAGGAAGCGATTATCAGGACCGCGAACGATGCGCAGAATATGGGGGACGATCAAGCCGACGAAGCTGATGACTCCGGTGAATGCCGTGGCTACGGCTACCATGACGACGTTGATTGTGAGCACCATCCATTTCAGGCGGCGAACGTTCACGCCGAGCGCGACGGCCTCGTCTTCGCCGATCATCAGCGCGTTCAGAGGTTTAGCGAGGACAACCGCCGGCAGGAGACCGCCGATTGTGGCAACGCCGACGACCAGGACCGAATTCCAATCGGCGCCGGAAAGAGTTCCGAGATTCCAGTAAATGATGGAGCGTGCCGCCGGGTCACGCGCCACATAGGAGAGAAACCCGATGCCGCTCATGAACAACGCGTTGATCGCCAGGCCGGTCAGTAAGAGACGCAAGATGGAGCTGCGGCCCTCGCTCCTGGTGTGGGCGAGGGCGAACACGAGATAGGTGGAGAAGACGCCGCCGGCGCACGCGACGAGAGGCAGAGTCCAACTTCCGAGGTTGACCTTGAGCAAGGCGCCGAATACATAAAAAAGCGACGCTCCAAAGGCTGCGCCGCTCGACGTACCCACCAAGCCGGGTTCGACGATGGGATTACGAAACAACGCCTGCATCAACGTGCCGCCGACTCCGAGGCTGGCCCCGACCAGCAGGCAGAGGATGGCCCGGGGAACACGCAACTCCATGAAGATGCGCTCATCGAGCGGCAGATCGGTCCGCCCGGAAAACTTGCCCCATGCCGCGGCGGCCATATCATGGAGGGAAAAATCCATCGCTCCGTAACGGATCGACGCGATGGCGGTGGCGATCATGAGCAGAAAAAGCAGCACCAGACACCACTCGTCCGACCGGCGCGATTTCATAGCCGGGGCCGGCTTCATTGGTGGATGAGCTTTGCCAATTGGATGATGTTCTCTCCTGTATCCGGCCCGAAGTACATCAGCTCGTGTTCCGGCACGCGGTAAATGCGGTTGTGGCGCGCCGCATCGGTCTCGGCCACGCCGGGCAGCGTCTTGGCCTGTTCCATCGAACCCAGACGGTCGAAGCCAAACTCGGTCATCAGGATGACCTCGGGATTGCATTTGGCGACGATCTCGGGGGAGGCCATGCGCTGCATGCCCTTTTGTTGAACCGCCATCTCCCCTCCGGCAAGCTCGACCATTTTGCCGGCCGTGCTCGCATCGCCGCCACCGCCGTTGCCGACGAGGAGGTAAATGTTGGACGCGCGCCCGAAATGAATGACGGCGACACGCGGGCTCCTGCCATACTTCTTGATATCGCTCGCGGCCTCGGCCATTTGGCTGTCCATGCGCGCGCAGAGCTCTTCGGCGCGCTTCTCTTTGTGGAAAAACGCGCCCATTTCTCGCAGAAGCGCCTCGGCACCCGCCACCGAATCGTTCTTCGCCTGAAAGGTCTTCATAGGAACGTGGAGGGACTCCAACTGGCGGACCACGTTGTCGGGGCCGATGTTGTTGTCATCAACAATCAGCGTGGGATGGAGCGAGAGGATGCCTTCGGCGCTGAGGGCGCGGTGATATCCGACCGTGGGAAGCTTCTTGATCTCGGGAGGATAGGTGCTGGAGTAATCGACTCCGACGAGATCTGCCTGCGCCCCCAATGCATAGATCATTTCGTTATAGGCCTGGCCAATGCAAACGATGCGCTGGGGCCCGGTTGCGTGGGCAGCGTCGTTCCTGAAGCGGCCACAGCCCGCCAGAAGACATACCAACATCACAATGTGAAGCCGTTTCATAAGAACCCTCCAGCATACACAAAGGTGGAAGCGACCGTCCAGAATGTCGCGTTAAGATGAGGCGTGAGACTTCCGGTCAATCCACCCGTGCTGCCCATGTTGGCCAAGCGCATCGATACGCTGCCGCCGGCCGGCGTGGTGATTTTCGAGCCCAAATGGGACGGCTTTCGAGCGCTGGTATTTAAGGACGGCGACGAAATCGAAATCCAAAGCCGGGAGCAAAAACCGCTGAACCGGTACTTTCCCGAACTGCTGGAACCGCTCCGCCGGCAGTTGCCGGCGCAATGCGTGCTAGATGGCGAAATCGTGATTGCCACCAGCGAGGGGCTCGAGTTCGACTTGTTGCAGCTTAGGCTCCATCCGGCGGCTTCTCGCGTGGCGATGCTTTCGAAGCAATCGCCCGCTTCGATCGTATTCTTCGATCTGCTGGCCGAAGGCGAGCAGGATCTGCGGGAGCACACTTTCGCAGAGCGGCGAGCCGGGTTGGAGAGAATTCTGGCAGACGCCGCGGCGCCCATCCATCTGACTCCCGCGACTCGCGACAGAGACGTCGCGGCCGATTGGTTTCGGCGTTTTGAAGGCGCCGGACTCGATGGCGTGGTCGCCAAGCCGATTTCGGGAACTTACCAGCCGGATAAGCGCGTGATGTTCAAGGTGAAGCACGAGCGCGATTGCGATTGCGTGGTGGCCGGTTTCCGCTGGTATAAAGACTCGGAGCGGACGGCAGTGGGATCTCTGCTGCTGGGTCTCTACGATGACACGGGGGCATTACAGCATGTGGGGGTGTGTGCCAGCTTCACCGCCGAGAAGCGGCGGGAGTTGCTGGATTTCCTGGCACCCTACCGGCGCGATGCGCTGGCGAACCACCCATGGAAGGCGTGGGCGGGCGAAGGCGGGCAGCGCGTGCCGGGTATGCAAAGCCGCTGGAGCCAGGGCAAAGATCTGTCTTGGGAGCCGTTGCGGCCGGAGTTAGTGGCCGAAGTCGCTTACGAGCACATGCAGGGGCACCGCTTCCGGCACATGGCGCACCTGCGGCGCTGGCGCAGCGATAAGAGCCCGGCGGAATGCACTTACGCGCAACTGGAGGTGGTGCCCGCGGAGGAACTGTCGCGGATATTCGCTAGCGGCCGCTGACTTCCTTGCGTTTCGCGGCCCGAAAGGTCCGCCACTCGCGCGTGGGATCGTCATCCGGGTCGGGCGTCTCCTGCCGGGGGCGGATGTCTTCGGGGACGTGGCGGAGATTGACGCGAATGCGCGTCCAGGTGGAAGAGCGGCCGCGCATCGAATCGACTAAGATGTCATCCACCGCGAGCTTTTCGGCCACCTCGGGATGGCGTGCTTTCCAACGCTCCAGCCCTGCCAGAGCCGCGGCCTTGTCGGGGGAGTTGGCGACAGTGATCAGTGGCATCTTGTCGCGCGGCGGCCGTTTGGCGCCGGATTTTTGGCGCGACGGCGCTACACGGGGCGCTTCGCCCTCCATCTTGCGGAAGTGCGGGGGCCAAGGAGCGTCGCCCAGACCGGCGGCTTCGTCGTGCGCGGCCAGTTCGAGCAGCGGCTCGAGCGAGCAGGGCGATGCGTCGATGCCGGCATGCGGATCGCCCACGCTCCGGAATCGCTCGGGCATGGTGGCGATGTTGAAGTCGGCGGGGTCGCACTCGGGGACTTCGCGCCAATCGAGCGGCGCGGAGACGCGGGCGTCTTCGAGAGGGCGCACGGAGTAGGCGGAGCAAGTAGTGCGATCCTTGGCATTCTGGTTGTAGTCCAGAAACACGCCGTGGCGCTCCTCTTTCCACCATTTCGAGCTGGCCAGTGCGGGCGCGCGGCGTTCTACGGCCCGGGCCAGAGCTACCGCGGCGCGACGCACCTCTTGGAATGTCCAGCGCGGATGGATGCGTACATTAATGTGCATCCCGCGCGAACCGCTGGTCTTCGGCCAGCCGCGAAGGCCCAATTCCTCGAGGAATGCGCGGACCTCCTGCGCCACGGTGCGTACGTCCGCCCACACTACGCCCGGGCCGGGATCGAGATCGACCCGCAGTTCGTCGGGGTGATCGAGATCGCCGGAGCGGACCGGGTGGGGATGTAATTCGAGGCAGCCCAGGTTCACGATCCATGCAAGGCCGGCGGCGTTATCCACCACCACCTCTTGCGCGGTTCGGCCCGAAGGAAAGGAGAGCGTCACGGTACGAAGCCAATCGGGCGTATCGGCCGGCGCCCGTTTCTGGTAAAAAGCCTCGCCTTCAGCGCCGTTGACGAAGCGCTTCAGGACGATGGGGCGGTCCTGGATGCCGTTGAGGGCACCCCGGGCGACCGAAAGGTAATAGCGGACGAGTTCGAGTTTAGTGACCTTTCGCTGCCGGGAGAAATAGAGCTTGCCGGGATGGCTGACGCGCACCTCGCGCCCATCGATCGAAAGGATTTCGGCGGCTTCGTCCTTCTTCACTTCCACAGCTTAGCACCGGCCGTTGTGTGCGGCTGAAGTGCGGCTGGAGTCGGCAATCCGGAGTGCTGTGTATTAAGCTTTTAGCAATGTCCTCGTTCCGTTGTCTGTCAATCCTGCTCATTGGACTGGCTGCCGCCGCTTCCGCTCAGACTCGCGTCATTTCGGTGGATTTCACGAAGGTGCGCGGACCGCACAGCACCGTCTGGAAAGAATGTATCGGCGCGGGCCGGGCGAATGAGGGACTGCGCGCCGACTGGCAACAGCAACTGGCGCTCGTCCAGAAAGAAATCGGATTTCGCTATATCCGCATGCATGGCCTGCTGCACGATGACATGGGCGTGTACCGGGAAGTGAATGGACAGCCGGTGTACAACTGGCAATACATCGACAAACTTTACGATTACCTGTTGCGGGTGGGATTGAAGCCATTCGTCGAACTGGCGTTCATGCCGCACGACCTCGCCAGCGGGGATAAGACGGTTTTCTGGTGGCACGGCAATATCACTCCGCCGAAATCCTACGAGCGATGGGGCGAACTGATCGCCCACCTTGTGCGCCACTTCCGCGAACGATATGGCGATGCGGAGGTGAAGACTTGGTATTTCGAGGTCTGGAACGAGCCCGATATTTCGCCATTCTGGAGCGCCGATCTGGCGGAGTATCTGAAGCTCTACCGTGCCGCGGCGGAAGCGGTGAAGAGCGTTTCCAAGGATTATCGCGTGGGCGGACCGGCATCGGCAAGCCCATACCGGTTCGAGCAGGAGCTGGTGAAATATTGTGCGCGGGATCACGTTCCACTGGATTTCATCTCTACTCATTCATACGGCGTGAAGGAGGGCTACTTTGACGATACCGGCTTCCGCGGCACGGTCCTGGATGGCGACCGCACCGCGGTGCGCTCGCGCATGCTGCACTCGCGCGAATTGATCCGTCAATCGGAGATGCCGAACCTGCCGCTGCACTTCACCGAATGGAGCTCGGCGTACACGCCGACCGATTACGTGCACGATCAGTATCACCAGGCGGCGTTCATCCTGGACAAGGTCAAGGGTGCGCAGGAAGCCGTCGATTCGATGTCCTACTGGGTCTTCACCGACATCTTCGAGGAGAACGGCCCCAGGATGACGCCGTTTCACGGCGGGTTCGGCCTGTTGAACTACCAGGGAATTCGCAAGCCCGCATATTTTGCGTACCAGTTCATGAACCGGCTCGGACCTGAAGAACTGGCAGATGGCGACGATTCCTCGTGGGTGTGCCGGAATGCCGCGGGCGATGTGCAGGCGCTAGTCTGGGACTTCACCCCCATTGTGCCGCCGAATGGGGTCAACGACCAGGTTTTTTATAAGAAGGAACAGCCTTCGCGCCCGGTGGCCACAGCCTCGCTGAAGATAGATAAGCTGCCTGCGGGAACTTATGCGCTCGCGGTCTACCAGACGGGGTATCGGGCGAACGACGCCTACACGACATATCTTGACATGGGATCGCCCAGCCAACTTTCCCGCTCGCAGGAAGAATCGCTTCGCGAAACAGCCGGCGGAGCGCCAGCGCGGCAGGAAGTGGTGAAACATCCGGGAGGGTTATTCGTTAAAGATTTCCCGATGCGCCAGAACGACGTTTTCCTTCTCGTCCTGCGCAAGCTGTGAACAGCCCGGTTCGCGTTACTGCAGCATTCCTCCAATGCGAACGTGGTCGAGTACGCGCTCGGTGAGGGTCGGCTTCTTGTCCAGCGCGGGATTGTGGCGGTGGCCGTATACGAAATCGCCCACGAACCAGCCGATGGCGCCGCCCGCCATGACATCGCCGGGAAAATGCTTGTCGGCGGCGAGACGTGCCCCGACCACTCCTACCGCGTAGCCATACGCCAGAAACTTCACCCATCTCTTGTGCGGATATTCATGAGCCACAACGGAGGCTAGCGCGAAGGTTTCGATGGCATGGCCGGAAGGAAAGCTGGAGTTGTAGCGCGGGCTGGTCGAGGCTTCGAATTCGCCGTTGCCGCTGCCTTCGAGCGGCCGTTCGCGGTCGAATACCGATTTCAGCGACAACTGCAAAACCGTAACGTCCGCCAGGGCTTCGAACGTAAGCAGACCGGTTTCGCGGAAATGATCGCTGTGGGCGGCCGTTCCGCCGAAGTACATGGCGGCGCCGATCGGCAGCAGCGTGTAAGCTTCGCCGAGATAGGAAACGTCGGTGCCGATGGTGTTGATGGTTCCGGTATGGGGCACTTGTCTGGAAAAGTATTTGTCGGTGGCGATGAGCGCGCCGGTGGCGCCGCCGAAGATCAACCACCATTTGGCTTGGTTTTTCGCCGTATGGAACGGGCTGGTCCAGATGTTCTTCTGGTCCATGACAATGTATTTCGCCTCGCGGGAAAACGGATGCCAGTAGCCGGTCGAATCCGAGTAGTCCTTAGGCTTAATGGCTTCGGCACCGGGTTTCGGCTTGATTACCGACCGGTCGCGGCTCTGTCCGGCGGCGTTTGCCGGCGGAGTGGTTTGATCGGCCGGCGGCGTTTGACTCGCCGGCTGAGGGCTCTGGGGCGGCTGGTTCTGCGAAAAGGCCGGCGCTGAGAACAACAAAAATAGACACAGTTTGCAGGCAAATTTTTCCACGGCGAGGAAAACAGCATGTCGCTCGCCGACATTCTTCGCGGGACGCAGAGAATCGCTCGATTCGATACAAAGGCAGCCCTTAAGATAAGTTTTTGTAAATGGCGGCACCCAAATCGGGGAGGCATTTGGTTCGAAAGCGTACGCAACCGCCTCGGGCTCTACCGCGTCTGGGTTATTAAACCCATTCGGACGGGAGCGACCTAGAATTCAATGAACTCGGATACGGATGTTTTTGTCATCGGGGGCGGTCCGGCGGGGCTTGCGGCGGCTCTCGCGGCCCGGCGAAGGGGGTTGCGAGTGATTGTTGCGGACGGCCGGCGTCCACCCATCGACAAGGCTTGCGGGGAAGGACTGATGCCCGATTCGCTCGCCGCGGCAGACCGGATCGGTATCGGTTTGCCGGACGGCGAGGGATTCCGATTTCGCGGCATCCGTTTCCACGGCGACAATCATTCCATCGCTGCCGATTTTCCGTCCGGGTACGGAATTGGCATTCGGAGAGTCGCGCTCCACACTCATATGGTGCGACTCGCAGCAGCGGCAGGCGTGGAAATGCTCTGGTCGACCCCCGTCAGCGGTATCGACCCCGCTGGAGTTCATGCCGGGAGGCGGCGCTTTTCGACCGGTTGGATCGTGGGCGCGGACGGCTTCGGTTCACGCGCCGGCCGTTGGGCGGGGTTGGATCGCTTCGTGCGCGACTCGCGCCGGTTTGCCTACCGGCGGCATTTCGCGATCCAGCCGTGGACGGACTTCATGGAAATTTATTGGGAAAACGGGTGCCAGATCTATGTCACTCCAGTCTCTCCGGAAGAGGTCTGCGTGGCGTTCATCTCCCGGTCGGCGAATGTCCGCCTGGCGGAAGCTCTGCCGCGCTTCCCTGATTTGCACGCGCGTCTGAGCGGCGCGCCCCCATCGAGCGGCGAGCGCGGTGCGGTAACCGCGACTTCCCGCCGGGAAGCCGTGGTTCGCGGTAACGTGGTGTTGGTTGGCGACGCCTCCGGCAGCGCCGATGCGATTACCGGCGAGGGTCTCTGCCAAGCGTTTCAACAGGCCGAAGCATTAGCGGAGGCGTTCGTGCGGCGCGACCTCAGCTACTACGCAGCGCGGCACCGGCGCATCGCATTTCGGCCGGCGTTGATGGCTGACCTGATGCTCACGCTGGTTCGCTGGCCTGGCATACGGAGGCGGGCTTTCCAGGCGATGGACCGGCGGCCACAATGCTTCGCGAGCATGCTGGCGGCGCACGTCGGATCGCGTCCCGCCATGCATCTGGCAGGCGCGGGACTTTCGCTAGGGTGGCAGATGATTTGCGGGTGACATGATGAAGAGACTCATTGTTACGACGCTTACCTTCGCGCTTTGCGCCGGCGCTGCCGATTATCAGGTCCATCTGACGCCCGAAAACACCCAACTCCGTTGGACCCTGGGGGCGGTTTTGCATACCGTGCAAGGGACCTTCGCAATGCGGCGCGGGGAAATCGCGGTCAACACGGAGACCGGCAAGGCGAGTGGTGAGGTGGTCGTGGACGCCACCAGCGGCGAGAGCGGCAGCAAGGCGCGCGATGAAAAAATGCACCGCGACGTGCTGGAATCGGCCCGGTATCCCGAGATTAGTTTCGTGCCGGACCGTCTGGAGGGCAAAATCGCGCCGGCCGGCGTGTCGCGCATAAAGCTTTTTGGAAAGCTGCGGATTCACGGCGCCGAACACGAGATCGCGGTGCCCGTAGAGGTGCGCGTGAACGGCCAAATGCTGGAAACCGATCTCCATTTCGACATCCCCTACGTCGTCTGGGGGATGAAGGATCCCAGCACGCTGTTTCTCAGGGTGAATAAGTCTGTCGCAATCGATTTGCGGGCCAGCGTGCACCTCGCCGAAACGGTGGCGGTACCATCGGGCGCGCGGTAGGCGCGATCCGGGAGCAAATTAGCGGCGCGAAAGCGTTGACGGTCGTTCCAACGTGCCGGAGTGGCCTTCGACGGCCCCGGGATCGCATCGTGGGTCCCACGTCCGCCGCCGGCGCCTCTACGCCACGTACTTTCCCGCCGCCAATACCGCGCCCGCGATCTGCCGCCCGATCGCGATGGTATCCGCCGGCTCGTATTTCCCGAGCCGTCGCAGAATCGCCATCTGCGTGCGCAGCATATCGCCCTCGGCGGCGCCGGCAATCACCTTGCGGGCCGATTGCTCGACTTTCACGATCGCTTTCGCCGCGTAATGGCGCGTCATGGCGGCCGCCTGCGCGCTCGCCGATTTCTCGGCGCGGAGAATGCACGATTCGAGCGCGTACACTTCCATGATGCAATCAGCCAGCGCGCCCATGATCTCCTGCTGATCGGCGAGCCCCTGCATATAACGCTGCGATGCCACGCCGGCTGCGAAGAGGGTCAGTTTGCGCGCGCTGGCGAGGAGGTGATGTTCGGCGGCGAGCGGTCCTTCGCGCTCTTCCGGCGCCGGCGGTCCGGTCATCACTTCGTCCATTAACTGCTTGATGGCGCCGAGGAGCGGTAGAGCGCCCGTCATGGCGCGCTTCATCAGGAAGCCGGTGATGATCAGACGGTTGATTTCATTCGTCCCTTCAAATATGCGATTGATTCTCGAATCGCGGTAGGCGCGCTCGGCGGGGTATTCTTCCACATACCCATACCCGCCGTAAATCTGGACCATGTGGTCCACCACCATGTCGAGCATTTCCGATCCCCACACCTTGAGAATCGAACACTCGACAGCATACTCCTCGATGCGCTTCTGGATTTCGCGGGAAGCTCCTTCCACCGCGGTATCCACATCGGCGAGGGCGGCGTCGATCATGCCGATGGTGCGGTACACCAGCGATTCTCCAACGAAGATGCCCGTGGCACATTCGGCCAGCTTTTCCCGGACGAGGCCGAATTCGGAAATCGACTTGCCGAACGCTTTGCGCTCCTTGGCATAGCCGATGGTGTTGTTCAGGGCGTCCTTGGCGCCTCCCACCGCGGCCGCGGCGAGCTTGAAACGGCCGATGTTCAGGATGTTGAACGCGATGTGGTGGCCTTTGCCGATCTCGCCCAGGAGATTGGCCGCGGGAATACGGCAATCGCCGAGGATGAGCGGGCAGGTGGACGATCCGCGGATGCCGAGCTTATGCTCTTCGGCCCCCACGGAAAATCCGGGCGTATTGCGCTCCACCAGAAATGCGGAGAATTTCTCGCCATCCGCCTTGGCGAAAATGGTGAACAGATCGGCGAACCCGGAATTGGTGATCCACATTTTTTCGCCGTTGAGCACCCACTCCTTGCCGTCCGGGGAGAGCGCGGCGCGGGCACGGCAGTTCAAAGCGTCGGAGCCCGACGACGATTCTGATAGCGCGTAAGCGGCGATCCATTCTCCAGTGGCCAACTTGGGCAGATACTTCTGCTTTTGCTCAGCCGTGCCGTACCAGACGATGGGCAATGTGCCGATGCCGGTGTGGGCGCCGAACGCCACTGAAAAGCTGGCCAGTTTGCTGACGCATTCGGCGATGAGCGCGGAGGTGACCTTATCCATCGCCATGCCGCCATATTCTTCGGGAATATCCACGCTCAGCAGCCCCAATTCGCCGGCTTTGGCGAGCAGCGAGCGGGTGAGAGCAAAATTCTTGGCTTCGATTTCGGCGGCGGCGGGCATCACTTCGTTGTTGACGAAATCGGTTGCGGTTTTAGCGACTTGCCGGTGTTCGGAGGAGAAATCCTCCGGTGTGAAAACATCTTGCGGCTGGCGCTGTTCGATCAGGAAACTTCCGCCCTTGACGCGGCCGGCGGTAGCAGGTGCGTTTACTGTTGCCATAGCTGTTCCTCAATTCAGATTCTCGAAAATACCCGCGGCGCCCATTCCGCCGCCCACACACATGGTGACCATTCCATACTTCGTCCCCCGGCGGGACATCTCGTGCAGTACGGTGGCCGTCAGTTTGGCGCCGGTACATCCGAGCGGATGCCCCAGCGCGATCGCGCCGCCGTTCACATTCACGCGGGCAGGGTCGAGCCCGAGTTGCTGGATCACGGCCAGCGCCTGCGCGGCGAAAGCTTCGTTCAACTCGATGAGGCCGATTTGATCGAGCGTGAGCCCGGCGAGCTTCAGCGCTTTCGGCACGGCATAGGCCGGTCCCATCCCCATTTCCTCGGGCAGACACCCGGCATACGAAAACGCCACGAATCGCGCCAGCGGGCGAATACCGAGCGCGCGGGCGCGGTCCGCCGACATCACTACGGCGGCCGCGGCGCCATCGGAGGTTTGCGAGGAATTGCCGGCGGTGACGATTCCCTTGGCATGAAACGCCGGTTTCAGTTTGGCCAGCGCTTCCAGCGAGGTATCGGCGCGTGGACCTTCGTCCGCCCTGAACTCCATTTCGGTCGTTTTGAGCTTCGCGCCGCCGTTCGGCCGGGCGAACACCACGGTCACAGGCACGATTTCGTCCCGGAATTTGCATGCCGCTTGCGCCGCCAGCGCCTTGTGGTGGCTCGCCAGTGAGAACTCGTCGGCCTGAACGCGGGAAATGCCGTAATGCCGCGCCACGCGTTCGGCAGTCAGACCCATGGAGAGGTAGGAATCGGGGTAGTGCTGCTCGATCCACGGATTGATGGAGACTTTGTGCCCGCCCATGGGAATGAGCGACATCGACTCGGTCCCCCCGGCGACGATGACCTCGGCCCCACCGCCGCGGATGCGTTCGGCAGCCAGCGCGATGGCCTGCAATCCGGAAGCGCAGAAGCGGTTGATGGTCATGGCCCCGGCTTCGATCGGCAATCCGGCGCGCAGGGAGGCGATCCGCGCCACGTTCATTCCTTGTTCGGCCTCCGGCATGGCGCAGCCGATGATGACGTCTTCCACTTCCCGCCTTTCGAGAGTGGGCAGGCGGTCGAGCGCGCCTGCTATAGCGGCGGCCGCCAGGTCGTCCGGGCGGGTGGTGCGCAAAGTGCCCTTGGGCGCCTTGCCGACAGCGGTTCGTACCGCGCTTGCAATTATGACTTCAGTCATAGTTAATTCCTCAATGGCTTTCCGGTTTTGAGAGTGAACGCGATTCTCTCCTGCGTTTTCTTTTCGCCGCAGAGGGAAAGAAACGCTTCGCGCTCAAGATCCAGGAAATATTGTTCGCTCACCGGCACGCCCGGCGTGATTTCACCTCCGCACAGCACGTGCGCAACTTTATCGGCCACCTTCACGTCATGGTCGCTGATGTACTCGCCTTCGCGCATCATGCGGACGCCGAGGCGGAATGTAGCAAGCAGACTCTGGCCCGGCGCCGGAATGTCTTTCCGCTCGATGGGCGCGGCGTATCCGGCATCGGCGACGTCGCGGGCGAACTCTTTGGCATCGTGCAGGAGGCGCTCGCGGTTCATGGTGATGCGGTCGGCGGCCTCGATGAAGTCGAGACGCCGCGCTTCGAGCGCGGAGGTGGAGACTTTCGCCATGGCGATGGTTTCGAAATGGCGCCGCAGGGCAGTTTCCTGTAGGATTCCCGAGGGGTCGATGGATCGCAGCACCATTTCCTTGCATCCGCCCCCGGCGGGCAGAATTCCGACACCGGTTTCCACCAGTCCCATGTACAGCTCGGCATGGACTTGGCGATGCACCGCGTGGAGGGCGATTTCGGCGCCGCCGCCGAAACAAAATCCGAACGGCGCCACGATGACCGGGCAGGGGCAGAATCGGATGGCAGCCGTCATCTTCTGGAAGGCGCGGACCATGAGATCGACCTCGTCCCATTCGCCTTCCTGTGCGCTGAGCAGAAGCTGCATCAGGTTGGCGCCCACCGAAAAGTTGTGGCTGTCGCTGGTCAGGACGAAGGCGTGGAAATCGCGCACCGCGGCGCTATCGGCGCGGAGGGTGTCGGTAACCATGCGGACAATGTCTTCCCCGATCGCATCTTTCTTGGAATGCAGTTCCAGGCACGCGACGCCGTCTCCCAGATCCACCAGCGAAGCGCCGGGATTCTGCCGCACGACACCGTGCGACGCGCGGAAATCCGCCACACGACCCACACCCTCCCCTTGCGGGATCGGACGATAGGAAACAGTCGCCGGATCGAAGCATTCCTTACCGTGGTTGCGATACCATCCCGTTCCACCGGAGCTTTCCAGCCGCGCCGCGACTTCGCTCACGGCGGAGCCCATCGATCGCATGCCCTCGAGGGTTTTCGCAAATCCGGCGGCGTCCCACAGCTCGAACGGCCCCATTTCCCAGTTGAACCCGGCGCGCATCGCACGGTCGATATCGGCCACGCTGTCGGCGATTTCGGGCAGGCAATTTGCCGCGTAATTCCACAAGCCGGTCAGCAGGCGCCAGTGAAACCGGACGCCTTTGTCTTTCCGGGTGTCGCCGGAGAGCAACTGCCCGAGCCGGTCGGAAAGACGATCGGCACTTTTGGCCATCTCGACCGACGGCAGTTTCGCCTTCGATGCGGGCGCATACTCCAGCGTCTTCCAGTTGAGCGCCAAGCGCACGTCGCCGCCTTGCGGGTCTTTCTGTTTACGATAAAATCCCTGGCCTGTTTTGTCGCCGAGCCATTGGCGCTCGAGCATGGTTTGAATGAACGCGGGCACTTCGATCCCCTGCGGGAAATTGCGCGCCACGTGGGCGAGGACGTCGATACCCACCAGGTCCGCGAGACGGAAGGTTCCGGTGCGCGGCCAGCCGATAGCCGTTCCAGTGAGGACGTCCACTTCTTCGATGCTGAGATCTTCCTCCCGCATCAGGCGAACGGTTTCCAGCATCACGAACACCCCGATGCGGTTGGCGATGAAGTTCGGCGTGTCGCGGGCGAAAACTACGTCCTTGCCGAGGCGCTGATCGGCGAATTGCCGGATCGCGGCCACGGCGGCGGGATCGGCTTCGGGAGGCGCGATAATTTCTACCAGCCGCATGTAGCGTGGGGGGTTGAAGAAGTGTGTGCCGAACCAGCGCCGGCGGAGGGCCTCCGGGAGCACCGCCGCGATCTGGGCCACCGGCAGACCGCTGGTGTTAGTGGTCAGGATGGCATCGGGCTTGAGTTCGGTTGTCACTTTCGCCAGCAGCGCCTGCTTGATGGCGAGATTCTCGGTGACGGCCTCGATCACCCAATCGCAGTCCCGTAAGAGTGCGAGGTCGTCGTCGAAATTGCCCACGGTCAGCCGCGAGGTAAAGGTGGGATCGTAAAAGGCCGCGGGCTTGCTTTTTTTGAGGCCGTCCACTGCCTGCGCGGCAACCGCGCTTCTGGGAGGTTTTTCGGCCGGAATATCCAGCAGCACGACGGGCAGGCCCGCATTCGCCAGGTGAGCCGCGATGCGCGATCCCATCGTGCCCGCCCCCAGCACGGCCGCCTTGCGGATTAAATACGCCGTTGCGGGACGGCCCGCGCCGCTCTCTGCCGTCTGCAACCTAGAACTAGTCATTCGATTCGCTCCTTACTCGCCGCACCAGACCCCGGGTGAGCGTCTGTGCGAACTGTGACGCAATTTCTTCTCCGGACAGCGGGCCGTCCGGTTCGTACCACTGGCAAATCCAGTTCAGCGCGCCGGCGATGGAAAATGCCGCGATCTTGGCATCGCAGGGGACAATCGAACCATCGTCGATACCGTCCTGGATAAAACCGCGGAGTCGCCGATCGATTTTGCGCTTGTACCTGCGGACTTCGGAACGGGCTTCCTCCGACAAGTCCCCTTCATCCAGCCGCATGACGCACCTGCCAAAATTGACTGTCATCACATTGGCATACGAGAAGATGAACGCCTCCACCTTCTCCAACCCCGTGCCGCAGTGGGCCGCGATTTCATTCAGGGCATCTTCGATCAACCCCGTGCCCAAACGGTAGCATTCAACCAGGATCTGTTCCTTGTTCTGAAAGTAGTGGTACAGGGCCGGCTTGGTGATGCGCAGACGTTTCGCCACGTCGTTCATGGACGTCCGCCCGTAGCTTTTGTCGATGAAGAGCCGGGCCGCGGTCTGCAGGACCGCTTCCCGTTTGGTGGCATGGTCGCGCCGCCGGTTGGCGAACGCTTCGACGTGCGGTTGGTCGATGCCTCTGGCCATTCGATTCGTGCCGGAATCCCGACAGACCCGGCTGCAACTGATATCTTACCCATCGGTAAGTTTCTGCGCAAGTCGGCCTGTGCGGATCGCTGGATGGAAAGGCACCGCGGATTGAGAGCTGATCGGCCGAACCTCGAACCGCCGGCGATCTTCGTCTATACCTCCGGCGCCACGCTACCTTGCGTTGGCACACATCCTTGAGCGTTGTGGACTGGAATCTACCACTCTGCTTCTGGGCGCGCACACGGCGCCGGTGCTGATCGAAAGCCCTCGCCGAAAACTACGGCGTGGAGGCCTTAGCCTGATGGAGGGAGTGCCGAGCCCCTTTCGCGCGGTTCCTGCTGAGTCCGGAAGCCAACGCCGGACTCGACCCGCACAAACGCGTCTCCTCGCAGCGATGGACGGTCCGTGGACTATCGACTACGGGCTCATGACGCCGGTTTTTTTAATCTCGGACACGCGGCGGTGAACCGGGCGTCCGCTTCAAGGGCCGCTCAGAAGAACAGGATCACGTCGCTGGCGAAAGTCAGTTGACTATGCCGCGTGCCGTTATTGTACGCCGGCGCGTCGTAGGAGTGCTCCCAGCGCAGTTCGGGGCGGAAGAGCACGGTAGTCCCGATCCAGTGGCCCCAACCCAACATATGCTCCGTGTACCGGGTTTTCGTCCCGGTCCGCTGGCCGACGAAATCGTCGAAGAATTCATTGCGGAACGAGAAATAGTCGTGCTTCGACGCCTCGAATTCCTGGTAGTTGACGATGGCGTAATCCGGCGCGAAGCAAGTTAGAGCCTCAATATCGTTGCAGATCGCGCCATTGGCGCCGGGCAACAACAGCGACTGCGCGGCGGGGTTATTCAGGTTCGGCGTGGCTTTCTCGTATTGATACCAGGACTCGGTAGCGGTGTGCCAGCGAGAATCCTTGCCATATTTGTGATACCAGGTGGTGTAGAACGCCTGGAGGTTGTTGTAGGCGTAGCGCCCGTCATTGAGAGAGTTATCGCAGGCATAGACATTGTCGCGCCCTCCCGACCACGTATAGCCGACACACCCGTTAATCGTCACTTTGGCCGAGCTCGTCCATGGCATGGTGTCGCAGCCGGGAGAGATACCCGCCTGGACCATCCAATGGTCGCTCAGTTTGATGGTGCTGTTGAGGCCGAGTTGCGTGTAGCAGTCGAAGGTGTACGTAAGCGAGTGGCTGTACGTATAGTTGTTGGGCGCGAGTTGCGCTTCGATGTCCGGCAGTGAAATATACCGCCCCACGCGGATGTCCATGCCCTGAGCTACCTGTGGAACATACAGGTCGAAATAGAACATCGGCGCGTCGAATCCGTTTTCGTGATTCTTCGATAGTAGCTGATCGCTGAAAAATCCATTGGAGGTCGTGAACCGGTAATCCAGACCGTACAGGCCGGAAATGCGGAAACCCCAGTCCACGTGGTCCGTCTGCACGGTGTCGGGCTGGCGCTCGATGTACAGCACTTCCTGGTCGAGTTCGAAGCCCTGGCGCTCCGCGTATGCTTCCGGGAAGTTGGCATAGCCCCCGCCTTTCGACGTGCTGACGTTCGCGCCCGCATTGAGCCATCCGTAAATCTGAATACCGGTCTTCTTCCACCAGTCGGCGTTCGATCCTCCCCAAATCGCGGTCATCAGGGGGCCGGACTGCGTCCACGGCTGTCCGATGGCTACGCTGCCGCCATAAGGCCATACCGAGAACGGGAACGGCGGGCCATCCACCGGCGCGGGATCGCCGCGGAATTTCGGCGCCGGCGCGCTCGAATTCGCGTCCGTGGCTTTCCAGTCGTCCGCATATGCCTGGAAAAATCTCGTGAAGAACCCCTTCCTTTGTGTGGTGGCCGCGACTACCGGCACCTCACTGCCCGGGGTCAAAGTGAGGTCGCTGCGCAGGCTCTGGGCAGCCGTCAGCTCCACGCGAGTATTCGGCGGGCTGACGAGCTGGTCCTTATTCGCCGTCAATTGATAGCGGCCCGGCTTCAGATCGGTCGCCGCAAATGCACCTACGCTGTCGCTTTCGACAACACGCTCGGTCCCATCGTCTAAATTGCGAACCACCACGCGGGCTCCACCTAAGGGAGTCCCTTCCGCGCTTTTCGTCACCCCGAATAAGTTGGCGTAAGCCGCTGGAGGACTCGCTGATCCGCTTGCCTCACGGGCGTTCTCCGCGATGGATTGGCCAAAACTCACCGCCGCAAACAAGATCCACACAAAAATAGAGCGTACGTAATAGTTGGGCTTTTGCATATTCCTGGGCCTTCTTTCGAAGAAAACAGGCTGGCGTGCGACGAGGACTCGAGAGTGCTTACACGGCTCTACGAGTGTACGCGAAGAGGCATAAGGATACCGTAAAGATTATCCAAAGATTTTCATATAGGAGACAAAAGACTTTTGCTGGTAGCATCGAGAGCATGCGTACCGTTGGATTGATCTTGGCTTCCACCCTGTTGGCGTTCGCCGTCGATGACCTTCGCCCGCAGGTGGATGCCGAACTGCCGCCACTCCTCGCGCTGTATCGCGAACTGCATGCGCATCCCGAGCTTTCACGCCGCGAAGAGCACACCTCCGCCGAGATGGCCGCGGAACTGCGTAAGGCCGGGTTCAGCGTCACTGAGCATATCGGCAAGTACAGCGATGGCTCGCCGGCATACGGTATCGTCGCGCTGATGAAGAACGGCAGCGGACCCACCGTCCTCGTCCGGACGGAGCTCGACGCACTCCCCGTGGAGGAAAAGACGGGGGCTCCGTTTGCGAGCACGGTGCGCTCTAAAAATGCCTCCGGGCAGGATGTCGGTGTGATGCACGCCTGCGGGCACGATCTGCACATGATGTCCCTGCTGGGCACGGCCCGCACTCTCTCCCGCTGGAAGGATCGCTGGGCCGGAACCTTGATGCTGGTCGGACAGCCGGCGGAAGAAACCGTGGAAGGCGCACGCGCCATGCTGGCCGATCGATTCTACGAAAGATTCGGCACGCCCGACTACGCCATCGCGCTCCACAACGAGCCGACTCTCGAAGCCGGCAAAGTGGGGCTGGTTTCCGGACCGGTATATGCCAGCGCCACCACGGTCGAGGTCCGCATTCGCGGAGTGGGCGGGCACGGCGCGCATCCGGAATCGACCAAAGACCCGGTGGTGATGGCGGCCGAATATGTCATGGCGCTACAGACTATCGTGAGCCGCGAGATTCTGCCGCTCGAACCGGCGGTAGTGACAGTCGGATCTATCCATGGCGGGTCGAAGAACAACATTATTCCCGACGAAGTGGTGCTGCAACTCACCGTCCGCGCGTTCAATGAAAACGTGCGCGAGAGCATTTTGTCATCGCTGGACCGCAAGGCTCGCGGCATTGCCCTCGCTGCCGGTGTGCCGGTTGACCGCGCGCCCATCGTAACAGTGTTCGACGACCAATCGGTGCCGGCCACCTATAACGATCCCAAGTTCGTGGAGCGGCTCCGCGGCGTTTTTACGGCCGCGCTCGGCAAAGACAACGTAGTCGACCTCAAGCCCATCATGGTGAGCGAGGATTTCGGTTTGTTCGGCCTGGAAGGCCACCGGATTCCGTTGGTGCTCTTCTTGTTGGGAACGAGTTCGGCGCAGCAATTGGAAGAGAGCCGGCGCACCGGCACGCCCGTGCCGTCGCTGCATTCCAGCACGTTTCTGCCGCAGGCCGAACCGGCGCTGAGAACCGGGATTGAGGCCACAACGTCGGCCGTCCTGGAACTGTTGAAGCATTAGCAGACCCACTTACCTGAAATTCGGCTTATTCTAAGGGTAGAGCCGGATCAGCCCCGATGTGCCGGCTTGGGCACCCCGCCGCGCCGGGCCCGTTCTGGAGGCGCTCATGCCGTTTCTGTCGCGCATTCTCTTGCCGGTGGATTTTTCGGAGCGTTCCGTGGGAGGCGCGCATTACGCCGGCACTCTCGCCTGCCATTTCCGCTGCGAACTGGTCCTGGTCCACGTGCTGGTGCCGCCTCAGTACGAATTCGGCGCTGTGGATATCGCCGGATCCATGCTGGCGGAATTGTGCCGCGATCGCGTCCAGCAGGCCAAGCTCGAACTGGCGGAATTTCAGGCTGGCGATTTCGCGCGCATGAACGTGCGCCGCGAAGTATTGGAAGGCGATCCCGCAAGTTCCGTCGTGGATTTCGCCCATACCGAGCATTGCGATCTCATTGTCATGCCGACGCATGGGTACGGGCCATTTCGCCGCTTCATCCTGGGCTCGAACACCGCCAAAGTACTGCACGACGCCGATTGCCCGGTATGGACCGGTGTGCATATGGAAGACGCGCCCTCGACATTGTCTATTCCCATCCGCAATGTATTGTGCGCCGTCGACCTGGGACCGCAGAGCGCCAAAGCCCTCGCGTGGGCGGCCTGTATGGCGCGCGAGTTCGATGCCCGGCTGACGCTGCTGCATGCCATGCCCTGCGGTCCCGATACGAAACTGGCGGCGGGCGAGGAATTGCGCATGCTGTTGGCTTCGTCCGGAACTGACGGCGATCTTTTGCTGGAGACTGGAGAGCCGGCAGAGACGGTCTGCAACGCCGCGGCACGGCTGAAGGCGGACGTTCTCGTGATCGGCCGCGGCTCCGCCGCCGGTGTTTACGGGCGCTTGCGCACCAACGCCTACGCCATCATCCGGCAGTCGCCCTGTCCAGTGGTGAGCGTGTAAGTGGTATAACAAGTCCAAATGCCTGTGACCCCTCGCGACGATCTTCCGACTGTCGTCGCGATCGCCGCGGTTGCGTGCGTGGTACAGGACGTCCTGCACGAAGGCCTCGGCCACGGCGTCACCGCGTGGCTCAGTGGAGCGCACACCATCTCCATGAGCACGGTGGCATTGCAGAGCGATCTCGATACCCGGCTCATATCGGCGAACGGAACACTGGTGAATCTGCTGTTCGGCGGAATCTTCTGGCTGCTCCTGCGTCGCGCGCGGGCGTACCGCCCGGCGATGCGCTATTTCCTGGTGCTGGCGATGATGGGCAATCTATTCACCGGCACCGGATATTTCCTGTTCTCCGGGGTACTGGATTTCGGCGATTGGGCCGCTGTCATTCACGGCCTGGAACCGCATTGGGCTTGGCGCGTCGGACTGATTGCAGTTGGTATTGCGTCCTACTGGGCCGCCATGATCGCAGTCGCCGGCGCCCTGGCGCCATTCCGGCCCGCGCGGTTTCTGCGCCTCTGCTACACTCCGTATTTCACCGACGGCATTCTGGCCGGCATCGGCGGATTGCTGAATCCCATCGGCTTTTTCTACGTGATCGCGTCCGCTCTGCCGTCCACGTTAGGTGCCAACGCGGGCCTCCTGAGCTTGCCATTCGTCATCGATAAATGGAACCCCGCCGGAAAGGACGAGCGCGTCGGCGTCATCGCGCGCAGCCCCGGATGGATTGCCGTTGGCGCGGCCGCGAGCCTGGTCTTCATCTTCATTCTGGGCCGCGGACTAACCTTTACCCGTTGATCCTTATTCGGTTGGCCTGGACCGCACCACGAAATGCGCCCGGCGATTCCGGCTCCAGCAGGATTCGTTCGATTCCGTACATTGCGGCGCTTCTTTGCCGTAGCTGACCGGCGAGAAACTGGCAGCCGGCAGCCCTAACTGCGCCAGGGCGGCGATGGTTCGCGAGGCGCGCCGGTCGCCGAGGCCGATGTTGTATTCCGCCGATCCGCGCTCGTCGCAGTGGCCTTCCACCGTCACTTGAAGCTGAGGAAACTCGCGCAGGATTTCGCGCAACAGGGCCGCGTCGCGGCCCAATGCGGCGGTAGCTTGCCCGGAAGGGTCCGATTGATCGTAGGGGAAATAGATGTCTTCCATCTGGCCATTCACGGCGCTGATGGCTTCCGACTCGGATCCCCATCGCCTTCCCGTCATATCGACGCCTCCGCCACCATCGTGCGGAACGCTGTCGACATAGGCGGGCGGTGGATTGGCAGGAAGAGGCGTGACTTTCGTTTCAGGCGCGGCATTCGCCGAATCGCTCATTGGCGGTGTGGAATCCATGGGAACGATGGGCGTGCGGTCGACGTGACTGCATCCGCACAATCCAGCGAGAGCTGCCAGTAGGAAAATATTCCTCATACTCTCATTGAGCCCTAAACCACCCGCTAGAGCGATACCCGATACTGGGTATTCTTGGCCGGGTCCGGCCGCCTTATCCTGGGAAGCATGGGCTGGAATATGCGCAGGATCCTCATCGCCTCCCTCGGCGGCCTGCTCCTCATGATCGCGGCCACCGGCGCCGCGGCGTTGCTCGTCTTCCAGCGGTTGGAAGCTGCCGAGGCGGCGCAGAGATCGAGCCTGATCGACCACAGCAACTGGATGCGGCGCGTGGAAACCGGCATCCTGCTCTCCGGCACGCTGGCGCGCGATTATTCCGCCGATCCCAATGGCGCGGAGGCGCCCGCCCTGCTGGCCAGGATTTCGCAGGTGGAAACCGAGACCCGCCGCGCCATGGTGCAATCCACCGGGATTGAGGACGAACTGCGCGGCGAAGTGGGCGCCTATTGGCAGGTTCTCGATTTCATGCTGGAGATGGCGCGCAAGCGGGCATCGCCCGGCGTCGATGCGTATTTCCGCCGCGAACTGGCGGAACGCCGCGAGAGCATGCTGCAAGTGGCGGCCAAAATCGGTCGCGCGCTCGATAGCGAATGGCGGTTGGGAGAATCGCGGCTGGCCGCTCTCTATAACAGGTTGCGCTGGATTCTGGGCGCGGAAATGGCATTAGTGGTCGGGTTGGGGCTGGTGCTCTCCGTGGGCGCGGCGCGGCGTCTGTTGCTGCTGGAGGGCGAAACACGGTCGCTTTCGGCGCAGTTGCAGCGCGCGCAGGAAGAAGAGCGGCGGTCTATCGCGCGCGAATTGCACGATGAGATCGGCCAGGCCATGTCGCGCATCGTGCTGGATGTGGGACGAGCCTCCAAGCTTACCGAATCTCCCGCCGTTCGCCTGCAGTTGGCCGCCATTTCGGAATCCGCCGAGCGCACCGTGGAAGCTGTCCGGCGCATCGCGCTATCCCTCCGGCCCTCCATGCTCGATGATCTCGGATTGGTAGCCGCGCTCGAATGGCAGGCGCGCGAAGTGGGCAATCGCACCGGTCTCGACGTGGAGGTTTGCGCGGAAGATTCCGCCGGCGAAATGCCGGACGCGCAGCGCACCTGCATTTATCGCGTGACGCAAGAGGCGCTCCAGAACTGCGTCCGGCACGCGGACGCCAGTTCCGTGCGGCTGGGGCTGACGAAGGTGGACAACTCGGTGACGTTGCGTGTGCAGGACAATGGCAGGGGCTTTCGCCCGGGCCGCACGAGGGGCTTGGGATTGCTTGGCATGGAGGAGCGCGTGGCGCGTTTGGGCGGCCGCATGCGCCTGCGGTCGGAGGTCGGCCGCGGTACCACGCTGACCGTGGAGCTGCCGCTGTGAACCGCATTCGCGTGCTTTTGGCCGACGATCACGCCATTCTGCGCGCCGGATTGCGCCTCCTCCTGGAACGCGAGCCGGATTTTGTCGTGGTCGCCGAGGCCGGCGATGGCCGTGTCGCCGTGGAATCGCTGGCGCGCGAACCGGCGGATGTCGCGGTGATGGATGTCGCGATGCCGGGATTGAATGGCATCGAAGCGACTGCGCAGATCTCCCGCCAGTATCCCAAGACCGCGGTGATTATGCTGAGCATGCACGGCGATGAGGCATACGTTCTGCGCTGCCTGCGCGCCGGAGCGCGCGGCTACATCCTCAAGGAATCGGCGGAGCACGAATTGATCGCCGCCATGCGCGCGGTGGTGGCCGGCAAATCGTACTTCAGTCCGAAAGTAAAGCAACTATTGCGCCAGGATCATGTGGCGCGGCTCGAGCGTTCGGGAAGCGCGGACCGCTTCGAGTTGCTCACCTCGCGCGAGCGCGAAGTCCTGCAATTGATCGCCGAGGGCAACAGTAATAAGGAAGTCGCGGCACGCCTGTTTCTAAGCGTGTATACCGTGGAAACGCATCGGAAAAATATTCTGGAGAAGCTGAAACTCCACGGTCCGGCGGACCTGATTCTCTATGCGGTCCGCAAAGGGATGGTGGTGTAGGCTCCCGTACTTACCGGGGAAACCGGCTGCGATTCCGAAGCATCTATCCTGCCGATGCTGTCCCGGAATCTTCGATTCTTATGCCTGCTGTTGGTAATACCTGTTACATGTTACGCGCAGTGCGAATCGCATGCCTTGGCAGCCGATCAGTCGTCCGCACCTCAGACTACTCCCGCCAACGCCAGTCAGCCCAACCCGGATCAGACCCAACCCGATCGCATTCTGGGTGTGATGCCGAACTTTCGAGCTGTAAGCCCGGGAGCACATCCACCGCCCGCCACACCAAAAGAAGCCTTCAAGATCGCCACCAGGCAAAGCTTCGATTATTCGGCATTCATCTTCGTCGGCATCACTTCGGCCATGGCGGAATGGTCGGATGCGCATCCGCATTTGCGCGAGGGGCTGAAAGGTTTTGGACGATACTACTGGCGCGGCTACCTCGATAAAACGGATGGCAACTACCTGGTCATATTCGCCCTGCCGACGGTTTTCCGGGAGGATGAACGCTACTATGCGATGGGAAAGGGCGGCATCTGGAAACGCGGCATCTATGCCGCGTCGCGCATTCTCATCACGCCCGATTACCGCGGACACGATACATTCAACGGCGCCGAAATCTTTGGCCGCGCAATTTCTCAAGGGATCTCGGCCTTTTATTACCCCACACAGGAGCGCCACGGCGGCGAGCTAGCCGTGAAGTTCGGGTGGGCGATCGGCCGCGATGCCCTCACGAATGTTTTTCGGGAATTCTGGCCGGATATTTCCAGCCACGTGCTGCATCGCCACAAGTGATCGGGCGAACTATTCGGGCTTGTATGCTACGGCGTCGATTTCCACTTTCGCGCCGGGCAGCGGCAGCGCCGCGACCGCGATTGTGGTCCGCGCCGGCTTCGCCTGGCCGAAAAACTCCGCGTAAACCTCATTCATGGCGGCAAAATCCTTGACGTCGGTAAGAAAGACGCCGCACTTCACCACGTCTGACATCGACGCGCCGCAGCCTTCCAGAATGCGCTGGATGTTGCTCAGCACCTGGCGCGTCTCGGCTTTCACGTCGCCGGTCACGGTTTGGTTCGTCAGCGGGTCCACCGGAACCTGGCCGGAAACATAGATGTAACCGCCGGCGCGAACCGCCGGAGAATACGGTCCGCGTGGAGCAGCCACGCCCGGGGGAGAAAGTCGTTCGATCATGATCAATGTCCTTCCGCTTCCAGAAATCGCTCCACTTCGATGGCCGCCATGCACCCCGCCCCGGAAGCCGTGATTGCCTGGCGGTAAGTCCGGTCCTGCACGTCGCCGGCATGGAAAACGCCGGGAATGTTCGTGCGCGCGCCGCCTTTCGAAATAATATATCCGTCGGCGTCGGTCTCGATCTGGCCCTTGAAGACTTTGGTGTTCGGAATGTGGCCAATCGCCAGGAAGAAACCGTCCACGTCCTGCTTCCGGGTCTCGCCGGTCTTCAGATTGCGCAGCCGGACGCCGGTTACGAGTTTCTCCGACACGTCGAGGACCTCTTCTACGACGGTGTTGAGCAGAAACTTGATTTTGGGATTGTTGCGCGCCCGGTCGAGCATGATCTTCGAGGCGCGGAACTCGTCGCGGCGGTGCACCAGGGTGACTTCGCTGCCGAAGCGGGAAAGGAAGTTCGCTTCCTCCATGGCGGAATCGCCGCCCCCGATCACCATGATCTTGCGGCCGCGATAAAAGAACCCGTCGCAGGTGGCGCAGGAGCTGACCCCGTGTCCAATCAGCTTCTGTTCCGAGTCCAGTCCCAGCCAGCGCGCCGAAGCGCCGGACGCCACAATCACGGTGCGGGTTTCCAGCCATTCGCCTTCCACATTCAGGCGGAACGGCCGGCGCGAAAGATCGGTATCGATCACAGAGCCCGGAATGAACTCGGCGCCGAAATGCTGCGCCTGCACCTTCATGTTTTCCACCAGGTCGGGCCCGTTAATTCCTTCCGGAAATCCAGGGAAGTTCTCCACCAGCGTGGTGAGTGAGAGCTGGCCGCCGGCTTCATGACCGCCGATCACCAGGGGCTTCAGATTGGCACGCGCCGTATAGATGGCCGCCGTGTTGCCGGCGCAACCGGAGCCAATAATAACAACGTCTCGCATGGGAATGAATCAGAGTAACACGCGGATCTGCTCTTGGAGATGCGGATTCTAAGATGCAGGATTCAGCAACTACTCTTACAGAGCCACGGCCGCGGGGAGCGGCAGCTTTAATAGAAAAAATCGAGCAGCCGCCGCAGCAGGCCGTGCGGTTCGTCTCTCGGCTCTTCCTCCGCCTGTGAAATATCGGCATATGCCTCCGCTAATTCCAGCAGGCACTCGATGGCCTTCGTCCGTTCCGCCCGCGAGAGTGCCGAAGAGTAGCGATCCTGCGGCGTCGTCTGCCCTAACTTCAGGCGCATCAGCCCAGTCCACGGATCGCGCAGGCCATGGCGGAGGCTCAGGCGGCGGGCTCGCGGGATCATGGCCGCGAGAGCGCCGCGTGCGGCGTCGTATGCCGCCTGCTGCTCCGCCAGATCGCTGGGCGTCTTTCCTCTCGGATCGGGAAGCCGGTAGTATTTGCGGTACCCGGTCTCCCAATCGTCCACCGTTCGAAAATAACGTTCGACAGCCTGGCGCAATTCGGCGACGAATTCTCGGTCGGAAACGGGAATCGCCGGCTGCATCTTTCCTCAGTTTACTGGACCGTTACCGCCGCGCCAGCATCGCGCCCAGCCAAACCGCGGCATACCCGAATAGCACGCTGCCGGCAATGTTAAACATGCCGACCCAGAATCCGCCGTCGCGGATGGTGGAGTATGTTTCCCACTCGAAGCTCGAAAATGTCGTATACCCGCCCAGAAATCCAATCACCAGGAGCGGCCGCAAATTGGCGTTTGCTCCAAAACGTTGGGTGATGAGGGTCATCAGCAGGCCGATCAGAAACGAACCCGTCACATTGATCGACATCGTGCCTACAATCGGAAAACGCGAGCCGTACCGTGTCACGATGGTGGCGCCGACCAGGTACCTCGTGAGCGACCCAACTCCCCCGCCCAGAACGATCAGGAGATACTTCATCGCGTCAGGCCGGCTGCAGGCACTCGGCGATCTCCTTCTCGTCCACGGCGCCGGGCTTGATCATCTTCCAAAACGGCTCCGTGATGTCCACCGTGGTCGCGCCCGCGCCGGAGCATGTCCCGCCATCGAGGACAAGGTCCACACGGCCGTCCATCATTCCGAACACGTCGATTCCGCTGCGGCAGGTGGGGTGGCCGGAAATGTTGGCGCTGGTCGAGATCAACGGCTGGTTCATATGTTCGATCAGTTGATTGGCTATGGTGGCTCGCGAGTGGCGCAAGGCCAGCCGTCCGGTGTTTCCCGTGACTTTCAACGGAATGCGCGCCGATGCCGGCACGATGATGGTAAGCGGCCCCGGCCAGAAACGCCGCGCCAGCAGGTAGAAGCGGTTGTTGAGTTCGCCGGCCAACTCCTCGGCCGTCACGATACTTCCGATCAGAATGGGCAGAGAGCGGTGCGGTTCGCGGCCCTTGGCGGCGAACACCTGCGTCACGGCGTGCAGATTGAACGGGTCGGCAATCAGGGTATAGAGGGCCTCGGTGGGGATGGCCACTACTTTGCCGCGGCGCACAGCGGCGGCGGCGCGATCCAGCACTTCAGGCTGCGGCTTTTCGGGGTCGATTTCGACCAGGTCGGTAGCCATATGGTTCGAGTCTCGTTGTCAGCGGGGGCCAATGGCCTCGGCCACGTCCAGCGCCATCTGGTAGCGGCCGAACGGTGCACTTAATTGTACGCCCTGAACCAGGCGGCGAACACGCACCACCATCTCCCGCGCGATGTTTACGCCTTCCTCGCGAGCCTTCTCCGCGTTGTCCACGCGCTGCATGCGGTCCATGAAGTGGGCCGGAACGGGAACGCGCAACTCGTTCACCATGAACTCCGCGTTGCGATAGCTGGTGAGCGGCCAGATGCCGCATATCACCGGAATCTTGATGTGCTCCGTGCGCTTGAGAAAGCTCTCCAGCAGATCGAGGTCGAAAACCGGCTGGGTGACGATGTATTCGGCTCCGGCTTCCACTTTCCAATCGAGCCGGCGGAGTTCCTCGTCGAGATTGAGTGCGCCGGGATTGGCGCCCACACCGGTCAACATGGCTGTCTGCGATCCCATCGGGTTGCCGCCGATATCCAGCCCGTGATTCAGATTGTTGACGATATTGACCAGCCCGATGGCGTCCACGTCGAACACCGCGGTCGCATCGGGATAGAGTCCCATGCGCGGCGGATCGCCGGTGATGCAAATCAGATTGCGCACACCTGCGGCGTGCGCCCCCAGCAACTCCGACTGAATGCCAAGAATGTTGCGGTCCCGGCAGCAGAAGTGGAGAATCGGCTCGATTCCGGCCTCGCGTTGAATGAGCTGGCAGGTGACCTGCGCGCTCATGCGGGCGCTGGCGCGCGGACCATCGGGCACATTGATGCAATCGATGCCGGCTTCGGCGCAGCGGCGCGCGCCTTCGATTTCAAGCTTGGCGTCCACCCCGCGCGGAGGCAGAATCTCGACGAACGAAACGAACTTCCCCTCGGCCAGCTTCGCCCCCAACTTGGATTTCTGCCCCACTGGCACGCGGGCGAGCGAATGCGCCTTGGCCTGCGGAGTCTCCACCGTCACGGCCAGTTTCTTGGCGGCCGGCTGGAGCGAACGGGTCTCCGACCGGATCAGCTTGATGTGTTCCGGGGTGGTGCCGCAGCACCCGCCGATGATCCGCACGCCGGCCCAAAGCAGGCGGCGGGCATATTGCGCCATGTATTCCGGCGAGCAGAGGTACATGTTGCGGCCCTCCACGCGGGTGGGCAGGCCGGCGTTGGGCATGGCGCTCATGGGCTTCGACGAATACTGCATCATCAGCTCGATGGTCTCGAGCGTCGCCTTGGGGCCAACCGAGCAGTTCAGGCCAATGGCGTCCACCGGCCAGGAATCCATCTCGCGCGTGAACGATTCGGGATCGGTGCCGCCGGGCAGATGGCCGAAATCGTCGATGGTGACCTGGGCGATGATGGGGATCGCACCGCCGCCGATTTCATGAGCGGCTTCCACTGCCTCGTGGAGCTCGCCCAAATTCCCGAAGGTCTCGAAAATCAGCAGGTCGGCGCCGCCCTCCAGCAACGCGAGCGCCTGCTCGCGGAAAATTTCGCGCGCCTCGGCGAACGACGTCGGACCGAGCGGCTCGATGCGCACGCCCAGCGGTCCGATGGCGCCGGCCACATAAGCTTTGCTGTCGGCCGCCGCTTCCCGCGCCACGCGCACGCCGGCCTGATTGATGGCGGCGAGCTTTTCGGCGATGCCGAATGCCGCCAGGCGGGCGCGATTGGCGCCGAAGGTATTGGTTTCGAGGATCTCCGCTCCCGCTTTGACGTACTCGCGGTGGATCTGGCGGACGAGGTCGGGCTGCGCGACATTCAGCTCATCGAAGCAGCGGTTAATAAACACACCGCGCGAATAGAGCATGGTGCCCATAGCGCCATCCGCCACCATCACGCGCTTGGCGAGTTGATCGCGGAATTCCTGGGCACGAGTGCTAAGAGACGTGATCATAACAGTATGCGGGCAAGCACCACGGCAGTATCTCTCGATTTTAGCGCACAGGTCTGACTGGACGAAGGCTCGGGCGCGCGCGCGGCGCAAAAAGGTTGCGGCGCGAGCTATCCGGCCGAGCAGAAACTATACAGAATGGCGTTGATGACGATTTCCACGTCCACGACATTGACCACTCCGTCGGCGTTGAGATCGTTATTGGGCGAGCTGCCGCCCAGCGATTGGTTGATCGCCAACTGGACGTCGCTGATGCTCACCGTGCCGTCGTGAGTGATCGCGCAGAGATTGCCCGCTCCCGGGGCGATGGTAAGTCCCGAAGCGGCGGAAGCGACTGCGCCATTGGTGTCTTGGACGATGATCTGGACGCTGTAGGGACTGCCCGAGTTGCCGAGCGGGGTCCCGGAAATGGTTCCGTTGGATCCGATGCGTAATCCGGGAGGCAGCCCGGTCGCAAACCAGTTATACGAACCGGAACCACCAGCGGCGGAAACGGCCGTGGTGTAAGGTATCCCCACAGTACCCGCGGGCAATGCCGCCGGCGCGTTAATCGCAAGGGCGGGGTCCACGGTCAGGTTGTAGGTCTTGTTTGCTGTCACCGAATTGCTGTCGGTCACCGTCACGGTCACGGAATACGGTCCGCCGGCGGCCGATGGAGTTCCGTTGATCGCTCCCAGTACCGGATCGATGGACAGTCCCGCCGGAAGGCCGGTGGCCGACCAGATATAGGGCGGTGTGCCGCCCGATGCCGTTACCCCGGTCGGCGGATAGAGTGATCCGGCCGCGCCAGGCGTGAGAGACAGCGGTAGGTTAATCGCCAGGGCCGCACCTGTGGAGACGGTGAGGTTGACGGTTGCTCCGGCGTTCGCCATGGCGCCCGCGGATGGCGTTTCGCTGCTGACGGCCCCCGCCGGAACGGTGGAGCTGGACGCGTTCGTGATGGTCCCGAGCATCAGGCCCGCATTGGCGATGGCGGCCACGGCCGCGGCCTGTAGTTGGCCCACGACATTCGGGACGGCGACTTGCGGTCCGCTCGACACCACGAAGTTCACTACGGTTGCCGAGCCGGGAGCCACCGGGACGCTGGCGGCGGGACTCTGACTCAGCACCATCTCGGCGGCCACGGTTGAGCTGGCGCCGGCTGTGATTGCGCCCGGGGTAAATCCGGTGTTCCCCAGAATCGTCAGGGCATTGGCCTGCGATTGGCCCACCAGATTCGGGACCGAGATGGGGCCGCACGCATAGAGGTTGAAATAGTTGAAGCTCTGCGACGCCGAAAAGCCGGATGCGTCGATGGCCTGCACCACCATGCTGATAAAACCGGTACCGGGAACATAGAACGAGTAGGGCAGTTGATTCAACGGAATGTTGGTGTAAGTGTTGCCGCCATCGACGCTGTATTGCACCAGTGCCAGGGGCGCGCCACTGGCGGCGGCTGGTGTGGCGCTCACGGACGACACGATGCACGTGGCATTGGTTTGCGGCGGGCTGGTCAAGGGGTACAGACTCCAGTTCAAGACGGGAGCTTGACTCGTGATGGTCAGAATTTGGGAAGCGCTGATGCTGTTGCCGTCGGAATCGGTGGCCGTGAGCGTAATGGTGTGAACGCCGGGTTGCAAATTCAGGGCAAGGTTGTTGCCGGCACCGAGGGGCCCCTGAAGGTTGGAACTCCAGACCAGCGCGGTCCCGCTCAGGGCGCCGTCATCGGTGTCATAGGCGACTCCTTTCAGGAAAACCAGGTCGCTGGCCGGCTGGTAGGCGCCGGCGGCCGGAGACGTGATGGTCACGATGGAAGGCAGCTTCCTGGCAATGCTGAAGTTCGGCGAAACCGTGGAGCCGGTATTCACGCCATCGGAAACCATCACCTTGATCAGTCCTTGGCCGTTGGTGCCTGGCAGGGTCGAGAAATCGGCGGCGAGTTGCGTGCCGCTGTTGCGCACTTCGCCGATCTCCGACCAGGTGGTACCGTTGTCGGGCGAGTACATGACTCGCGAAACGAAGGACGACGAGTCGGGATCGGTAATGGTCCACGCGATGGGGGTGGTGCCATCGAAATTGGCCGTCGGATTGGTGATGGCGACGGTAGGCGCAACCCCTCCGAGCGTGATTTGTCCGAGAGCCACCCCGTTTGGATCCTGGAGAACGATCTGCGCTGCGCCGGCGGGCGCCGGCACGAGCTGCGTAAACCAGGGCGGACTCTGGTAATCAAGCGTTCCGATATCGACCTCAGTGGTGGCGACCTGGGGCGTGAAATGCTGGGTGAACAGGGGCGTTCCGGCGGAGTTCTGCACTACCAGCGAGTAGGTTCCCGACCCGCCGCTGATATCGCCCTGCTGGACATATTGGAACAGCGGATCGAACTGCGGCGGACCGGACGAAGGGATCATGCCGGAGATCATCCAGAACGGTTGCACCGGGCTGATGCGCGGCTCCGCCGTGCGCGCGTTGGGGGAAACGGGAACCGGCTCGGACGAAGGCGTGGTGACCACGCCGCCGCCCAGATTGAGGATCATGGCCTTATAGCGCTGCGGCGCCACCCAGCGGGGGCTGCAATAGCTGAGGATCTCGTAGGTGCTGTTCGGATCGAGCGGGACCCGTCCAGCCACATCGAAGCCGACTTCCAGCCCGACGTTGCTTTGGATCCGATTGTTGCCATTGACGGTTTCCGTGACACTGCCGTTGGGATTGACCACGAGAGTCCCCTTCCACGGCCAATTCGTGGTCGAGTCCTGGGCGTAGTTGTAGCAGCCGGGGGCGAGGTTCTGCATCGGAAAACCGGTGTTGGTGTGCTGGTTCCCGAGGGCGTGTCCGTGTTCGTGGGCCACGGTTTCTAGAATGAGGTCCGCGTTATTGGCGAAGCGCGGCGTGCTCGACCGGGTCACGACGGCGTAGCCGGGGATGGATGCCGCAATTCCTCCAATCCCACCCGGTATCGCGTCTCTCGCGATGCCGTTATATTGCGTGCGGGTGTTGGTATTGAGATCCAGGATCGATTGAAACGTGAAGTAAAAGCGGCTGAGATCGATCGACGTCCGCTCAAACCAATAATACCCGCAGTTACCATTGGTGGTTCCGGGAGGGCACAGAACAGAGGTGTCTTCGTGAACCTCATGGTGCGTCACGGTAGGGGTGACGGAATTGGTGGGGGCAATTTTGGCGAGTAAAGTTGTCTTGTCCATGATGTCGCTGGCCGAACCGCAATACCAGTGGTCTTCGGCCTGATAATCACAGGTAGTGGCGCCGCGCACATTCAGCGCCTGGGTGTTGCGGCTCTTAAACGTCAGCGACTCCTGCTCGATGAGCGCATTGGTGTTGGGGTCGGTGACGTTGATGGTAGCGGTCCAGGTACCGCTGGGCGCCGTGAAGTAGTAGTCGGCGGAAGGACAGGCGCCGTTGCCGGTGTTTTTGTGCAGGCGTTGGTCCGCCGGTTGGCAGCCGGGCATCAAAGTCGCTGTTTTGGAGAGATCGAAATTGGCGCCCGGCACGGACACTTCAATTTGCACCGAGGTCACGTCCACCACGGGCACGGTATAGATACGCATGACCGCGTCTTTGCCGGCGATGATCGGGACGAGAGGCTCTCCGGTGGTGTTGAGGCTGTTCTTCAGGTCGCCCAGCGTCTGATATTGCTGGATGGCCTGCGTCATTTCGACCGAGGCGATGGTTAGCGCCTGGCAAACCTGCAGGTCATCGATCCCCAGAAAGTTGTTCAGGGTTGCCTGCGATTGTATATTGATGGAGCTGATCACGTTGCCGGCGGCTTGCAGGGGAGGAATCTGGGTCCAGTTGTCGTAGTAGTTAGGATTTCCATCCCAGTTGGACGGGATATTGACGGGGCCTGCCACGACATTGCCCATGTTGTCGTAAGCGGTAAGCGTGGTGGGATAAGCCGTGGCGTAATAGTACTGAACGCTCTCGACGGGATTGGCGAAGGTCAGGGTGTCGGTACCGCCCTGGAAGAAGACTGCTGCCGTATACCCGTATGGCAGATTGGTGAGATTCGCGATTCCGGAAATACCCGCGTACCAGCCGGGCGACGACAACCCATCGAAACTGGGAATCTGGGTTTGCTCCGGAAGGCCATCGAAATCGTAAGTCTTGCAACTCTGTCCTGGAGGCTGGGCGGAGGATGTTCTGGGTTTCAGAAGTGTTCTTTGAGGCGCCGCCGCGCTCGCCTGCACCGACCGCGAGCGTTGGGTGGCGGAATCCGGGAGGAGTGGAGGCGCTGCGGGTTGCTGGCTGACGGCGGTCACGGGAAGAAACACGGCGGGAAGCAGTGCCCGAACGAAGGCTCTGGTAATCGCAGTGGCGCATAGCCGTGCAGAGGCCCCGCACGGCCGATTATTTCGATTCATGGAATCCTACCCCTGTAAGTGCGGCTAAGACTATGAAACCGGAAGGGTTTTAGACCCCGCAATCGCACGATTCCCCTGGGCCGCAGCAGCATTCATTATACGCAGCGTGAAACCTCAGGGAATTGCCTCATGCCCTGTGAAATAATCTTCCTGTTGGACATATAAAATCGGGGGGCCTTCGCTGCTCCGCCAGCGCGTCCGCAACGTGAGGTTGTCTCGTGATCGAGTTTCTGAACGATCTGAAATTCTCCTGGCGCTCTCTTCGGAAGATTCCCGGCTTCACCCTCACCACCGTCGCAGCGCTGGCGCTCGGTATCGGCGCCAACACGGGCATTTTTTCGGTGGTCAATGCCGTCCTGCTGAAGCCCCTGTCCTATCCGGACCCCGACCGCATCGTTCAGTTCATGCTGGCCACCCCGGCGGGTCCCACACCGGGAGGCTCGGCTACCGAGTTCAATATCTGGCGCCGCCAGAATGATACGTTTTCAGGACGTGTCCGCTTACCGCGATAGCTCCATCACGCTCACGGCCGGCTCTTATCCCGAGCAGATCGCGTCCGTCGAAGCCACTGCGGCCAGTCTGCACCTCTTCGGCGCGCCCATCGAGCGAGGCCGCGGCTTCGCCAAAAGGGAAGACCTCCCCGGCAGCCGCCACGTCGCCGTCATCACCGATGAACTGTGGCACCGGCGTTTAGCCGTGCATAGGGGGTAGGTCTGCACTATACGCGATCCCAGAAATACTTTGTTGATGCCGAAGAACTTGCGGCTCCGATCTCCCCGTTTCTCCCGGGAGATTCACGCGAAGTGCGAAAGTCGGGTTAGGCGCCGACCCCGGCCGGCTCGGAAAAACGATTTCGTTCGACCGGGCGCCGTACGTGGTGATCGGCATCCTGGCGCCGGGGTTCGATTTCGACAGCGATCCGCGCCCAGACGTGTGGACTCCCCTGGCCATCGATCCGGAAAGCAGCGACCATGCGCATTATTTCGTCGTCGGCGGACGGCTCAAGCCCGGGATTACCCTGGCTTCGGCAAACGCCCGGATGCAGCTCGCCTACTCGGAATTTCGCCGCATCTACCCAAACTATGCCGGCACGGGCAGTGGTTTCAGCGTGGAGCGGCTCCAGGACCGGTTCGTCAGCGATGTCCGTCCGGCTCGCAGCAATTTGCCAGGCTTACCAGGAGGTGCTGTTTATTGCCCTGCCCACCAGTTCAGAGCTAACGTCACCGACCCGGTGTACTCCGACTTCGGGCTGATGATCAGAAACCGTTTCCCATCGGGAGCAAGGTCCCAACTGAACGGTCCTGTGCGAATTCCGGTATCGATGATGTCCGTCTGGAACAAAGGCTCCGGATTGCCGGCATGGAACACGGGGCCGGCGCCGTCGACCTCGACCGCCATCATCCGGGAGTCCGGCGAAATATAGAACAGCTCCTTGCCGTTGCGCCGCCATCGCGGCATCACCCCGCCGCCGCGCGAGACCATCCATTTCCCGCCGCCCGGTACCGGCGGGAACGGGATCACGTAGATCTCGCCCTGCCCGGACTCGGTGGAAGTGTAGGCCACCCAGCGGCCGTCGGGAGAAAACTGGCCTTGATCTTCGGTAGCCGGGGTCTGGGCCAGAACAAGTGGCGTCCTGTCGCCATGCAACGGCATCGCCAGCAGGTCCGCCCCGGTCGCGGGATTAACCCGCGCATAAATCAGAAACCGCCCGTCCGGCGCCCAGCTTTTGGGAACTACCAGAGCGTTATCGCTTCTGACCAGCAACTCCTCGCTTCCCGCCCCGTTCGCGGGCCTCACAAAAATTCCGGCGGTGGAGTTATACGCGACGTACCTGCCATCCGGCGACCAGATCGGATTCTGGGCCCATGAGGGACGGAATGTCAGCGGGGTCGTGACACCGGTCGCCAGATCCAGCGCCACTATCTCTGAGTTCCAGTCCACCGCGAGTTGCCGTCCATTGGGAGAAATCATGGCCACACCGCCGGCGTCGCCGAACGCTCCCAGATATGCGCCCTTGCGGTCCCGCCACACGAATTGCCATAGACTATGGCTGTTGGAGTCCGGGCGTTCCTGCAAGCTGACATAAGCCAATGTCCCATGGTCAGACGTGCCGGCCAGCACCCCGGAATCTGTCGCTGCAATTCCCGGCGCTATGGCGAACGCCTCACCGGCCGGCTCGAGCCGCTTCATGTCGAATGGCAGCGCCATCAGGGTGCCCGCGCGAGCGAAGATCACCGCGCCCACCTGTCGGCCGGGCAGCCGATCCAAGACCTGAGCGTTCGAACCATCCGGCAGAATCCGCCGAGCCTCCCCGCCGCGGATCGAGCGCAGCGAGATGCCATCGCGCGTGGCCAGGTAATGTTCGCCATCGGGCAGAAACACCGGCCAACTCGCCTGATCTCCTGGAAGATCGGTAACCGGCCCACCCGTGTCCGGCACTCGCTGAACCCGGAACAGGCCGCCAAGGAGGATCTCGCCCTTGCGGCCCCACGAGCCGCCAACCGCCGCGTGCGCGTCACACAATACCTGTGCGGGCCCACCGGAACGGGCAATTTTCTTCAACCGGTCGTCGGCGAAAAACGCGAGGAAGCGGCTGTCCGGCGACCAGAAGGGACCCGCGGCATTGTCGGTGCCGGCTAGCGGGATTGGGTCGATCGCGTCCAGCGCACGGATCCAGATCTGCTGTTTTCCTTCGCGAACCAGAACCATGGCGATGGCGCTCCCGTCCGGAGCCACGGCCAGAGAGAGCATCCGCGATTTTTCCGGGAGCAGGACGCTGGCGCGGGTGGTATGGCTTGGCAGCGGGCGCCCGCGAACGAACAGGAAGGCCATCGCCGCCAGCAGCAGCACGGTGATTCCTACAACCCCGCTGAGCGTGGCCTTCGGCAAGCGCGGAGCGGGCGGCAAAATTGTATCCGCGCTTGATTCCAGTGCCCATCGCAGGTCTCGCGCGGATTGCCAGCGCTGTTCCGGATCCGGGTCCAGGCACCTCGCGATGGCGCGCTCCAGCGCCGGCGCCAATCCATCCCTCCGCGCGCCCCGCCGGCCCGTGACCATCTCGGTCAGCACCAGCCCCAGCGCATAGATGTCGGTACGTGCGTCGGCCGGATTTCCGTCCCACTGCTCCGGGGCCATATAGGCCGGTGTGCCGGCTTCGTCACGCTCGGAGCTCACCGCTAAAACGGCCATCGATTGGGCCAGCCCGAAATCCAGCACCTTTACACCGGACTTGGTCAGCATGATGTTCCCCGGCTTCAAATCGCAATGGACAATGCCTTTCGCGTGGGCTACGGCAAGCGCTTCGGCAATCTGCGATCCGAACCGGATGACCTCGGCCGCCGGTAGCTTTCCCCGCTTCAACCGAGCGGCCAGGGTTTCGCCCTCCACCAGTTCCATCACCAGGAAGTCGGGGCCGACATCGTGCAGCGTGCAAATGTGGGGATGGTTCAGCGCCGCGATCGCCCGGGATTCGTGCTCGAAGCGGTGAATGAATTCCGGATTGGCGATCTTGAGCGCGACCTTCCGGCCGAGGCGGGTGTCGGTAGCGCGGAACACCGTTCCCATGCCCCCGTGACCGAGCGGAGCATCGATCCGGTATGGCCCCAATTGCGCCCCGGCGGTCAGTTCAGCGGGAGCCCCATCCGTGAGCAGGTCAGCCGCGCGCTGGTCGAGCAGTTTGCAGCCGCTTTCGGAATCCTGCGCCAGAAGCCGCTCCACTGCGCGCCGGATCTCGGGATCGGCGGCGGCCAGTGCCGCGCTGCCGCTCTCCCGGGCGGAGTGGTACAGTTCTTCGATTTCGCGCAGGCGTTGAGGACCCAAGACTTACCCCGCAGACCTCTCAATCATAGAGGGAGCTTCCGGATCCCGCAAGCCATAATCAACCCCTACTCCACCGGTTGGTACAATTTACTCGATACGACGGTACTATGGACGATCCAACCTCCGAAACCACGCAGCTTCTTCACGCGTGGGCCGGCGGTGACCAAAGCGCGCTGAATCGGCTGACTCCGCGCGTCTATCGCACGCTGCGCCGCATGGCCGGGCACTATATGCGCAACGAGCGCGCCGGCCAAACCTTGCAGGCGACGGACCTGGTTCATGAGGCCTGGCTCGAACTCGTCGACATCACCCACGTGGATTGGCGGCACCGCGCGCATTTCTTCGCGGTATCTGCCGCCATCATGCGGAATATCCTGCTGGGCCGCGCGCGCAAACGTGTCACCGCCAAACGAGGCGGCAGCGCGGAACGTATCGATCTGGACGAACTCCCCGATATCGGCGCGGACCGTTCGCGCGAACTGATCGCCCTCGATGACGCGCTGGGCGTCCTGGCCGGAATGGACCCCCGCAAGGCCCGTGTGGTTGAGCTACGCTTCTTCGGCGGACTGACGGTCGAAGAGACCGCCGAAGTCCTCAACTTGTCACCGGAAACGGTCATGCGGGATTGGAAATTCTCGCGGTCCTGGCTCCAGGCGGAGCTCAGTAGAGGCTAAACAGTACTTTCACCCCCAAAGAAATCGCGGCCGCCTGCCAGTTTTTCCCGCCGAATCGCACCTTTAGACGTGAGGGGGGAACCCGCGTCGAAATTCCACCTCACGGTTCGCTTTCAGCAAAAGGAGATTGACCGCATGAAGAGTAATTCTCAAGGACTTTTTGGCTTCCGTGGGCGACAATCACGCGTTCTGCTGGTGGTTGCAGCCTCCGTTTTCGCCGTCGCTTCAGCCAGAGCGGACAACCTGGAAAATTTCACATTCTCAGGCACCCTCGCCCAATCCTCCATGGGACAAGATACGGTGAGCGGGACATTCACACTCGACACCAGCGGAGCGGGGAGCATCACAGCCTTCGATTTCACTACCCCGGACGCTGCAATCAACGCCATTGACGGGTGGACCCCTGTGGTTTACACCCTCACGCCGGCTTACAGCCCAGCGGCCGATTTTGTTCAGATTGGGTTTCTCCTTGCTGGTGATTCTCTGGTGCTGAGCTTCGAAACCGCTCTTCCCACCTTCTCGGGAAGCACGTTCTATCTCGGCGCTATCGAGCCGACCCAGTCAAGCACGACAGGGTCAGCTCTTCAGTGTTCCGATCCCATTGGCTGCAGCGCCTCATTCTTCTCCGGCTTTACGTCCGGGAGCGCCACGCCCGTCACGACGTCGGCTGTCCCTGAGCCCCGATCCTCGTTTCTGCTGGGATCCGTGCTCCTGGCTGTGACGGTCGTGCTGGTTCGTCGCCGGACTACGCTCAGTTCCTAGCCGGGTGTAGCGGGCCAGCGTCCCAGTGGAAATTCTCCCGGTTGGCTCCAGGCGGAACTTAGTAGAGGCTAAACAGTACTTTCACCCCCAAAGAAATCGCGGCCGCCTGCCAGTTTTTCCCGCCGAATCGCACCTTAAGACGTGAGGGGGGAACCCCGTCAGAATTTCACCTCGGGTTCGCTTTCAGCAAAAGGAGATGGATTGCATGAAGAGTAATTCTCAAGGACTTTTTGGCTTCCGTGGGCGACAATCACGCGTACTGCTGGTGGTTGCAGCCTCCGTTTTCGCCGTCGCTTCAGCCAGAGCCGACAACCTGGAAAATTTCACATTCTCAGGCACCCTCGCCCAATCCTACATGGGAGGAGATACGGTGAGCGGGACCTTCACACTCGACACCGGCGGAGCGGGGAGCATCACAGCCTTCGATTTCACCACCCCGACGGGTGCAATCAACGCCAGTGACGGGTTTACCGCTTCGGTTGTCACCTTCACGCCGGCTTACAGCCCAGCGGCCGATTTTGTTCAGCTTTCGTTTTCCGATGCTGATGATCTTCTGGTGTTGAACTTCGAAACCGCTCTTCCCACCTTCTCGGGAAGCACGTTCTATCCCGGCCGTATCGAGCCGACCCAGGTAACCGCGTCAACGTCAGAACTTCTTTGCTTCGACCCCCCTGGCTGCTTCGCCTCGGGTTTCACGTCCGCGAGCGTCACGCCCGTCACGACGTCGGCTGTCCCTGAGCCCCGATCCTCGTTTCTGCTGGGATCCGTGCTCCTGGCTGTGACAGTCGTGCTGGTTCGCCGCCGGACTACGCTCAGTTCCTAGCCGGATGTAAAGCAGGCAGCTGGGCATTCTCGACACCAGCCAGCATCATTTTAAGACCTCATTAGCCCATTCGGCAACCGGCGTGCATGGACGAAACCGATCCAATTCCAGGGAGGGCTTTTCATGGCCAAAGGTTTCGTCGCCATTACCGTCGAGCGCTGTAAAGGCTGCGGGTTCTGTGTAGAATTTTGCCCCACGCACGTCCTCGCGCTCTCATCCGCTTTCAATTCCAAGGGTTACCATCCGCCACACGTGGTCGCCGCCGACAAATGCAGCGGCTGCGACCTCTGTGGCATGTACTGCCCCGACTTCGCCATATTTGGAGCGCGCCATGCACGCTGACCCCAAAGGCGTCTTGACAGGTGTTCATTTCCTCGACGGTGACCATGCCTGCTGTGAGGGAACACTCGCGGCCGGTGCGCGATTTGCCGCAGGATACCCCATCACACCGTCTACCGAAGTGGTAGAACGCTTTGCTTCCCGCATCCCCACGGTCGGCGGAATTTTCATCCAGATGGAGGACGAACTTGCTGCCTCTATCGCGATTCAAGGCGCGGTTTGGGGCGGGGCCAAGGCCTTTACCGTCACCTCCGGACCCGGTTTCTCCCTCATGATGGAGCACATCGGCTATGCCGCCATGACCGAAACCCCGTGCGTCTTTGTCAACGTGCAGCGCGGAGGACCTTCCACCGGCCTCCCGACGCTCCCCGCGCAGGCTGACATGATGCAAGCCAGGTGGGGGTCTCACGGCGATTACGGTATCATTGCCCTCTGCCCCAATTCCCCCCAGGAATGCTTCGATCTCACCATCACCGGATTCAACCTCTCGGAAGAATTCCGCGTCCCGGTGATGATGATGCTCGATGAGTGCGTCGGCCACATGACTGAAAAAGTCGTCATCCCCGAAGCCGACAAGCTCGCCATCGTTCCGCGCCGCTTCACCAAGCTCCCTCCGCCCGAGTTTCGCCTCTTCCAGCCGCAGCAAGATCAGGTGCCCGATATGGTCCGCGCAGGCGAAGGCTACCGCTTCCACGTCACCGGTCTCACCCACGACGAGCGCGGCTATCCCAGCATGAACATCGACACGCAGGACCGCATGGTGCGCCGCCTCGTCGACAAATTGCAGCCGCTCGCCGGTCCGCGCGCGCTCTTCGAAACCGAGAACCTCGAAGATGCCGAAGTAGTGGTGGTGTCCTATGGCATCACTTCGCGCGTGGCGCAGCGCGCACTGCAACTCGCGCGCGCCCGCGGTATCCGCGCCGGCAAGTTCCGCCTCATCTCCGCCTGGCCGTTCCCCGATCCGCACATCGCCGAACTCGCCAGCCGCGTGAAGGCCTTCGTCGTCCCCGAGCTCAACCTCGGACAGATGGTGCATGAAGTCGCCCGCGCCGCCGAGGGTAAAGCCAAGGTGATCCCCGTCAGCCACGCCGGCGGCAGCGTGCACAATCCCGAAACGATTCTCAATGCCATATTGGAGGCAGCCCGATGAACGCCAGCACGTTAGAAATGCCCTGCGAAATTCCCGCCGACGCCCGCAACCCCGTCGAGCCGTTCCTCCGCATGGACCGGATGCCGCACATCTGGTGCCCCGCCTGCGGCATCGGCACCACTGTCAATTGCTTCACGCGAGCGCTGGAGGAATCGAAGGCCAATCTCGATAAGGTGGCGGTGGTCTCCGGCATAGGTTGCACCGGCCGCGTTGCCGGCTACGCCAATCTCGATTCCTTCCACACCACCCATGGCCGCGCGATTCCATTTGCCACCGGCCTCAAACTCGCCAATCCCGAATTGCAGGTGGTGGTCTACTCTGGCGACGGAGACCTCTTCGCCATCGGCGGCAACCATTTCATCCACGCCGCCCGCCGGAATATGGATCTAAAGGTCATCTGCGTCAATAACCTCACCTACGCCATGACCGGCGGACAAACCGCGCCCACCACCCCCAGCCAGGTGATCAGTGCCACTTCGCCCTACGGCGTCTTCGAGCCCTCGTTCAACCTGGTGCAACTGGCCGAGGCCGCGGGCGCCACCTATGTGGCGCGCTGGACCACTTATCACGTCAAGCAACTGGCCCGCTCCATGGGCGAAGTCCTCAAAAAGAAGGGGTTCTGCTTTATCGAAGTGCTTTCGCCTTGCCCCACGCTATACCAGCGCCGCAACAAAATGGGCGATGGCCTCGATGCCATGAAGTTCTACAAACAGGTGAGCAAGACCCGCAACGGCGTATCCACGGCCGACGCCGCCCTGACCAAGGCCGGCGAAATCCTGGTGGGCAAATTCGTCGACCGCGACCGGCCCGACTATTTCGACCTTCTGCAATCGCAGATGCACACCACGTTGGGCGACCGTTACGCGGAACCGGAGGTATCATGCAGCGAGTGCTAACCGAAATTCGTATCGCCGGTTTCGGCGGCCAGGGCGTGATTCTCGCCGCCGCCGTGATCGGTAAAGCCGCCGCTATTTTCGAGGGTGGCTACGCCACCATGACGCAGGCGTTCGGTCCGGAAGCCCGCGGCGGTTCGTCGAGCGCGCAGGTGATTTTATCCACCGAGCCGATCCTCTACCCCTACGTGACCCAACCCGATGTCCTGGTCGTGATGTCGCAGGAAGCCTATACCCGATTCTCTCCTCAGTTGAAGCCGGGCGGCATCCTCATCACCGAGCAGGAACTCGTCAATATTGACCGGCTTCCCACCGGCATCAAGGTCTACGGCGTGCCTGCCACCCGCCTGGCCGAGGAACTCGGCCGGAAAATGGTGCTCAACATCGTGATGGTCGGCTTTTTCGGCGCCGTCTCCGGCCTGCTGGATCGCGAATCGCTTCGCCAGGCCGTCGCCGATTCCGTTCCGCCGGCTTTCCAGGATTTGAATCTCCGAGCCTTCGACAAGGGCTGCCAATATGGCTCCGAACTGCTGATCAAGCTCGAAAACGGCGAAACCGAAGAGACCCTGTCGCTGGAATCGGCCTGATGGCCGTCGAGAACGCCTACCTGACTCCGGCGGAGATTATCGAGCACCGGATTCTGTTAATCCGCAGCCAGAAGGCCCTGCACGATTCCGCGCTGGCTGAGCTGTATCGGTTGCGGACCAAAGTCCTAATCAAGCCGTGAAGCGGAATCTCCGTTTCCCGGAGGACTTCATGTTCCGGCTGCCCCCCGAAGAAGCCAACCGGTCACAAATTGTGACCGGTTCCCAAAAGTACCGCACCTCTGCATGCTGCCCTACGCTTTTACCGGGCAAGGAGTCGCCATGCTGTCCAGCGTTCCTCAAAAGCCCTCGCGCGGTGCAAGTAAATATCGCGATCATGCGGACATTCGTGCGCCTGCGTCACATCATGGAGTCCCATAGCGGGCTGGCCGAGCAACTGCAAGCCATAGAAGGGAATTTGATCAGCAGTTCGAAGTGATTTTCGAAGTGCTCAATCGACTGATGGAATCTCCCTTGGACTAACCCAGGCATCCGATTGGGTTTATCTCGTGACAGCACGAGTTGTACGCTACCCTCAATCTGGAGGGTATCCGTTGCGTCCGCGTACCCCTCGAACACTTGGTTGAGGGGTCGGTTGGCAACGGCCTCCCCGTGGAGGTCTCCTGAATGCGATCCGCCCTGATTGCCGCTCTTGCCCTATCGTCGCTCTCGGCCCAGCAGTTTCCCGACGGCCAAACACTTACGAAGCAGGCCGAGGCCATCCTCGCCAAGTTGCACAGCATCGACTACAAGGAGGAGACCACCATGGAAACCGTCATCGGCGGTCAATCCATGAAGATGAACACCGAAGTTTCGTCGGCCATGGTAAGCCCCGGAAAGTCGCGCATGGAAACCAAAGCGCAAGGGTTGACCATGGTCATCGTCAGCGACGGCGATACCACTTGGATGTACAGCTCGATGGGCAACGAATACACCAAAAAGTCAATCGCCATGGGCACCCAGGCAATAGTCGAATCCATGGGCATGAATGACTTCATGCCTAATATGGCTGACATGCACATCACCTCCAAGACCACTGGCGAAGAAACCGTCCCCATCGACGGCCAGAAGCACGATTGCTGGGTGGTGCACAGCGATATTGGCGCCCTGGAACTCCCTCCCGCCGCGCGCGGCGCCAAAATCTCCGGCGGCACCGTCACGATGTGGATTGACAAAAAACTCGGGATCGATCTCCAGAGCGATACCTCGATGAAACTGTCGGTGCCGGGCGGCCCGCCAATGGAGGTGCGCGTCAAGAGTGTGAAGAAAGACCTCCACATCGACGCTCCCATCCCCGATTCCACCTTTGCCTTCACTCCTCCCGAGGGCGCAAAGGAAGTTGACAAGCTCTCGCTCTTCGGCTCCCTCGGCATGGTACCCGATCTCGCGGGCAAGCCCGCGCCCGATTTCACCTTGAAAACGGTCGATGGCAAGCCTTACGGCCTATCATCCCTCAAAAGCAGGCCGGTTCTGCTCGATTTCTGGGCCACCTGGTGCGGACCCTGCCGCAAAGCCATGCCATCGGTGGAAAAGATCTATCGGGAATTCAAAGATCGCGGCCTCGTCGTCCTCGGCGTCGATGCCGGCGAGGAGCACGACGTTGTCGCCGGCTTTCTCAAGAAGACGCCTCTGGCATACCCCGCCGTCCTCAGCGGCGAATCCACTGTTCTCAAGGATTACCAGGTCAAAGGCTATCCGAGCTTCGTCCTCATCGGCCCTGATGGCAAAATCGCCGGTTACGAAGTGGGATTCAGCGGCGAAGAATCGCTCCGCGGCATGCTCGAAAAGGTCGGGTTTTCGAAAAAATAGCATGCTCCTGCGCAGGGCGCTATGCTGAACCAGTCAGATGCGTCTTGCTGCGCTCGCGCTGTCATCCCTCCGCGCGCCGCCTGGCAAATCGGATCACCGGCCGGGAACGGGCTCTTCCACCCTCATTAACCGATCCGCCACAACGCCTTCGATCTTTTGGACCGTCCCTCTCGGCCAGCGAATCTCGACAGAACGAACCTGGCTCTCGCCGCCGAGACCGAAGTGAACCCGTTTGTCGCTGGAGCTCATGAAGCCCACACTGACGGAGACGTGATCGTAGAGCACTCTGCCCGATGCCGTAGTGAGCTTGACCTTGGCTCCTATGGCGTCGCGGTTGCTGTAGTGTCCAATCAGTTCCAAAGTCAGCCAATGGTTCCCGTTATCCGCCGAGTTCATCAGAATGCGCGGCGGCTCCATCAGCGACGTCACTACGATATCCTCAAATCCGTCGTTATTCAAATCTCCGAATGCCGAGCCGCGCTGGTAACCCACATGAAGAAAATCCTTTCCCATGATGTCCGACACGTCTTCGAACGTCTTGCCGCCCAAATTGCGAAACATCGTGTCGTGCTGGCGCGCGTTAGGCAGAATGTTATCCACGTCGCCGTTGGCGGAGTATAGATCCTTCCACCCGTCGTTATCGTAATCGATGAAGCCGTTGCTCCAGCCCGAAAGCGAGTGGCTGAGCCGGGCGATGCCGGTTTGCTGCGAAACATAGCGGAAGGAATCGCCGCGATTCTGGTACAGACCCCAGACCTGGGTCATCAGGTTGTTGTAGAAGATATCCACGCGGCCGTCGTTGTCGTAGTCCCTGGCATCCGATCCCATCGACGAAACAGCCTTCGCGGTATCGTCGTAAGCTACGCCCATCGAGAGTCCCTGGTCCTCGAAAGTGCCGTCTCCCTTATTGATGAAGAGCGAGTTGGCCTCGGTATCGTTAGCGACGAATACATCCTGCCAGCCATCGCCGTTGAAATCGGCGATCGAGATGCCCATGCCCTTGCCGGGAGCGCGGCCGATTCCCGATTTCGCGGTGACATCCTCGAATTTGCCGTGACCCAGGTTGTGGTATAGCCGGTGCGGGACGGCTTCGTAGAAGAGACGCGGATCGCAGTAGTATTCCTGCCCCGCGGCGGCACAGCGGCGGTCGGTCTGCGGCGTCCACACGGTGTAGTTGGAAACGATCAGATCGAGCAGGCCGTCGTTGTCGTAGTCGAACCACGCCGCGGCAATGCTCATGGTGCCGGGCGGCTTTCCGCCGATTCCCGATTCCCGCGTGACATCCGTAAAAGTGCCGTTGCCATTGTTGTGATAGAGCGCGTTCCGCCCGGCGCCGCAGATGAAGAGATCCTCGTTGCCGTCGTTATCGTAGTCGCCCACGGCCACGCCGAAATTGTAGTCGAGGTCCGCGCCGGTCAAGCCGGCCTTGCGAGTGACATCTTCGAATGTCCCGTCGCCGCGATTGCGCAGCAGGCAGTTGTAAAACGCCGGACCAGTCTTCTTCAATTCGGGCAACTTCGCGCCATTCGTAAAAAAGATATCCATCTTGCCGTCGTTGTCGAAATCGAAGATGGCCACTCCGCCGCACATCGGTTGAAGAAAATATTTTCGCGGAGAGAGATCGTTATTCGATATGTAGCTGAATTTCGACTGGGGAGCGATGTCGGTAAAGCGGGGCTGCTTGGGCGGCTGTGAGTGGAGCGTTTGAACCCCGAGCCAGGCGGATGCCAGGCCGCAGGCAAGGGCGGGCAGCCAGAAACCCCGCGTCACTTTCCCGTGTCCGCCCCGGAGACGTTTTTGTGCAGTGTTTTGGTGTTTTGGTTGATCTTTTCCGCCGTGCTCTTTTGCATGGCAAATTCGCGCGCCGCGTCTTCCTTGCGTCCAAGCCTTTGGTAGGCCGTGGCGAGCGCGAGATGCAGCGTCGGATTGTCCGGCGCCAGTTTCACTGCCGCCTCCAGTGGACTCACAGCTTCGGCCGCCTTTCCGGAATCGAGAAGCGACCTGCCCCAGCCGCCATAAGCCTCGGCAAAACCCGGAAAGAGCTTGGTGGAGCGCGTAAAGTGCTGGATGGCTTCCTCCAGACGATCGGCTTGCCGCGCCAACTCACCCAGGTAATATTCCGCGGCCGCATTTTGCGGATTGACCTTCAGTTCCTGTTCGAACTCCTTGCGCGCCTCGGCGGCACTGGTTTCCGTGGGCGGCAAAGACATGATCAGCCCGCCGATTCGGAAGTGGATTCCCGGCTTGTCTGGCACTCTTTGCAGGAGAATGCGGTATTCCGCGATGGCCTTGGCCAGTTCGTTTTGCTTCTCGAAGTTCTCGGCGTTGAGTTCCACTACCAGGGGCGAATCGGGCGCCGTGTCCATTAGTTCCCTGGCGTTACGCAGGCTCAATTCATTGAACACGTGTACCGCGAGAAAGAGCACTTCCGAATCCTTGGGGTAGGCTTGCTGGAGCCAGGAAACGAAGCTCAGGGCGTCGTTCTGCTGGTTCAGCGACATGGCACAGCGGACACCGGCGAGCGCCATTGTCCGCTTGGTATCCACCGGCACCGCGGCATCGCGCATGCCGGCATCGAGCAGCGGCATCGCTTCCGTGCAGTGGCCCGCGAGCGCCAGATCGACGCCGGACTTAGACACCTGCGGGGATGCCTGTTGGGCGCGCAGGACCGCGCAGAATACCAAGAGGAAGATCCCCGTCCAGCGCATAACAGGATTATATCCCCGCGCACTTGCCTTTTGAGAGATGATAACCGCATGCTCCGAATCGTCCGCGCGACTTTCCTGTGCCTGCTCCTGTCTTCGACCTCGCTTCTCGCCCAGGAAACCAAATTCGAGATTTCTTTCACCGCGTCCGCTCACGCGGCTCCCATTACCGGCCGCATTTTTGTGACCCTGGCCAAGTCGGAGACCCCCGAGCCCATTCGCCAAATTGGCAACTGGACTGGCAAAACTCCTTTCTTCGCCGCCGACGTCGACCGGTTGCCCGCCGGCCAGGCGGTGGTGGTCGACGGCAACTCCCAAGGGTTTCCGGCGCATAGTCTGAAGGAAATTCCCGCCGGCGATTATTACGTACAGGCTATCGTCAATATCTACACACAATTCCACCGCTCCGACGGCCACGTGATCTGGGCGCACATGGACCAATGGGAAGGACAGAACTTCACGCGCTCGCCCGGCAATCTGACCAGCGAAATCCGCAAGGTCCATCTCGACCCCGCAGCCGGCTATGACCTCAAGTTGGAGTTGACGCGGGCGATTCCACCCATCCAGCTTCCGCCCGACACGAACTATGTGAAGCACATCAAGTTCGAAAGCCAAATGCTCTCGAAGTTCTGGGGCCATCCGATTTACCTGGGCGCGACCGTGCTCCTGCCCAAAGGCTACGACGAGCACCCCAACGAGCACTATCCCACCATCTACATTCAGGGCCACTTCGGATTGGGCGCGCCATTCGGGTTCGCGGCTCCGGGCGCCAATACCGGACGCGGGCGCGGCCCAGCGCTCTATCCCGACTGGACTGGCGACAATTTCCCGCGCATGGTGGCCGTGACGTTCCAGCATCCCACGCCGTATTTCGACGACAGCTATGCCGTTAATTCGGCCAATGACGGCCCGTATGGCGACGCGCTTCTGCAGGAAATGATTCCCTACCTCGAAGAGCACTTCCGCCTGATCAAAGCCCCCTACGCACGCATTCTGACCGGCGGATCGACCGGCGGGTGGGAATCGCTCGCCTTGCAGCTCTATCACCCCGACTTCTTCGGCGGCACCTGGACCGGCTACCCCGACCCCATCGACTTCCGCCGCTATCAGCTCGTGAACATCTATGACGACCCCAACGCGTTCGTCGTCCCCGGCTACGAGTTCAACGTCCCGGAGCGGCCCATGATGCGCGCGGCCGACGGCCAGGTGATGGTCACGATGCGCCAGATGAGTCAATTGGAAGACGCGCTCGGAAGCCATGGCCGGTCGGCCCAGCAGTTCGAAGCGTGGGAGGCGGTGTACGGCCCGGTGGGAGAGGATGGATATCCAATACCGTTGTTCGATAAGAAGACGGGGCAGATCGACAAGCAGGTCGTGCAGTACATGCGCGATCACGGCTATGACCTGAATTACTACCTCCAGCAGAACTGGAGCAAAATCGGACCGTCTTTAAAGGGAAAAATTCACATGTTTGTAGGCGACATGGATAACTTCTACCTCAATCTGGCGGTTTACATGATGGAGGATTTCCTGAAAACCACCGATGCGGGAGCGACTTTCGACTACGGACGGCCAATGAAAGGACACGGGTATACTCCGTGGACGAGCGCGGAAATGATCCGCCTGATGGCCGCGCAGGTGGAGAAAAGTCGGCCGCGGTGAGTGGGCTGGCAGAAGCCGTTAGTTCACCGCCACTGCCGTCACTTCCGTGAAATCGATCCCCGGACGCCCATTGCGTTTCTCGCACGCATTTTCGAGCTCCTGCCAGGCGGCGCGAACCTCCGCCGGAGCGTGGTCGGGGACATCCGCGCTCTTCCACGTGAAGATCTCCACAAAAAACGGCAGATTCTGGGAATCCACTCCCCGAACCACGACGTGCGGAGCGGGCAGCACCAGGTCCAGTTTGCGATAAATCGCCCACGTTTTGGCGCTCAAAGCGGCATATTGCGTCTCCATTCCCGGCTTGACATGCGCAATGCTGTAAATTGTCTCGGTTCCGGGCCCGGGTAATTCGCCCGGCTTCTTCTGCGCGAATAACGAGAAGGTCATCGCCAGTGCCGCGGACGCAATCAGCCATTTGCTTGTGGTCATGGAAACCAGTATGGCTGCGTGACACCTCGACTACTTTCTTAATCTTGCTAATTTCCCCTTCGGTATCGCAGCGGCGAGAGGCCGTAATGACACCGGAAGGAATGGCTGAAAGCCGGCGTGCTTTCAAACCCCGCCGCAAGCCCTACCTCTGTCACGCTCGTCTCCGTGGAGCGGAGCAGCCGGGCGGCCCGCTCCAGCCGATGCCGCGTCAGGTATTGGTGCGGCGTCTCCCGGAAAACCCGCGCAAAACTGCGGTGGAAGTGAAAAGGCGAGAGAGCGGCTGCCCTCGCCACGTCCTTCAAAACGATGCGGCTCGTGAGCGACGCCAGCAGGAAGTCGCGGCCACGCAGTAATCTACGGTAAACCTCCTCACGGGTCGAAGACTTCACCGCGGGAAGTTTCAGGATCGCGCGCAATGTCTCCTGCCGTTCCCTCACTAATTGGGCGCCAATTCGCAGGAAATGTTCGTCCCACCGGGTCGGCGGCATCCGTCTGTCAACCAACTCGGCCTGGAATCGGCGGAGCAGGCCGAGTACCATGCTGTCCTGCGGTTCCAGGCGATTGAGAAACTCCAGTCCCTGGCGGTGCACGCTCTGCGGGGAATCAAGCAAGCGTTCGTCACCGGTCGTGACGACGCGATTGATTTCTTCCACAAACCCGCGTTCGAAAAACAGACAGAATGTCCTCACCCGCTTCGGAGAATCGATGGTGATCGTGTAGTGCTGCCGGTCATTGAGAATCAGATAGCGAGCCTCGTCGACCACAAACCTCCGGCCACCCGTCTCCCAGTCGGCGGAACCTTGCAACACGCTTTTGAGCGAGAGACAGCCCTCGAAGTCGCGAACATGGTACCGGGTTCCGTAACCCGATAAGATCGCGTTCTCCGTTCCCAGCGTCCGCCCAGGCGGGTTAATGGGCAGCGTCATCGTGATTAATTTAGCCCATCGTCGAGGGGATTGCATCATCGGACAGCGCATCGGCGCCGGCTCTCTCTCTAGGGCTTGGAGTCGCTCTGATCTTCCATTTCGTCCGCCGCGAACCCCCGGGAAGTCGTGGATTCTGTCCTCCTTGAAAAAATAGAGAACACTCCGCCGTCCTGCCCCACTCATTCCGTAAGCCCGTATGAAGTCCTCGACTATTCTGCTCTTTCTGGCCGGAGCCATTTGCATCTCCTCCGCCCAAGTCGAACCCGCCAACCTTCCGCCCCACCGAATTCATGCCGGCGACCTGGTGAATATCTCCATCTACGGTGAGCCCCAACTCACCCGCATCACTCGCGTCGGCGCGGATGGCGCCATTCGGCTTCCATTACTCGATGGCAAGATCAAGGCCGGCGGCCTCATGCCCGAAGAACTGGAAAAGGCCATCGCCGAAGCCTTCAAGGCGGCGCAGATTCTGGTCAATCCGTTCGTCACCGTCACCGTTGCCGAGTACCACACGCTTCAGCCCGTGAGCGTGGCCGGCGCGGTACGCAATCCGGTCACCTTCGAGCCCGTCGACCGGGTCACGTTGCTCGAAGCCATCACCCGCGCCGGCGGGCTCACTTCCGACGCCGGCCCGGAAATCCTCATTTCGCTTCCGGAGGGCTCCCATTCTCTAACCAGGCACATCCCGGTGCGCAGCCTGCTTGACGGCGCCGGTCCCGCGGTCAACCTCACCCTACAGGGCGGTGAAGAGGTCCGCGTTCCCGAGGCGGGCAAGGTTTTCGTGGTCGGCAACGTGAAATCTCCCGGGGCGTTCCCGGTGCATGACGAGTCGGATACCACGGTCCTCAAGGTCATCGCGCTCACGCAGGGGCTGGCGCCTTACGCGTCAAATGAGGCCTACATTTATCGCCAAGGGAATCACGAGATTCCGGTGGACCTCAAGAGCATCATGCAGCGCAAATCGCCGGATGTCCCACTCGTCGCCAATGACATCCTCTATATCCCGGATCGCTCCGGCAAGCGCGCCACGATGTCCGTGCTCGAAAAGATGTTCGGGTTAGGCACCGTAGTCTCCACAGCCTTCATCTATATGGCTCGTTAGCCCCGCTGTGGCGGACGCAGCAGCTTCCGCGGCAATTTCGCGAAGTGCACCATCCGCTCCACCAGCGGAATCAACCGGCGCACGGTTTTGCCGTGGAATACCAGGCTCCCGGCCACCAGCACCGGGTGCGGAATGGTGGTGCAGCAGCGCGAGCAGATGTCCACTTCCCCGCCCCGTCCCGCCGCATGCAAGCGCCGCATCTCCTCCATCGCCGGCACGTTCCAGATTTCCGCCAGAGGCTTCTCGGCGATGTTGGCGAGTGGTGCGCCATCCAGCATATAGCTTTGGCAGCATGGGTAGACGTCGCCATTCTGCTTGACGTAAACCGGCCCGCGCCACAAGTAGTGGCAGGGATGCTTCCAATCCTCCCCCGCGTGCCCCGCCGGGCCGATCACGTTGGTCTCATCCTGCTTGATGCGCACCTGGTCGATACCCGGAACGGCGCCCCAGAATGCCATGAACTCGCCGATTTCGCCGGCGTTCCCGGCCATCGCGACCATCTGCACCACCACTTGCAACTTGGAGCGCCGCTCGTGCTTCAGGCGCGCGAAGCGCACGAAGTTATCGCGCACTTTTTCGAAATTCGCTCCCTTGCGGTAGAACTCGAACGTCTCCTTCCGGGCGCCATCGAAGCTCAACGTCATCTGGTCGAGCGGCGAATCCAGAATGCGCCCGGCGTTGCGCTCGTCGAGAAATGTGCCGTTGGTCGAGAGCAGCGCCGAGATGCTATGGCGGTGGCAGAATTCGATGCGCTGGTAAATGTGGGGATCCATGAAAGGCTCGCCCAAGCCGATCAGCATCATATGCTCGGCCGTGCGGGCGGCCTGCGTCACCAGGCGCTCGAAGACCTCATCCGCCATATCGGCTTTCGGCTGCTTGTGAGTTTCCCGAGGACACATGGGGCAATACAGATTGCATTTCGCGGTGGTTTCCACGATATATTCCACCGGCAGCGCGGGAATTCGGGACCGCCGCGCGAGATATGTCCACAGTAATTTGGCGCGGTTCCAGGCCCTCATTCCATCCCATTGTAGCCGCCGTGAGATGATGGGAACTGCTTGAACATCACCATATCCGGCGCTTCCGGACTCATCGGCCGCCGTCTCCTGAAGCTTCTGGCCCAGGATGGCCATTCGCTCACCGCTCTCAGCCGCCATGCCGGCACCAATCTTCCGCCTGGCGTCCGCCTATCCGTCTGGGACGCCGCGAGGGGCCAACCCGCAGTCGATGGATTGCGCGATGCCGATGCTGTCATTCACCTGGCTGGTGTTCCGGTGGCGCAGCGCTGGAACGCGGGAGTGAAGCAGGCGATTCGCGAAAGCCGCGTCGCCGGCACCCGCAATCTGGTGCTGGCGATGGCTGCGCTTCCGCGTAAACCGAGCGTGCTGATCTGCTCCTCGGCCACGGGATATTACGGCTCGCGCGGCGACGAATTGCTCACCGAAACGTCCGCGCCGGGCAACGACTTCCTCTCCGAGGTCTGCGTGGCGTGGGAAAAGGAAGCGCGGGCCGCCGAAGCGCTCGGAATTCGCGTGGTCCGCGTGCGCACCGGAATCGTGCTCGACGCGCGCGGAGGTGCTCTGCCGCGCATGCTGCCGCCATTCAAGATGGGCATCGGTGGAAAGTTGGGCAGCGGCAAGCACTGGATGTCCTGGATTCATCTGGACGATCTCGCCACGATTTTCCAACTCGCGCTCACTACGCCGGTAGCCGGCGCGATCAACGGAGTGGCGCCGAACCCGGTAACCAACGCGGAATTCACGCGGGTTTTGGCGGCCGCGGTCCACCGGCCCGCGATTTTTCCGATGCCGGGCTTCGCCCTCAAGCTGATCTTCGGCGAAATGGGAGAGATCCTTTTGGCCAGCCAGCGGGTCACGCCCAAAGCGGCGGAATCGGCCGGATTCCCCTTCCGTTATCCGGAGTTAGCGCCCGCGCTGGCCGACATTCTGGGCCGGAGCCGCCAGCGCGCGGTATAATGTTTTGAGTAACCGGAGAGCCTAGTGTCGCCTCGCACGTTCGTTCGCTTATTCACCCAAATTCAATTACTTCCCGTGATGGAAAATGGCGAGGAAACCCTCGTCGGCGGGCAGGCCGTGATGGAGGGCGTGATGATGCGGGCGCCCCACAGCTACTGCGTGGCGGTGCGCAAACCGGGCGGCGAAATCGTTACTGAGGAAATGCCGCTCGCGCGGATCTCCGAAAAGCATCCGATTTTCAAGCTGCCGGTTTTTCGCGGCGTCGGCACGCTCTGCCAGGCCATGAGCCTGGGGATCAAAGCGCTGAAATTCTCTACTAACGCCGCGCTCGACAATCCGGAAGTTCCCGAAGAGCACCGCATTAAAGAGATTCCCACCTGGGCGTTGGCCGGCCCGCTGTTGTTTTCCCTGGCTTCATTCCTTTTTCTCTATAAATTCATGCCTCTGTTGATGGTCACCCGGCTTTCCAGGATTTACCCCGTATTTTCCGGCCGGCTCCTCTTCAATGTCACCGACGGCTGCATCCGCATCGCAATCTTCCTCACATTCCTGTATGTGCTTTCGCGCATGAAGGACATCCGCCGCATGTTTCAATATCACGGCGCGGAGCATAAGGTAGTTTTCAATTTCGAATCGGGGCAGGATGTAACCGTCGAAAACGCGCAGCGGTTTTCCACTTTCCATCCGCGCTGCGGCACCAGTTTTCTGTTCGTAATGATGATCCTCGCGATGCCGGTCTACGCATTGATCCCGTTCGATGGGTTCGTGGCCAAGTTCGTCTGCCGCATCCTCCTGCTCCCGCTGATTGTGGGAGTGAGCTACGAGCTGATTCGTTTCGCGGCCAGGCGCCGAGGCTCGTTCCTGGCCACGATAACCGCGCCGGGCCTTTGGCTCCAGCGCATTACCACCAAGCCACCGACGGACGACCAGGCGGCCATCGCCATCCGCGCTCTCGAAGGCGCTATGGCTCTCGAAAAGTCGCAAGGCGGCGAGTTGGTCATCGCTTAAGAAAGATCCATGCAATTCGCTCAGAAGCTCACGCAGCTGGAAAAGCGCTTCGATGAGCTGACTTTACAAATGGCCGATCCGACCGTAATCGGTGATGCCGACAAGTACCGCAAGGTAACCAAGGAGCAATCCGAGATTTCGGAGGTCGTAGAGAAGTACCGCCAGTGGAAAGATATTGAGGATTCCCTGTCGCAGGCTCGCCAGATGCTCCAGGAAAAGGACCCCGACCTGCGCGCCATGGCGCAGGAAGAAGTGGAGCATCTCGAGCCTGAGCTGGCCAAAATCGAGGAAGAAATCAAAGTCCTCCTGCTGCCGAAGGACCCCAAGGACGAAAAGAACGTGGTGCTCGAAATCCGCGCCGGCACCGGCGGTGACGAGGCTACGCTATTCGCGGCGGAAATTTTCCGGATGTATTCCCGCTATGCGGAAACCCGCAAATGGAAGATGGAAGTGACTTCCACCAGCGAATCATCCGTAGGCGGATTGAAGGAAGTGATCGCGCTGGTGAGCGGCGACAAGGTTTACAGCCGCCTGCGATATGAGAGCGGCGGCCATCGCGTGCAGCGCGTTCCGGTCACCGAGCAGCAGGGCCGCGTCCACACCTCGGCGATCACCGTCGCGGTGCTGCCGGAAGCCGACGAAGTCGAAGTCAAGATCGACCCTAAAGATATCCGCATCGATACTTTCTGCTCTTCGGGACCGGGCGGCCAATCGGTGAACACAACGTACTCGGCAGTCCGCATCACGCACCTGCCTACGGGCCTGGTGGTCTCCTGCCAGGACGAAAAATCGCAGATCAAGAATCGCGCCAAGGCGGAAAAAGTGCTGCGCTCCCGGCTCTACGAGCTCGAACTCGAAAAGCAGCAGGCGGAGCTCGGCGCGGAGCGGCGCAGCATGGTGGGTACCGGCGACCGCAGCGAAAAAATCCGCACCTACAACTTTCCGCAGAATCGCGTCACCGATCACCGCATCAATTTCACCCTCCATCAGCTCGACGTGGTGATGGATGGCAAGCTCGACCCGATCATAGACGCGCTCGTCACCCACTACCGCAATCAGCAGTCGTCATGACGCTCGCGACGGCGCTGGCGCAGGGCACCAGGCTGCTCGAAGATGCCGCCATCGCCGTACCCCGGCTCACTGCCGAGGTCCTCCTTTCGCACGCACTCCACAGCGAGCGTTCGTACCTCTACGCCCATCCGGAGCGGGAATTGCGCGAGGTGGAATGGATCCACTACGGCCGCTACCTGCACGAGCGCATGCAGGGCAAACCCACGCAATACATCACCAAACGCCAGGAATTCTATGGCCGCGAATTTCGCGTCACGCCCGACGTGCTGATTCCCCGGCCCGAAACCGAGCACGTAGTGGAAGCGGCGCTTGCGGCTGCCCGCGGTGCGGCGCACATCGCCGATGTGGGCACTGGCTCGGGAGCGCTCGCGATCACGCTCCAATTGGAGACGGGCGCCGCGGTGGTCGCCACCGACATTTCGCCCGCCGCCGCCGGCATCGCTTGCGCCAACGCCGGGAGTCTCGGGGCGCGCGTGGACTTCGTAGTCTGCGATTTGCTTTCGGCCGTCGCCGATCATTCGATCGATCTGGTCGTTTCCAATCCCCCTTATGTGCCCCTGGGCACACGCGAGGGTCTTCAGCGCGAGGTCCGCGACTGGGAGCCGCACGTGGCGCTCTTCGCCGGCGAAACTGGCATCGAGATTTATGAGCGCATTGTGGCCGATGCGCCTCGGGTTCTCCGTCCGGGTGGCTGGCTTATCATGGAGTTGGGTTTCGGCAGTTCTACCAGGGTGTCGGGGCTCGTGGCCGACTGGAAAGACATCCGCGTGGAACCCGACTTGGCCGGCATTCCCCGCGTCATCGCGGCCAGAATATGACCAAAGATCCATTTCTCGCGGCGGCCATCGAGCAAGCCCGCAAAAGCCTCGCCGAGGGCGGAATTCCCATCGGGTCGGTGCTGGTTCGCGGAGGGCAAATCATCGGCCGCGGCCACAATTGCCGCGTGCAGACCGGAAGCCCCATCGATCACGGCGAGATGAACTGCCTGCGCAACGCCGGCCGTCTCTCCGCCGCCGTCTACCGCGAGTGCTCCATCTATTCGACGCTCTCGCCATGCCCCATGTGCAGCGGCGCCATCGTGCTCTACAGAATTCCACGCGTTGTCGTGGGCGAGAATCGAACGTTCCTGGGCGCCGAAGACTATATGCGCGCCAACGGCATCGGGGTCGAGGTGCTGCAGGACGAAGAGTGCATGGCGCTGATGACTGAATTCATTCGCGCCAATCCGCGGCTTTGGAACGAGGATATCGGGGAGGACTAGCCCTCGCAGTGTGCCTGCAGCCAGGTGAGAATCTGCGGCCATCCCTTATGGCTGAACCTGGAATTCTCAGTCGTGAGACCCGAATGCGTCAAACGAACAGTCGTGACGCCGTTCGTCTCGGTCAGGTCGAAGCGAACCGTAGTCTCGATTGCATCCTCCTGCCAGTCGGGAAGCCACGTGAAAACCAGAAGACGCGGAGGGTCGATTTGCTGGTACTCGCCTCGCACAATGAACGGCCGGCCCCCCACGCCGTTGCCCCTCATCGCCCATTTCCCTCCCGGGCGCAGGTCGGACTCCATGTGCGTGGTCTGAAATCGCCCTTCGGCGCCCCACCACTTCGTTCGTTCGCCCGGGTCGGTCAGCGCCGCGAAGATGCGGGCCGCCGGCGCCTTGATGACAATCTCCTGGACGATCGTATCGTTTGCGCTTGTGGAATTCATTGCTTACCCTCCACAAAATTTTTCAAGCCCCGCAGGCTGTCGCTCCAGAGAGCTTCGTAATCCCGCAGCCAGGCGTTGACAGCCTGCAATGGTTTGGCATCCAGACGGCAGACGTGCGTCGAGCCCTGCTTTTTCGTGGCCACCAGACCTGCCGAGCGCAGGAGGCGGAGGTGCTTGGAGATCGCGGGCCGGCTGCTTCGAAAGTTGCTTGCAAGCTGCCCAACGCTCTGCGGGCCGCCGCGCAACAGGTTCAAGATCTCCCGCCGGGTGGGATCGGCGATCGCCCGGAAGGCCGCATTTCCTGCCCTGCCGTGTGTGGTAACCATTTGGTTACTAATATGGTAACCATCTGGTTACGTTAAAGTCAAGGGCTCATTCCTGGCGCAGAACGTCCATGGCATCGACCGATGCTGCCCGGTGTGCCGGTACGAGACAAGCCAGGACCGCAGCCGCCGCCAGCACAGCCGGCGCCGCCAGCAGCACCACAGCATCGTGCGGGCGGACGCCGTACAAAAGCGACTCCAGTACCTGCCCCGCGAACCACGCGCCGGCGGCGCCGATAGCGGCGCCCAGGGCGATCAATCGTCCGGCACTGCCGATCACCGCGCGGGAGATATCGCTCCGGCTGGCGCCGAGCGCGATTCGCAGGCCGAGTTCCCGCTTGCGGCGCGAGACGGTGTACGCCATCACCCCCGCGAGCCCGAGGGTGGACATGCTCAGTGTAAGCAGGGCAAACCCCGTCACCAGCGCCATCAGGGCACGCGGCATTTGCGTGGCCAGGTTCTGCGATTGCTGCATGGTCCGGACCTGCGAAATCGCCAGCCCGGCGTCCAGCTTCCGAATGGTTGCCCGGACCGGCAACAGGATCTGCGCTTCGGGAATTGCGGTGCGCAATGCCACGAACTGAATCCACGGTTCCTGGCTTAACGGAAAATAGAACTCGGCGTCGGCGGTCTGCGCCGGCCCCGAGTACCGGGCGTCCGCGATCACGCCCACGATGCGATGCCATTTGCCGCCCTGCGGGCGGGCGTGCTTGTCGAGCGGATTTTCGCCGGGCAGAAACTTGCGCACGAACGCTTCGTTGACGATCGCCACGGGCTCGGCAGCGGCGGTATCGCCCTCATCGAACACGCGCCCGGCGCGCAGCGGAATGCCGACGGTACGGAAATAGCCGCCGGTCACCGCGGAGCAGCGGCTATCGGCTTGCGCCCAATCTCGCGGCGTTGCGCGTCCCTCGACTTCCATGGGATTGGAACTATACGTTCCGCCAAGGGGAACGCCGTCCGATGCGGCCACCGAGACCATGCCGGGCAGACCGGCGAGTTCCGTCTGCAACCTGTCCCAGAACTGCAAACGCGCCTGAGAGTCCTTGTATCGGGACGACGGCAGAGACATCCGGAACGTCAACAGGTGATCCGTACGGTAGCCCAGGTCCGCGTGGAGCAGATAGGCCATGCTCTTGGTCAGCAAGCCGGCGAACGTGAGCAGCACCACCGCAAGAGCGATCTCCCCCATCACCAACCAGTTGAGAGAACGGACCTGCCCCTTGCCGGCCATCAGCGACACGCCGCTCTCTTTGAGGTCGTTCTGCAGTACGGCTCGAGCCGCGCGCAGCGCCGGCCACAATCCGGTAAGGACCCCGGTGGCAACCGTCAGGGTAATCGCGAAGGCCGCGAGCGTGGGGCTCACCGAGACCAACGCGCCCAGTTCGGTCCACGCTGGAGCGGCGCCGATCGCCAGGCGGATGAGCCACCAGGCTAACGGCAAGCCTGCCGCGGCGCCCAAACAGGACAACAGCACGCTCTCGGTGAGCAGAAGCCGTAGCACACGACGGCGGCCCGCGCCGAGCGCCATGCGCACGGCGATTTCTTTGGATCGGGCGATGCCGCGCGCCAGCAGCAGGCTGGCAACGTTCCCGCAAGCCACCAGCAGCACAATCAGCGCCGCGCCGGCAAACACCAGCAGCACGGGTCCGACTTCCTCGAGCAGCGCGGAACGAAGGCTCTCGACGCGGACACCCCATCCCTTGCAGTCCGGAAACTCCTTCTCCATGCGGCGAGCGATTTCGCTCATCTGCCTCTGTGCCGCGGCTATGGTGACGCCGGGCTTCAATCGCCCATAGCCGCTGTACTGGTGGTTCTTGTGGCCGTAATTGATATAGTCGATCGGCATCCAATAGTCTGAAAGGTGCCACTCGAGGAATCGAAAATTCGCGGGCATAACGCCCGTGACGCGATAGGGCACGCCGCTCAGACTGATGGAGCTTCCCACCACATCGGGCCGGGCGCCCAGTTTGCGCACCCAGAAGCCATAGCTCAGCATGACCACGTGGTCCTGGTGGGGCTTCTCCTCGCGCGCCGTGAACCAGCGGCCGATCAGCGGCCGCACGCCCAGCATTTCGAAGAAGCCTTCGGACACCGAGGTGCCGGCGATGCGCTCCGCATCGCCGAATCCGGTGAGCGTTACCTGATCGAATTCGGTAAAAGCCATGCGCTCGAAAACCGTGTTCGCAGCCCGCCAGTCGCGGAAATCTTCCTGCCCGATGTTTTCCGATTCGCCTCGCAGCACATGGACCGAATAGATGGCCACCAGCCGGTCGGGCGATGGAAACGGCAGCGAGCGAAGCAGCACGGCCTCAGCGAGCGTGTAGACCGCGAGGCTGGCGCCCACGCCAAACGCCAGGGTAATGACAGCCAGCGAGGTGAATGCGGGCGATTTGCGCAGCATCCGCCAGGCATAGCGAATGTCCTTGGCCATCTCGGTAAACCATGAGACGCGGCGTTGATCGCGGCATTGTTCCTCGATCTGCGCGACGCCGCCCAACTCGCGGCGAGCGGCCAGACGCGCCGCATCGGCGTCCATTCCAGCCGCGATGTTTTCCTTGGTCAGTTGCTCGAGGTGAAATTGAAGCTCATTGGCAAGTTCGGAATCCACCCTGGCGCGGCGGAACAACGACCGCGCGCGCTGTCGAATGACACGCATCAGCCGCGTGGCGCTTTTTCCTCAAGCTCGTTCGAGAACCTGCTCCACCGCCGTCGAAAGACGGCTCCAGGATGCCAGTTCGCGATCCAGTTGCTTGCGGCCTTCACGGGTCAGGGCATAGAACTTGGCTTGCCTGCCGAGTTCGCTGTCCTTCCACACGGCGGTGACCCACCCTTGCTGCTCCAGACGGTGCAGCGACGGGTACAACGACCCCTGCTGCACGGACAAGACTTCGTCGGAAAGCACCTGTATGCGTTTGGCGATTCCCCAGCCGTGTAACGGCTCGTGGTTGATGGCCTTGAGGATCAGAAGATCCAATGTGCCCTGTAAAAGATCGCTGGGCTTCGGCATCGATACCTCGACTATCTACAATCCTATGCCGGTATACGAAATTGTCAAGATTGATCTTTGGCGTCGCCGTCGCCGCCCGTTACACCTTTACGAACCACCCGCGCCGGTAAAGAAACCACGCCAACAGGTACAGCACCAGCACATACGCGAGGGCGTAGATCAACGAAGCATTGTACGGCCCGCCGAGTCCCGCGAAGACATGGCCATAGATCCATCCGCGGAGCGAAACTGTGCCCGCGCCGTTCATCCAGCGAATCCATCCCAGCGCTTCGTCCAGGAATTCGCTCGCCAGATAGATCACGATGGCGTTCGACCCCATGATCACCAGCGGCTTGACTGCGCGCCGCCATCCCTTCCCGTCCACCAGCCATAGGAAGCCGGCGAACATTACGAAGTCCAAGCCGGCCATGAACAGCGTGAACGAGTCGGTCCACAGCTTCTTATTAATTGGCAGCCAGATATTGCCAACCAGCCCGGCGGCGATGAGCGCCGCGCCCACCGCCACCATCCTCACCGCGCGCTCCCCGAGACTGCTCTTCTCCGCCAGCATGTGCCCCGCGATCACGCCCAACAGGCACGTCGCGATTGCCGGAAGGGTGCTCACAATGCCTTCTGGATCCCACGTCTTCGTCCAGATGTAATTATGCGATCCGAGCACGATGCGGTCGATATAGTGGGCGAAATTCCCCGCGACGTCCAGGTGGCCGGCTCCGTATCCCGGCACCGGAACGAACGCCATCAGCAGCCAGTACACCGCCATCAACGAGAAGATCCAAACGATTTGGCCTCGCACCCGGCTGATCAGGAAGATAGCCGCCGTGATCAGGTAGCAGATGGCGATGCGCTGCAATACTCCCAGAATTCGCTCCGTATGAAGATTGAACTCCGGATAGACATACACCAGCACGCCCATCACGAACAGAATGGCCGCCCGCCGCGCGGCTTTCGCCAACAGATCGGCGCGCGAATCGCCCTTCGCCAGCCGGCGGCCAAGTGAGAGCGTCATGGCGACCCCGACAATCCACAGGAACGACGGGAATACCACATCGGTCGGCGTCCATCCGTGCCACTCGGCGTGCTCCAGCGGCCAGTAGACGTGCCGTCCGTCGCCCGGCGTGTTGACCAGAATCATGAACGCCATGACGATGCCCCGGAAGGCATCGAGCGAGACCAGGCGCCCGGCTGTGCCGGCCTGCGCGCGTTGGGCGGCAGTGGAAAGATCGGCGAGGGTCTGAGACATATGCGAAGATGTTACTGCAATTCGCGCCGGATCTCCATCCGGTTCTCGCATGGTCGTCGCCGCCCGGTAGACGCGCGCTTGTATGGACCCACTCCCCCGGAGCGGAGCCGCGGCAAACCTGGCCTCATTCTATGATTCCGATCTGCTAAGCTCGGGTTGCATGAGGGAGCTAGGGTTATTTTTCGGCATTGTGTTCTGCAGTACACTCTTCAGCTCCACCGCCGCAGCACAGCCCGACTTCCGCGCGGAAACTAATCTCGTTGTGATTCCGGTGTCGGTCACCGATTCCCTGAATCGCTTCGTGCTCGGCCTCCGCAAAGAAGATTTCAAGCTCTTCGACAACGGCGTGGAGCAGCCCGTTTCCCACTTCTCGGGCGAAGACGTGCCTTTATCCATCGGGCTGGCCTTCGATATCAGCGGAAGCATGGATTACAAAATGCGAACCTCGCGCGATGCCGCCGCTACCATGCTGAAGACCCTCGGCCCGGGCGACGAATCTTTTCTGGTGGAATTCAACGACACAGTTGATCTCTCCGTTCCTTTCACGGGCAAAACCGAGCAGATTCGCGATGCGCTCCAGAATGTGAAGCCCGGCGGACTGACGGCGCTGCTCGATGCGGTTAACTTCACCCTCGACCAGATGAAGAAGGCGAAAAATCCACGCAAGGCAATCGTCATTGTCTCCGATGGCGGCGATAACAGCAGCAAGTATACTGCGGCGCAGATTGAATCCCTGGTCCGCGAAGCCGACGTGGAGATCTATTGCATGGGTGTCTTCGACCCGCTCGAATCGCTGGCTCTGAGCCCCGAGGAAATCTCCGGCCCGAGACTTCTATCGGAAATCGCCACCCAGACAGGCGGCAGAGCCTTCGCGGCCTCGGTTTCGAGCGACCTGCCGAGCGTCGCGGCGCGTATCGCCATCGAGCTCCGCAATCAGTATGTTTTAGCTTATTACCCCAAGGATCAAAGTCGCGACGGCAAGTACCACAACGTCGAGGTCAAAGTCTCCCAGTTGCCCGGGATGCCTCCGCTTAAAATGCACTGGCGCCAGGGATATTACGCGCCCACCGATAAGTGAACGTCACGGCTTCTGGCCCCCAGCTCCTAACTCCTGTTCTACCTACTTCGGCCAGGTCGCGATGGCACCGCTCTGCGCGCCGACGGCACCGGCCAGGTCGCCGGGCGCGAGCAGCATCTGGCAGCCGCGCATGCCGGCGCTCACCGAAATCACATCCCATAAATCCGCTGTCTCGTCGAGATACACCGGGTACGGCTTTCGCGTCCCCACTGGTGATACGCCTCCTCGCATGTAGCCCGTAAGGGGCAGCACTTCCTTCAGGGCCACGAGTTCGACGTTTTTGTTTCCGCTCAGGGCAGCCAGCGCCTTGAGATCAAGCTCGGTAGTGGCGGGAATCACAGCGAGCAGCACCCCCGTACGGTCGCCGCGCGCTACCAGCGTCTTGAAGACCTGCTCCGGCGGCATGCCGATCGCTTCTGCGACGCGCGGCGCGCTCAAGTCGTCCTCATCCGCCTTGTACTCGCGCAGGGCGTAGTGGATGCCCGCGCCATCCAGCAAGCGAGCGGCATTGGTTTTAGTCATCGATCATCTCCCGCCAGGTGAACCGCGGTGGTCTTCACCACGGCCCAGACCCGGTCACCGGACTTCAGTGCCATTTCCTCGGCCGATTGCGCGGTAATTGTCGCCACCAGGGGAGTCCCGCAGTCGATCTCGACGCGCGCCAGCGGACCTTCGACCGTTATCGACTTCACGCTCCCCACCAGCCGATTGCGCATGCTGGATGTCTGCGGAACATCGCGCGCGACGGCAACATCCTGGGCGCGAATGCATACTACTACCGCTCCAGCCTCGCCGGAATCGATTGCCTGCAATTGCATGCTGCCCGTCCGTAGATCGACCAGGCCCGCGTGGCGGCCGACGATTTCCGCCGGTAGCACATTCTCCACCCCCAGTGACTCCGCCACCTCGATATCCGCGGGATGTTGAAACACATCGTGTACCGGCCCGTATTGGCGTAACCGTCCGTTGGCGATCACCGCGATCCAATCGCCGATTGCCGCGGCCTCCATGCGGTCGTGCGTCACCACAAGGCAGGGTACGCCGCTCGCGAGCAACAGCATCCGCAGTTGACTTCGGGTCCTCGCCCGCGCCGCGGCATCGAGTGCGGAGAGAGGCTCGTCCAGCAGCAGAAGTACGGGGGTTGCAGCCAGCGCTCTCGCCAGCGCCACCCGCTGCCGCTGTCCGCTCGAAATCTCGCCCGGATAGCGCTCCCCGAGTTCGCCGAGTTCGAACATTTTCAGGTATTCGCCGCTATTGCCTGTTCTCGCCGCATACGCGATGTTGCCGGCAACGCTTAAGTGCGGGAACAGGGCGAAATTCTGCGCCACATATCCGGCGCGGCGCTGCTGTGGCGCAAGCCACACACCGGTCGTGGAATCGAGCCACGTCCGGTCGCGAAAAACGATCGCGCCCTGATCCGGTCGATCGAGCCCGGCCAGCATGCGCAGGAGTGTGGTTTTGCCAGCGCCTGAAGGTCCAAATAGTACCGTGATGCGTGCGCGATCGAGGGGTAGGCGGAACTCGGCGTGAAGCTCGAATCCCGATGGCAATTGCGCATGACAAGCACAGCTCAGCTCATCGGCCATACGCTCCAACCCCGGCGCTGGAAGGAATACGTGAACGCCAGCACGATAAACGAGATTCCCAACAGGAACAGCGATGTTTCGGTAGCGGCGGAATAGTCCAGCGCCTGCACCTGGTCATAAATGGAAATCGAGACAGTACGAGTAACTCCGGCGATATTGCCGCCCACCATCAGGACTACGCCAAATTCGCCCATGGTATGGGCGAAGCTCAGGATCGCGCCGGCCGCGATGCCGCGCCGCGCCAGTGGCATTACTACTCGCCGAAACGTGGAGAAGCGCGAAACTCCCAGGCACCAGGAGGCCTCGATCAGCTCGCGATCTACCGCCGCGAACGATGCCGCCACGGGCTGCACAGTAAAAGGCAGGCTGTAGAGGGACGAGGCCAGAAGTAGCCCCTGAAAAGAGAACGGCAGCATCCCGCCCGTAAGCTTGCTGTAGAGCCCGCCTAGCGGACTGCGAGGACCGATCGCCATCAAAATGTAGAAGCCGAGTACCGTGGGCGGCAGCACCAAGGGCAACGCCACCACCGCTTCCACCAGGAATTTCCAGCGCCGCCTGGAAAACGCCAGCCATGCCGCCAGCGGAATACCTGCCGTTAGCAGAATCAAGGTCGTGAACGCGGAGAGCCGGACGCTGAGCCAGATTGCTTGCCAGTCCATGTCACTCGTCCGCTGGTGAGAATCCGTACTCGCGGAGGAGCGCCTGGCCCGACGGCGAGAGCAGCCAGAGGCGGAATTGGCGCGCCGCCGCCGAATCCTTCACGATGACACCGCCTTGTTCGATTTTCGGATACGCGCTGGCCGGAATTTGCCAGTATCGCCCTTGCCCGCGCAGGCTTGGTGCCAGAGCCAGCGAGAGTGCCACTATGCCCGTGTCGGCGGCGCCGCTCTGAATGAACTGGAGGGTCTGCGAGATGTTTTCGCCCAACACTAGCTTCTTTTCCACGCTTTCGTAAATGCCGAGGCTGTGGAGCGCGGCTTCTGCTGCGCGGCCATATGGTGCGTGCTGCGGATTCGCGATGGCAATACGGCGCACGGCGGGATCGCGTAAAGCGGTGGCCGGGTCGAGTTTCGAAGAGTTCGTCACCCACACCGCGATTTTTCCAGTAGCGTAAGTAAACACCGAACCCGCCGTAAGCCCGTCGCGCGCCAGCGCCCGCGGATACTGAATATCCGCCGACAAATAAATATCGAAAGGCGCCCCGTTACGGATTTGGGTAGAGAAGTTTCCTGACGAACCGTAATTAATCGCTAATTCGGTTTGCGGATTTTTCTCCCGGAACTGCTGGGCGCCTGCCGCGAGAGCAAATTGCAGGTCGGCCGCCGCGGCTATGGATAACTTCCCTGCCGGCGCATGGTGTCCACACGCTGTTCCGAGAACTATAGCCGCTAAGCTGATGATGGCACTAGGTCCGCGTACCATGAGGCAAGACCATGGTAGCGTAAAAGCCTCAATTTAACGACGGAGAAAATGGAGCGGGAGACGGGATTCGAACCCGCGACATCGACCTTGGCAAGGTCGCACTCTACCAGCTGAGTTACTCCCGCCCGGGGGAAAATTCCATTCTCACCCAGAAACAATACCAGTGTCAAACGTTGTTGAGATGTCACTGATTTGAAACGCGTTATAAATTTTCTGGAAAGGGATTTCGTTGTGCTATGCTGAATTCCGGTCGCGCAAACGGGAGATTTGGAACGACCACCAGCGGGTAAGGCGATTCCCGCAGACAATTCTGCTCTTCTCGGCGCAGCAATCCCCCATAGGGCTGTTGAAAACGCTGTGGATATCTAGCGCTAGTGGTGTCTAAAAACTGATGAATCATTGGGATCTTATCCGCGAACACCTGCGAAAAAAGGTTAGCGCAGAGAGCTACGATAACTGGCTCAGCGGGACATCGTTCCTTGAAGTATCCGGTGATACGCTTTTTGTCTCCGTGCCCGATCGCGGTACTCGCGCCTGGCTGGAGCGCGAATTCACGCTCATGGTCCGGACCGCCATTAAGGAGTTGAACCTGCCCGTCCGCCAGGTGGCGTACGAACCCGAAGCCATTCGCGGCGTTCAGGAACAAGCAATCGCAACCGTGGAGAATACCGATCTCGATAACGGTGTCGCCACTCTGAATCCGAGATTTACCTTTGAATCGTTTGTCGTCGGCGCCTGCAACCAGTTTGCTCATGCCGCTGCCCGGTCGGTGGCAACCAACCCATCGCGAAGCTATAACCCTCTTTTCCTTTACGGCGGCGTTGGCATGGGAAAGACTCACCTTATGCATGCCATAGGCCGCGAGTTGATGGACCGGCATGCCTCCATGCGGATCATCTACACTTCCAGCGAGCGCTTCATGAATGAGATGATCACCTGCATCCGCAACGATCGGATGCAGCAATTCCACCATCGCTACCGCGAAGCCGACGTGCTGCTCATCGATGACATTCACGTATTGGGATCGAAGGAACGAACCCAGGAGGAGTTTTTTCACACCTTCAATGAGCTTCACGATCATCAGAAGCAGATTGTGATCTCCAGCGATTCGCCTCCCAAAGAAATCCCCGGGTTGGTGGAACGTCTACGATCCCGCTTCGAATGGGGATTGTTGGCCGACATCCAACCACCCGACCTGGAAACTAAGATGGCCATCCTCGACAAAAAAGCCGAAGCCGAGGGTATCCGCCTGCCCGACGATGTTCGATCGTTTATGGCATCCAAAACCAAATCCAATGTCCGGGAACTGGAAGGAGCTCTGGTAAAGCTCATAGCCTATTCGTCCCTGACCGGCACTCCGATCCATCTCCAGATGGCGCAACAGGTGCTAAAGCATCTGGTGCACGTGCAGGATCGTCGGGTCACGATCGATTCCATCCAAAAAGCCGTCGCTGACCGCTTTCAAATCAAGCAGCTACAGCTCAAGGAAAAGAGCAACACCAAAAAAGTGGTCTACCCCCGGCAGGTAGCCATGTACCTCGTCAAAGAGCTCACCGATGCATCCCTACCGGAGATCGGACGGGCGTTCGGCGGTAAGCACCATACCACCGTCATCCATTCCATAAACAAAATAGAGAAATCACGTCACAATGATCCGGAATTAAACAGGTTACTCCACAGCCTAATGGACTCATTGCAATGAACTTGCTCAGTTTTCAACAGTGCCCTGTTCGAAGGCCTGAGCAAAACTGTGTAAATTCGCTTGCACATCTCTGTTTTGAATCCGTCCGCTACCCCCTTTCCGCAACTTCGAGTGGCCAAAAGTAGCTGAATTTAGTATAATTTAGGTTGCCTTCAACATTTGCACAGGCCCTATGAATGCGGTTCTTATAGTGCTCATCTTAAATACACAATCAGTAGACAGGAGTTGAGGCCGTATGGAGTTTACCGTAAGCAAGGCCGATCTGGTGCGTGAGCTCAGTTTGTCGCAAGGAGTGGTGGAGAAAAAGACAACCATTCCGATCCTTTCGAACGTTTTGATTGAGGCTGCCGGTGACCGGATTGTCCTTACCGCCACCGATCTGGAGCTCGGTATACGGTGCTCCTGTCCGGCTCGTGTGAAGAAAGAGGGCTCTGGAACAGTGCCGGCGCGAAAGCTTCTGGATTTCACGCGCTTGCTGCCGGAAGGCGATATCACCATCAAATTCTTAGAGAATCACTGGGCCAGCATTACGGCTGGGCGATCCCGAACTCGAATCGCCGGCATGTCTCGCGAGAGCTTTCCGGAGTTGCCGCAGATGCCGGCGAAAATCGCCGATCTTCCCGTGAAAACGGTTGCTACCATGATCGCGAGGACGCAGTTCGCCATATCCAGCGAGGAGTCGCGCTTCACGCTGAGTGGCGCATTGCTGCTGCTGAGCCCCGGAGCCTTGACGATGGTCGCTACAGACGGTCATCGGTTGGCTTATGTGCAGACGAAAGCGGATGATGCGGCGGACACCAACTTCCGCGCGCTCGTGCCCAAAAAAGCCATGGGCGAGTTGGTCAAGCTGTCTGATCTCGCCGATGGCGAAAACGCCAAGGCGAATTTCGCGGCCGACGACAACCACTTATTCTTCGAAATCGGCGACCGTCTGCTAATCACCCGCAAGCTCACCGGCAACTTTCCCGATTTCGAAAGAGCTTTACCGAAAGATCACAACCTTGTCGCCACGCTCCACAAAGATGACATTCGCGCCGCTATTGAGCGTGTGGCCCAGTTCGCGGATGAACGCTCGCGAGCCATCCGCGTCCAGTTCACCAATGGCGAAGTGAAGATTTTCTCCTCCTCGGTGGAGATGGGCGAAAGCGAGGAGACCGTAAACAGCGAGTACAACGGCCCCGAACTCGAGATCGGCTTCAATGCACAGTACCTGCTCGATTTCCTCCGCGCCATCTCGCAGGACCAGGTGGCATTTCAACTCAAAGATCAAAAGAGCGCTGGCGAGCTGCGGCCCACTGGCGAAGGAGTTCCGGATACCTATCGGTATGTAGTAATGCCGATGCGCATCTGACAATTGGTCCACTGACCGCGGCCGCAAAGGCGCGGTAATTAGATTTTTAGGAGATTATGGCAAACGACGCAAACGGCGGACAGGGCGAAGTCTACGATTCCAGTAGCATCAAGGTGCTGGAAGGCCTGGAAGCAGTCCGGCTGCGACCGGCGATGTACATCGGGTCCACCGGCGAAATGGGATTGCACCACCTGGTCTACGAAGTGGTCGACAATTCGGTGGACGAAGCCTTGGCCGGTTACTGCACGGAAGTAAACGTCACCATCCACGACGACAACTCCATCACGGTAGTGGATAATGGCCGCGGCATTCCCGTGGACATGCATGAGGAAGAAGGCGTATCGGCCGCGCAAGTGGTGATGACCAAGCTGCACGCCGGCGGTAAGTTCGATTCCAAAAGCTACAAAGTTTCCGGCGGCCTCCACGGCGTCGGCGTCAGCTGTGTGAATGCGCTCTCGGAAAAGCTCGAGCTCGAAATCCAGCGTGACAGCCACACCTGGTTTCAGGAATATGCCTGCGGCATTCCGAAGGCTCCGCTGGCGAAAACCGGCAAGGCCGGCCGAAAAACCGGGACCAGCATCACCTTCAAACCGGACGGCACCATCATGACGGCGACCGTCTTCAATTTCGTCACCCTCGAGCAGCGCCTGCGCGAACTCGCCTTCCTCAATAAAGGCCTCACCATCACTTTGAAAGACGAGCGCGTCGAGCCCGAAAAGGAAGTGGTCTTCAAATACGACGGCGGTATCGCAGAGTTCATCAAGCACCTCAACAAAACCAAGACCGTCCTGCACGAGAAGCCCATTCATTTCGAAACCGAGCGCGATCTTCCCAACAACGCCGGCAAGTTGACCATGGAGGTAGCGCTGCAATACAACGACGGCTACACCGAAACGCTTTTCAGCTTCGCCAACAACATCAACACCGTCGATGGCGGCACGCATCTCACCGGCTTCCGAACCGCGCTTACTCGCACCATCAACAAATTCGGTCAGGATCAAGGCCTGTTCAAAGATGTGAAGGAAAACCTCAGCGGCGACGATGTCCGCGAAGGTCTCACTGCGGTAGTCAGCGTGAAAGTCCCGCAGCCGCAGTTCGAAGGACAGACGAAGGGCAAGCTCAATAGCGATATCGCCGGGTACATGACGCAGTTCGTCAACGAGAAACTGGAAGAATACTTCGATAAGAACGCCACTGTCGGCAGGAAAATCGTGGGCAAGGCGATCGAAGCCGCCCGTGCCCGCGAAGCCGCCCGCCATGCGCGCGATCTCACTCGCCGCAAAGGCGCGCTGGAATCGGGCGGAATGCCGCACAAGTTGGCCGATTGCCAGGGAAAAGATCCCGAGCGCTGCGAGTTGTTCCTCGTCGAGGGCGAATCGGCCGGCGGCACCGCCAAGCAGGGCCGCGATCGCCGCTTCCAGGCGATTCTGCCGCTCAAAGGCAAGATCCTCAACGTAGAGAAGGCGCGTTACGACAAAATGCTGGCGCATGAAGAAATCCGCGCCATGATCACCGCGCTCGGCACGGGCATCGGCAAGGACGATTTCGACGCCAGCAAGATCCGCTACGGCAAGATCATCATCATGACCGATGCCGATGTGGACGGCTCGCACATCCGCACCCTCCTGCTGACATTTTTCTTCCGTCATATGCACGAACTGGTGTTACGCGAGCGGGTGTTCATCGCCCAGCCGCCCCTCTATCGCATCAAGAAGGGCAAAAGCGAGAAGTACATCAAGGACGAGAAGGAATTCACCAAGGAAATCATGCGCCGGGCGACAGAAAACCTGACGCTGGAAATCCATTCCAACGGCAACGGCGCCAAGGCCTCGCTCGAAGGCGGCGAATTGCGCACGTTCCTCCTCAATCTGGATGAATACGAGCAGATGTTCCACAAGGTGGAGCGCCGCTTGCGCGACGCGCGGGTGGTGGAAGTCCTGGCGAACACGGATCTCGTGGTCGATCACAAGAACGACTTCCAGAACGAGGTCAACCTCAAGCCCATCTTCGACGCGCTCCAGTCATTCGGTCTCAAACCCGAAATGCGCCACGACGAAGAGCACTCGTCCTATGCCGTGGTCTTCCACGATTCGACAAACGCCGAGCGCTCCGTGGGCCTGGCGCTGGCGGCACAACCGGAGTACCGCCGTTTCCGCACGCTCGCCAAGATCATTTCGCGCTACAACGATCCGCCATTCCTGGTGGTGAAGAACGAACATCGCCAGGCGCAGCCCAACTGGCGCGACCTGCTCGAATATCTCAAGAACGAAGGCAAAAAGGATGCCTCGGTGCAGCGCTATAAAGGCCTAGGCGAGATGAACTCGGAGCAGTTGGCGGAGACCACGATGAATCCCGAAAAGCGGACCCTCCTCCAGGTGCGCCTGGAAGACGCAGCGGAGAGCGAGATCATCTTCTCCACGCTGATGGGCGAAGACGTCGAAAGCCGCCGCAAGTTCATTGAAGACAACGCGCTCGACGTGAAGAATCTGGATATTTAGAGGCTGCTCGCCGCCTCCCGCACATCCTCCAGCACCTGCGCCATATCTTCTTTCGTAGTCCGGTAATTCAGCACGCACCCGCGGAGCGCGAATTTCCCGCCCACGCGAGCGTTCGACAAATAAGTACTCCCCGCACACTGCACCTTCACCAGGAGCTTTTCGTTATAAGCGTCCAGGTCCCCTGAGAACCCCTTCGGCACATGCCGGAAACAGAATACCGAAAGCTCCACCGGCGCCAGCATCTCGAAATCGTCTGATCGTTTTACTAACTCCGCGAAGTATTTCGCGCAGGCGATATTCTCTTCAATCGCCTGCCCCAACCGCTCCGTTCCCACGAACTTAATCAGCATCCACAGATCCAGTGCGCGGAACGGGCGCGTCAGTTCCGGACCGTAATCCCAGAACGCGAAGGCCTCATCGTCTTTGAGCCCGATGGTGCGCGTGTAATCGGCGCCATGGGCAAAAGCTGCCCGAGCCGCCGCCGGGTCCTTATACAGTACGCACCCGCACCCCACCGGCGCATAGAGCCACTTATGCGGATCGAGCGCGATGGAATCGGCCTGCTCGATGCCCGCGAACAAATGCCGCGCCGATGGGGCCAACGCGGCGAAGCCTCCATAGGCCGCGTCCACATGCATCCAGAGATCGTTCCTCCGGGCGAAATCTGCCACTTCACTCAGTGGGTCGAACGCGCCGGTCGCTGTCGTGCCGGCGTTCGCGACCACGCACAGAGGCAGATGGCCTGCCGCGCGACCGGCGTCCACCAACCGCTCGAGGTCCGCGAGATCCATATGCAGGGAGTCGTCCGTCTTCACTTCCCGCACATTCGCTTCGCCCAACCCGAGCATGCCCGCCGCCTTGGCCACCGAATAGTGCGATTCCGCGGAGACATACACGCACATGCGCCGTCGCGCCGCGGCCACGCCCTCGCGGACCACCTCAGCGCCCGCCTTGGCCGTGCGCGCCACAGCCAAGCCGGCGAAATTGGCCATCGACCCACCGCTCAGCAGCAGGCCTCCTGCCTCCGGTGGATACCCGAGCATCTGCTTCAGCCAGTCGATGGTCAGCCGCTCCAGGTCCGCGGCCGAGGGCGCCGACCGCCATGCCGTCACATTGATATTCATCGCCGCGGCGAGCATGTGGCTGACGGCGGTCACCGCCGTCCCAGGCGAGGCTACGTAGCCAAACATCCGGGGATGGGCGCTATGACGGCTGTATTGCGAAAACACGTCGCGGACGGTGTCCATCAGCACCATAAAATCGGCGCCATGAAGCGGCAGCGGCTCATCGATGCGCTCGCGGATGGCGCGCGAGGTGGTCGGGACTACCACCGGCATGGTGCGCAACCCGTCGAAATAGGCGGCGAGGAAATCGACGGCGGCAGCGGCCATGGCGCGGAAGTCCTCGGAGGGCAGGGCAAGTTTATCGGGCATTCGTTCGCCAAATCCTATACACGCTTTGGGGGCTATATCAGTTCTATCTTATGAAAGGACATGGCCCTGGCGTTCGTCACGATGGCACAAGCGGTGGACGGCCCCGGCGCCCGGGCACGCATGGGGGACCTCCCGGCGTTCGACAGCGTGATGCGTCAGCACGAGCGCCTGGTCCTTGTCACCGCCCTGCGCCTGTTGGGCAACCTGGAAGACGCCAAAGATGTTTCTCAGGAGGTCTTCCTGCGCCTCTACCGGAACCTGCACAGGGTCGAGGCGGCGAACAACTACCAGGCGTGGCTGTATCGCGTAACCGTGAACCTTTGCCATGATATCGGGCGAAAGCGGAGGCCATCGGTCGCCATGGAGGATATGCCGGAACTTGTGTCCGGCGCTGCTGATCCACAGCAGAGCCTCAGCGGGGCCGAGAGACAGCGACTGCTGCAAATGAGCCTGCGTGCGCTCTCCGCCAAGGAGCGCGAGGCGCTGGTCCTGCGCGATCTGGAAGGGCTTTCGACAGAGGAAGTAGCGCGCGCGCTGGGATCGAGCGAAGCCACCGTGCGCTCGCAGATTTCCAAAGCGCGCGTGAAGATGCACGACTTCGTGGAGCGCTATCTCCGGAGGCGGGTATGAATTGCGTCGAGTGGGAAGAGCGGATTGCATTGTACGCCGGCGGCGATCTAGCCCGGGCGGAGGCGCAACCGGTGGAACGGCATGTAGCGAAGTGCGCCGGCTGCCAGGTGTTGTTGAGCGGACTGCGCGAAAGTCTCGCGCTCGTCCGCGAGGCGCATGGCGAACCGATCGAGGCGGCGCACTTCGCGGCCGTCCGGGCGCGGGTGCTCGCCGGCTTGGAGCGCGCTCCCGCCCGGCGCTGGCGCTACGCATGGGCGGGCGCGCTGGCGGCTGCTGTGCTGCTGGTGGGCTTGTGGCCGCGGCCGGAGCTGCATATGGCCGTGCCGATACCGAAGGCTCCGGCCGCGCCGGCGATAGCCCGCACAGTGCCGCCGCCCCATCCGAGGGCGTTGGCAAAGCCGCGCCCGCCGGAACCCGTTCAGCAGGCCTCCGCGCCCATGGTCGTAAAGCTGCTCACCGACGACCCCGACGTGGTGATTTATTGGATTACAGGCACCAAAGGAGAATGAAAATGAAACGGTTCTTACTAGCTTTATTTTTGCTGTCGCTACCGCTTGCCGCGCAGGAAGAAAAGAAGGCTGAGGCCAAAGAGCCCGCTACCGTGCAGAAGCTCTTTGTGCTGAAATACGCCGACCCGCAGAGCGTGCGCAACCTGTTACAGGTATTCCATGCCAATCTCGATGCCAATCGGGACCTGCGCGTCCTTGCGGTCGACGCCACGCCCGAGACCATGGCCGCCATTGAAGACGCCATTAAGCGCCTGGACGTGCCCTCGGCCGCGCCCGCCAACATCGACCTGACGGTATATCTATTGGTTGGGCATGAAGGCGAAAGCCCTACCGGCAACAGCCCGGTGCCCAAAGATCTGGATTCGGTGGTAACGCAGTTGAAGAACGCCTTCGCCTTCAAGAGTTATAGTCTGCTCGACGTTCTCGCGCTGCGCGCCCGTACCGGCGAGCAGGCCAGCACGACCAGCTCCGGAGCCAGCGTGCAAAACGGCAACGCCACGGCGCCCGTGATGACCAACTTCCGGATCAATGGCGTCAGCCTGGGCGGGGATGGCACCACCATTCACATCAGCAGGCTCAACGCCGGAATCAATATGCCGGTGCCGGACGGCTCCAATGGTTTCAATCGCCACGACCTCGGCCTCAATACCGATGTGGACATCAAAGAAGGCCAGAAGGTGGTGATCGGGCGTTTAGGAATCAGCAAAGACCAAGCGCTGTTTCTGGTGATGACGGCGAAGATTCTGCAGTAGCTACCTGATCTTCTCGTCCTTCTCCACCTTGCCGTCGCGGACGTGGATGACGCGGTGGGCGTGCATGGCGATATCGTGCTCGTGGGTCACCAGCACGATGGTATTCCCTTCCTCGTAAAGCTTCTCGAACAGCGCCATGATCTCGTTGCCGGTCGCTGTGTCCAGGTTGCCCGTAGGTTCGTCGGCCAGCAGGATCGAAGGATGATTCACCAGTGCGCGCGCAATCGCCACGCGCTGGCGCTGGCCGCCGGATAGCTCGTTGGGCTTGTGGTGCATGCGCTTTTCGAGATCCACCTGGCGCATGGCCGTCTTGGCCATCTCGATGCGCTTTTCCGAGCTTACCCCCGAATAAATCAGCGGCAGCTCCACATTATGCAGCGAAGTGGCGCGCGGCAGCAGGTTGAAGGTTTGGAAAACGAACCCGATTTCCTTGTTGCGGATGCGCGCCAACTCATCGTCGGTCATCTCACTGACCAGATTCCCGTTGATGTAGTATTGCCCGCTGGTCGGCGTATCGAGACATCCGATGAGATTCATCAGCGTGGATTTGCCCGAACCCGAAGGCCCCATGATCGCCACATACTCGCCGCGCTTGATCTCGATATCCACGCCGGACACGGCATGGATCTCCTGGTCGCCCATCACGTAGGTCTTCCAGAGGTTAAAGGTGCGGATAACGATACCGTCCCGCTTCAGTTGCTCGCCTCGCTGGAGGAGTTCTTTTTCTACTGCCGTGGGCATTCGGGTTCCTGCTTCCTCGATTGTAGCGTTTCTACGATTTCGGCTGCTCCGTCGTAGTGCGGTTGTCGATCTTCACCTGCGCATCGTTGGCGATGGTACGGATCACCTGGTAGGTGCCGGTGATGATCTGGTCGCCTTCGTTCAGTCCATCCAGCACTTCGATATCGGTCGAACCGGTAATACCTGTGTCAACCTTGTGGAAAACAGCTTTTCCGCCCGAAACCACAAATACGCCCTGCAATTCCTCCTTGCGAGCCTTTTCCACCGCCGGGTCGACCTTCGTGGCGGCTTGCGCGCCGCCTGAAGTCAGGGGCTTCTTAGGCTCCAGGTCGCCTTTCTGGCGGACGGTAAGCGCCTGGATCGGGATCGTTAGCGCATTCTTGCGGGTTGCGGTCGTGATCTTCGCCGTGCAGGACAACCCTGGGCGAATTTCATCTGGCGGATTGTCCATGGCGATCACTACCTTGAAATCCTTTGCTTCCTGGCTCGAAATCGCGCTTTGCGACGCCGCCACGCCGGTGGAACGCAGGATGGCCGTGTCACCGATCTCGGTGACTTTGCCGGTGAATGTTTTGTTCGGAATAGCGTCGATGGTGATTTCGGCCGGTTGGCCGAGCTTGACGTTGACGATATCCGTTTCGTCGACCTTCACTTCCGCGGTGATTACCGACATGTCGGCGATGGTCATGATATTGGTGCCGGTTTGATTTTGCAGACCCGGGACCACCGATTCCCCGGCTCGGACGGAAAGATTGGTGACTACCCCATCGAGCGGAGCGCGGGAATCGTACTTATCCAAAACGTCGGTGCTGCGCACCAGGGACGCTCGCGCTACCGCAATCCGCCGCTGCGAAGACGTTAGTTGCGCCGCCGTCTGCTCGCGCTGGGTGCGCGCCTGAACCAGGCGTGCCTGCGCCTGCAGTACCGCGGCTTTCTGCGCTTCATACATGGAGCGCTTGCTGTCGAAATCCTGTTTAGCTCCAAGTTGTTCTTTATAGAGCTCTTCGGCGCGGTCGGAATCCTGCTTCATGCGTTCCAGATCGGCCTGCGATTCGGTGACAGCGGCTTTAAGCATGGCGATGTTGTCATCGGCAGCCTTTAAACCAGCTTCGGATGCCGCGGAATCCGCCTCGGCGGATGCCAGGTTCGCCTTCTGGGAATCGACATCTGCCCGCGGTTGGGTGTTCTCGATTTTCGCCAGCAATTCCCCTTTGTGGACGCGGTCGCCTTCCTTGACCAGCAATTCCGTTATATCGCCCATGGCATTGGCGCCGATGTTGATGTAATTCTTAGGCTTAATCTCACCCGACGCGGTCACCTGAGCGATCAGGGAATCGGTTCGCGTCACCAGGCTGGTCTGCACGGTGACCACCCCGCGCTTGCTGTATACGGTGCTGGCCCAAACGCCGGCGCCGGCGACGGCCACAGCCACAAGAGTAATGGTCACCTTCCACTTAGTTTTCACAACGGTCTCCGATTTTTCCTATCACCGGTTTAGACGTTTAAAAATGGCCGGGAGTTCAATACTTCGATTTTACACCGTCGGGGATGACGGCCCGTACCTGAAGCCCATAAGATACGACGGGCGAGAAGGCCAAGGCTTAACGACGAAAAGGCAAACGGTCTAAACCGGCCACGTCCGGGCGGTCGCGGCTCCTACCGCCCTGCCAGCCATTGGATGGAATCCGGCGGCGTATTTTCGCATTGATTGGACTCGATAATGCCACCGGCGATCTGCGCGCACGCGATGGTAGTCGCGGTGCGAATGGCTTCCTGTTTGGTTTGCGCGGCCCCCGTGCCGCAATCGCGTTGACCTTTGTAGGTGATACAGATCCGGCACCGAAAGGCTTGCCGCTGGAAGCTCGACACCACCAGGTAGCCGAGAACCACCAAGGCGAAGACCACGCCCAGCCATGTTGTTTTCTTCACGCGAAGAAATTTCCCATCTTCCGGAACTTCTGGTACCGGTGCTCAACCAGTTCCGCCGGGCTCAGGTAGGCCAGATTCTCGAGACTGGCCAGCAATTGGCGCCGCAGGTTTGTAGCCGCGGCGTCGTAGTCCTCCTGCGCCCCCCCGACCGGTTCGGGAACGATGCCATCGATCAATCCCAGCCCGAGCAGGTCCTGCGCCGTCAGTTTGAGCGCCTGTGCGGCCTCCTGCGCGCGCGCGCGATCGCGGTAGATGATGGTCGAGCAACTCTCCGGCGAAATCACACTGTAGATGGCGTTCTCCATCATAAGCACCACGTTCGCGACCCCCATGGCCAGTGCGCCGCCGCTACCGCCTTCGCCGATGACCACGGCCACCACCGCCGTATCCAATCGCGCCATCTCCCGCAAATTCCTCGCAATCGCCTCGCCCTGCCCGCGTTCCTCGGCGTCGATTCCGGGATATGCCCCTTGTGTGTCCAGAAGGTTAATCACCGGGCGACGGAACTTGGCGGCCAATTGCATCACGCGCAATGCCTTCCGGTATCCCTCCGGTTTGGGCATACCGAAATTCCGGAACAGGCGTTGTTTCGTGTCGCGGCCCTTTTCCTGAGCGACGACCGCCACCGGACGGTCGGCGAACTGCGCCATTCCGGCGATGATCGCCGCATCGTCGGCAAAATTCCGGTCGCCATGAATTTCCTGGAAGTCGGAAAACAGGCGCTGGATGTAGTCCACCGCGTGCGGCCGCTTGGGATGGCGCGCCAGTTGAACGCGGTCCCAGGCCGGATGGCGGTCTGCGGTCTCCCCCGGATTTTGCTCGGAATCCACCATCACATATTATCAGGCTGCAACAATCGGCCCCTACGGGGTGCCATAGAGATGAGAGTGGGGATTCGAACAATCCACCTATTGTCAAATCCGCTGGAACAGGCGGAAACTCAGAATTAGGGAGGAGACTCAAAATCATGTGTGACTATTCCTTGATGGCCGTCCCGAACCGTTTGGCTCACGAAGGAGAGGAACTCGTTACCCACCGGTTTCCAACCGGATCCCTGGGCATGGCATCACCGGCAGACATTCAGGCGGCAATTACGCCTCGTCAGCCGCGGCAACAAACCATCTGGCAGAAAATCCGCGCTTTTTTCGACCCCACCGCGGCTCCGGCAGTCTGCGCCGTGTGTCTTCCGCCGGGCGCCAAGTTATTGATCTGTGACATCCCCGCGCGCATGCAGCAGCAATGGCACCTGGGCGAGCGGGAGCAAGCCGTGTTTACCCAGTTGACGGCTGCGGCGAACACCTATCGCGATGCCGTCCGGTTCTCCAACGGCTGCGAAATCCGCCTGCAGGAATTCCGCGAGGGCATGCGAGTGCGTGTGCTGGACCTGGCCGGAACGGAGCAGGTGGAACTCGAGAGTTTGCGCGCCCTGGGGTGAGCTTTCCTTAAGGCAGCAGACCGAACACCACCAGCGAACTGGAAGTTCCGAAGTAGACCTTGCCGTCCACTACGGTGGGCGTGTTGAAATGGCCGCCCACCGCTGAAAACTTGTCCCTCCCGCTGGGTGCTTGCGCGGACGTATAGATGGCGTTTGTCACGTTCGTAGCGTCGTATGCGAACAGTGTTCCGCTGCTGTAGTCCATTGCCCAGACGACGCCGCTGGTGTTGCCGTTGGAAGAAATGGTGAGCACGGCCCCGCTATAACCGAACTTGTTGGCGCTCTGCTGTGTGGGGGTGGTGGCCAGTAGTGCGTTTGAAATGGCGAAAGCTTTCAGTGCGTTTTCGCTGGGGCAAACGTAAACCGTGCCGTTAAAGTATACCGGGGTCGAGAAGTTGAGCGAGTTCGAAAGTGTAAACTGCTGATAAACCGCATTGTTTCCGGGATTAAACTCTCCCATGCTATCGCGGTCCACAACGTAGAGTTGACCGTCCTTGCCTCCGCTCACCGCCAGGTGGTGTACCGTGCCGGTATTGCCGGTGATGTCGGGCAGCAGCAGTGCTCCAACCGACCCGAAATCGGCATCATCCTGATTCTCCGTGGTAGTATTGTCGGGCGTGAAGTAGTCAGCCACCGAAAGGCCTGCCGGCGTGACCGACAGTTTGACCATGGAGTTGTTGTAACTGCCGGTCGGAAGTCCGCCCTCGGGGTTACCGCCGAAACCATTGCCGCTTACGGCATAAACATTGCCGGAAGAATCGACAGACGGACCAGCGCCGCCCATCCACATTCCGCCCCCGTAGTTGTTCGGAGCCAGATCTAGCGCGGCGGTTTGTGCCACCGTGTCGGCGCTATAAGAGATGACCCACGGCGAATAGGGTCCGCAATCGCCATCCAAACCGGACCAGACGGTGTAAATCGTATTGTTGGTTTCAAGCAGGGCCGCACGGTTGTGCTGGTATTTTGGGTCGAACGTGACGATGCCGTTCTGGCTGTTCCCTCCCGTTCCGGGAAAAGTTGCAGTAATGATGGTCGGGCCGCCAAAGAGTTCGTCCCCCGTGGTTAGGTCGAGCGCGTGCAGTCTTTGAATAACGGTCCCGCTGCTCGAACTCTGCGACATGGTCAGCGCGTAGATCGCGTTGCGGGCGCGGTCGATGACAGGAGTGGACATGATCCCGGTCGGCGTCGGGCCGCAAGGAAGCGATGTCGCCGCCGTTTCCCCCGCCGGCAGAAGCGATTTCTGCCAGAGAACCGTGGCCGTCGAGCCGCCGAGCGAGTCGGCATCGAGCGCGTAAACGGAGTCGTTCTCAGTAGCGAAGTAGACCACGTTTTTCATGCCAACGGAGGGAATGTTGACCTGGTGGAGATAGAGGATCTGGCTGTCGATCTGGCCATCCACCTTGAATTCCGCGACTTTTCCAAAGCTGGAAGACGTCACGTTCGCCGGCGTGAGCGTGGTCTCGTTGGGATTGAGTCCTGTGCGCGACGTGTCGTAGTGCCAGGTGTAGACGTCCGCCGTGAGGTTCGCGGTGTTCACAGTGAAGCCGCCGGCAAGAGTGGCAGCCTCGAGTCCGCTGGTCATGGTGACGTCGGAAGGTCCCAACGCCGCGTCGGCCGTCACATTCACGACCGCGGTAGCGCTCGTCGCCGAATTGACCGTCAGGGACGTCACCGTGATGCCCGCGGCGAAGCCCGCCGTGGTAGTCCCCTGCGAGAAATGAGTGTTCTTGCCGGTGATCGTTACCGTGATGCCTTGGATCCCCTGTACGCCGGAATTTGGTGAAAGCTGCGTCAGCGAAGGTATGACGACCGGGATTGTGCCAATGGGGAACTTTCGCCGGAGCAATTGCTCTCGAATAGCTGCCGATGCCTCGAGTTGCATGGCGGCGACCGAGTTGGCCGTGAACAGGAGTGTGTAGACGCCATCATTCGCGACCGCATCCCCATCGAGGCCGTCATCGTGCATCGCACCGATGATAATCGGAGCCGCGCCATCCACCCTCAGCAAATTCAACCCTCCGGCAATGAGCGCTGGATTGCCGGTGAACTGCGCGGTGGCCGTCACCAGGTACGACCCGTTGACCAGCACAGCCGAGGCAGCCAGCGATCCCGTCACCGAGGAGGCTTGGGCGCACGCGGCGAAGCCCGCGAGACAAATGGCTACCGTGTATCGCCCATGCATAGTCCCCTCCCTATTTCGCCTCGCAACCCAAACCCAGCGTCGCGTTGATCACGATCTGAGCGTCCACTACGTTCACGACGCCGTCCAGATTCAAATCGTCAACCGCCTTAGCCGACCCCAATACTTCATTAATAATGGCCTGCGCATCGGTAACATTGGTAGATTCGTCCTGGTTGAGGTCGCACCGGATGTAGAACCCGGCGTCGTCCAGCGTGAAAGACGTGCCTTGCGAAGATCCGGTGATGACGATTTTGAAGATAGCAGTGCTGGAACTCACCTCGAGAAGCTCATTCGCGTGGCTGCCGGAAATTCCCGAAAGCGCCTCGTTATTCGAGAAGGCTGAGTTCGTTGTTACCAGCAGGTTGTTGGCGGAGTCGAGCGCCTGCATGGTCAGCGGAACACTGTAGGTGAAATAGGCAGCGAACGAGCGCAGCGGCGCGGCGAAGAGAATGGTCATCGGTCCGCCATTGTCGGAAACCACATTGCTGCCGCCGTGGGGCGGGAACTCAAGCTCGTTTAGTGTGATGCCGGAAGCGAGAATGATCGCGTTGGCGAACGTCGCGCCGGCGAGTTGGTTGGTCAGCACCGTGCTATCCGGGAAGCCTTCGAACGTATAAGGTCCATTTTGCGCAAAGGCCGCCCAGCCGAGGATCATCGACAGCATCGCCCATCGTACCAGTACCCTCAACCCCATTCCTCCGATTACGCAAGATTACCACGAGCCGCAAGCCGCGTTATTATGGTAATCTCAATAGAGATTGGGTACATTACTCCAACTGGAAACTCTCCCTGCGGCCGAACTGCTCTCTTGGGCGATTTCGACATACGCCGGGGAATTCGCCATCGCCACCAGCTTCCAAAAGGAAGGGATGGTGATTCTCGATCTGGCCGCCCGATCGAATGCTGGGCTGTTCCGGGTTTTTACACTGGATACCGGACGCTTGCCCGAAGAGACGTACCAGATGATGGAAGAAGTGCGCCGGCGCTACGGGATCCATGTCGAAACGGTTGCTCCATCGGCCGAAGACCTGGATGCTCTGCTCACTGCTCACGGCCCGAATCTCTTCTACGAACGCCCGGAACTGCGCGCCCTCTGCTGTGAGATCCGCAAAGTCCGCCCGCTCAAGCGCAAGTTACGAGAGTTCAAAGCTTGGGCCTCCGGACTCCGCCGCGAACAGTCAGAAACGCGGGCCGATGTGCGAACAGTGGAAGAAATCGATGGGCGGATGCGGCTCTGTCCTCTCGCGGATTGGAGTTCCCTGGATGTGGAGCGGTACATTCGCGAGCACGATGTGCCCGTGCATCCTTTATATGAGCTGGGATATGCCAGCATCGGATGCGCGCCCTGCACCCGCGCGGTGCTGCCCGGTGAGGACCAGCGCTCCGGCCGTTGGTGGTGGGAGCTGGACTCCCGAAAAGAGTGCGGAATCCATTTCGCCGCGAACGGCAAGCTGGAGCGCATAGCGTAAACAATCGGTGGGAAGTCCGCCCAGGAAATGCCTGAGCAGAGTGCCGGCCTGATTTGGGCTACACTGGAACGCTTGGGTTTGATTTCCTTTGATCGATCTGCACTCGCACACCAACGAATCTGACGGCAGTCTATCTCCACGGGACCTTGTGACGGAGGCAGTGCGCGCGGGCGTCACGACGCTTGGCATCACCGATCACGACACCTTTGCCGGCTACGATCAGGCGCTCGTGCCGGCAGCGTCGGCCGGTCTGGAAGTCGTGTGCGGCATCGAGCTTTCCACCAAGCTCCATGGGCATTCGGTACACCTGCTCGGCTATTTCCTCGACTCGAACGGCCTGGCCGGATTCCGCGAATGGATTTTGGAATTGCAGGCAGCGCGCCGGGAGCGAAATGTGCGTCTGGCGGAGCGTCTTCGCGAGCTCGGGTTCGACATCACCATCGAGGAAGCGGAAGCGCGCGGCCGCGGCATGACCGGACGGCCGCATTTTGCGCAGATCATGGTTGAAAAAGGCTATGTTCGCGGATTTCGCGAAGCCTTCGACGAATACTTGGACGAATCGGCGAAGGGATACGTCTTCCGCCGCGAGCCGCAATTCGCGGAGAGCGTGCAGCGGATCCGGACTGCCGGTGGAATCGCATCGCTGGCGCACCCCATCCGCGTAAATGGCGATGTGCCGGCACTGATGCCGGAGCTCCGCGATGCCGGCATGAATGCCATCGAGGCTTACCACAGCGATCACGACGCGGAGCATACGGCGTTGTACCTGGCACTCGCCAGGCAGTACGGACTTCTGGTGACCGGCGGCTCGGATTTCCACGGCGACGTCAAACCAGGCGTATTGCTCGGCACCGGCTACGAGGGAAATCTGCACGTGCCCGAGGACCTGGTGCAGAGGCTGAGAGGGCACTAAACTCTCGAGCCCGGTTTCTATGCACTTCTCACGTACGCCAGCGCTACGATTTTGCGGAGACTTGGCGAGTAGACCGCCGAAGTGATCTCCGCGTCGCGGCCGCCGATTTGCAGTTTCGTACCGGCGGCTGGAGGCTCCGATCCTTCCAACTCCAGCCGCTCCAGCTTCTTGTTGACATGACCCTGCGCCCGGATTCGCTCCACGATTTCCTGCCCCAGGTAGCAGCCTTTGGTGAAAGAGATGGCCTGCATTTGCTGGGTTTCCTGCGGCAGATTGCTGTCGCGAATGTCTTCTCCGTAGTGCGGCTTGCCGTTCTCAATGCGCGTGGCGCGCGCGTCCGCCTCCGTGGCCGGCCGCGCGCCGAGCGATTCGAGTTGCGCGATGAGCGCGAGTTTGTTCTCTTTCGAGCAATAGATGCGATAGCCGGGCTGTCCCGTGACAGTGAACGGCGCGACGGTGTAGTCGCCAGCGGTTGGTTTAAGCTCCTCGGCATTGGGGCCTTCGACGCCGATGGATGCGGTTTGCTCGGTGACATCTTCGAGCTCCACCTGGTCCGCAATGATGTACTTGCGGATCGATTGCCGCACCTTCTCGCGCAGACCGGGATCGGTATCAATGAGGAAATGGTCAGCGAGACACAGCAGGTGAAGATCGGCCTGAATGCGTCCCTGCGGGTTCAATAAGAACGCATAGCAGGCATCGCCGAGATTCATTTTTTTGACTTCGTTGCTGGTGAGGTTGTGGAGCAGGCGGGCCCGATCGCGTCCGCGGGCCACTATGCGGCCGCGCGAATCGAGATCCAGCCAGGCTGCGCGTTCGTGCAGTGCGGTATAACCCTCCGTCATAGTTTCACTCTAGCAGGGGCGATAATCGAAGAAATGCGGCCGGCCGGTGCATCGCCCGAAGCGTGGCGGCCCTCGCCAGTCCAAGAACGGAAGAGTGGTAGGGACGGGCAGATTCGAACTGCCGACCTGTCGCTTAGGAGGCGGCCGCTCTATCCAACTGAGCTACGTCCCCACTTGATAGCTATTATACTGGCACTGGACAATGAAACTGGATTTGACCCGCCGGGCGTTCGCCGGTGCGCTCGCGGCGGCAACGGTGTCCGTGGCACGGACAGACGAAAGCTGGATCGAACTCTTCGACGGGCACAGCCTTAACGGCTGGCTGCCCAGCGAGAACAAAAACTCGTGGAAAGTGGTGGATGGGAAACTGGCGGCGGAGGGTCCTCGCTCGCATCTCTTCTACGATGGTCCCGTAAGCGGCGCCAGTTTCCGCAACTTCGAACTCGAAGTCGAAGCGATGGCGCGGGCGGGATGCAACTCCGGCGTCTATTTCCATACCCGATATCAGGAGACCAATTTTCCGCAAAAAGGCTTCGAGGTTCAGATCGCCAATACCGCGGGCGGTGAGAGCGGCTATCAGGAGCGCAAGAAGACCGGGTCGTTGTACGGAGTTCGCAATGTCTACAAGCAGTTCATCGCGGACGACGAGTGGTTCAAGATGTCCGTCGCGGTTCGTGGCAAGAACGTGCAGATCCGTCTAAACGGAATGCTGGTGGTGGACTACATCGAACCAGCCCCGCCGGTGATTCCGGAAGGCGGGGAGCGCGAGCGCTTCCTCGATCGCGGGACATTTGCCTTGCAATGCCACAATAACGGATCGCGGGTGTTTTTCCGGAGCGTTCGCGTGCGCCCGCTGTCTGACGTCATGGACATGATGGGCGGCGTTGCGCCCGTCGTGGACGAGACGTACCGCCAGATCATCAATATCGGCCGGCATAATGTCCCGATGGTGGATTATCACGTCCACCTGAAAGAAGGGCTGACGCTCGAACAGGCGCTGGCGAAGTCGCGGCGCGATGGCATCGAATATGGGATCGCGATCAATTGCGGCAAGGGCTTCCCGGTGAACAGCGACGCCGGCGTGCGCCAGTATCTTGAGAGCATGAAAGGCCAACCGATGTTTGTCGCCATGCAGGGCGAGGGCCGCGAGTGGACGCAAATCGTGTCGCGCAGTTCGGTGGCGGGGTTCGATTATGTCTTTACGGACTCCATGACGTGGTCGGACAACAACGGCCGGCGGCGGCGGTTATGGCTGGCCGATGAAGTGGGACCGATTCCCGATGCTCAGGAGTTCATGGACTTGCTGCTCGACCGCACGGTGGGAATTCTGGAGCGAGAGCCGATCGATATTTATGCCAACCCAACCTTCCTGCCGGCTGCGATCGCGAAAGATTATGACAAGTTGTGGACGGAGGAGCGCATGAGAAAGGTAATCGCCGCGGCGAAGCGCGGCGGCGTGGCGATCGAGATCAACAATCGCTACAAACTTCCGGGCGCCGCATTCGTCCGCATAGCGAAGGCCGAGGGGTGCAAATTCTCGTTCGGAACGAACAACACCGGGCCGTCGGACCTGCTGCGCTGCGAGTACGGCCTGCAAATGGTCGAAGAATGCAAGCTCTCATGGGAGGATTTCTTCGTTCCGGGCGCGTGGGGTCCGAAAGCAGTGGACCGCAAACCTGAGGTGCTGAAAGGCTGATGGCGGCCGACCCCAGGTTGGCGCGATTTACGAAGATCTGTCTGGCGCTGCCGGAAACCACTCGCTTCCTCTGCGGCGCGCACGCCGGATTCATGGTGCGAAAGAAGAAGTTTGCCTATTTCCTGAACGACCATCACGGCGATGGCATCGTCGGGATTGCCTGTAAGGTGCTGCCCGGCGATAACGAGCGCTTGATCGAGACTCATCCAGCGAAGTTCTATCGCCCGGCGTATCTGGCATCGAGCGGCTGGGTGGGGTTGCGGCTGGATCGCGGCAAGGTCGACTGGACGGAGGTTGCCGAGTTGGCGACCACCAGCTACCGGCTGCTCGCGCCGAAGCGGCTCACGCGGACGCTGCCGGAGGACTAGAGCGGCGCAATCCTTTGCGCCCGATATCGGTGCGGTAGTGCATGCCTTCGAACGAGATCCGGCGGACTCCGCGGTAGGCGCTGTCGACCGCCGCGGCTAGTGTGGGCCCACTGGCAGTCACCCCGAGCACACGGCCGCCGGCCGTGACCAGACCGTTTGAGCCAATCCTGGTTCCCGCGTGAAAAACCGCGGCGCCGGTGGATTCGGCTTCCGCGATGCCGTGAATCGGTTTGCCGGCCGCGAAAGGTCCTGGGTAGCCGCCGGATGCCAGCACCACGCACACCGCCGGGTCGGGTTGCCAGTCGAGTGTAACGCCGGCAAGTTCACCGCTGGCAGCAGCCATCAGGACAGGCACGAAATCGGACGCCATCCGCTTCATCAGCGGCTGCGTCTCGGGGTCGCCAAGGCGCACGTTGAACTCGAGCACTTTGGGTCCGGAATCGGTCATCATCAGGCCGGCATAGAGGAAGCCGGTAAAGCGAGTGGCCTCCACGGTGGGATAAATGATGCGGTCCACGATGAATTGCGTTTGCATTTGGCTGAGGATGGCGGCATCGCAGCAGGCTCCCATGCCGCCAGTGTTCGGTCCGGTATCGCCATCGAAGACTGCTTTGTGGTCCTGTGTGGGCGCAAGCGGAACGACATTGCGGCCATCGCAAAGCGCGATAAAACTGACTTCTTCGCCCCGCAGGAACTCTTCGACCACCAGGCGGCCGGTGAGCGCGGCGAGCGCGGACTCTGCTTCGGCGCGGTCGTGTACTATGACCACGCCCTTGCCCGCGGCCAGCCCATCGGCTTTTAGAACTACGGGGAAACCGAAGCGATCAATAGCGCGGCGGACATCTTCCGGAGTGTCGACCGTCATGTATGCCGCCGTCGGAATTCCAATTTGCTGAAAAAAGTGCTTTGCAAAAACTTTGCTGCCTTCCAGTTGCGCCGCGGCGCGATCCGGGCCGACGATTTTCTTTCCGCGCGCGCGGAACTCATCGACGACTCCGGCGACGAGGGGCGCTTCCGGTCCCACGACCGTCAAATCCGCGCCGATTTCTTCGGCCATTTCCGCGTATGAACGTGGTGCCGGCAGGCATCGCCCCATTTGCGCGATGCCGGGATTTCCGGGTGAGGCCAACACCTCGACTCCTTTGGACTGCGCCAACTTCCAGCACAAGGCGTGCTCTCTACCGCCGCCTCCGAGGACCAGGATTCTCATTTCGCTACAATCATAACAATGCACGAGAGGTACGACGTGGTGGTCATCGGGGCGGGTCACGCGGGCTGCGAAGCATCGCGCGCGTGCGCGCGCATGGGTCTGCGAACGGCCATGGTGACCATGAACCTAGACCTCATCGCGCAGATGTCGTGCAATCCGGCGATCGGAGGGATTGCCAAGGGCCACTTGGTGCGGGAAATCGACGCGCTCGGCGGCTTGATGGGCGAAGTCGCAGACGCGGTTGGCATTCAGTTTCGGCTGCTGAACACTAGCCGCGGTCCGGCGGTATGGTCGCCGCGCGCGCAAATGGACAAGCGTATGTACCGTGTGCACATGCGCGAGGTGCTCGAGAGTGAGCCAAACTTGCGGATCAAGCAGGCGGAGGTGGCGGCGCTCGCGCTCGAAGATCGGCGCGTGACGGGGGTGCATCTTCGCGACGGCCGGAAGATCGAGGCTGGAGCGGTGGTCGTTACGACGGGCACATTTTTGAACGGCTTGGCGCATGTGGGCGAAATGCAGTACAGTTGCGGGCGCAATGGCGAGGCGCCGTCGCAGTTGCTGGGCGATCAGTTGCGCTCGCTGGGGCTTCCGTGGACCAGGCTTAAGACTGGGACGCCGCCGCGACTCGACGGCCGGAGCATCGATTGGCATCGTTTCGAGCCGCAACCGGGCGATGCCGAGCCGACGCCGTTTTCCTTCCTGACCAATAAAATCGGGCGTCCACAGATCCAGTGCCATATCGGGTACACGACCGAAGAAACGGCGCGCATCTTGCGGGAGGCCATTCCGCGGTCGCCTCTCTATTCGGGGCAGATCGAAGGCGTCGGACCGCGCTACTGTCCCTCGATCGAAGACAAGATCGTCAAGTTTCCCGATAAACTCCGGCACCAGATTTTTCTCGAGCCTGAAGGGTTGGACACCCACGAAGTGTACGTCAACGGCATGTCCACGAGCATGCCCATAGATGTTCAAACGGCGGTGGTGGCGTCGATTCCGGGTCTGGAGAACGCCGAAATGATCCGGCCTGGATACGCCATCGAGTACGATGCCATCGATCCGCGGGAACTGGACCCCACGCTGGCGGTGAAATCGATCGAGGGGTTGTACCTCGCCGGGCAGATTAATGGCACCTCAGGGTATGAGGAGGCTGGATGCCAGGGGTTGGTGGCCGGGATCAACGCGGCACGCAAACTTGGGGGCGGGGAGGGAGTGGTGATCGGCCGCTCTGAAGGGTATACGGGGATCCTGATCGACGACCTCATTACCAAAGGCGCGGACGAGCCATATCGTATGTTCACTTCGCGAGCTGAATTCCGCCTGCACCTGCGAATCGATAATGCCGACGAACGGCTGACGCCGATCGGGCGGCGGGTTGGCTTGGTGACGGACGAGCGATGGGAAGTTTTCACGCGAAAGCAGTTGCAGAAAGCACGTCTGACGGCGGCGCTAGAGAACCATCGCAATGCTCAGTGGCTGAAGCGGCCGGAATCATCGATCGGTGAACTGCATGGTTGGATTCGCGAGGTCCTGGGCGAGGAGCCGGCGCGCGGAATGCTGGACACGGTAGAGACCGAAGTCAAATACAGCGGCTACATCGCACAGCAGGAACGGCAGATGGTTCGGTTGAAGAACGCCGAGCGGCGCGCGATTCCCGTTGATTTCGAGTTCGCAGGAATTCCGGGGCTATCGCGGGAAATCCAGGACAAGCTGACGCGGGTCCGTCCAGGGACGCTGGGCCAGGCAGCGCGCATTCCGGGTGTCACCCCGGCAGCAGTTGCGATCCTCGATTGCTATCTGAGTGCCGGACGTGTTTGCTGAGTTTGCGCTCACGCCCGCCCAGGAGGCCGCCCTCGTGGCGCATCTCGACCTGCTGATGCGTTGGAATTCAAAGGTGAATCTGACGGCAATCCGGAGCAGGGAAGAGGCGATCGAGCGGCATTACTGCGAGTCGCTGTTCCTGGCCGCGAGGTTGCCGCCGGGAGTGCTGCGAATTGCCGATGTCGGGTCGGGCGCGGGTTTTCCAGGATTCCCAATCGCCGTCGTGCGGCCGGAATGTTTGGTGACTTTAATCGAGTCACATCAGCGCAAAGGAGTTTTTCTGCGGGAGGCATCGCGCGGTCTGCCGAATGTGCGCGTTCTAGCGAAACGGGCTGAGGATGTCGAGGAGACCTTTGACTGGGTAGTTTCTCGGGCTGTCAGCTACGCCGATTTGGCTTCGTTTCTAAAGGAATTGGCGCCGAATGTCGATCTATTGACCGGGGCGGAAGCTCCGCCGGAAAATCTCGGGTTCGATTGGGAAGCTGTGGCCCTCCCCTGGGGAAAGAATCGGTTTTTGCGCCGCGGACGGCGGAGTTCCTGTTTCACGTGAAACGGCCACAACGAACCATCAGAAAAGCCGGGAGTTTCACGCGAAACAACCAGATCGACGGAGCCCGAAAATAGGAACGTGAAACGGTCAAAACGAAACATCAGAAGCCGAGAGTACCTGAAACCGGAACGTGATAACGGCCACTGCGAACCCAGAAGGCGGGAGTTTCACCTGAAACAACTGGCCGGACCCCGAACCCGGAACGTGATAACGGCCACGACGAACCCCAGAAGCCGGGAGTTCACCCGAAACAACCAGATCGACCGTGCCGAAACAGGATCGAGGTGCCATGTCGCACATCAAGCGTGCTAGTATGGCCGCTTGAGCAGAGTCTTCGCGATTGCAAACCAAAAGGGCGGGGTAGGCAAGACCACGACCGCCATCAACTTGGCCGCTGCTTTGGCGGCCAATGACTTCAAGGTGCTCGTCATCGATTCGGACCCTCAAGGTAACGCCACCACAGGGCTGGGAGTTATCAAAGACCCAAATCGGCCCAGCCTTTATAATGTCTTGCTTGAGGACGCTGCGCCCGAGGTTGCCGTGGTTGCTACCGAATTCGAGGGTCTCTATGTCATTTCCGCCGACAAAAACCTGATTGGCGCAAACCTCGAACTAGTGGAAGTAAAGGAACGCGAATTCAAGCTTCGAGATCGCATTGACTCCATCCGCGAGCAATACCGCTTTATTTTGATCGATTGCCCCCCTGCCCTCGACTTGCTCACCCTAAATGCTCTGATCGCCGCCGATGCCGTCCTGGTCCCAATCCAGTGCGAATTCTTTGCTCTTGAGGGGATTTCCGAGTTGATGGACACGATTGAGCGCATTCGCAACTCCTTCCAACACGATCTCGATGTGGAGGGCATTCTCCTGACAATGTATGACGACCGAACCAACCTCACTCGGCAGGTCGCGAATGACTTGGCAGAATTTTTCGGCGATAAGGTCTTCCAAACCATCATCCCACGTAGCATTCGCCTCGCGGAGGCGCCCAGTTTCGGAAAGACCATCCTGAGTTATGACCCCCGGTCGAAGGGCGCGGAAAGCTACGTTAAGCTAGCGAAAGAAATTCTGGACCATGAACAAGCCCGACAATCCGCGCAAGGCGCTCGGTAGAGGCCTCGGAGCACTGCTCCCCACCCGTCCGCCCGCACAGCTATCGGCCGTTCCCCAGCCGCAACCCCACGATGCCACACAAGCGCTACCAGTGGATCTGATCGACCCGAATCCGCTTCAGCCCCGGCGGATCTTTCAAAACGAACGGCTGGCGGAACTGGCGCAATCGATCCGCACGAACGGAATCGTACAGCCGCTGGTTGTGCGCCGCGTGGGGGAACGTTATCAGCTTGTGGCGGGCGAGCGCCGGTGGCGGGCGGCGAAGTTGGCCGAAGTTCCGGAAGTTCCCGTTGTAATTCGTGATGTGCCGGACGAGCGGTTATTGGAAATCTCGCTGATTGAGAATATCCAACGGGAAGAGTTAAACCCGATAGAGACTGCCCACGCCTTTTCCCGTCTGGCGGAGGAACTCCAACTCAACGCCGAACAGATTGGTCTTCGCACCGGCAAAGACCGGAGCACCATCACGAATTTTGTGCGCCTGCTTCAGCTCCCCGAGGATCTCCAGCAGTTAGTCGCCGAGCGGCGGCTCTCGGCCGGGCATGCCCGGTGCCTGCTCTCCCTTCCCACCGTAGCTCTTCAGCGCGAAGTTGCCGAAAAGGCCGTCGCGCAGGGATGGTCCGTCCGGCAGACGGAACGGACCACGCAGAAGATGACGGCCGACCGCCAGGCTAAGCACGTCGATGAAGTCCAGGTCGACCCGAACGTAAAAGCCGCCATTCAGGAGATGGAGCGCGTTCTCGGAACGCGCGTCCGCATACTGGAAAAGGGCAAAAAAGGCGGCAAGATTGAGATCGATTATTATTCCTCGGAAGACCTCGATCGCATCTACGACGTGATTGTGGGAGAAGCGAATTAAAACTCAGGTTATTCAGGTGACCGATGGCGTATGGTGCTTCCGCCGGCCTTCCTATTTCGCCTGCTCTTACGTTGTCGCGGATCATTCCGGCGTGATCGCAATCGACGCCGGAATGGATTCGCACGCCGGGGACTTTCTGGAAGGCATGCAGGCAGCCGGTCTATCTCCGGATCTGCTGCGTGCCGTCCTCTTGACCCACTGGCACAACGACCACGCTGCCGGCGCTGCATTTTTGAAGGAACGGTTCGCTGCTCGAGTTTATTACCACAACAGCGATATCCCTTGGCTAACCAGGCGAACCGCTACCAATTCGATTCGCGCGTGGTTTGGACGTCACATTCCCGAAGAGGGCGTTCTGGTGCTGCTTCGCGGCTTGCTGGAGGACGCCTCGCCGGAGGCGGTTGAAGCCGACTGCCTGGTCAGTGACGGTGAAGCGATCGAAGGAGTGTTTCGGGTATTGACGGCACCCGGACATACCCCTGGTCACGTGGCCTATTTCCATGAACCAACCCGTGCGCTGTTTTGCGGCGATGCACTCGCAGTCGTGAAGCACCGAATCCGACTCCTGGCGAGGCCGGTCACGCCCGACTTAACGGAAGCGAGGCGGTCGGCCATCAAGTGCCTGCGGGAGGAGCCGGATTTTCTGTGCCCCGGCCATCGGCGACCGCTTTCACAAAATGTGCGCCAGGAGTGCCGGCAACTGCGGGCATATCTCGAAGGAGGCGGCCGGTGGCCCCTGCTCGGTTGATCTATCGCTGACTGCTTTCGCCAGCAGCGACTTGGCGATTGAAATCCGCCGATTTGTTCCGCGGAATGCTCAAGGACTCCCAGTGATCGCCGGCAAAATGCTTGGCCAGAAGGACGATTTGGCCGACGTGCATCGAGTAGTGCGCCATCTGGCGATTGATAGCTTGGGTAACGGAATGCGCCTCTCCACGGATGGTCACCTTCCGCCCGAGGTCCGAATCCAATAGCGGCGCGAGGGCGGCAAAGACATGCGCCCAACCTCCCTCCCACAGTCGCATGAGCCCGTCGCGTGTCGCTGGCGGGTCAACGAATTCGCTGTCGCGATTGCGGTCGGGCTTTTCGCCATCGCTGGTCAGGAAATTCACCCAGCGGGAGCGCATGTTGCCGGCCATGTGCTTGACTATGATCGCGATTGAATTCCCGCCCTCATCGAGTTCCAGAAAGAGTTGCTCGTCCGGCACCTGCGCCATGGCGCGCTCCGCCAGCTTTTTGTAATGCTGGAACAAATCGAGAGAGTCTTTTAGGTACGACGTGGTGAACTCCAGTGGCATTCCGCCCTCCTACTTTAGTAATTGTAGGATGTCGGCGAGTTCGCGGCGTATTTCGGGTAACGGGTCGTTGCTAAACAACTCTTGCTGCGATTCGCGGGTTTTCACGACGCGAGGCTTTGGGGCCTTCGCTTCTGCGTGCAGCGTCTGGCGCGCGCCCTCGATGGTGAAGCGCCGGTCGCGCAGGAGGTGCTTGATGCGCAGGAGCAACTCGACGTCTTTGCGGCGGTACAGCCGGTGTCCGGTGCCTGATTTCTTGGGCGAGAGAACCGGAAACTCCGTCTCCCAGTAGCGCAGCACGTAGGGCTCGACTCCCAGCAATTCGCTCACTTCGCCAATCTTGAAGTAGAGCTTATCCGGAATCTCCGGCGCGGCTTGTAACGCGACATCGGTCATGAGCCATCCGACATCCTAGCTCACTCGCTCGTGATTGTCACGACATGTTGACCACGCGGCAAGAGAATCGTCTTCGGGCCCGCGAGATCCAGGTACTGTTCTGCGCCATCCATAGTTAACTTGACCGGCCGCCGATCCAATATGACGATAGCCCGCGCCGTCGATTCGTATGACAACTCCACCGTATTCGAACTTAGCCATCGCGCGCCGCGCAGGTCGGCATTCAGGCGGACAACGTGTACCCCGGGTGCGTCTTTCGCTGCTTCCACGACGTGTGTGCCTGGAGGCATCCAGACGGTTTCGCCGTCGCTGACTGGCCATGGTAGATCGTCTACTATCGCCGCGCCCCTCCAGGGCAGGCCGAACCCGTCTGCCGACTCCACCACCGTCTTAGGACCGACCTTCTCGATACGCGCCACTTTGGCCGCTGCCGATGGCAACAGGCCCAAATCGGGCGGCAGGAGCGAGTTTTCGAAATACAGCGCCACCCGGTGGAAATTCGCGGCGGCCTGGTGCACCAACTCGAATAACTCCGTGCCGGTCTGCTGCTTAGTGGGGTAAACATTCTGATAGCGATCGACGATATTCAGATCAATGGCCAGTTCTCCGCCATGTGGCGTGAGCGGCCGGTAGCGGTCCGCGATAGCCTGATACCGCTGCGCGCCCAAATTCCAGACGGTTGCCGGATCTTCGATCAGGAATGTGAAGCTGTGCGAATTGAGCAGAGGTAGCACGCTCGCGGCGTCGGCGCCGATGGCATCGCGCATGCCGGTGTCGAACCGGTCGTCAACATGGGTCAATACCAGGTCCAGCTGCGGCTTCTGGCGACGGACGTTCTCCAACTCGGCGAGCCATTCTTCCTGCATCTTCCTGGCGAGAGCGGCGCGAAAGTCGAGGAATGCTTTACGGGACGCCGGGTCCTTTCGCGCGCCAAAGAGTTCGATTGGGTCGAACCCAGCCCCTTGGCGGAAGAGCGCACGCACGTCGTCGTTCATGGGCGTGAAGCGTGATGGGTTGCCGATGCCCTCGAGAGATTCGAAATACAACTCGGCGAGATTCACCCCATCCCAGTCGAATCGCGCGATCAGATCGATTACCGCCGCCGAGACGGCGCGAAAGCAATCGCGATTCGTGAGGTTCATGAGTTTGCGCCAATCGAGCTGGGCGTCTTGCAGGAGTGCCGTTTTCTCGCGCCATTCGGGATGATCGGCCCAGAACTTATCGCTGACATGGGGCAGTTCCAGCCATGCGTACACCTGGATGCCCTCCCGGTGGCAAGCTTCGATCAGCCTCTTCAGATACGCGTCACTCTCGGCATCGGAATCGTAGAAATGCCACGCCGCGACTTGCAGGGCAGCAATACCCGACCGGCGCCAGCGCGCGGCGAAATAATCGAGATCCACACGCGAACGGTACGCGGAATCGAAAAACGCCCAGAGCCGCGATGACCGGAACGGCGGGTTCATTCCGAGATCGCACAGCGCTGCGAGCAGGTAGGGAAACCTCTCGTATCCGCGATCGCCAGGAGGAACGGCGACCCAGAGCACCCCGCCCGCACCTCGACGGAGGCCGGCCGAGAGCGGTACTCCGTTCCACCGCTCGCGGGCGAACACTTCGGCGCCGGCGGGAATGGTGAACGCCGGCAATTCGACGCTCTTCTCCCACACGATCGACAGCTTGGGATTGTGAATGTCGGAAAGGCTCGTGACGCGGACACTGTCTTTGCCGCGTTGGAAGCCGAACATCTCAGCGAGCGACGATTCGCCTTCGAGAATCAGGATCGCACCTTGCTCGATGCGTGCCGGCCATTCGGCCGACGCCGGCGCGCCGGCCCTCGCTACGAAGATGTGCGCCTGGGACGCCGGTTGTCGCTCGAGACCGATGGAAGAAAGGATATCGGGCCAGGAGCCAGGATCGTCGGATAGCACCGAAAAGTAAGGAAGGGCGGCAGCGTGCAGGACAGTGGAGACCAAAAGCAGAAGACTAGCGGCTCGTAAAGGCATACCAAACCCCCACCCTGATATCCGAAAAGACCACGTGCGTAGTCAGGTATATGCCGCGCAGCACATCGGCGCTGATCCACGTCGATCCAGGCAGGGGAATCCGCTGGACGCGCACTCCGGGACCGGTCTCCACGAAATTGGCCCAAGCCTGGCTCTTGGCGTCCACGGTGAGGTTGCCATTCCAATACAACTGGAAGTGCCGCGAAGCGACGTACCCGGCACGCGATTGGTCGTACAGCAGGAAGTCCTTTCCGAACCGGCTGACGTAGATCGCGTCGGCGCTGGTATCAGCGAAAAAACCAGTTGTCTCCGGCATCTTCCGCCACTGGCCCGAGAATCCGCCGCGGTAGTCGGGCAGCATGTGGCCGGTAAGGTAGCTTATCGCCGAACCGGCTTCGAACCACCCGCTCATGCCGTGGTATTGTTCTGTGCGTACACCGCCGGCGAGAATGAGCGAGCTTTCCGACAGGTACACCGGCGAAACGATGCCGATTGGGCCGGTGGTATCGCCAATGAAGCGGATCGAGACATACGGAAGCAGCCAGCGGTATTTGCGATATTCGGTTTTCGCCTGGCCATAGGCGAAGAGATCGCGATAGCGGGTCGAGTAAATCGGATAAAACCATACCGTGGTACGAAACCGCCGGTTGGCGTCGAGCAACCCCCGATAGGCCTTCGCGCTCTGCGCGGCAAGCTGCGGATCGATCGAACGGCGCACGAGGTCAAACCATCGCATCGCATCGCGGTCGTCATGCAGAATGTTCAGCGTCCAGGCGAGCTTGAGCATAACGTCGAAATCGCCCGGATCGGATTCGTGGGCGATTTGGAGATACTTCAGCGCGTCCTTCGTGTAGCCGGCTTGCATGCTGCGCTCGGCCATCTCCTTGGCATCAGGCGCGGGCGGCGGCTGCGATTCGGCGCGGGCCCGCAGTTTCTGCGGAAGACGGAGCACCGCGCGCACGCGATTGGCCAGATCCTCGTCATTACTGGCCAGCACGCGGTCGAACAGCGGTTTTGCGGCGTCCTTCTCGCCACGAGCGTGAAGCAGAAACCCGAGCTGCGTTGCGGCCAGCAGGTCGTCGGGCGCCTCTTTCACCAGGATGCCGAATTGTTCCTCGGCTTCAGGCTGGCGTTCCATGCGCAATAGCAGAAAGGCGAGCTCACGGCGGAGTTCCACGTTGCCCGGATCAAGCCTCAGCGCGTCCCGAAATTCCGGGACATACGGATACCGGTCGGGCAATAATCCCCGCGCCATTTCGGCGGCCCGCGGCTCGCCCCCGCGGGATGCCGCAAGCAACGCCGCCATCGCATCTTCATTGCGATCCATGGCTTTCCACATGCGTCCGAGATCCACCAGTACCGATCGCCGGTCGGGCAGGAGGCGCCATGCCTTCTCGTAGTGTTCGGCGGCCAACCGCAAATCGTTGCGCTGTTCCGCGAGCGTGGCCAACTCGAAATGCGCGCTGAAATTATCGGCTCCTATGGCGACTGCCTTCTGCCAGCGCTCGATTCCGGCGGCGAGAGGACCATCGATATTCTGGAATGCTTTCTCGGCCGTGGCCGCGGAGGCCCCGCCGAGCCTGCGAATGCGATCAAACACGCGCCGGGCTTCGGCCTGCTGTTTCGTCTCGTACGCCAGGAAGGCGAATTCCATGGCCACCTGGGTATCCGCCGGGTCGAGATCCATCGCGGCGCGGAACTGGTCGCGCGCAGCCTCGTTTTCACCAATCTTTATATAGGTGTAGGCGAGGTCTTTGCGGATATCGGCGCGCCTCGGCGCGAGGGCGAGGGCTTTTTCGAAATACGCAATCGCCTCGTCATATGACCGGGAGCGGAGAGCCGCGTATGCCTTGTCGAGTGGCTGGTACGCCGGATCGGGGGGCGCCTGGGCGTAGGCGGCCACCCCGAGGAGAATTGCCCAAACTGCTCTTGGTATCACTTTGGTGTCATAGTGCCGAGCTTCCAGACGTTATCTCTCGGAATTAAGAGTTACAATAGCCCCACGGAGAGCACGCCTATGTGGAAAGACTTCAAAGCGTTCATCATGAAAGGCAACGTGCTCGATCTGGCCGTTGCCGTGATTATCGGCGCTGCGTTCGGCGCGATCGTCACATCGCTGGTTAACGACGTAATCATGCCCCCAATCGGCCAACTCCTGGGGCATATCGACTTCAAAGACCTGTTCATCAGCCTGAACGGACAGAGCTACGCGAGCCTCGATGCCGCAAAAAAGGCCGGCGCTCCGGTGGTTGCGTACGGGAACTTCGTGAACACGGTCATCAACTTCCTGATCATCGCGGCGGTGGTTTTCCTGGTCGTGCGGACTGCCAGCAAGCTGCACCGCGCGCCTGCCGCCGCTGCAGCCGCGCCTACCACAAAGGATTGCCCATTTTGCACGATGGCGATCCCGCTTGCGGCCAAGCGCTGTCCGCAGTGCACCTCTCAATTGACCTGATGCAATATCGCAATCTCGCAGCTTGCGTGGGGCTTCTCGCAAGCTGCGTTGGCCCAGCCTATGGCCAACCGGAAACCATGGCATGGGGCAATATCAGCGGCATCCGCGTGGACGGACAGCTCTTCGAACTGAACAGCAGCTTGTGCGTGGCGGAACCGGATGGAAAGATCTTCCATACCGGCCGTGAAAGGCAGACCAATAGCTACGCCCGAATCGGCAAGGTCGAGACCGTTGCCGTACAAATGGGCGGTACGGGCTGGTCTTCGAAGGCTAAGGAAACCGTGGAAGATACCGGCCGCGGCACGGCAAAAGTGGATGTAGAGTTCGGCTCGTCCAACAGCGTTGCCACTTACTGGTGCCTCGACCTGCCGCGGGTTTCGGCCGTGCCGGCCGGCGGCGAGAAAGTCTCGAGCGTGCGGCTGGCAAAAGGCACGTCGATAGTCGAAATCGCCTTCGGCCAGCCGGCACAGGTCAAGACCGGCGGCGATTCACAGGTTATGATCGCCGTCGCCGGGCGCAATAGCTTCGCCATTAAAGTGACGGGCGAGATCGACCACAATGCCGTGGCCATCGCGATCGACGCCGCACATCCGGGGCAGCTTTTCGATGGCATGGGCGGGAATTTCCGCTTGCAAAATGGCAAAGCGGACCCGGGAATTATCGATTACAACCTAAGCAATCTACGGGTGGCGTGGGGGCGGGTGGAGATGCCGTGGCGCAACTGGCAACCCGACGAGAACAGCCAGGGCCAAGCCGACGAGCGCGTGCGGCAAGCGATGGAGATCGCCCGGCGGCTGGGTGCAAAAGGCATGCCCTTGATTGTGAGCGCCTGGTTCCCACCGCAATGGGCCATCCTGCCGGATCGCCCCGAAGGCACTCGTGGAAATCCGCTCAACCCGGCCAAGATGGACCAGATCAAGAAGTCCATCGCGGATTACCTGGTGTTGCTGAAGGAGAAATACGGCGTGGAGGCGGCGATGTTCACGTTCAACGAGTCGGATCTCGGAATCGACGTGCGCCAGACGGCGGAAGAGCACGCCGCGATGATCAAAACGTTCGGGCCGTACTTCGCTTCCCGAGGCCTGGCTACTAAACTGGCGCTGGGCGACACGTCCGATGCCACGGCGGTCGACTTTATCCAGCCTGCTCTGCGCGATGCCGAAGCCGCCAAGTACATCGCCGCGGTGGATTTTCATTCCTGGCGCGGGTGTACGGACGAGATCCTGGCGCGGTGGTACGCGGCTGCGCGGCAACTCAACGTGCCGCTGATCGTGGCCGAGGGCAGCACCGACGCGGCAGCCTACAAGTATCCGCAGATTTTCGCGGAGCAGCAATTCGCCCTCTACGAAATCAATTTATACCTGCGCATTCTGGCGCGCGCGCAGCCGCGCTCCATTCTGCAATGGCAACTGACGTCGGACTATTCGCTTCCTGCCGGCGGGGGCGCCTTCGGCGATAACGGACCCATCCGGCCGACGCGCCGATTCTGGAACTTCAAGCAACTGGCGTCGACTCCCGAGAGGTCGTTCGCGCTGCCGGCGGCATGCAGCGGCGCGAACCTCACTTGCGCGGCGTTCGGCGATATTGCCGGCGGAATTTATTGTATGCACGTCGTGAACAACGGTGCATCGCGGCGGGCGACAATCACCGGGTTCCCGTCGAACGTCAAGGAGTTGCGCGTGTGGGTAACCGATAGCACGAGCGGGATGGAAGAAGGCCCGCGCATTCCGGTGAGCGGCGGGAAAGCCGAGGTCGAGCTCGGCGCCACCAGCTATACCACCGTGATCAGCGTTCCGTAGCGCCTTGAGACCGGCGGGCCTCCTGTTCACCGCGCGATGGGCGCGCTGACGCACCTGGTCACGAGGCAGGCTATGCCGCACCGGAATCGTTGGGGGAAGGCCTACGAACAGTGGAAACCGGAGGTCGAGTTCGACGCCCGGCCACACGACAGGTATCAGCGTTCCGTACCCCTACAATAGAATCACGGGTTGCACGATGAGAGCAGCGGGTTTCCTGTTGGCCGCGACAGTGTGCGCCGCCGCGCAGCCGATCGCGATTTCCACCGGCCGGATCACGGGCAAGGATTTGGGCGACGTGGAGGCATGGCTCGGAATTCCATACGCCGCACCGCCCGTGGGCAAACTCCGCTGGGCGCCGCCGGAAGCAGCGAAATCGTGGGAAGGGGTGCGGGCGATGGACCAGTATGGCGATATTTGCATGCAGCCGAAATCCAGGAACATGCCCGAGCCCACACCGATGAGCGAAGATTGCCTCACGCTGAACGTGTGGGCGGCGAAAGACGCCCGCAAAGCCCCGGTGATGGTGTGGATCCACGGAGGGGCATTCATCGAGGGGTCGGGCGCGCAGGCATTTTACGAAGGTACGGAACTGGCGCGCAAGGGCGTGGTTGTAGTTACGCTCAATTACCGGTTGGGAAATTTTGGGTTTTTCGCGAGTCCCGGATTAAAAGGCGAAACCAACTTCGGCCTTCAGGACCAGATCGCGGCACTCCACTGGGTGCGCAACAACGTCGCTGCCTTTGGCGGCGATCCCGGGAACGTGACGATTTTCGGCGAATCGGCGGGCGGGGAGTCGGTGGATTGTCTGATGATTTCGCCTCCGGCGCGGGGATTGTTCGAGCGAGCCATCGCGGAGAGCGGCGGCGCGGACGCCGATCCCGGAACGGTGAGGGATCTCGAAAAAGAAGGGGAGCGCCTGGCGCGGGAGTGGCACGCGAGCGATCTCGCCGCCATGCGCGCTCTTACTGCGGAGACAATCGAGAACACGCCGGGACGCGGCGCAGGCCGCGCCGGCCCGGTAGTCGATGGGAAATTCCTACCCGAGCCGATTCCCGAGGGATTCGCTTCCGGAAAGCCGGCGCCAGTTCCGTTTTTACTGGGTGCGAACAGCTTCGAGGCGTCACTGATGCCGTTTCTGGGCATCACATTAGAGAAAATGCTGGCTGGGAGCGGTCCGGTGCGCGACAAGATCCGGCAGTTTTACGGCGAAGACCCCCGCCAAGCGGCTCAAGGGATTTTTACCGACGCGGTGTTTCTGGCGCCGGCGCGTTATCTGGCCGCGCAGATGGAAAAGGCGAATCAGCCGGCGTTCTTGTATTTCTTTTCGTATGCGGCGGAGCGGCTGCGCGACCGGTATCCAGGCGTGCCGCACGGCGGCGAAATCCCCTTCGTGTTCGACCATTTTCCTGCGCTCCTTAAGCCGTTCGTGACCGCGGCCGATCAAGTCATGGCCGACAAGGTGAGTTCCGCGTGGGTGCAATTCGCCAAGACCGGCAATCCCAATGGCGCCGGACTTCCGGAATGGCCCGCCTATACCGCGACGGCCGATCGTCTGCTCGAATGGGGCACGCCGATCGCGGTGCGGCAGCATTTCCGGGCGGAACGGCTCGACCTCCTCACCACGGTCCTGCGGCGGCGAGCTAAGTAGCATTTGACACAGGTGAGCGGGCTGGCGGAGACTACCAATAGGCGGACTATGGAACGAAGCGAAATTCCGCCCGGCACGCTCTACATGCTCATTCTCAAGAGCCTGGCGCGGCTGGGGCCGATGCATGGGTACGGCATCGCGCAGCATATCCAGCAACAGTCGGAACACGTCCTGCAAGTGGAAGAGGGATCGCTCTATCCGGCGCTGCAGCGTATGCTCATCAAAGGGTGGGTAATCGCCGAGTGGGGCCAATCGGAAAACCATCGCCGCGCGCGCTATTACCACCTTACCGCGGCGGGTCGGAAGCAGTTGACTGCCGAAATCAGCGAATTCGAGCGCGTAATGGCGGCCATCGGAAGAGTGATTCAACCAGCCTGACCGGCGGCGCCTCCAATAAAAAATTCTTATCTACTCAAAAAGCACCCCGTTGACGTGGTGTCTAAATGGGGCTACCATTCGTCTGGAACAGGATTTCCAAGTTCGAAATCCTCCAGATGAGAGGTTGGCCATGTTAGCAACCGCAGTACAAGAAAAGAACGCATACGAAGTCGCATTGGAAAATTTCGATCTGGCGGCGAATGCGCTGGGTCTGGACGAAGGTATCCGGGCAAGAATCAAGTACCCGGAACGAATCCTTACGGTAAGCATTCCGGTGCGCATGGATAGCGGCCGGATCGTTCGCTATGAAGGTTATCGCGTGCAGCACAGCACGCAGCGCGGACCGGCCAAAGGCGGCATCCGCTACCATCCGAACGTTACGCTGGACGAGGTGAAGGCCTTGGCCACGTGGATGACGTGGAAATGCGCCGTGGTGAACATTCCCTACGGCGGCGGCAAGGGTGGCGTCACCTGCAATCCGAAAGAACTCTCGGTTGGCGAACTGGAACGGCTGACGCGCCGCTATGCCAGCTCGATTCTCCCCATTATCGGGCCCGAGAAAGACATTCCCGCTCCGGATGTCTATACCACCCCGCAGATTATGGCCTGGATCATGGATACCTACAGTATGAATATGGGGTATCCGGTGACCGGCGTTGTGACCGGCAAGCCCATCGACCTGGGCGGATCGCTGGGACGCAATGATGCCACGGCAAACGGCTGCTTCTACACGACACGCTGCAGCATGGAACACCTCAAGATCGCCCTGGCGGGGGCGAGGGTGGTGGTGCAGGGCTTCGGAAACGCGGGCTCGATCGCAGCCCGGTTGTTCCACGAAGCGGGAGCTAAGGTGATCGGTTGCAGCGATACCAAGGGCTGCATCCACAATGCCAATGGGCTCGACATCCCGGCGGTACTGAAGTTCAAGGCGGAAACCGGGTCGGTGGCGGGATTCCCGGGCGCCGACCGGATCCGGCCGGAGGAGTTGCTGGCGCTTCCGTGTGAAGTGCTGATTCCGGCGGCGCTCGAGAACGCCATCACGGAAGCCAACGCTCATACGATTCGCGCCCGTATCGTGTCCGAAGCGGCGAACGGACCGGTGACGCCGGAAGCCGACCGCATTTTCGACCAGAAGGGAATCTTCCTGATCCCGGATATCCTGTGCAATGCGGGCGGCGTGACGGTCTCTTACTTCGAATGGGTGCAGGACGAAAACCACCTGTTCTGGGACGAGAACGACGTGAACGCGAAGCTGGAGAGGATCATGGTGCGTTCGTTCAACGACGTGCTGAAGATCCATCTGGAGAAGAAGGTCAACATGCGGCTCGCGGCGAATATGCTGGGAGTCAGCAGAGTCGCGGAAGCCTGCAGAGTTCGCGGGTTGTATCCGTGAGGAAGTAGCAGGAAGCCCGAAGCCAGAAGGAAAGCCAAACGCACCCTCCGTCTGGCGTGCATTTACCAAGACACCTCTTTCCGGCTCGCCAAAGCGCGAGTGCGGTCGCGGCCCGTAATGGGCCGCGACCGCCAAGGCCCTCCCCCTTTCTCATCCGTGTTCAAATAGGATTTCATGGCATTTCGAGGCGTAGACTATTTTTGCGTCGATTCGCTGTTCAGCGAAGAGGAATTGATGGTGCGGCAGACGGCGCGGCGGTTCGCCGAAGAGCGCATCCTTCCATTAATCCGCGACTGCTTCCGCGACGGGCGCTTTCCTTCTGAACTGATCCCTGAAATGGCCGAACTCGGCTTCCTGGGCGCCAACCTGGAGGGGTATGGGTGCGCCGGCATGAGCAATGTCGAGTACGGGCTGGTGATGCAGGAGTTGGAACGCGCCGATTCCGGCCTGCGGAGCTTCGTTTCGGTGCAGGGCGCGCTGGTGATGTACCCGATCCTTACTTATGGGTCGGAGGAGCAGAAGCAGAAATGGCTGCCGGAGCTCCAAAACGGAAAAGCAGTAGGATGTTTTGGTCTTACCGAACCTGATTTCGGCTCGAACCCGGCGGGAATGCGGACGACGGCGCGGCGCGACGGCGCGGAGTGGGTGCTGAACGGCGAGAAGACGTGGATCACCAACGGCTCGGCAGCCGATATCGCGGTGGTTTGGGCGCGCGCCGATGACGGCGCAGTCTATGGGTACCTGGTGGAGCGCGGAACTCCCGGATATACCACCTCCGACATCCACGGCAAATGGTCGATGCGCGCTTCGGTGACGTCGAGCCTGGCGATGGCCGATTGCCGCGTGAGGGAATCGGACCGCTTGCCGGGCGCGAAGGGCCTGAAGGCGCCACTCTCGTGCCTTTCGCAGGCGCGGTACGGCATCGGATGGGGAGTGATTGGCGCGGCCATGGATTGCTACGAGACGGCGCGGCAATACAGCATCCTGCGCAAACAGTTCGACGACCGGCCGATCGCCTCGCACCAACTGGTGCAGGAAAAACTGGCATGGATGATCACCGAGATCACCAAGGCGCAGTTGCTGGCGGTGCAGGCGGGGCGCCTCAAGGACCGAGGCAGAATCGAGCCGGCCCACATATCCATGCTGAAGCGCAATAATGTGGCCATGGCGCTCGAATGCGCGCGCCTCAGCCGCGATCTGCTGGGCGCCAACGGGATCACAGACGAATATCCCATCATGCGTCACCTCTGCAACCTGGAAACCGTCAAGACATACGAAGGCACCGATCATATTCATGCGCTGGTAATCGGGGAACGGGTCACGGGAATCGCAGCGTATAAATAGGACCGGAATTCTTCGATGCTTCTCTACGCTATTACCACCGTGGTCAGCGCGTTTTTGCTGTTCCAGGTGGAACCTCTCATTGCCAAGATTATTTTGCCCTGGTTCGGCGGATCGGCCGCCGTATGGACGGTATGCCTGCTGTTTTTCCAGGTAGTGCTGCTTTTGGGATATGCTTATGCCCACGCTGTTGTCCGCTATCTCAAGCCGGGAGCGCAGACCGCGGTGCATGGGGTGCTTCTTGTGGCCAGCCTCGCGGTCTTGCCGGTTTATCCCAGTCAACACTTCAAGCCGACCACTCCGACCGATCCCACCTGGGGCATTCTGGCGGTATTGGGGTTGACCGTCGGGCTACCGTATTTTCTGCTCTCTTCCACCGGTCCTCTTTTGCAGGCATGGTACGCGCGCGAGCATAAGGGCGCCTTGCCGTATCGTCTCTATTCGCTTTCCAACGCCGGCTCGATGTTTGCGCTGCTCAGCTATCCGGTATTATTCGAGCCACGCCTCACCACGCACGAGCAGGCAGGCACGTGGTCCATCGCCTACGCGGTTTTTGCTCTACTGTGCGGCTTTATGGCGTTCCGCGCGCGAGTTTTTCCGGTGCTGGGTTCGACTGCCGGCGCGGTTCCGGTTCAAAAGCCGCTGGCGCGGCAATATGCCATGTGGCTGTTGCTGCCTTTCACGGCGTCGGTTCTGCTGCTGGCCGTCACGACGCACATCTCGCAAAATGTGGCGGCAATTCCTTTCCTGTGGATTCTGCCTCTCAGCCTGTACCTGCTCAGTTTTATTTTGTGTTTCGAAAGCAGCGGATGGTATCGGCGGAATCCGTACCTGCAACTGGTGGCGGTGGCGTTAGGCGGAATGGCTTACGGCATCACGGTGGACCAGGCGGGGAACATGCCCATCTGGTGGAACCTGGTGCTGTTCGGGTTGGGGCTATTCACCTGCTGCATGGTGTGCCACGGAGAGCTGGCGCGGCTCAAGCCCGATCCCAAATACCTCACGCACTTTTACCTGACGATCGCGGCGGGCGGGGCGATGGGAGGAATTTTTGTCGGGCTCATCGCGCCGCGGATTTTCGAGAACTTTTATGAGTTGCAGTTCGGGCTGGTGCTTTGCGGCATCCTGGTAATATTCGCACTCAATCTGGATCCCGAAACGGCCCACTGGTTCCAGGGCTGGCGCATGGCGGGGCCTCTCACCGCCGCGGCTGCAATTGCATTTATGGCGGCTTATATGGGCCAGAATATCCGGGGACAGGCGGCAAATTCGCGGGTTCTGGTGCGCAATTTTTACGGCGTGCTGCGGGTGCGCGACAGCGGAGACGAGGACGCGCTGAACACAGTCCGCACGCTGACCAACGGCACCATCAATCACGGCGAAGAGTACGTGAATGTGGCGAAGCGGCGGTGGCCCACCACTTATTACGGCCCGAACACCGGAATCGGGATCGCGATGCGCGAGAAACAGAAAACGGGCGGCATTCGCGTGGGAGTGGTCGGGTTGGGGACGGGCACTCTCGCGGCGTATGGCAGGGTGGGCGATTATTTCCGCTATTACGAAATCAATCCGCTGGTTCCGCCGATTACCAGGGGGCAATTCTGGTTTGTGCCGAACTGTCCCGCCAAGCTGGAAATCGCCATGGGCGATGCGCGCCTCAGCCTGGAGCGGGAAGCGCCGGAGAATTTCGATCTCCTGGCGGTGGACGCTTTCTCGAGCGACGCCATCCCGGTCCACTTATTGACGAAGGAGGCGATGGCGCTGTTTTTCCGGCATTTGCGGCCGGACGGCGTGCTGGCGGTTCACATCTCCAACCGCTACCTGGATCTACAGCCCGTGGTGGAAGAAGAAGCCGCGGTACTCGGCAAACGAAGCCGCACCATCGACAGCGAAGAAGACCCCGCGGTGGATGTTTTCTCGTCGACCTGGGTGCTGGTTTTTGGGCCGGACAGCGGGTTCGACCCGCCGGAATTCGACGTTTCGGCGGATATCAAGTCACGACGCAAGGTCCGGCTCTGGACCGACGACTATAGCAACCTCTTCCAGATTGTGAAGAGCCGGTGGTAAGATAATCTTGTCCGCGTCCACATCTCAGTTTTATGGTAAACAGAGCCATTGCTCTGTTATCATCGAGACTGTCGAGGAAAACCATGGACGCTGCACAATCGAGTTTTAAGAAGCTAGTTTTCTTTCTTGCGACCGCGCTGTTGCTATCGGCGCCTTTCCGGGCTTCAGCCACCTCAGCCCCGACGCTTTCCGCGAGCACTACCAATTTCACGATCGGGAGTGCCAGTTGCAACGACTTCCAGACCGTTACTCTCACCAGCAGCGGCGGAGCCAACTCGCCCATCGCATTCACCGTGGCGATAAAGTACGGGATTGGCGATGTCAACGGCACGTGGTTGTACGCGACCACGCCTGACTCCAACGGCGGCACTACCTCGACGTCCCAAACGATCAACGGCTCGACGGGGACAGCCGGCAGCGACACCGTGCAGATCGGGCTGAACCGAACGCTGGGATCGTCGAGCGATACCGGTTCGGTTATCGTTACTCCTATTAATCCGGCGGGCAGCGCCATCACCATCACGGTGAACTACGTACAGAACTCGAATTGCGGAAATACCGGCAGCACGGGCAACAATTACATCACTGTCTCACCGAGCAACATTGCGCTCTCGGCCGCGCTCAATGGCCAGACGTCGCAGACGGTGACGCTCCAGAACATCAGCTCCGCGGTGTACGTGATCGACCCCACCGTCCAGAATTCATGGTTGTCGGTTTCGACCTCGCCGATCACTCTCACGCCCACCGAAACTTATAACCTCTCGGTCAGCGCCAATGCCAGCGCGACCTCAGGCGCGGGAACTTACTCGGGAGCCCTGGTGCTGACGCCAGCCAGCGGATATGGCGGCAACATCATCAACATACCGGTCACCTTCACCGTCGGGAGCGGCACGGGCACCGGTACCAGTGGCGGACTTACAGTGAACGGGGGCAGCAACACTACCGTCACCTTCAACTACCTGACCGGCGCCTCGATAAGCGGCAACTGCGTGAATCTCGTCGACAATACCTCGGGCGTTACCGGTTATTCCTGGAACGTGAGCACCACGACCGGCGGGAACTGGCTGTTTGGTCCGAACAACACGTTCAGCGGCAGCACGCCGCAACTCCTGGCTTCCGGCACGCCTGGCCCTCCCTGCATTAATCTCTCCGTCAATACGTCAGTGGCCGCTATCCTGGCGAGCGGGGCTTATCAAGGAACTGTGACGGTGACCGACAACGTAGGTGGATCGGCTTCCATCACCGCGAATCTTTACGTGAGCAGCGGCGCGGCGACGGGAATCACGGTTTCGCCGGGGACGATTTACGCGTTCTCCAACGTGGCGTCCGGCAGCACCGTGCAGCAGCAGGCAACCTTCACGGTGAGCGGGGGTTCCGGCTACAACCTGGGTTCACCGTCGCTGTCTAATTCATCCGGCGACTTCAGCATCAGCACGCCGACGACGAACCCCAACTCGGTGAGCTTCACGATAACTACCAACTCCACCGGCCTGGTGACCGGGCTCTACTCAGCCACGGTCACCGTACCGAGCAACTACCAGGGGGGAGCCAACAGCAACACGGTTATCACCATCGTGCAACCGGTGGGGCAGGCGGGAACCACGGTGACAGGAGGAACCACCACTACGGTAGCGCCCAACAGTTTGTCATTCCAGCAGCAAACGGGTTCGCAGTTCTGGATAGGGCAATCCGAAGCACAGGCGCTTTCCATCTCGGGTCCTCAGGGCACCACGTGGAACGCAAACATCGTTTATACCGGAGGCACCCCACAATGGTTGAGTTTCGACAACTCCGCAACCAGTGGCACTTTCGGAAGCGGTCCGGTAACCCTGTTGGTGGATCTTTTCAATGGTGTGGGAAGCATGGCGGCATCGAACAGCCTGTATCAGGCAACGGTGCAGATTAACACCCAGAATTCCGGTCAGATCTCGGTGCCGGTCACGCTCCTGGTGACGCCCTCGAACACTCCGGTTCTGCTGGGTCTGCCGGCTTCGACTACATTTTCGGCAAACTCGGGCACTACCCCCGCGAGCCAGACTGTGTCGATCGTGGGAAGCGACAATCCTTATTCCACATCCACGACGACGCCCGCGATCACAGCCGGCGTCCCGACCGCAAGTTGGCTCACGGCCACCGCCAGCGGCAACCAACTGACCTTGGGCGTGAACCTGAGTGGACTGACGACGGGATTATACTCGGCGGCAGTGCCGGTATCATCGTCCGGCGCCTACGCGTACACCATCAACTATCCGGTGGCTCTGGTGGTGAATGGAGGCGGCGGCGGGACGGGCTCGGGTCCGCTTACACTTAGCAGCACGGCTTTGACTTACACCAATGTAACCGGTGCCATCACGCAGAATCTCAGCGTGACTGCCTCGTCGTCCACGCAATTTTCGTTAACCTCTTCGGAATCCAACTGCACCGGCGCCAACTGGCTGCAAGTCACCAACGGCGGATACGTGACGCCGGCAACGCAGATTTCCGTGACGGTGAACCCTTCGGGAATCAGCAACGGCACCACCTGCGTTGGCTCGATTGCACTGGTCACGGGATCGGGAACGAGCGCGGTCACCCAAACAGTGTCGGTATCGATGGCGGTCGGCACAGCTTCCGGCACGGGAAATGTCACTGTCAGTCCGACCACATTGTCGTTCCCATATACGCAGGGTCAGTCGGCGCCGGCAGCGCAGACGGTAACAATTATTAATGCGAATAGCGGCACGGCTTCGATTCCGTTCTCGGTCGGGATTACGGAAAACAACGGGGGTAGTTGGCTGAAAACCAACGTGACTTCGGCTCAGACTCCTTACAATAATCCGGGGCTTTCCATCAGCGTGGTTCCGGGCAGTCTGTCCCCGAATACTTACACTGGAACGGTGACCATTACGCCAACCGGGGGCACCCCGGTGTCGATCAGCGTCACCATGACCATTGCCGGCGAAGCGACGGTAACGGCCACTCCGACTTCGGTGAGCTGGAATTACACTGTAGGCAGCACCGCTCCGACGGCCGCCATCCAGGTTTCGGCGGGTGGGGCGGCGGCTGGCTTTACGGCGACGGCGACCAGTCAGGGCGGGTGGCTGCAGGTCTCGCCGACTTCGGGGACCACTCCCAACGCCGGGACGTTCAACCTGAGCGTGTCCACGGTGGCATCGGCGCTGGCTGCACTGGCGCCGCAAGCCGCGGCATACACCGGGACGATCACGGTGCAAGGCGTTACGCAAGGGAACGTGCAGGCCACTGGAACGACCATGATCAACGTGAGCCTAACCGTATCCGCTCCGTTGCCGGTGATTTCGGGAATCATCAATACGGCAAGCGGGGTGGGAGGCACCACAACCGCCACGGTTTCGCCTGGCGAAATCATCTCCCTGTTTGCGCCTACCAGCGGGCAAAATCCGATCGGGCCTGCGACCGCGGTGGCGCTCAGCTCGTCAACCTGTCCGAGTCCCTGCAGTTCGGTCCCGACCAGTATGGGCGGGGTCCAGGTGCTCTTCCTGCCAGGCAACTTTCAAGCACCACTGTTGTACGTATCGGCGAATCAAATCAATGCGGTAGTTCCGTACGAGGTAGCCGGTATCGGCAGTCTGTCGGTGGAAGTGAGGTACCTGAACCAGAGTTCGAACACCTTCCCGCTAACTGTGGCGACCACGAACCCGGGCATCTTTACGGCGGTTGGATCGGAGCAAGCGGCGGCCTATGAATACGATACGCAGGGGAATGGCAATTACAACAGCTCGGCCAACCCCGCCAAGGCCGGATGGACGCTGGTGCTTTACGTGACCGGGGAGGGCGTCGTGATTCCGGCGGCGGCTACCGGTTCGGTGACCGCATCGAGCACTCAAACGCCAGTTCCGGCGGCCGGCAAGCCCAACGTAATCATCGGAACCCAGCCGGCAACCCTTAGCTTCTACGGCGAAGCGCCCACGTTCGTTTCCGGCTTGATGCAGCTCAACGTGATCGTGCCGCCTGGGGCGGGAACCGGGGCGGTGCCAATCTCCATTACGATCGGCGGACATTCCACCCAATCGGGCGCGACGGTGTATTTGCAGTAACGAAAATCGAGAAAAGCACCGCTCCCTCGCGGCCGCGGCTCATCCAGGCGTCGCGGCCGCCGGGGAGCGGTTTCCTTCCACGTTTCCCTCTTCCCCGGCGTCAGTAGTATTGTGAACCGGTTTAGTGTCTTGGGGTGTCTACTAGCGGTGTCGGCATTCGGGGCGGACGTCCGCACGTCCGACCTTTTGAAGCTGGTGGAACAGCGGTACAACCACGCTCAGAGCCTGCAAGTCCTTTTCCGGGAAGACTATACTAAGACCGGCCATGCCCGGCGGACGGAGAGCGGAGTGCTCGATCTGCGCAAGCCGGGGCGCATGCGCTGGGATTATTCCGATCCCAAAGGCAAGTTGGTGGTTTGCGACGGCAAGACGTTCTGGATGTATACCCCGTCGGAAAACCAGGTGCAAAAGGCACCCCTCAAGGAAACCGACGAGATGGAGGCGCCGATCGCCTTTCTGCTGGGTAAGCTACACTTTGAGAAGGAATTCCGGAATCTGGAGAGCAAGCCGGAGGGGGCCGACACGCTGATCACCGCCGAACCCAAGTCCGACAACCTGCCATATTCCGCGGTGGAGTTTCTGGTAGCGCCCGACGGCCAAATTCTTCACGTGAAAGTGACGCGGGCCGATAACTCGATCATGGAGTACTCGTTCGACCAGGAAAAGGTGAATCCCAAGCTGGACGACAAAATGTTCCACTTTCAAGTTCCCCCCGGTGTGGAACTGGTGGAGGCGCAGAAGTAAGCCATGGCGGAATATGTCCTGAAATATGCCGACGGGCGAGGCCAGGTACACCAGCAGGTAGCGGCGGCCACGTCCGAAAAGGAACTGCGCGACCGCTATTCTTCCCAAGGCTTCCTGATTTATTCCATCAAGCCGCGATCGGCGGCGGGCGGCATGTTCAAGGGCCGCAAGAAGATCAACGTCGAGAAGTTCCTGATCTTCAATCAGCAGTTCGTGACGCTGATCCGCGCCGGACTGCCGATTCTGAAAGGGCTCGACCTGCTGGCAGACCGGCTGACCGATCCCAAACTCGGCCCGCACATTCAAGCGGTACGCGACGAAGTCCGCAACGGCACTCTGCTTTCCGAGGCATTCCGTGCGCAGGGAGTTTTTCCGAAGATCTATGTCACCTCGGTGATGGCCGGCGAGAAAAGCGGCAGTCTCGTGGAGGTGCTGGACCGGTACATCCACTATCAGAAGCTCTCGCTGGCGGTGAGGAAGAAGGTCATGGTCTCGCTGATGTACCCGTCAGTGCTGATCGTGCTGGTGATCCTCCTGATGGTCTTCCTGGTGACGTTCGTGGTGCCGCGATTTGCCAGCCTCTACAACAGTTTCAATGCGACGCTGCCGGCGATGACGAAGATTCTGATTACCGTGGGAACGGCGGCGCAGGGATCGCTCCTGGGGTTTGGCGGCGCACTGGTGGCGGCGATTGTGGCATTCCGTATCTGGTCGCGCCGGGAATCGGCGCGCAATACGCTGGATAAGCTCAAGCTGAAAATTCCGGGATTGGGCGAGATCTGGCTGAAATACCAGGTGGCGCAGCTTTCGCGCATTTTGAGCACGCTGTTGACGGGCGGCATTCCGCTGGTACAAGCCATGGAGACGGCGGCGGAGTCGATGAACACGCCGCTGCTGCAAAGGGCGATCGAGACCGCCGGCAAGAGCGTGCGCGAAGGGCAGCCGCTTTCGAAATCGCTTTCGAGTTCGTCGAAGTTCATGCCGGGCCTGGCGATCGACATGATCGAAGTGGGGGAATCGACGGGCGCGCTGCCGCAGATGTTGAACAGCGTGGCGGAATTTTTTGAAGAGGATGTGAATGTGCGCATGCAGGCCCTGCTCTCGTTGATCGAGCCGGCCATCATGCTGGTGATGGGAACGTTCGTAGCGTTTGTATTGGTGGCGTTGTACCTGCCGATCTTCTCGCTGGCGGACACGATCAGGTAGTTGGTGAAGTAAATGGCGACGACTGAGAAGTTACGGCTGACGGACCCGGTAACCGAGATCGACCAGGCGAAGAGCGTCGCGGCGCGGTATCGCTGCGAGTTCGTGGATTTGCGCGAGGCGTCCATCGATCACGACCTGTTCCGCTCCATCCCCGTCGACCTCATGTTCCGGTACAATTTCGTGCCCATGCAGGCGCGAAACGGCACGCTCGAAATCGCGCTCTCAGACCCGCGCAACCTGAACCTGATCGACGAACTGACGCTGCTGCTCAACAAGAAACTGCGCGTCAAAGTTGCCACGCTGTCGCAGATTTCGGAACTGCTCAAGAAAACCGAGCAATCGCAGCGCGTGCTGGAGGAAGTCACCGAGGGGTTTGCGCTCGACGTGGTGGTGGAAGACGGCGACTCGGACGAGACGCTCTCCATCGACAAGCTCACGGCGACCGACAGCGATATCGCGCCGGTGATCAAGCTGGTAGACACCACCATCTTCAACGCGCTCGAACGGCGCGCGAGCGATATTCACATCGAATCGCGGGACCAGGAAGTGGCGATCAAGTACCGCATCGACGGCGTGCTGCACTACGCCATGCCGCCCATCGCCAAGGACTGGCAATCGACCATCATTTCGCGCATCAAGGTCATGAGCGAACTGGATATCGCCGAGAAACGCGTGCCGCAGGACGGCCGTTTCCGCGTGCGGTACAAGAACCGCCTCATCGACTTCCGCGTTTCGATCATGCCGACGGTTCACGGCGAGGACGCCGTGCTCCGCGTGCTCGATAAAGAATCGATGAGCGAGAAATTCGCCAAGCTGTCGCTCGACGTGGTGGGGTTCGCAGATGCAGACCTGGCGAAATTCCGGCGCTACATCCAGGAGCCGTACGGCATGGTGCTGGTGACCGGGCCGACCGGGTCGGGCAAGACGACCACGCTTTACGCGGCGGTGAGCGAAATCAAGAACGACGAAGACAAGATCATCACCATCGAAGACCCGGTGGAATACCAGATCAAGGGCATCACACAGATTCCGGTGAACGAGAAGAAGGGGCTGACATTCGCGCGCGGACTGCGCTCCATTTTGCGCCACGACCCAGACAAGATCATGGTGGGCGAAATCCGCGACCAGGAAACGGCGCAGATCGCCATCAACTCGGCGCTCACCGGCCACCTGGTATTCACCACGGTACACGCCAACAACGTGCTGGACGTGCTGGGGCGCTTTCTGAACATGGGCGTGGAGGCGTACAACTTCGTTTCCGCGCTCAACTGCATCCTGGCGCAGCGGCTGGTGCGCGTGATCTGCGTCCACTGCAAGAAGCGGGTACATTACCCCGACTCGGCGCTGATCGAAAGCGGGCTCAGTCCCGACGAATGGCGCGACGTGCCGATGATGGAGGGCGCCGGCTGCTTCGAGTGCGGCGGCACGGGCTTCCGCGGGCGCTCGGCCATCCACGAACTGCTGGATTTGACCGACGACATCCGCGAGATGATTTTGAATCGCCGGCCGAACGCGGAAATCAAACGGGTGGCGCGGCAGGGCGGGATGACGTTCCTGCGCGAATCGGCGGTGATGAAGCTGCGGACCGGCGTGACCACGCTTCGCGAGATCAACAAAGTGACGTTCATCGAAGGCTAGGCACGCAGTGATATTCGACCGGCTCAAATCGCTCCTCGTGGATCCGCCCCCGGGCATGGCGTTCGAAATCTCGGAGGCGGGAATTGCGGCGGCCCGGATTGGCCACCACACGGAGCTGGATTTCCGGCCGCTGGAGCCGGGCGTGCTGGCAATTTCGCCGCTCAAAGAGAACGTGGTGAATGAGGCGGCGTTCGCCGGCGCCATCAAGGCATTGGCCACGGCCCACGCGGCGCGCAAAGGGAAAGACGCGATGCTGATCCTGCCGGATTTCAGCACGCGCACCACGGTGCTCGATTTCGACACGTTTCCGGCTGCCGCCGACGAGCAGCTTGGATTGATCCGCTTCCGGCTGAAACGCAGCGTGCCCTTCGACGTGGAGACCGCGGCGGTGAGCTATGTGGCGCAGCCGGGGCCGAAGCGCGTGGATGTGGTGGTGGTGATGGCGCCGCGCGAGATCGTGGCGCGTTTCGAGGCGCCGTTTCGCGCCGCGGGACTGAATCCGGGGCTGGTGACCACCTCGTCGCTGGCGGCGCTCGAACTGGCGCCGGAGGGCGGGCTGACTATGATCGCCAAGCTCACCGGAAAATCGATCAGCCTGCTGGTGCGGGATAAGGCGACGTTGAAGCTGGTGCGCTGTCTGGAACTGCTATCCGCGGAACTGGAGGATATCATCGCGGTCCTGGCGCCCACGTTCGTCTACATGGAAGACAATCTGGGCGGACGCGCGGAGAAACTGCTGCTGTGCGGGTTCGGCGCGGGGACGGAAGAGGCGAAGCGGCTCTTCCAGCAGGAATTGGGCGTGGAGGCGGACGAGTTGCGGTCGCCGCTGGGCGTACCGGGCGAGCACAATGCGGGGCTGCTGGGCTATTTGCGGTCGGTGGCCAGGAACAACTGATATGAAGATAGCGATTAATCTGGCGAGCCAGCCGTTCCGGCGCGACCGGGCGATGATCGTGGCCTCGACTTTGGTTTGCCTGCTGCTGGTGGCCAGCTTGGGAGTCCTCATTCATCTGGCGAACGAGGACAACCGGCAACTGGCAGATGTCCGGCACGAAGTGGCGGCGCTCAAGAAGCAGGTGCAGGGGGTTAACGATCAGCAAGCCAAGTTGAACATGGTGATCCACGAGCCGCGGAACGAGACGGTGCTCGAACGCAGCGTTTTCATCAACAGCCTGCTGCTGCGCAAAGGTATCAGCTGGAACCGGATTTTTACCGATCTGGAAAAGACCATCCCCTATAACGTGAAATTGACGCGTATTCGTCCGTCGGTGGACGACCAGGGGCGGGTAACGCTGGACATGACTCTGGCGTCGGATACCGCGGTGACGATGATGGGCGCTCTGCAAGCTTTCGCCGACAATTCCCTGTTCGGTCCGGTGGATCCCAAGGGCACGATTCCACCCACGCAGACCGAGCCTCTGTTCCGCTTCGCCCTGGTGGTGCCATATGCCCAAAAGCTCTAACCTCGCGCCGAAAATCCACCTCAAGGGCCTGTCGCTGAAAGACCCCCGGGTGGCCATGCGGGCGCTGGTAGGCGCGCTGCTGGCGGCGAACCTGGCGATGGCGGTGGTGGCGTTCAAGCCGTTCGGCGGGGGCGCGGACGATTTGCGCAAGGACCAGGCGCGGTTGAGCTCGCAGCTCCGGCAGGCGCAGGCGAACCTCGAAAAAAGCAAGCAGCACGTGACCAAGATCGAAATCGCCCGCACCGAGGGCGACCAGTTCATGTCGAAGTACATCATGGACAAGCGGTCCGCCCCCCTGACCATGGTGGCGGAGCTGAATAAGGCCGCGACCGAAGCCAACGTGCGGGTGATGCCTGAGACCTTTACTTACGAGGAGATCGAAGGCAGCGACACATTGCAGATGATGTCGATTCAGGCGCCGTTCGAGGGAGACTACGCCGGGTTGACCAAGCTGGTGAACCATCTCGAGAAATCGCCGACGTTCTGGATTATCGACGAGATGAGCCTGAATGCGCCGCAGCAGCAGGCACAGAGAGTCGCGGCGGCCGGCCCGCAGAACGTGAATGTGAATTTGAAATTGCTGGCATTTGTACGCGATCAGGCGGGGGCGCCCGAATGAAGCTGTATTCGGGCAACAAGAAATCGGTCTATGCCCTGATCGGGCTGGGAACGTTCGCCGCGTACATGGTGTACTCGCAGTTGCTCTCCGGTCCGGGTTACAAGCCGGTGACTCCGCAGACGGCCCGGCCCGAGGCCGCGGATAGCGCCGCGGATGGTTCATCCGAAAAGGGCGGGCCGGATATATCGCAGGCGAAAGGCAAAATCAGCAAAGCATCGCCATCGAAATCGAAGAACGGCGAGTTTCATCCGGTATATATCGCCAAGAAGAAAGAAGACCGTCCGGACGTTTCGGCGATCGACCCCACCATTCGCTTCGATTTGCTCGATAGGGCGCTACAGGTGCCGCAGGCGGGCGCGGAACGCGATCTGTTTCAGATTTCGAAAGCGCCGCCGGTGAAGCAGGTAGCCGAAGTACTCAAAGGAAATGAGCCGGTGATTCATCCTTACGTTCCCGTGGGTCCGCGCCAACCACCGAAGCCTATGCCGCCGCCCCCTCCTCCGCCTCCGGCGCCGCTGGTGGTCCCGTTCAAATTCTACGGGACTTCCGCCGTGCACCCGGATGGCAAGCGGACGGCATATTTCATCATCCCCGGCTCGTCGCCCGAAACGGACGAAATCTTCATGGCGGACGAAGGGGACGTAGTCAAGAAGCGTTATCGCATCGTGCAGATCGCGGTGGATAAGGTGGTGGTGGAAGATATTATGGACAAGCGGAGAGCGCCGCTCAACATGGAGAAGGAGAACACGCAGTGAAGCGCCGAAAGAGGGAATCGGGATTCGCCATGCTGCTGGTGTTCCTGATGGCGGCGTGCATCGCGATCACCCTGTACATGGAAATTCCGCGGGTGGCTTTCGAGGCGGAACGGCAGCGGGAATTGCTGCTGGTGGATCGCGGCAATCAGTTCAAGCGCGCAATCCAGGTTTTCGTTACCGACAAGACGAACAATCCCACGCACCGTTTTCCGGCGTCCCTCGATGAGCTGGAGAATTTCAACAATCATCGCTACCTTCGCCACCGCTATATCGATCCGATGACAGGCAAGGACGAATGGCGCCTGATCCACATCAATGGAGGCGTCCTGACGGATTCGGTGACCACCCAGCAGAAGAACACGCAAAACGCGCAGGCGGGGAGCGGATCGGGAGGATCGACATACGTCTCGCAGCAGGCTTACCTGAATGTTCCGACAGGCGACAGCGGCGATGGGACAGCCGGCGTGAATCGCGCGCTGCAGAACCGGCGCCCGAGCGAAGGCGGCGGTGCGCCTGGCGATCCGAATAACCCCGCG
>DATJMA010000092.1:0-25909 GCA_035509055.1 Bryobacteraceae bacterium | reverse complement strand
GTTTCACTGCTCCGGCTGGACGGCAACGGACGAACTTTTCAGCGGCGGACGCGGCTTGAGCGGCGCTCCCACGAAAGCCATGAGATCGGGGTCATCGTCTTCTTCCGGTTTTCGGGTGATCAGACTCCGGACCTTGTTCTTGATGTCTTCCACCACTTCGGACAGCATCGGGACACTCCTTGGTCAAAGATACTCCCCGGAAAAGCGCGGTGCAAGGGGTTATACTCGGCTCAAGATAACGGTATTCGAGTGCCGTTTATCCTTTTCAACAGGAGGAACACAATGGCGACTCCGGGCAGCACACGGCGGACTTTTCTGGGGACGGCTGCGCTGACGGCCGCGTCCTATCAGCGCATTCTGGGCGCGAACGATCGCATCGGCGTGGGCTTCATCGGGTACGGGCTCATCGGCAAGCAGCACGTGGTGGACTTCCAGAAGTTCAGCGATGTCGATATCGTCGGCGTCTGCGATACCTACAAGCCGCGCGTCGACGAGGCTCTCGGCTTGATCGGCAATGGCAACACCAAGGGCTATGCCGACTTCCGGAAGATGCTCGACAACAAAGATATTCAGGGCGTGGTGGTGGCCACGCCGGACCACTGGCATGCGCTGCTGACGATTTTGGCGTGCGCGGCGGGAAAAGACGTGTACGTGGAAAAACCCATGACCCTGTTCCTCGACGAAGGCAGGTGGATGATCCAGGCGGCACGCAAATACGACCGGATCGTGACCGTGGGGACGCAGCGGCGGCACGGAAAAGGCGTGGCGGCGGCCAAGAAAGTGGTGGAAGCGGGCACGCTAGGCAAAATCCATTCGGTGCGCATGGCGTCGTTCCGCAATGTATACCCAGGGTTCGGCAAAGCTCCCGTTTCCGACCCGCCGAGCGGGCTCGACTACGATATGTGGCTGGGGCCGGCGCCCAAGAAGCCATACACGGCGCATCGCGGCATTTATCATTTCCGCTGGTTCTGGGATTACTCCGGCGGCCAGATGACTAACCTGGGCGCGCACATTATCGACCAGGTGCTGTGGATCATGAACGTAAAAGGGCCGTCGCTGGTGACGTCGACGGGCGGGCGGTATGCGCTCGAGGACGACGGCGAAACCCCCGATCTGCAGGACGCTTCCTGGGTCTTCCCCACCTTCACCATGAACTGCGCGATTCGCGAAGCCAACGCCTCGCGCGGCGATCCGGGGCAGGTTTACCTGGGCACCAAGGGGTCGATGACCATGGCGGGGGGTTATCAGGTGACGCCGGAACAGAAGATCGATCCGGTCAACGACATTCCACGCTTCCAGGGACACCCGGCCGGCGGACCGGTATATAGCAATACGAAGCCGGCGCCGTGGATCGAGGCGCAAACGGGCGGCGTGGCGTCGGACGCGCGTTATGGCACCGGCGGCGAAGACACGCTGGCGATGAACGAGCGCGACTGGCTGGATTCGATGCGCACGCGAAAACGGCCGCTGTGCGAAGTTGAGGACGGGCATCGCGTCTCGATTGCCTGCCACCTGGCGAACATGTCGCTCCGGCTGGGCCGGTCGATTCGCTGGGATCCCGACAAGGAGCAGGTGATCGGCGACAAAGAAGCGGCGGCCCTGTGCGTGCGGCCGTATCGCGCTCCTTGGGACGCGGCCCTGCGCAGCGTGGTGAAGGTGTAAGCGGCTTTTACTTCATTTCCGCCCGGATCACCTCGATGGCCTTTTCCACCTGCCGGTCATGGTGCGTGAGAAAGTCGCCGGGCGTGTTGTCCACCAGAACGTCGGGAGGCACGCCGTAGTTTTCGAGATTCTGGCCTTCGGCATTTGTCACGCCCGATCCCGGAGTGCGCAACACCGAACCATCGAGCAGCGTGAAGGAACCGGTGCCGATCACCGCGCCCATGGTGGGCACGCCGACAATTTTGCCGAGCCCGAGCCGGCGGAAGCCATCGGGGAACATTTCGGCGTCGCTTGCCGAGCGCTCGTTCTGCAGCACCACCATCGGTCCGAAGAAGGCCCGTGCGGGCCGCTGGATCTCAAGGGCATCGCGGTTGCGCGTGGATTGATAAGCCTTCCGTTGATTCAGGATTTCGAGCAGTTCCTGGTCGATGCCGCCGCCGCCGTTGAAGCGTTCGTCAATGATGAGCGCCTTCTTGTCCTGGTTCTCCGCCAGCTCGTCTTCGAATTTTGCCAGCGAAGGCGCGTCCATGGCGCGGATGTGCAGATATCCGATCTGGTTGTTCGAAAGCTTCGCGACCATCTCTTTGCGCTCGGCCACCCAGCGGTCGTACGCGAGGTTGCCCTGCGCGGCATTGTTGATGGGGTCGATGCGCACCGTCCATGCGCCGTCGAGCGACGGCTTGGAATTCACCAGAAATTCGAACTTATGCTCCGGCAGAATATTGAAAAGCTTCCAATAGTTGTCGCTGGTTTTGAGTTCCTTGTCATTGACGGCCAGCACGTAATCGCCGGCGGCGATCCGGGTGTAATCGTGGTCGGCCGGACCCTTCTGGTAGATGTACGAGACCTTGTAAAAGCCCGAGGCGTCGGCCTCCAGATCGAACCCGGGATAGCGCGTCTGCACGCGCTCTTCGGGAGCCGGGCGGCCGGGCACCACGCCGCCGGCGGAGATGCCGGTGTGCGAGGAATTGATATCGCCGATCATCTCCATGATGAGGTTGTGCAGTTCTTCGGTATCGACGATGTAGGGCAGCATCGATTCGTAGGTGTCCTTGGCGGCGGCCCAGTTGGCGCCGTGCATGTTGGCGTCGTAGTAGCGATTCTTCATTACGCGCCAGGCCTCTTCGAACACCTGCCGGCGCTCGGCCGGAAAATCGATCACCATGCGGACCGAAATGGGGATGCGCCGTGGTCCGTTGTTCGTGCCCGCCTCGGCAGCGGCTGTCGTGGTGGCGGCGCCAGCCGCGCCTCCGCGTCCACCGCGTCCCCCGCGTCCGCCCGCGGCGCCGGCATTACCCGCGGCATCGCTGGCGGGCAGGGCAGGAATCGGAAGAGTGAACAAGCCGCCGCCCTGCATGAAATAAATGCCGCGGCTATCGCGCGCCCAGGTGGGCTCGTTGCCTCCGCCGAATCCGCCTCCCCCGCCGCCGCGCCCGCCGCGTCCGCGTCCGGCGTTGTCCGTAATGGTGGTATTGAGCCGGGTCTGGTGCGTGCCGTCCTCGGCGACGATGTACATGCCGGGGCCGGCGTTCTCATCCGCCGCCGCGCCGCCCGCCGGCGCGCCGCCTCCCGCCGAGAAAAGATACGTGTGGCTATCGGGCGATGGCACAACGTATTGCACGTTGGCCATGCTGGTGACCGGCGCGATTCGCTGTTCGATTCCGTCCCAGTCGATCTTCACTTCCACGTTCGCGGGGGCGGACGATGCGCCGCGCCCGCGTCCTCCGCCGGTGTTCGCCGCGGCTTCCGCTTCGGCCTGCTCTTCGGTGTTGATGTCATGATCGTTGGGGTCTTTATCGCGCGGGTTCAGCGCCAGGCTGTAGAGCAGCGACGAACCGCGCCCGCCGGTAGAGGCAATCCCCGAGGCCCCGCCCTTGCCGGCTATGAAGAGCAACTTCTTGCCGTCGGGCGTCCAGCGGGCGCCGCGCGCGGTCATGAATTGGTCGGAGGCGATCATGGTCTCCTTGCCGCTGGAAAGTTCTCGCACCCAAACGTGCGAGCGCGAAAGATCGTCCAGTTTGGAGTACGAGATCCACTTGCCGCCGGGCGAAAATTGCGGATCGCCGATATTGCCGGCGCTGCTCGAAACCAGCACCTCATCCCTGGCGGAATCGATCTCGACGCGATGGAGTTTGTGATCCGTCCCGGTCCATAGCAGGCTCTTGGAATCGGAAGCCCACACGATGGCGTTTTTATCGCAATCGGCGTCGGTGAGCTTTTTGGTGGTCTTGCCGAGTTCGTCGGCGATATAGATCTCTTCGCGTCCCGAGCGGTCCGACACGAATGCGATCCATTTGCCGTCGGGCGACCAGTGCGGCGCGCGCTCCTTCCATGGCGTGTCGGTCACCTGCTGGATCTCGCCGGTTCCGGTCGGAATGGTGAAAATTTCGCCGTGCACTTCAATCGCCGAGCGCTTGTTGGAGGGCGAAATGCTGTACCCTTCGGCTTCATTGTTGATGGTGACGAGCGCGGTCTTATTCTCTTTGAAGTCCGATTTGACATCCACGCGGATTTCGCTGCTCTTGCCGGTGGCCGTGTCGAGTTTCCAGATGCCGAAGTTGTCTTCGTAGACGATCGCCTTGCCGTCCGCCGACATGCTCGGGTAGAAAAGGTTGCCGTCGCTCGAATTGGTGACTTTGACGGGCTTGCCGCCTTTGTCGGAGATCTTCCAGATGTTGTTGACGCTCTTCATCACTTCCGGACTGCCAGGCTTGACGGGCTCGTCCGGCAGCTCGTTGGAGACGAAGTAGATGTACCCGTCGTGGCCATACATCGGCCAGAGCATGTCGCCGTGGTACGATTCGTCGCCGAGCCTGGTGAACTTCTGCGCCGCCAGGTCCTCCACCCAGAGATCCGCTGCATAGCTGCCGCGATAATGCTTGCGCGACCACACGCTGGGATGGCGCGTGAACGCGAGCTTCGCGCCATCGGGAGAGTAGCTGGCGTAAGCGCCCCAATCGGTATTCAGAGGCCGCTCGATGCCGCCATCCACGGAAACTTCCCAAAGCGTCGCCACGCTGGGAAACGCGCCGTTGCCGCGCACCGACGAGAAAATAATTCGCTTGCCGTCGGGCGTCCATCCCACCACGGTGTCGTTGGCGGTGTGGAAAGTGAGCTGGCGCGGTTCCCCGCCCGCCGCCGGCACGACGTACACGTCGTAATTGCCCTCGCGATCGGAGGAGAACGCGATCCATTGGCCATCAGGCGAGAAGCGCGGGAACTGATCGCGCGCCTGGTTATCGGTGAGGCGGACGGCGTCCGTGCCGTTCTCATTGGCGATCCAGATATCGCCGAGGTAGCTGAATGCTACTTTACCTTTCGCGTACGTGGGATGCCGAAGCATCTTGACCTGCGCCTGCGAAAGCGCCGGCGCCAGGACAAACAGGACGGTCAGTAAGGCCTTGCGCACCATTGGAACCTCCAAAAGCGGAATAAAGAGATGGTATTCGGAAATGGCGGCGAATTCAACTCGTCATCAGTACGGCACGCCGGCGCGCTCGCCGAAGCGCCGATTGGGCAGCAGCCAGCAGACGATGCCGACTCCCAGTGGGTGCATCAAGCCGGCCATGGCAAAAACCGGAGCGTAGGTGAAACGCTCTACCACCCACGCCGTGCCGAAATTGGCAAGGATACCTCCCACCGTGCCGCCCATTCCGGAAATTCCCATCACGGTGCCGATTTCGTTGGCGCGGCAAATGTCCGTGGGCAGCGCTTGAAGGTTGGAGATCCAAAATGCATGGCCCATGGTGACAAAACAGATGGCGGCAATGGCCAGGGCAGCGGTGGGCACCATCGGGGCGAGAATCGCCACCGGCATGATCGCGGCTCCCAAGATCATCACGGCCTTCCGCGCGCTGGGTAGCCTCCAACCGGCGCGCATCAGCCTGCCCGCCAGCCATCCGCCGGCGAGGTAAGCAAGGCCACCCGCGAGGAACGGCACGGAAGCGTACCGGCCCACCATGGCGAGATCGAAGTGGCGCTCCTTGCGCAGATACTCGGGGAGCCAGAAGATCACGAAATAGATCACCGGGTCGGTGAAGAAGCGGGCCAGCGTGAGGGTGAGGCACTCGCGCGTCTTGAATACTTCCCACCAGTTCAGCGAGCCGGCCTTGGCGGGTCTGGTGTCCGCCGGGGCCTGCACCTCGTGCTTCATCGCCGCGTATTCGGACGGGCGGAGCCAGCGATTGAGGTGCGGTGGCTGGTACAGAACGAGCCATGCCGCAAGCCAAAGGAATCCGAGCGCGCCGGTGAAATAGAACGACCAGCGCCATCCGTAATTCAACGTGAGGAAGCTGACGATGGGGGGCGCCGCGGCGGACCCAAGCATGGTTCCCGCATTGAAGATCCCGATTCCAAGCGCGCGCAGCCGTGCCGGAAACCACTCCGCAACCGCACGGGCCGCGGCCGGCCAGTTTCCGGGCTCGCCCAATCCCAGAAGCGCACGGCAACCCGCGAGCGACCATTTGCCGGCGGCGAATCCGTGCAGCATGGCCGCGCAGGACCAGACAAAAATGAACACGGAAAACCCGCGGCGGGTGCCCAAACGATCGACAATGTAGCCCGAGAAGGCATACATGACGGCATAGGCGATGAGGAACACGGCGACTACCTGCGAGTAGTCGGCCTCCGACATAAAAAACGCCCGGCGCAAGTCGGTGGAAATCACCGAAAGCGCCAGGCGGTCTGCGTAATTGATGGCGGTCGCGAGGAATAGAAGGGCGGCGACCACCCACCGCATGTGCGGAATCTTCACTGCTTCTCGAAGATCAGAGTCTGGTCGAAGTCCCCCATCGAAGTCGAAATGTGCTGCACGACTTTGAGAGTCTTGCCGTCGTCGGCGAGCGTCCATTTCTGCGTCATGCTGAAATCGTTATCCATGATCTGGCCTTTGGTTTCGATTCCCAGCGTGTCGCCGTCCCATTTCACGGTGCTCTTCAAAGGCGGGCCGCCCATAATGCCATCGTTGGTGCATTCCTTGCCATCGGTGGTGTAATTGGCCTTCATCTCGATATCGCCCATCTGGCTCGATTGCTTCGATTCGGTGCTGAGATTGGGCTCCGAGTGTTTGACCTTGATGGTCATGGAATCGGGGCCCGGTATGTCGCCGAAGGTGCTTTTGGAAGTGTTCAGCTTCCAATCGCCGGTGAAATCGGGCTTGGCGAGAGCGGGCAGCGCCGCCAAAGCCAGTATTGCGAAAATGCCGATAAAGTGTTTCTTCATGGGGATGAGTACCTCTTTCTTTGGGAAAGTATATCGCCTCTCAGCGCGGAATGTTATCCTCTTTGTAAAATGCCGGTATCTCTCAAAGATCAAATCGTAGTGGTGGTGGGCGCGTCGAGCGGAATCGGCCGCGCGGCGGCGGTATTGATGGCGCGTGAGGGCGCGAAAGTGATGGCGTCGGCGCGGCGCAAAGACAGGCTCGACGAATGGCAACGGGAAATGGCCGCGGAGGGCCACACCGTGGCCACCTCGGTGGCGGATGCCACCGATGCCGCGCAGATGACAGCGCTGGCGGAAGCCACGCGCGCGAAGTTCGGACCGGCGCAGATCCTGGTGTTCGCCACCGGGACCAACACTCCCGAGCGCAGCATGAAGCGGCTCAGTCCGGCGGTGTGGAACGAACTGATCGCCACCAATTTGAGCGGGGCTTATTACGCCACGCAGGCTTTTCTTCCGGCAATGCGCGAGGCGCGTTTCGGGCACATTATTTACATTTCGTCGATCTCCGGCCACACGCCCGACGTTTCGGGCGCGGCCTACCAGGCGAGCAAGCGCGGCATGATCGGGCTTTCGCACGCGGTGCGGCTGGAGGAGAAAGAGAACGGCATTCGCACCACGGTGATCAATCCGGGGCTGGTGGATACCGAGATTCTGGAGAAACGGCCGGTAAAGCCCTCGGCGGAAATGCTGGCGCAGGCACTGGTGCCGGAACACGTCGCGGAAGTTGTGCTGGCCGCCGCCAAACTTCCTCCGCGAGCGGTAATTTCGGAAATGTCAGTGGTGCCGTCGGCGTTGTAAGAGTCACGCGGCAAAGGCACAGCGATCCGTTCGCGAGCGGCGTTTTAGCCGGGCCGCTTCACTTCGATTCCCGCCATCTCTTCGATAAACGTGACGATCGCGGAGTGGTCCAGCTCTCCCTTGCCGCCATTCATCAACGCCATCAGGATCTGCTGCGCCATGGCGGTGAACGGCAGCGATACTTTCATCGACTCCGCGGCGAGCAACGCGTTGCGGAGATCCTTCTGATGGAGCTTGATGCGGAAACCGGGCTTGAAATTCCGTCCGATCACCATGGGCGCTTTGGCATTCAGCACGGTGCTCCCGGCGAGGCCGCCTTTCACGGCATTGAAGACCACTTCGGGATCGAGGCCGGCGCGCGTCGCCAGCACCAGCGCTTCGCCCATGGCCGCGATATTGCAGGCTACCATGATCTGGTTGGCGAGTTTGGTGACGTTTCCCGCGCCGATATCGCCCGTCAGCGTCACACTCGATCCCATCTTTGCCAGAATGGGCTGTGCCTTTTCGAACGCTTCGCGCTTACCGCCCACCATGATGGCGAGCGTGCCGTCAATGGCTTTCGGTTCGCCGCCGCTCACCGGCGCGTCCAGGAAATCCACGCCCTTCGCCGCGCATGCGGCGCCGATTTTCTGCGACACCATGGGGCTGATGGAACTCATATCGACAACCGTCGATCCTTTGCGCGCGCCTTCCAACACGCCGTCTGGGCCGAGCACGGCGGTCTCCACTTCCGGACCATCGGGCAGCATGGTAATGATAATTTCCGACCGCGCCGCGGTATCGGCGCACGATTCGCCGCGCGCGGCGCCGGCTGCGACCACTTCCGCCAGCGGCTCGGGAACGACGTCGAAGACCAGCAGCGAGTGTCCGGCCTTGAGCAAATTCTTCGACATGGGCTTACCCATGATGCCGAGACCGATAAATCCAATTTGAGACATGCAGAGATTATAGCCGCATCCACGCGCGGTAGAATAACCGTTGGCAGGAAATCATGGGCAACGATACCTATCTGGAATGGGTCATCACCAACACTCCCACACGCTGGTGGCACGATTCCGCCGAGGCTTCCGAGCTGCATCTGGGGCTCGAGCGCGGCGCGATCGGAGTGACCACGAATCCGTTTCTCGCGAATCTGGCGCTGGTGAAAGATCGCGACCTGTGGTCGCTGGACATCGAGAAAACCCTGGCGCAAAAATTGCCGCCGGAACAAAAGGCCGAGGCGCTGATGCGGATCGCGGTGACACGGACGGCGGAGGAACTGAATATTGAATTCGCCGCCAGCAAGGGTCAATCGGGTCTCGTCTGCGCGCAGGTGAATCCGCTTCGCGCGGGCGATCGCGATTGCATGATTGCGATGGCGCGGCGTTTTCATCAATGGGCGCCGAACATCGCGGTGAAACTGCCGGCCACCAGCGCGGGACTCGATGTGCTGGAAGATTGCGTGGCGGAAGGCATCACCGTCACTGCCACGGTGAGTTTTACGGTCCCGCAGGTTCTGGCGATTGCGGAACGGCACCGCGCGGGAATCGCGCGCGCCAAGGCGATTGGAGTTGCGCCAGGGAAATGTTTCGCCGTCATTATGATCGGGCGGCTGGACGATTTTCTGCGTGAAGTGGCGCACGACAATCAGGCACCGGCGAGCGAAAGCGACATCCGGCAGGCGGGGCTGGCAGTCACCAAGCGCGCCTACGCGCTCTATCGCGAGCGCGGATACGAAGCGGTCCTGCTGGTGGCGGCCTTGCGCGGCGATTATCACCTCACGGAACTCGCGGGCGCCGATTTGATCCTGTCGATCGCTCCGGCGTTCCAGGAACTCTTCGTGACGGGCAGCCTGGCGCGGGAAGAGCGCATCGATCGTCCGGTTCCCGACGATGTCATCGACCGGCTCCGGCAGATGCCGGAATTCGTCCGCGCTTACGAACCGGACGGCATGACGCCCGCCGAGTTTATGTCGTTCGGCGCCACGCAGAGAACCCTGGGTCAATTCTGCGAGGTGGGCTGGAAGCTGATGGAGAACTACCGGTAGATGGCCACGCCGGTGGAAGTTCCGAAGCTTGGCAATTCGGTGGAAGAGTGCATCATCGGCCGCTGGCTGAAACGGCCGGGGGATGCCATTTTGGCCGGGGATGTCGTGGCCGAGATCGAAACCGATAAGACGACGTTCGAGGTTACGGCTCCGGTGGGCGGCAAACTGCTCGCCACATTCTTCGAGGAAGGGGCGGTAGTGCCGGTATTCACGAATTTCTTCGTGGTCGGAAACGACGGCGAAAGCGCCGACGCATTCCGCCCGAAGTCCGCTCATGCGACAGCCGCGGTGGCGGTGGCCGTTGCCGCTGAGCCAGTTGCCGCGCCCGCTCCGCCGATTACCGGCCCGGTGCGCATGAGCCCGAGAGCGCGGCGGTTCGCCGAAGTTCACAAGTTTCATCCCGCTGCGATCGCGGGCAGCGGACCCGGTGGGCGCATTCTGGAAGAGGATATCCGCCAGTTATATGAGGCGCGGCCGAAGGCGCCGAAACGTTCGCACCGGCGCGAGACGATCGCGCGCCGCATGCGGGAATCGCTGGCCACCACGGCGCAATATACGCTGAACTCCTCCGCCGACGCCGCGGGCCTGCTCGTCATGCGGGCGCGGCTGAAGGCATCGGCCGGCACGGCGGATGTCAACATCCATCACCTGGTGGCGTTCTGCACGGTGCGCGCGCTCGCGGAAGTGCCATCTTTGAACGGCGAATTCATCGAGGGCCAAATTCAGGAGCACGCTGCAATCCATCTCGGGTTCGCCTGCGACACGCCGAAGGGGCTGCTGGTTCCGGTGGTCCGCGAGGCTAACGCGCTGGCCCTGACGGCGCTGGCCGCGCGCATGCGCGAGTTGGCCGAAAGCGCGAACGCCGGCACGATCGCCGCCGACGATCTCACCGGCGCCACATTCACCATCAGCAATCTGGGCAACCTGGGCATCGAGAGTTTCACGCCGCTGCTCAATCCGCCACAAGTGGCCATTCTCGGCGTGAATGCCATCCAACTGAAGGCGGTACGCCGCGAGGGCCGCGTGGAATTCATCGATGCCATCGGGTTCTCGCTCACTTGCGACCACCAGGCCATCGATGGTGCGCCGGGAGCGCGTTTCCTGCAAGTATTAAAAACCAAGATCGAAGGTGTGGAAGGGGAATGCCAAAATCGATTCTGATCGCGCCGCAACAAGCGTTCGCCAGCGGGAATATTCGCTTTTCCGAGATCCCGATAAACGCGTACCGGCTCACGGCCGCCGAAGAGCTGGAGATTTTTTGCCAGGCGGACCTGCTCGCGATCTGGCGCGACATGTGCGCCATCCGCGAATTTGAAACCATCCTGCAGGAAATCAAAACCAAGGGCGTGTGCCAGGGATTTACGTATCAGCACGCGGGACCGGCGCACCTTTCCATCGGGCAGGAAGCCGCGGCGGTCGGGATGGCGTTCGCGCTCACGCCGGAAGATCACATTTTCGGATCGCACCGCAGCCACGGGGAAATTCTGGCCAAGGGATTTTCCGCCATCCGGCAGTTGAGCGACGAGCAATTGCTTACCATTATGGAAAGCTATCGCGAGGGCGCGATTCTGCGGCCGGTGGAGAAACACTATGGCGGCGACGTGCGCGGACTCGCCGAGCGATTCTTTCTGTATGGCGCCTACAGCGAGATCTTCGCGCGCGAAACGGGATTCAACCGCGGGCTCGGCGGATCGATGCACGCGTTTTTCACGCCGTTCGGCATTTATCCGAACAACGCCATCGTGGGCGGATCGGGGTCGATCGCGCCGGGCGCGGCGCTTTACAAGCGGGTCAATCGCAAGCCTGGAATCGTGGTGGCCAACATCGGCGATGCATCGTTCGGGTGCGGCCCGGTGTGGGAAGGCATCACCTTCTCGGCCATGGATCAATACCGCCAGCTCTGGGATCAAGCGCTCGGCGGCGGGCTGCCCATCGTATTCAACTGCATGAACAATTTCTACGGCATGGGCGGGCAGCCGATGGGCGAGACGATGGGGGTGCAGTTCATCGCGCGGATCGGCGCGGGAGTAAACCCGGAACAAATGCATGCCGAGCGGGTGAACGGCTACGACCCGCTGCCGGTGATCGACGCCTTCCGCCGCAAGAAGCAACTGCTCGCCGAAGGCCGCGGCCCGGTGCTGCTCGATACGGTGACGTACCGTTTCAGCGGCCACTCACCCTCAGACGCGTCCAGCTACCGTTCGAAGGAAGAGCTCGAGCGGTGGCAGCAGGCCGATTCCATCCCCGCGTTCCGGCAGAAACTGCTGACGAGCGGCGCGCTCACCGAAGAAGCGCTCGAAGAGGCGCGGGCGCGCATTCAGGCAGCGATTTTCGACATGTTCAAGCTGGCCACCTCGCTCGATGCCAGCCCGCGCGTAGCGGTAACCTCCGAGCTGGTAGGCGAAGCGATGTTCTCCAACCAGCGAGTGGAGCGGTACGACGATCGCGTGCCCGAATTCCGCCAGAATCCCGCCGAAAATCCGCGCGTGGAGCAGATTCGCGGCAAGATCCGCACGCCGCAGTTCGACGGCAAGCCCACGCCGAAGATCAAAGCGTTCAATGTGCGCGATGGCATCTTCGAGGCCTTGCTCTACCGGTTCGCCATCGACCCCACGATGATCGCGTTCGGGGAAGAAAATCGCGATTGGGGCGGAGCTTTCGCGGTTTATCGCGGGCTCACCGAGGCGCTGCCCTACCACCGCCTGTTCAACTCGCCGATCTCGGAAGCGGCGATCGTGGGCGCGGCGGTCGGGTACGCCATGGAAGGCGGGCGCGTGGTCGCGGAGCTGATGTATGCCGATTTCATGGGCCGCGCCGGCGATGAAATCTTCAACCAGCTTTCGAAGTGGCAGGCGATGTCGGCGGGAAGCCTGACTATGCCGGTGGTATTGCGGATCTCGGTGGGCTCGAAATACGGCGCGCAGCATTCGCAGGATTGGACCGCGCTGGTGCATCACATTCCGGGGCTCAAAGTGGTCTACCCCGTCACGCCGTACGACGCCAAAGGCATGATGAACGCCGCGCTCGCCGGCACCGATCCGGTGGTCTTTTTCGAAAGCCAGCGCGTCTACGATTTTGGCGAGATGTTCGTGGAATCGGGTGTGCCGGAGGGATATTACGAAGTCGATCTCGGCGAGCCATCCATCAAGCGGCAGGGCACAGACCTCACGATTATTACGCTCGGACCCACGCTCTATACCGCCATGGCCGCGGCCGGCGAGTTGCAATCGAAGTATGGACTGTCGGCGGAGGTGATCGATCTGCGCGCCGCCACTCCGCTCGACTACGCCCCGCTGGTGGAGAGCGTAAAGAAGACCGGCAAAGTGCTGCTCGCTTGCGATGCGGTCGATCGCGGATCGGTGATGCAGACCGTTGCCGCGACCCTTACCGAGCTGTGCTTCGACGAACTGGATGGGCCGCCGGTGGTCATCGGCTCGCGAAATTGGATTACCCCCGCGGCGGAACTGGAGACTCTTTTCTTCCCGCAGGCGAGTTGGATTCTGGACGCGATTCATGAACGGCTCAAGCCGCTCCCGGGACATCGGCCAACGACCAATCAATCGTTGGAAGAGCTGGCGCGGCGCGCAAAAGCGGGCATCTGAGGCGGCCGATAGCATGGCGATCGTCATCGGCGAAGCGGAGTGCATTGCTCCCACCGGCGACCGGTGCGGCGAAGCGCCGGTCTGGAACTCGGAAGAACGGTCGCTGTATTGGACGGATATCAATCGCTTTCTGATCCACCGGCTGGAGCTCGCGAGCGGCGCGGTGCGGTCGTGGTTCTTCGAGGAACCAGTGACCGCGCTGGCACTGACCCACAGCGAGGGCACGTTGGCGGTAGCCTTAGGTTCGCAAATCGTCCTGTGGTCGCCGCGGAACGACGATCGCCGCGAACATGGCTTCCACCTGCCCGGATGGCCTGGCGTCCGGCTGAACGACGGCCGACCCGACCCGCGCGGTTCCTTCTGGATGGGCTCCATGCGGAATAACGTCGCTCCGGATGGATCGCCCGGCGAATGCGGCGGGGCGGATGGCATCCTTTATCGCGTGGATCCGGGCGGATGTGTGAGCGAATGGAAGCGCGGCATCGGTATCTCGAATACGGTGGTCTGGAGTCCCGACCGGACGCATTTCTATTTCGCCGATTCGCTGCGGAATGCGATTTACCGTTACGACTACGATTACGCCACAGGCGCGATCGCCAACGAACGGCCCTTCTTCACCGATTTCGAGCGCGGGCTGCCGGATGGATCGGCGATGGATAGCGAAGGATACCTCTGGAACTGCCGTTACGGCGGGAGCGCCGTCGTGCGCATCGATCCAGCCGGCGCGATCGATGAGGTCGTCGAAATGCCAACCCCGAACGTGACGAGTTGCACCTTTGGCGGCAAAGACCTTTCTACTCTATTCCTCACCAGCGCCTCGCTGGATGCCCCGCCTGGGGACAGGCTGGCCGGAGGGCTTTTCGCCCTTCGGAGCAAGGTGCGGGGACTGCCGGAGAATCGATTTCGGGTGTAAGAGGGCGACCGATCAGCCGGCGCCGGCCACGCTTTCCGTAAAGTGACTCATCAAACCTTCCACCACCGTCAGCCGGTGACGGAGCCCGTCGCGAAATACTCGATGATCCGTGCGCCGGATCTCAACCAGAAGCTTAACCTGTTCCGAACGCAGGAGTTCGCCGATGAGGGCCATCTCCTCCGGGGTGAGGTCAGCCACCTCGCGAGTTGCCGAGTCCATAGAACCCCTCCGATTCAACTTTGACGCCAGCCTGGCTGGCCGTCAAGTCAGTGAAATGCTTCAAAAATCCGCGATTGTAACCGCGCGTATCCGGCGTTACACTCGGGCTATGAGAGAATACATAGTTTCCGCTCTGATTCTCTTCGCCCTGCCGCTGTCCGCCCAAACCGTGCCGGCCGGCTGGCAGATCGTCAAAGACTCCAAGAATGCCTGCCAAATCGCCGTTCCGCCGGATTGGACGATTTACGGGGATAGCCGCAGCGCAGCGGTATTCCATGACGCGTCGACTGCGCTGGCGGTGGTTACGAGCCAACCCGGACAGGCGTTCGCTCCCCTCACGGAACATCTTCAAACGGTTCTGAACATCAGCAAGGGGAAGCTCTTCGAAAACAGCGCCAAGCGAATCTTCTACCAGGACAAAGTGTCCAGCCGCCCCGACGATCCCAATTGGTACACATTCAGCGCGCCGGGAAAGAACGGCACTTGCAGCGGCCATCTGACGTTCCTGCCGAGCACCGCCGAGGACCTGGCCCGGAAGATTGTGGGGAGTTTAGGCCCGGTTTCGGAAGCGCGCGGAGGAACGCAATAGCAGCGCATGATGCGAGGCTGACGTGGTTTTGCTTTAAGTCCTGTCAGCCGGCGTCAAATCTGAAGTCTGTCCCACAGTGACTTCCTCCGCCGATTGGCCTGCCGCGTCGCGGTACAGCGCGTCGCGCGTGATCCGCCGCCGCGGAGCTCCGCGTTTGCTCATCAGGACCTGGTAAATGCTGCTGAGGCCCTGCTCGAAATTCAGGGCCGAACCGGCCAGCCAAATACGCCAGGCGCGATAAACCGGCTCACTGACGAGGCGCAGGGCCGCCTCACGGTTCGCGAGCAAGCGTTGTCCCCACATCCGGCAGGTCAGGGCATAATGCGGGCGTAAGTTCTCGACGTCCAACACCTCGAAGCCGCACTCCTCGGCCGCACGAATGGTTTCATGGAGGCGTATCAATTGGCCACCGGGAAATATATAGCGGCCGACAAACAGGCTGGCGGCATCGAGGTCGACACCCTCCGCCCGTGCAATGGCGTGGTTCAGAAAAAGCCCGTTCGGCGCCAGCAGTTCCGCCATCTTGCGAAAATATTGCGGCGCGCGGCGCAGACCGACATGTTCGAACATGCCGACGGAGGCAATCTTGTCATAGCGGCCGTGCATGTCCCGAAAGTCGCACTCGCGGATACGCGCGCCGCCGCCGATCCTGCCGGCCGCATAAGCGTGTTGAGCGTGACTCAGGGTACAGCCGGTCGCATCGGCGCCATATTCGACAATCGCCTGTTCCACGAGTCCACCCCATCCGCAGCCAATATCCAGAAATTGTTCCCCGGGCTGAAGATCGAGCTTACGGCAGATATGGTTCAACTTAGCCAGCTGAGCCTGCTCCAGGGTCATCCCGGCGGAGCGAAAGTAAGCACAGGAGTAAACCAGGCGTGGATCCAGAAACAGCCGGTAGAACTGGTTCGAAAGGTCATAGTGAAAGCCGATCTCGCGTTTTCTTTCGTTCTTCGCCTGGAAAGTCTTTTGAACGATCGAAAGTCCGCGGGCCAGCGTGCGGAACAAGCGCCGGCGAAAACGGCTCCCCGGATACCAGCCCTTGAGGCGAATGGCGGCTTCCAGATCGCCGTCGACATCGAACTCCCCGCGAACGAACGCGACCCCTGCGGAATAGACATCGGTAGCGAATAGCCAACGAAGAAAGCCCCGGCTGGGCACGCAGAAAGTGAAGCGGGGAGGTCCTTCGGCGGAGCGCTGCTCGCTTCCGTCGCGGAATCGGACATTCCAGACCGGTGCAGGCGAGTGGCCCGCATCTTTCACCCGCGGCCCGTCGCACAGTTCAGCACGCACCAGATGAATCCCCTGATTTCAGTGTCAGGCCGGCATCCCGCAGGGATCAATACCCTGCTTTGATTAGGCATTTCCCGGTGGCGGCAGAAGCTGAACGGCTCGGTGCCCTTAGATACGGGCGTATCTAGATGAAATCGATTACTTACCGTATTGCTATCATGCGATCGCCCGGTAACTGTCTCCATAAGTACAGCTAACCGCTGAAAATCGGTTCTACATTGGAAATAGGAGTATGTCTATGATGAGTGAACCTATCGAGACCACACCGGCGCGTATTTACTTACAGCCGGTTGCAGCTCCATCCATCCTCGGGTTATACGGCTTTGCAGGTGCTACCTTTATGATTGCCGCGAATCTCGCTGGCTGGTATGGAACTGATCGTTCCTCTGTTTACCTTTGGCCCTTTGCCTTGATGTTCGGCGGCGCCGCACAGTTCCTGGCTGGCATGTGGGCGTTTAAGGCTCGTGACGGCCTGGCAACGGCCATGCACGGCATGTGGGGCGCGTTCTGGATCGCTTTTGGGATGCTGAGCTTCATGTTCGGAAGAGCCGGGATACCAGATGGCGCTTTTTCGGAACTGGGATACTGGTTCATCGTACTGGCCGCGATTACCGCCATTTGCGCATGGGCGGCGCTCGCCGAGAATGTTTCCCTCTTTTTGGTGTTGGCCTTCCTCGCCCTGGGGTCGGCCCTGGAAGCGATTTCGAGGCTTACCGGGGTGATGGGCGCGCTGCAGGTCGTGACCGGGTACGCCTTCATTATCTCGTCGCTGGTGGCGTTCTACACGGCGAGCGCGCTGATGCTGGCCGAAGCGTATGGGCGCCCCGTATTGGGGCTCGGCAAGATGCGGAAGGGTGCGCAGGCGCCGATTGTTACGCTGGGCGCTGGCGAGCCGGGTGTGATCCGCGGGCAAAACCTGAACCTGGAGCCGGGAGCGTCGGCAATTTAACCCGCCGCCGGGATTGAGGATTTAGCAATTACTAGAGGCATCGCTCCCTTGCGCGAAAGGGAGCGGTGCCGTTTTGGCGTCATTCCGGGAAATAACCTTCCTTGGCTCGAATCTTCGCGTCCTTGATCCCCGAAACCGCGAGCGCGATGGTTCGCCACTTCTGATCGGCAGCCGGCGGGGGCTTGTATGCCAGCAGATAAGTGTGGCCCAGGTCGCTGGAAATGTCTTTGAAGATTCCATTGATGTCGCCGGAATGGTGGGCCTGGTGAAATTTCGCGCCGGTCGTCTCGGCAATCTCACGGATCTCGCTCAGCAGCGCGCCACTCTTCAGGGCGTCGCCTTCGGCGACCGCGTAAACCGGCACCCCCGCCTTCTTGGCGCGCTGTACCGCCGCGCGGGCATTCAAGGTGCTGGAGTTGTCGTCTCCATCGGTGAAAACGATGATGGCTTTCTTGCCCGTTCGCGGTTCAATCTCGTGCGCCAGTTCGGAGATCGCATCGAACAGCGCGGTTTGTCCGGAGGCGCGACTGCGCAGCACGGCCTGCTTGGCGGCGGCTTTATCGGAAGTGAAATCCTGCATGCGCTTCAGCCCCACGCTGAACGTGTAGATGGCCACGGCATCGTCGGCCGCCAATTCATCAATCATATTCATAACGGAATGTTTGACGGCCGGTAACACTTCCGCCATGCTCCCGGTGGTATCGAGCAGGACCGCGCAGGAAAGCGGCGCCGAGTCGGATTCGAACACCGCTATGGTTTGGGGACTGCCGTTGTCACTGACCGCAAATCGGGTCTGCGGCAAGCCATCCACATAGCGGCCGTTGTGATCGCGAATGGTGGCATAAACTTCCACCAGGCGGGACTGCGCGCGGAACAGCACGTCCCCCTGGCCGAACAAGGCATACACCGCGACCGCGCCCATTGCCAAGATTTTGCTCGTCATCGCGCCGCTACCGCCTCCTTCCAGGCCTTGCCGTCAAAACCCGCGAAACCCTCGAGAAGAGACCGCCAGTCGTGGACGTCGCTCAATTGCACATGCTTAAGGACCAGCCGGGCCGCCGGTTCGGCAGCCTCTTCCAGCGCCGATGCAGAAATCCCTTCCCTGTCCGCGTAACGCGCCAGGTAGAGCTTGAATTCGGCGCTTCTTTCCGCTAAACGGAATGGCGCCACATCCTTCTCGTACTCTTCGTAGGGCATGGCGGTGCGAAGGTGCGGGTGGCTGCAACCGAAAGTGGCGGTGAAATCGCCGCCGAGTTCCTCCTCGCGCGAACCGTCGTTGCGCTCCAATTCCTTGCGCAATGCGCGCGTGGCGGGCGAATCCCAGGGGTCCTTCGGATATCGCTCCAAGTACCGGCCGGCGAGGAAATATTGGTCGCTGAGCGTCACCACGCTCCACACGGACCGCCAATTGCCGTCAGCCAGCGCACTGAAAAGCTCGGCGCGCCGCGTGAGCGATAGAAGGCCGAAGCTGTCTTCGCCGAGGCCGCCGGCAAGGTCCGGGTGGGTGGCCGAGCGCACGATCCACTCTTTGGCTACGGTCACTTTCAAGCCGAAGAGGCGAAGGTCGTCGTCGCGCAGCCGATCCCAATTGGTCGATCGGACCGCGGTGATCTGCTTGCCCGCGGTGATCCGTCCGTTGTCGCCTCCGAGCTTGGCGCTCACCGCGGCGGCATAACCGGCGGCATCACTAAACGTGGCGAAGCCGCCTCGAAAATTGCTGCCCGCCTGTTCGCTGGAAGCATCGAGTTGGGCCGCCTCGAAAACGTGCTCCGCTCCCACAAGATGTTCCACGGAGGCAAACTGGTGTTTGCGCAGGAGCAGGTTGTCTTCGGAAACCAGCAGGTCGTCGGGCCGGAGGTAATAGGCGTAAACGACGCCGGCCAAAGCCCAACGCGTGGGAACGTCGATGGCGTCGAGATATTCCTTGGAAAGCTTTTCCAAATCCTGCAATTTCACGTTTTTCTTGCTGGTTTTTTCGTGAAACTGCTTCACGATGTCCAGAAGCTTGCGGCCTTGGAAGGCTTCGAGCAAATCTCTTTCCCTGCCCTTCACGCCCATTTCCTTGGGCACATCCACCACCGGAATGGCGGGGCCGCGCGATTCCAGCACCCGAATCTGTTCGGCGGCCTTGCCTTTTCCATTGGCGAGGTTCCGGACGGCGTCCGAAAGCGCGAAAATCGCCGCCAGCGCAGGCACTTTCTGCAAGTCCAGCACCTGGCGATAGCGCCCCAGGCGGCTTTGGAGGGGAACGGCCGCGTCCGCGGAGAAGCCGGCTGGGCCATCGGGGCCGAGCAGGAGGTTCTCGAGCGCCGAATCGGCATCGGCTGCCGGATTCTTGCCGCACACCAGAATATCGCGCACCAGGTCGAGCGACGCGGCGGTACGCTCGGAAGGAGCGGCGGCTTTTTGGAATCTTTCCACGATCTTGCCGAATAGGCCGGTGCTCTGCTTCTCATCGATCGTGCCGGCCTGACGCGCGATCGAGACAATCTCAATCAGCGATTCAATGGAAGCCAGTTGGTCCGCGCGCTCCACAGGCGACAACTGCCGCAGCACCGCGGCCAACGCGAAAAACTGCTGGAATTCCTTTGGGCCGAGCCCGGTGAGAACCGCGAAATAAGGATACGCGGCGCCATCTTCGGAGAAGTGCTGTGCCAGCAGGAGGGCCGAAGCCTCGTCGAGCGGCACGGAGCGGTGCTGGTCGATGCGGACCACAGCGACAAAATTGTCGAGTTCGCTGTGCGACTCAGAGGATTCTTTGTAGCGCGTTCGCGCCAGCCGCAGAAGAATCTCGTCTTCGATCTCGGGCGCGACCACGCGCTTGAGCCTTTTGAGCAGCTTGTCGGTGTGTTCGGTGGAATGCGATTGGCCTTTGACCACCATCCACACTTCGGGACTGCCCGGAAAATCGACGTTGCCATCATCGTCGAGCGGCACTTCCGACAAGAATTCCACGAACGAGCCCGATCTCAGGTGCCGGACCGCGCTCCTTTGGACTTCGGGCGATTCTTTGAAAAGTTCGTAGAACTTCGCGGTGCGCGCCGGGGTGCGCGTAAACAGCTTTTGATGGCGAAAATCCAGTTCCCCGAGCGCGGTGTAATAGGCCAGCAGTTTGCCTTCATCTTTGGCCAGCAGAGCGCGAAAGAACGGCCCCGGCTGCGACGGGTTGGCGCCCGCCAGTTTGGCCCAAATCGCATCGGCAGGCAGGCCGCCCGGCACTTCCGCCCGGCCGCGTTCCACCGCCATCGAAGAGGAGTATTGATAGAGCAAGGTGGCATATTTTTCGGCCAGCGTCTTCAAGCCAAGCCCGCCGACCAGTGCGGTTGCGGTGCCGGGATCCATCTGACCGAGCGCGGCGAACGTCTCGGCAAAATCGATGTTGGTGGAGAGAGCTTCGACAATACCGCCGGGGAGCTGTTCCTTGGGATAAAACTGTGCGCGCCAGGCGTCTTCGCCGAGCACGACGTCGGCGGTTTCCATGGGAATGGCAAAAGAGAAGGTTTTACCCGCCTCCAAAGCCTCCTGCATGCCGATTTCGTCGATTGACAGCGCGGTTGCGGTCTCCTGGTTAGCGGCTTTCGCGCCTTTCTCAGCGGGATCGAGCTTGACACCCTTTCCCACGGTGCGCAACTTCCAGCCGAGCAATTCGAGTACTTTCTCGGCGTTCTTCCGGCTGTTCTTGTCTTTCGCGGAAATGGTAACCGCGATTTTGCCGCCCGACGGCTTGCCGAATGTGGAAAGCTCGGCGACTCGTTGAAAATGTTCGCGGATGCTCTGCGTGAAAACCGGCGCGATCTTTTTTTCCGCGGCCTGATAATTCATCACCACGGTGCGCGCAAACTCGACCAGGAACTTGTCCGGCGAGGATGGCCGGCTGTGCGCGACAAACGCCAGCGCCGCCAGTCCTCCCGGAATGGTCACGGTGCCGTTGCGCGCCCGCTCCGCCAAGGCGAAGGTCACGCCCAATTTCGCCTGAAACCAGGCGATATTATCCCAATCGCCATCGCGCTGAGCGGCGGCGAGCCCGGGCTCGAGCATTGTCTTATCGCCTGCTTCGGCGAGGGTGCGATAGTATCGCGCGGCGTTTTCACCGCCGGCATCTTCCATTTCGGCGAGCCGCGCGAGGAGGGCGGAATCGGGAGCCGCCGCGACGGCATCGCGCAGCGTCTGGCGGGCCTGATAGAAGTGGTCCTGTCCCTCGAGGATTTGGGCCTTCGCCAGATAAAGGCGCGCGGAATTTGGAGCCGCGGCAATGCCGGCATCGGCGGCCTCTAAAGCTTCGGCGGGAGCATTCCCGCCGGCCAGCAACTGAACGACGCGGTAGTGCGCCAGTTCCAGCTTGGGATCGGCCTCGATCGTTCGCTTCCAGGCGGCCAGCGCCTCCTCGGGCTGTTTCAACTCATCCAGAAACCCGGCATACCGGGCGCGGACCGCGGCATCGGGCGGCAGAGAACCGGCCACGGCACGCACGTGTGTCAACGCCTTATCCGGCGCGTGATGCTCCAGGTACATCTCCACCAGCGCGGTGCGGCGCTCCAGCGGGACGCCGCCGAGGGCGATGGCACGCTCCAGGGACTCGGAGTTGCGCACCCAATCTCCCAATCGGTGGGCGGCATCGGCGCGCAGCAGCCACAATTCCTGGGTTCCCGAGCCGGCCGCCAACCTCTCATCGACAAACGCGAGAAAGCCGCGGTCATCCCCGCGCGTGAGGCGAATCCGCGCCAATTCCTCGGCGACTGCGGGGTCGGCAGGCTTCAGTCCGTGCGCCCGCAGCAGCGCTTTGTCGGCCGCATCCCACTCGCGCAGGCGGAACTCTACATGGCCCAATTCCGCGAATAGCTGAGGGTCGGCCGGCGCCAATTCCGTCAGCGGAACCAACATCGATACCAATTTCGCGTCGTTCTTCGACCACCGGTAGAGCGCGGCGCCCAGGCGCAGCGCTTCCTCCTCGCGAGGGCTGATCTCCAGCGCGTCGTGGAGATCCGCTTCCGCCTGCGCGGCCTGCACCGCGAGAAGTTGCGGATCTTTCACCATCGCGGCGAGCGATTTGATCTTTTCGCGCAGGCTGGCATACGCCGCCAGGCCGGGCGGCGTTTGGCCGGCAGGTTTGGCGATGGCCGGAATCGTCACTACCACCTGGCTGTCGGCGTCGAGCAGGCTCACCGGACAGACGCGAAATCCTCCCGGCGCCACGGACTCCGGCAGGGAAACCTCCCACTGCGGCGGCGTCTTTGCCAGGGATTCGACGTCATCGCTGAAACGGCCTCCGCCGGCCGCGGTGGCGGAATCCAGAATGTCCGACGGGCTATCCGGTGTCCAGTAACTGACGCGCAGGCGGGCAGTTCGCAATTGCGCGGACAGCCACGCCGCGGCGTAGGGCGAGAGGTCCGGGTCGAGCGCCGGAAAGCGGCCGGCGATTATTAACGTCCGCCACTCGCCGCCAAATTGCGCCATGGCGGCGGCCAAATCGGAGTAGAACTTCAGCGCGTCACCCGCTCCGCCAGTCTCGGCCGCCGGATGGGCCAAGGCGGTGAAAGCCGCGGTCAACTGGGCCCGGGTTTTGAACGGCCCGGCAAATTCAACCTCCGCACCGGAGATCGCCGCCAGGCGAAGTTTCGGCCGATTGGCAACGGGCAAATAAAGCGCCGCCACCCGCTTCTGGAATTGCGCGAGATCGTCGGCGGAGAGATTATCGGCAATGATGGCCGCCACGATTTCCGGATTGGTCTCTACCGGAGCCGCGTGCAACTCTACGGGCGCAACGCAGGACCTGGTACTGACCACCTCCCGCGGAACCAGCGCGGACTGGGCCGCGAGATGCTGTGCGGCCGTAGCCGTAAAGATGGCAAGGAGGAAGGTACGCAAGCAATCCTCGCGATCGAAAACCGAAACGAAGCTCCCCAGCCGGCGGCAGGCCCGATGGCCGGCACTCATAAGCCCGATTGGAGAATTGTACAACGAATGGAAGTCAAAGGCAGCGCACCAGACCCTAATATATTTCCTGGATAGCAAGCTTTGCTATGATGGCTGCTCTCCGTCCGAATAGCGGCAGCCGGCGGAAGGATGGAGATCATTCAAGGATGAAGGAAGCTCGGGTTTCTGGTGGAAGTTTGTTGGGATTGGCCATCCTGCTGGCGAATACAGCAGCTGCCCAGACCTACACCGCCGTCGATTTGGGCAATCTAGGCCAAGGGGCTCCAGCCGCCATCAATAATAGCGGACAAGTGGCGGGAACTCTCGAAACCACGAACCTGCACGCTTTTCTATATAGCAACGGCACAATAAACGACCTCGGGACCCTCGCCTCGTCCGGCACTCCCTACAGCAACGGCTACGGGATTAACCAGGCTGGCGAAGTGGTCGGGGAGTCGGCAGTCGGAAGCGGAACTTATCACGCCTTTCTCTACAGCGACGGCAGCCTGATCGACCTGGACTCGGCCGATTACGAAAGCGCCGCCACCGGTATCAATTCCATGGGCCAGATCGCCGGTTATGCGGGTTCGGGGCCCGGCAGCTTTTTTGCCGCCTTATTCAGCGGCGGTCAAGCCATCAATCTGGGCGCCATCGCCGGCAGCACGTCCTGCCAGGCACAGGGGATCAACGATAACGGACAAGTGGTGGGATTCTGCGATTTAGGCGGCGGGAACAGTTACCACGCATTCCTGTACAGCCGGGGAAACATCCTCGACCTGGGGACGCTCGCGGGACAGGTTGAAACTCTCTCCAGCCGTGCGAATGCCATTAACAATCGCGGACAAGTGGTGGGATTCTCGGATAACGCGGGCGGTCAGAGCCACGCATTTGTTTACAGCGGCGGCACGATGACGGATCTCGGTGTTCTGAGCGGCTTCTCGGGAAGCGTGGCAACCGCGATCAACAATCTGGGGCAGGTCGTGGGAATCGTGATTCCGAGCGGCTCGACGGCAGAGCACGCATTTCTTTACAGCGGCGGGACCATGACGGATCTGAACAGCCTGGTGAGTCTGCCGGGCGGCGCCGTCCTGATCTCGGCGAACGGGATTAACGATGCCGGGCAAATTGCCGCCCTCGGCAGCGATGGGCACGCCTATTTATTGACTTATGCGAACTCCCAGTTGTCGGTCCTGAACCCGTTCGCATCTTATGCCGTCGCGCAGCAGACGCCGCGGCCGTTGAATATCGAGTCCATGCTGACTTCGCCGACGGCCGGCCAGATCCTGGCGGCCGACGGGGAATCCGCGCTGGTACTGGTGTATAAGTCGACGTCGCCGCAGCCGGTAACATTCAATATCTCTACGCCCGGAACGACGCTCCCTTCCGGCTCATCGGCCGGCTCGCTGGGAGTGTTCCAGGCCACATTCCTAACGGCGCCCCAACCTACGTCTCGGGTAACCAGTCTCCTGGTCTCGAAACCAACCTTCGGCCCGGACGCCCAGGCTAGTTACTACTTCCTGGCGCTTTTGTGGGCGCCGGCGGCGATGCCCGTCCCCGACGCGACTCCCGCGGTGCAGATTCTGGCCACAGCCAATCAAACCGGCCAACCCGCCGGGCAGGCCAGGATCAATCTCGAGCCTCCTCCGCTGCTGTTGGTCCACGGCATCTGGGCAAGCGCGGAGAGCGCGGATTTCACTCCGGGAAGCGGCGGATTTTACGACTATATCGCTAGCCGGTACCCGCACAATCTCATTTTTCCGGTCGACTACGGGACGATGAATGACCGGTCGTTCGCCGATCCGGGCATCCAGAACATCTTTCTGTCCGCCATGCAAGATGCGCTGGCAGCGGCGGCTGAAACCGGCATGGCTGCCCGGACGGTGGATGTCGCCGGCCATAGCACGGGCGGATTGGTAGCCCGGTACTTTATCAGTAATCCGGTTTCCGACCCGATCTTACTTCCGGAGCCGGTACACAAACTGATTACCCTTGGAACTCCCCACTCAGGCACCGCCCTCGCGAGTACGCTGGTGAACAATGCCGCGCTGACGACAACTTCCGGCGGGGAGGTGGCGGCGTGGTGCGAATTCATTTCCCCGTGCAGTTTGGGAGACGTGATGACCGCTCTGGGAAAACCACCAGGGGCCGGCGCGGCATCGATGGAACCCGGCTCGGCGGCGCTCGAATCGCTTTCGTCATCGAACGTCTTCAGCGCCATCGCTGGCGCCTCGCCCAGCCCCATCTCTACCACCGAAAGCTTGCTCGATATCGCGATCGGCGCGTTTCTACCCGGCTCGACGGTAGCCAACATCCTGAACAGTACAAACGACACCCTCGCTACCACCGCGAGCCAGGACCCGCCGGGCGCCGCGGATTCGGCGCCGGCCATCGCCGGAATCGTGAGCAGCAGCCTGTGCAGTTCGTGCAACCAGGCGGAAACCGCCAGTCCGGCAGCCTGGGCACAGGCATATTACTGGCTGACGGGCGGTACCGGCGCGGCTCCTTCCGGAAACGGTCTGGCGGACCTTTCCCCCGAACCGCGAGGGGCGCGGCCAAAGACGTCGGCAGGCGGCGCGCCGCTCCTGAACCTGACCGGGTACACCCAGGCGGCATCCGATGTGGCATTCCAACCCGCTTCGGGCTCGACGTTGACCATCAATACCGCAAACAGTATTACGGCCACATCCGCGACCAAAACCATCACCGAAGTACTTCTCCTACAGAC
>DATJMA010000091.1:0-111653 GCA_035509055.1 Bryobacteraceae bacterium | reverse complement strand
GGGCGCGGGCAATTCGGGCATGGCGGCGCGGATGCCCGCCAGCCACTCATCGCCGATGCGCAGCGGCACGAGGTCCGGTTCGGGGAAGTAGCGATAGTCGTGCGCTTCTTCCTTGCTGCGCATGCTGGCGGTTTCGCCGAGATCGGGATCGAACAGGCGGGTTTCCTGCGCCACGCGCCCGCCGCTTTCGAGGACCGCCACCTGGCGGGCGATCTCGTAATCGAGCGCCTGTTTCAAGAAGCGGAACGAGTTGAGGTTTTTCACTTCGGCTTTGGTGCCGAGCTTTTCCTCGCCTTTGAGCCGGACCGAAACGTTGGCGTCGCAACGCAGATGGCCCTTTTCCATGTCGCAGCTCGACACCTCGATGAACTGAAGGGCGTGTTTGACGGCGGCGAGGTAGGCGTAGGCTTCGTCGGAGCTGCGCATGTCGGGTTCGCTGACGATTTCGATCAGCGGGGTGCCGCTGCGGTTGAGGTCCACGTAGGAGAAACGGCCGGAATCCTTGAAGCCTTCGTGGATGCTCTTGCCGGCATCGTCCTCCATGTGGACGCGCGTGACCCGGATACGCTTGGAAAGGCCGCCGGCGACGATATCGACATGGCCCCATTCGGCGAACGGCTCGTCATACTGCGAAATCTGATAGCCCTTGGGAAGGTCGGGATAGAAATAGTTTTTGCGGGCGAAGCGGGAGTGGGGACGGATGCGGCAATTTAATGCCAGTGCGCCCTTGACAGCCAATTCCACGGCGGCGCGATTCAGTACCGGCAGCGCGCCGGGTAACCCGAGGCAGACGGGGCAGACGTTGGTATTCGGCGGAGCGCCGAAGCTGGTCGGGCATCCGCAGAAGATCTTCGTCGCGGTGGCAAGCTGCACGTGGACTTCGAGCCCCACGACAGCCTCGTAGCGCGCGATCGCATCGGGCGTGGCCATAGCAAGCATGGTGTCTTTCTATTGTAGAGCCCTGCCGGGAACTCAGGGTCCGCTCGCCGACGGGTGATACCATCGCATTTATGGCCAAATTCAAGCCGGCCAAGGCGAAAAAACAAAATGTACCGCCGCCGCAGGGGGCCATTCCCTGCGTGATCCTGCTAATTCTCGCGATCGCCGGTATCATGCTTCTGCTGTTCTTCGTTATGAAATCTTCCGGCAGCTAAAACCATCCCATGCGCAACCACAATCATCAGCCCGGCGACATGCGGCCCGTGGAAATCGTCACTGGGTATCTCATGACGGCCGAAGGCTCCGCTCTGATCAAAGTCGGCAACACTCACGTGCTGTGCGCGGCCACGGTGGAAGACTCCGTACCGCCGTTTCTGCGCAATTCCGGCAAAGGCTGGGTGACGGCGGAATATTCCATGCTTCCGCGCTCGACGGCCAAACGCACCCCGCGCGAGGTGACCAAGGGCCGGCCTTCGGGGAGGACGCACGAAATCCAGCGGCTCATCGGGCGCTCGATGCGCGCCGTGGTCGATACCGCCGCGCTCGGCGAGCGCACGGTGATGCTCGATTGCGATGTCCTGCAAGCCGATGGCGGCACGCGCACGGCGTCGATTACGGGGGCTTTCGTAGCCTTGTCGCTGGCGCTGAAGCGGATGGTGAATTTCGGCGCACTGAAGGCCTTGCCGCTGCGGGATTACGTGGCGGCGACGAGCGTGGGAATCGTAGGCGGTGTCCCCATGCTGGATTTGTGCTACGAGGAAGACTCGCGCGCCGACGTGGACATGAACGTGGTGATGACAGGCGCGGGCAAATTCGTCGAAGTGCAGGCGACGGCCGAACACGTGCCGTTCGACGACGGGCAGATGGCGGCCCTTATTGAACTGGCGCGCGCCGGGATTGCGCGGCTGATTGAAATCCAAAAACGGGTGGCGGCGATTTGATCCGGCTGCTGTGCGCGACGGGTAATCCGGGGAAACTGCGGGAATTCCGTCTGGCCGCCGGCCTGGCGCCGGTGGAAATCGAGTTGCTGCCCGGGTTCCGCGCAATCGAGCCGTGCGAGGAAAATGGGCGCACGTTCGAAGAGAACGCGGCGATCAAGGCGCTCCACTACGGGCAGCACACTTCGGGCCTGCTTTTCGCGGACGATTCGGGCCTCGAAGTGGACGCGCTCGGCGGCGCGCCGGGCGTTTATTCGGCACGATTTTCGCTGCGCGAACCGGCCTTGGAAGGCCCGCCGCTCCCGGTCGACGAGGCCAACAACCGGCTATTGCTCGCGAAACTGCGGGGCATCGAAAATCGCGGCGCCCGCTTCGTGTGCGCGATTGCGCTGGTGGAGGATGGCCGGCTGCGCGGCGTGTGGCGCGGCGCGGTGGAGGGAACAATCATAGACGAGGCGCGCGGCAACGGCGGGTTCGGATACGATCCGTTATTTTATTGCCCCCGGGCCGGCGGCACATTCGGGGAAGCCGGGGAGGAGCAGAAATTCACCGTCAGCCACCGCGGACAGGCGCTGCGGAAGATGATCGCGGATCTCGGCGTTTAATCGTTGTCGCCTCTTTCCTTCCGGGCCATGAGTTTCACCTTGAGCGGATAAAGAAATCGCAGCGCGAAAAAGTTCAGCGCCGCCAGAAGAATCGCCAGGAGCCACCGGTTCTGCGCGATGGCCGCGCCAACCACGCCAAAACTCCAGATACTCGCCGCGGTGGCCGTACCGTGGACATAGCTGTTCTGGCCTTCGGTTTTCAGAATTGCTCCCCCGCCTATGAACCCGATGCCGGCAACCAGTCCCTGAATCACCCGCGATTGGGCGGCGAGGTCGCTCTGCCCGAGCGGGACCGCCACCAAAACGAAACCGCAACTGGCCGCGGCCACCAGCGGGAAGGTGCGGACGCCCACGCTATGCGCTTCCTGCTCGCGGTACCAGCCGACGGGCACGGCAAGCACATATGCGGCCAGGATTTTGCCAATGTCGATGAGTTCAGCCCGGCCATAGTCGAAAAACGGCATATGTGCGTTATACCACCAGATGGGTCCGCGGGACGGATTTTCCTTTCCGGACTAAAACATTTCCTGTACATTATGTTATATGGAGAGCAGTCGCGATTCGTCCGTCTGGCGGAACCTGGCGGTCACGTTCGGTGGCGGCCTGGCGCTGGGTGCGGTAGGGATGAAACTCACGCAAACCGCACTCCGGCCCGTGGAAGCGCCGGCGACTCCACGGCCCGAACCCAACACCAACCCCGACCGGTTGACCCACATGGAGCGGCGGCTGGAGCGACTGGAGCAGACGTCCGTCACGACGCCAGGGCCGGCTGCCGCCCAACTAATACCCGCGGCGATCGATCAGAAGGTCCTCGAAGCGGTGATCGGCGCGGTCGACGCGCGGCTGCACGAACATGCGGGACAAGTGGAGCGCCGCCTGGCCGATATGGAAGCGCGCCTGGCCGTGATGCAGGGCTCGCACCAGCAGGACCGGCAGGCCGCGGACCAACTGCGCCAGGAAGCCGCGGCGGTGCGCACGGCCCTCGATTCGGACTTGCGGCAGATGCGCGAGAGCTTGGCCAAGACGATCGCCGGGCAATCCGCGACGCACAGCGAATTGCAGGCCGTGCGGCAGCAATTCGAGCGCGGCGCCACGATCACCGAGCAGCGGTTCGTGGAAATGCGGGACGAGAATCGCCGGGAGATGGCTCAATTGCGCGGGGAGATCGAGCGCTCCCTGGAGGCGCGCCTGGTGACAGCCGCGGCGGCGGCGGTGACGGCGCAGATGGAAGATCAACTGGCGCCGCTGCGCGCCGAGGTCCAACAGAAAGAGAAGGAAGTGGTGGAATTGCGGCAGCGCCTGGCGGAAAGCGAACGGTCGGTGCTGGATGTGATTGTGGCAATTGGCACTGTCTGCCGGCAGGCGGCCGAGCGCATCCAGGGCCCGCGGGAGTCGCAGAGCGCTCCGCCGCCGGCACCCATCGCCGAGTTGCGGCCGAAAGCTGAACCGCCAGCGCCGGCAGACCCGTCCCAACCGGCGGCCAGGACTTCGCTCGCGCCATTGGCGAAAGTGGAGACCATGCCCGCGCCCCAAGCCGGCGCCGATGCCTCTCTCGCGCCATCCATTCCCGGCTTTCTCGAGGACAATAATCACCGCAGCGGCGGCTGGCGCATTCCCCTGGTATCGTCGGTCCTGGTGTGCTCCGGTTACCTGTTTCTGATGCACTACCTTTCGGCCTCGCTACAATGAAGGAATGCCGGAAAAATTAACGATCGCGGGCCGCGAATTCTCATCGCGCCTTATCGTCGGGACTGGAAAATACCGCACCTTTCAGGAAATGCAGCGCTGCCATGAGGCCTCTGGCGCGGACATGGTGACGGTTGCGGTGCGCCGGGTGAACCTCACCGACCGCTCCAAGGAATCGCTCCTCGATTATATCGATCGCTCCAAAATCTTCATTCTGCCGAACACCGCCGGTTGCTACACGGCGGATGACGCCATCCGCACCGCCCGCCTGGGGCGCGAAGTGGGCCTTTCCAACTGGGTGAAGTTGGAAGTGATCGGCGACGAGAAGACACTGTTCCCGGACAATGCCGGCCTGCTGGAAGCGACGCGCGTGCTGGTGAAAGAAGGATTCGTAGTGCTCCCGTACACCAACGACGACGTGGTGAACGCGCGCAAGCTCATGGATGCCGGCGCCGCCGCTGTGATGCCTCTGGCCGCTCCCATCGGCTCCGGGCTGGGTGTGCAGAATCCCGCCAATCTGCGCATCTTGCGCGAGATGATCACCGAAGTCCCGATGATTGTGGACGCCGGGGTGGGCACGGCATCGGATGCCGCCGTCGCCATGGAGTTGGGCGCCGACGGAATCCTTATGAATACGGCCATCGCGCTGGCCGAAGATTCGCTCAAAATGGCGCGGGCCATGAAACTGGCGACGGAAGCCGGCCGCCTGGCGTACGAGTCGGGACGAATGCCGAAAAAGTTGTATGCCAGCGCCAGTAGTCCGCTGGTGGGGGTGGTGGGGAGTTAGCGGGCAGCCGGCTGCCAGCTAAATGAAATTCGTGTGTTCGCGCTGCGGCTCGGGCGCCGGCTCCACGGTCAGGGTCAGCACCTTCGATATGACGTTGCCGTCGTAGCCTTCGGCCAGGATGGTGTAGTGGGTTGTGTGTGTGGGCACGATATCCAGGCAGCGATTGGCGGACGGCGCCAGAGGCTGAAGGGATGGCGAGATGCGCACAGACTTGGCGTTGGCGACGCCGTAACAGATCTGAGTTCGGTCGCCCCGTTGGACGCTTCCGGTGGTGGCGTAGAATCGCAGGATTCGAACCGGCCCGTGCGGGCCGCCAACCGAAGGAATGCCCGAGCGCAACGAGGAATCCGGCACGGAGCCCAATCCCCAGACCGACACCATAAGCGCAAGCGCGGCCAGAACCCTCCCAGACAACCACGACAGCATCGTTTCTTTAGACTACACCTCGGCGGGAAAGGTTTCAGTACGGTACGCTGTCAGATATGGCGATTCGGATTGTACAGGTGGATGCATTTACAAACAAACCATTTGGCGGAAATCCGGCGGCTGTGTGCGTGCTCGCGGAGCCGGCCTCGGACGACTGGATGCGAAACGTGGCGCGGGAGATGAATCTTTCGGAGACAGCGTTCCTGACCCCGCACGACGGCGGATACCGCCTGCGCTGGTTCACACCGGCGGTGGAAGTGGATCTGTGCGGGCATGCCACCGTCGCCAGCGCTCACGTTCTGTGGCAGGACGGCCACCTGAAGCCCGGCCAGCAGGCGCGTTTTCACACCCGCAGCGGGCTGCTCCTGGCCGACCGCCGGGGCGACTGGATCGAGTTGGATTTTCCCTCCAAGACTGTGACGATCGCAACACCGCCGCCGGAGTTGCTGCCGTCGCTGGGGGTGCCGCAGGCGGCGTTCGTCGGCAAAAACGCATTCGATTACCTGGTGGAAGTGGATTCCGAAGCGACTTTGCGGGCGCTTTCGCCCGACCACTCGACCCTACGCCAGATCCCGGTGCGCGGCGTCATCGTGACGGCGCGCGGGGGCGGCGAGTACGACTTCGTTTCCCGATTCTTCGCTCCGGGCTCGGGAATCGATGAAGACCCGGTAACGGGATCGGCGCACTGCGCGCTCGGTCCGTACTGGGGCAAACACCTCGGCAAGAAGAACATGCTGGCGTTCCAGGCATCCGCTCGCGGAGGCATTGTTCGCGTGCGACTGGAGGGCGATCGCGTCCTGCTCGGCGGGCAGGCAGTCACGGTAATGACCGCCGACCTGCTGGTATAAGGGCCACTTCACGGCACGATCTGAAACTCTTGCAGCCCGATTTCGTCGCTCCCGGGAAGCCGGAAGCCGAACCGGCCGTGGACGCTGGATCCTTCGACGTCCCATTTGTCGATGTCGACCCATCCGCCGCGGAAGACGCTCATGACCACCGACTGCGGAGTCAGGGCCAGGCTGATTCCCATGGGCTTTTTCTTGTCCAGCCCATGCGCTACTTTGACCTGGCCCAACTTACTGCCATTGCGGACTTCGTAGCGGGTCACATTCTTATCATCCAGTTCGTAATGGATGAAATTCTTTTCGTCGCGATCCGCCACTACCCATTCCACGTGGCGTCCTTTGAGCGAGACTACGGTGAAGCGAATGGTGCCGTGTGAAATGTCGGGCGGGGCCATCAACCAATCGCCGCCCTTGTGGACGAGCATACCGTTCTGCGACGACCAGCCGGGAGACTTGAGCCAGTCTTCCAATCCGAAGACCAGCGTCGGGGTGGTTTTGGGCGGCGCTTTGGGTTCGGCTTTCTTCAGCGTGAGCGCGGCTACCGCCGTTCCACCGGTTGACACCTGAAGCGTAGTCATCCCCGGCAAATATTGCGGAGCGAGGACCGACACCGTGTAGCGGCCTTCCGGTACCGTCACGCTGGGTCCGGAGACCTCGCGATCCTGCGTTTCACCCTCGCGGCGGATGCGGATGTGAGCATCCACGCCGGGCGGGCCGATCTCGAAGCGCAGCGTTCCGGTGGTGGGCGCGGCTTCCATCGCCGCTTGGAGATCCACGGTCTTGCCCGCGGTGAACACCTGCTCGGTTTGCAGCGTTTTGAAGCCGTCGTGGCGAAGTGTCACAGTATGCTTTCCGGGATCGATTCCGCCCACCTGAAACTCTCCGTCGGCGTGCGCCGCTCCGCGGCTGATGTTGTCTACTTGCACGTCGGTGCCGGGAGGAGCGTGGTGGACCGCGAGGACGGACTTGGCGGCGGTCAGCGTGAAGGACACCTTGGTGTCGACGCCGGCCTTGATTTCGACCGTCTGTTCCAGGACCGGCGCGAAGCCGTCCTTCTGCACGGTGACCTTGTATTTTCCGGGAGACTTGTACACTACCAGCCGGCCGCGCGCGGTGTCGCGCCGGTACTTCTGGCCGTTGATGAACAGATGGGCCTGATCCTCATTAGTCTCCACGGAAAGCGTGCCGAGATTCTGCGCCGTCCCGACCGTCAGGTAGAGCGTAGGCGATGGCTGCGATTCGAAGACCATGCGATCGTGCTGGCCCATATCCGAATCCATGACCAATTCGTGCGATCCCGGCGTCAGACCGTCGAGCGGAAGGCCGTCCGCGGTCAATGCGCCCAACGGCTTGCCGTCGAGGGTCACGCGAAAGTTACCGCCGGCGGCATAAACTCGCGCGCTGCCGCCAAAACCGGCCACCAGGAGGCAGCGCGCGTTCTTGGCATCGATGGGGCCGGCGAGAGCGGGCGCCGCGCCGGGCTGGATCGCGATGGGGATGGAGGCCGCGGAGTCGCCGCCCTTCACCGCGAGCACGTGCTTGCCGGGAGTGAGGTTGGCCACTTCGGCGCCGCCGCCCTGAATCTGTCCGGCGGGAGCGTCGTCCATGGTGACGGCGCCTTCGGCCAAGTCGGTAAAGATGGTCAGTTTCGGCCCTTGTGGAGTGAGGGTGACGTTGAATTCTTTGGGCGATCCCGGGCCCAGGTTCATGGGCATGCTAGCGGGCTGATAGCCGGTCAACTGGGCTGAAATCTGGTAAGAGCCGGGCGCAAGCTGCAAGTTGCAGGTGCCCACGCCACAGGTTTCGCCGCTGATCTTGATTTCGGCACCCGCCGGCGACGAGTGGACCATGACCGCAAACCTCGAAGGCGGGGGCGGCGCGGGCTTCTGGCGGTGCCGGGCGAGTGTGACGCCAAGAGCGACGATCACGAGCACTCCCACGGCGGCCGCGGTGCCTAATATCAGATTTTTCGGGATTCCGGCGGCCGGCGCGGGTTTGGGCGTGGGCGGCTTGGGCGTGGGCGGCTTGGGGGCCGGCGGCTTGGCGGGGGGCGGGACGGTCGCGGCGGGAGAGGGCAGTGGGGCTGGCGGAGGCAGCGCGGAACTCAACAGCGCCTGCGTCACGGAGGCCGGGACAGCGAGCGTCGGCGCTTCCCCGACCGGTCCCGGCGCGAGGGGAGCGGCAGGCGGCACTGGCGGGGGGGTGGCAGTTTTCCGATCCGTGATTCCCTGGGCTAGTACCATCGCCTGCGCATGGTTTGGTTCGATACGCAAAACTTCCTGAACCAGCGCATCGGCAGAGGCCACATCGGAATCTGCTTTCTTGCGCGCCTGGTCCAGCAGTCCGTTCACCAGCACGGTGCGAATCACCGAATTCCGGGGGTCGAGCTGATGGGCTTCCCGCAGGGCGGCCAGCCCGGCATCCATCGAGCCCTTGTTGATGGTTTCGTGCGCTTTGCCCAGTAGTTCGAGCGCCCGATTGGCTTGCTCCTGCCCCTGTCGTACTTCCTGATCGATGGCTTTGAGCTCCGGGTTATCCGGGGACTCCGCCAAGCCGATCGTCACAGCCTGCATCGCGCGCTGGTAATCCCCCGCCTCGAGATATTTGCGCGCGTGCCCGGCCCATTCGGATTCCACCGCCGGTACCGCGGGCGCCACCGGTTTCGGCGCCGGCGGCTGGTCGCGACGGCTGGTCAAGCGCTGGATCTCCGCCGCCAGACCGGGCTGCCTGGGGTGAATCGATTTGAGAATCTGCCATTGATCGAGAGCGTCGCTGAACTGCCCGCGCTCCTCGAAGAATCGCGCCTTGGCCACCATCGAATTCACCACGCCGCGCAGATCGTTGACGGCTTTCAGCGAATTCAGGAAGTGCAGCTCTCCGGGGTACTGCTTCACCGCCGCTTCGAGGAGCGCGGCGCGGCGATCGAGATCCGGCTCTTCCTCGGCTTTACGTTCGGTATCCACGATCGCCTGCGCTACCGGTTGGGACTGTTGGCGCTTCCGTCCCTCCACGTCAGACTGCAATGCCTGGAAAAGCGCCTGATTGGGATATTTGGCGAGGTACTGCCGGCAGATCCCCCCGGCAGCGTCCAAATCGCCTTCCGCCAGATGGCGCCGGGCTTCCTCATACGCCTTCTTGATGGCATCGCTTTCGGTGTGCACTTGATTGTAGAAATTCCGGTAAGTGCTGCCGCGGCCAGCATCGGGATCGGGGAAATCGCGATCCATTGCCGCCAATCGCTCCAACGTGCTCATGGCGGCGGCTACGTCGCCCTTCTGCCACGCGTCGAGGGCGCTCTGGTACAGGTGCGCCTTCTCCTCGCGCACACGTGTTGGGTCGCTTGGGTTCATAAGCACCTCATTTCACAACCGTGGCTGATGCTTTTCTATCAGATCACAAAATACCGCAGCATCCAAGCCTGACAGAAGAGAGCATTCCTGACGGGTGGGTGGTAGACTACGCTCCCTGGAGGGGCTTAGGACCCGGCGACAAAAAACAATCGGCCGGCCGTGGCTCGGAGGAGGCGCCACGGACCGGCCGAAGCTGCTGCGATGGATTTAGACAGCCACGTACATCGTGTTGCCTTGGCGATTCACCAACAGCAGAGCCTGATCTTTCGAGTTGCGCATGGCAGACGCGAAATCAGCGGTGTTGTGAACCGGCTTGCGGTTGACTTCCTGAATCACATCGCCACGCTGCAAACCGGCATCGGCCGCGGCGCTGGAGGGATCTACTTTGGTTACCACCACACCCTGCGTGCCGGCGGGGACGCCGAGCTGCTGAGCGAGGTTGGCATTCAGGTTCTGCACCGAGATCCCGGAGAGCTGGCTTGGCGTACCTTCAGAACCGTTGGCGGCGCTGGCTTCATCCGTGGGGAGCTCGCCCAGCGTGACAGTCATATTGCGGTCCGCGCCGTCGCGGAGAACTTTCAGGTTCACGGTCGTGCCCGGAGTCATCATGGAGATGTTCATGCGAAGGTCATTGGCATCCGCCACGGGCTTGCCGTTGAGTTCGAGGATGATGTCGCCGTTCTTGAGGCCGGCCTTGGAAGCCGGGCTATCGGCGCTCACGTCGCCCACCAGCGCGCCAGTGAATTCGTGCACGCCGAAAGCTTTGGCGATAGCCGGGGTCACATCCTGCGGGACGATGCCGAGATATGCGCGGGTCACTTTCCCGGTCTTGATAATCTCATCCATCACCTTGCGGGCCAGGTTCGCCGGAATCGCAAATCCGATACCCTGATTGCCTTCGGAACCATGGGAGATGATGGCGGTATTGATGCCGATCAGCTCGCCGCGGTCGTTGATGAGCGCACCGCCGGAGTTGCCGGGGTTGATGGGCGCGTCGGTCTGAATGAAGTCTTCATAGCCTTCGATGCCCAGATTATGCCGGCCGGTGGCGCTGATGATTCCCATCGTCACCGTCTTGCCGACGCCGAACGGATCGCCAACGGCGAGAGCATAGTCGCCGATCTGGATTTTCGAAGAATCCCCAATCACAATAGCGGGCAGGTCGTTGGCATCGATCCGGAGAACGGCGAGATCGACTTTCGGGTCCGTGCCGACTACGTGGGCTTTGTATTCACGGTTGTCGGAGAGCGTCACGGTGACATCGGTAGCGCCGTCGACAACGTGGTCGTTGGTAAGGATATAGCCATTTGGGCTGACGATGACGCCGGAGCCGAGGCCGCGCTCGCGCTGCTCGCGAGGCATTTGCTGCCCCATATTCGGCATGTTGCCGCCGAAGAACTGGCGGAAGAAGTCGTCATCGGGCATCTGGCCCTGGAATTCGGTGGGTGTCTTCACCATCTTGGTGGAAGAGACGGTAACTACCGTCGGTAGAACTTTCTTTACAATCGGTGCGAAACCGGTGCGGCTGGCACCCTCGTTGGGGTTAGCCAAGGTCAGCGATGCCGGCGGATTGTTGCTGAAGGCATGTTCGGCGGCGGCTACAGCCAGTCCGCCCGCCCCCAGAACCAGGGCCATCGCCAGAGCCGCGGCTTTTGGACGTATTGACACACGTCGGGTATCCATTTGGATTTGCTCCTTTTACGATTTGCGTCAACAATTTCCGGCGGCATCCGCCGAATTGTCGATCCAATAGAATAGATGCGCGGCGGGGCACTTCGTTTGTAATGGAAAGTAGGTATTCGGGCTACCGGAGAGTGCGTATGCCGGGGATTCGGTGCCGCCGGGCGGCGATTGTGCCACCATAAAGGGGATGCAGAACATTTTGCCGGTTTTCTGTTTTATCGCCGGCTTTGCCCTGGCTTGGCTGGTGCTTCGCGGCCGCCGCCGCGACACCGAGACGGCATTCCGCGCGCTCTCCGCGGAAGCGCTGGCGGAGAACAATCGCGCCTTCATGGACCTGGCAAAATCCGCCCTGGCGCAAACCCAGCAGTCCGCCCACAGCGACCTCGACCGGCGCCAGCAAGCCATCGCCGATCTGGTGATGCCGGTGCGCGCTTCGCTCGACAAGGTGGACGGCAAAATCCAGGAACTCGAGAAATCGCGCGCCGGAGCCTATGCCTCGCTTCACGAGCAGGTGCGCGGATTGCTCGAAACCCAGACTCAGCTCCGCACCGAAACCGGCAAGCTGGTAACCGCGCTACGCACCCCCAGCGCGCGCGGGCGCTGGGGCGAGATCCAATTGAAGCGAGTGGTGGAGATGGCCGGCATGTTGAGCCATTGCGACTTCGTCACCCAGGCCACCATTGGCACCGATGACGGCCGCCTGCGCCCCGATCTGCTGGTCCGCCTGCCGGCTGGCAAGACCATCGTGGTGGACGCCAAAACGCCGCTCGACGCCTATCTGCAGGCCATCGAAGCGCCCGACGAAGCTTCCCGCAAGGCGCGCCTGGCCGATCACGCCCGTCAGGTGCGCAATCACCTGACCGGTCTCGGGCGCAAATCCTATTGGGATCAGTTCGATCACGCGCCGGAGTTCGCCGTCCTGTTTTTACCCGGCGAATGCTTCTTCAGCGCCGCGCTGGAAACCGATCCATCACTCATCGAGGCGGGCGTGGAGCAGAACATTATCCTGGCCACTCCCACGACGCTGATCGCCCTTTTGCGCGCCGTGGCTTATGGCTGGCGGCAGGAAAATCTGGCGCAGAATGCCGCCGAAATCAGCGCCCTCGGCAAGGAGCTTTTCAAACGCCTTTCCGATATGGGCGAGCATTTCAACAAAGTCGGCAAGAATCTCGAGCGGGCGGTGGACGCCTATAATAGCGCGGTGGGTTCGCTCGAAGGCCGCGTGATGGTAAGCGCACGCAAGTTTGCCGATCTGAAGACCGCGCCGCTCGGGCTGGAGATTGCGCCGCTGGAATCGGTCGACCGGAGCGTCAGGCAACTCCAGCACGGGCCGGAGCAGACGGCACCGCTGCAGTAGCGGCCCATGAACGCCGACAGCAGAGCTGTCATACCCGCTTCTCGCGCGGACGGCATGCTACGACAAGGGCGTTCATCGGCGTCGAAAAAGTCCCGTCCGGCATGCGCTCGGGTTTGGCATGCCGAGGCCGTGGCATCTTGCTGCGCTCCGCGCGGGTATCGAGTTCGCCGCGGCAAGGACTCACGGCGTCGAACTCAAATTGGTGCTGGAATGACCAGCCTGCTCTCTGCGGGAATCGACTATCGCACAGTATCGGGCAAGGCTACGGCCAAGCGCCTATAATCGTCAAGGAGGGACCAGTGCGACCGCTATCACTTTTCCTGCTGCCGGTATTTCTCGTTCCGGCCTTCTGCCAGACCGATCGCGCGGACCTGATATCCGACAAACCGGGCCTCGCGGAAGCAAAAATGGCCGGCCTCGTTCTGCGGGCCGATTCCGCCACCCTCGACCGCGAAACCGGCGAGCTCAAAATGCGCGGCCACGTCCGCGTGACGCTTCCAGCACGCGCGGACCACACGGTGGTGCGCTATGGCAAAGGCGTGATGATTACGCAACAGCCGATCGGCCTCACCGCCGACCAGGTACGCGTCAAGGACGGACTCCTCGAAGCGTCGGGGAACCTCGTGCTCGTGCCCGCCGATCCGGACTTGGCGAAGGTGCAGTTGCGGAGCGATGAGATGTCCATGTTTCTGAGAATCGGCGACGCCACGCTGCGCGGCAACATCCGCCCAAGCGGCCTTCCCGAGCGTGGTCGGGGCAGCGTGGAGTTCCCGCCGGAGGTGATCAAGTAGCAGCTACGGCGATGCGAAGGTCCGTTCTGGTTGTGCTGGCCGCGGCTGTTCTCGGTGCGCAGCCCGCGAATTTTGAAGCCGCCTCGCTCAAGCGCGTGGAACCCGGCGGGATGGAGCGCCTGGCCGCCGCCGAACGTAGCGGACAGGACACGGGCGTTAAGGTGGGTTGGTGGGGCGGCCCGGGCAGCGGCGATCCGGAAGGCTTCACCGCCCAATACGTCTCGCTGGCGCGCCTCATCTCGCGGGCTTACGATCTCAAGCCATACCAGTTTTCGCCACCCGAGTGGATGGGTATCGAGCGCTACAACCTAATCGCTAAAGTGACGCCGGGCGCTACGGAAGCGCAGTTCCGCCGAATGCTGCAGAACCTCCTGGCCGAGCGCCTGGACCTGAAGGTCCATTGGGAGACGAAGGAAATGCCGGTCTATGAACTCGTGACCGGTAAGGGCGGCCCAAAATTCGAGGGCGCCGACGGGAAACCCGAGGGATACCCCAAGTTGACGCCGGGCGGGGAGCCGGCCCTCGCGGTGGAGCGCGGCAGGGCGGTGCGGCGAGCTCATGGCGAAACGATGGAAGAGACCGCGGCTTTCCTTTCGGCTTACCTGCGGCGCCCGGTGATAGACGCGACGGGCCTCACGGGCAAGTATGATTTCATCCTCTATTGGGTGCAGAACCCCGCGATGCTGCCCGCCGATGCTGAGACTGGACCCGGTCTCGCCGAAGCGGTCCAGGAGCAGCTAGGTCTCAAGCTCGAACCGAAGGAGCGCGGAGCCGTCCCGGTTCTGGTTGTCGAGCACGCGGAGAAGATCCCGCGCGAGAACTGACACTGCCGGCTATTCCTTTTCGACGGCGTGCCAGGTCTTATCGGGATTGAACTGCGTCATCTGGCGGGCCAGGGCGCCGGTTGAGGGACCGAGATCCTTCTCGTAGACGATGCCCTTGTGATTGACGATGAAAGTCTTCACGCCGGAGGCGCCGTACTCGGCGGGCCATGCGACCAGCGCGAATCCGCCGATCATTTCGCCCTTCACTACGTAGCTGACCGCGCCGCCCTCGGCGTCGGGGCCTTGCGCCTTCAAAATCCGGTAGTAGTAGCCGTGATACGGCTGGCGTTTCCCGCCAGCAGTGGCGGCTGCCTCCGCCGCGAGGGCGAACGACTTGGGCACCAGGCTTCCGGGCTGGCCCTCCCAATAGAGCCCATCCTGCCTGCCCCGCGAACTGACGATTTTTTGCGCGTACTCCAGGTTGCCGTCGGCATCGCGATCGACATTGGCGTATTCCATCTGCGCTTCCACGTATCCGCGGCACACCTCGATGGCGTTCAGTTCGTTACGCCCGATGTGGCGGGCGAGCACTTCCATCTTGCCCTGCGCGGTATCGAAATGCCATTTGCCGGCCTTGTTGCGAACCAGCGGCACCGGGAACGGCCAGTCATCCTTGCCCACCGTGAATGTCACGCGGTTAGGATTGGTGGAGTCGCGATCGACTTGCAGTTTCTCGTGCAGCATGCGGGCGAAATTGGCGCGATCTTCGCGCGCACCGGCGTCGGAAGCGGGTGCTACCAGGTCTTTGGCGGCTGGGCCGAGCAGTTTCAGCATGGCGGCAGAATCGTTGTTCTCGGCGGCACTGCCGATGGCTTGGATCGCCTCTTCGGGGGTTGCGAAAGTGGGCTGCGCCGCCGGCGTCTGCGCGGGAAGACTCAGGGCCGCGAGCACTCCCGCGAACCAAACGGTTAGTAAAGTTGGGGTTCTCATTCGCGCCTGTTACCTCCTTCTACCACCGCCGCCCGAGGGATGGAAACCGCCCCCGCCAGTGCGGGCCGCGCCGAGGCTCGAGAAACCGTGATCGCTATTGATCCTGGCGGCCCGGCCATTGCTGATGCCGCCGAACAATCCGCCGCGCGAATTGCTCTTGGGGATATTGCGATTGCCCATGCGCTCGTTGGCTTGCGAAGGCGACTGGCGCGCCATTTGAGTCGCAGTAGGCCGCAGATTGGTGCGCACGGACGACTGATAGCGGTTGGCCAATTCCGGTCGCGCATACGGTACGCCGGCGCGGTGGGCCGGGTCGTGCTGCCACACCGAGTTGCCGTGCAACTGCGCCAGGTGGGCGGAGTTGAAATTGTAACGGTGAATGAAGGTGTTGTTCACGATGATGGTGCGGCCGCCCCAACCGGGATGCCAGCCCCAACCGCCCCAACCGCCCCAACCGCCGCCGAAGAAGAAGCCCATGTGGATGGCGGGTCCCCAGCCGAACCAGATGCCGACGCCGAACTCCGGGGGCCAATACCAGCCGGGGTAGGGATAGTAAAGCGCCGGTCCCCAGAACCATGCGGGGTTGTAGGCCGGCACATAGATCACGTCGGGATCGGCCGGTTGAATTTCGATGGCCGGGGGCCCATCGGACTGTGGGACGCTGCTAACGGTTTCCTGCGGGGTGGAATTCAGTTTTCCTGCCTGCTGGGCTTTCTGGCGCAAGCGCTGGACAGCATCCATGACCTCCGCTTGCTGGGCGAGGAATGCGTTGCCGAGGTTCGTGGTCCAAGTGACGTCGTCATTCAGGCGCTTGACAACGTCGGGGAAGACAACCAGCGCTTGCACGCTGGCGTCCCAGTTCTGCTGTTGAGCAGCGGAGGTGAGCGCGGCGCCGGTGAGCCCGGGATTGTGCTGTAGCCACTGAAATGCCTCCACCACCTCCAACGGATACGTGGAGGCAACCAGAATCTGGGTGAGCAGGGGATCAGGATAGAGGGCGATAGGCGCCACCAGATCCTCCAACTGTTGTGGTGTGAGCGCCTGGTCCGGCGGGGGCAAAGGCGGCGGGGCCGGTTGCGCCCTCATCAGGCCCGCGCTTGCCAGCAATAGTGAACCGCCCAGCACCGCCAACATCCGGAAGTGTCGCATTTTTACCTCCTCACGACTCCATTGTTATAGATGGACCCATTGTGATGCGAGATACTGACTCGAAGGAGCTAACCGTATGATGTTTCGCAGCGTCTTCGGCGTCGCCGTTCTTATGGTCCCATTGTGCGGAAACGCCCAATCGACCAACCCGGATGGGTCGCTGCGGGCGGCGCCGCGCCTCACGCGCCTGTTTACGCAGGATGCGTATACCGAGTACTCGATTCTGGAGCCTGGCTCGGAGCAGTTCCGTATTCGCTATCTCCCGGAACAGCCGCGGGCAGGCGCCACGGAACTGGTCAACGCGACGCGCGGCGGCAGCGAAGGGTCGGGCATCGAGGTTTACGACCCGCGTACCGGAAAGCCACTCCAGTTCACGTATCGGCAGTTGGGGAACGATCCCGAGAACCACGCCATCCACGCCACGCTTCCGATTCCGGTTCCCGAAGGCGGCATCGGGAGGGTGCTGATTTACAAGACATACAAGGATCCGCGTACCTATATGCTGGACGGGCAGGATATCGTCTGGGTGCGCAGCCTGGCGGGATACCGGTTGGGGGTGATCCTCCCGAAAGGATTCGGGTTGGTTTCCTCGGATGTCGCGGCGCAGTTGACCACGCTGGCGGACGGGCGTTTGAAGATCGCGTTCGCCAACCCCAGCGGGCAGAGCAACCCGGTGACAATTCGCGCGCGGCCCACAACGGCGCAGTTTCAGCCGCTCCCGTACACCGATATGTTTTTCGACGATATCAAGACGCTATACGATCTGGGCGCCCCGGAAACACACAGCATGCGGGTGGAAGAGACCTACAGCGACTACCGCAAGGGGGATAAGGCGCGGTTGGATTCGTTGGAATATCTCCCGCTCGCCGATTTGAAAGTAATCGACCTCGATACCGCGAAGGCGTTGACGGTCGGGAAAGACGGCAAGTCGATGGCTGCGAAGCTGGAAGTACCGATTGTAGACGACAAGCAAAGCGCGCATCTCAGAATCGCGGGCACGCTCCGGGATGCGAATTACGACGCGAACAATGGGGTGTTGACGTTCGACCGGACGCTGCATGGATTGCGGAATACCGTGCTGCTGCCCGAAGGATGGGACGTGGAGAGCGTATCGCAATCGGGCACCATCGGCACGTACCAGGAGCGGACCTTCGTGGCGTTGATCAATCTGAACGCCGAAAATAAATACCGGGTCGTGATTAAGGCGGTGAAGCGCAGCAAAGATTAGAATCTCATGCTTAGGCTCCACAGTTCCCGATATTGGCGATGTCGAGCCCGGGCGTCACGCCCCATCTGAGCTACTGCACCAACTCAAATCTTCCATCGGGGAGGAGCCAATAGCGCCTGCCGCGCCAGAGGACGGTATTTCCGAAGAAGCCGGCGCACCAGACCAACAGGGTAATGGCATCCTGCAAGGGCACCAGCCACCACCTGCGGCGAGTGAGCGGATCGCGGAGGACATGGCCGGCGGTCGCCCAGACCGCGGCGGCGCGAAGCCCTATGGCAACCGACAGCAGGGGCCACCATACCGGCGAAATCGCGCACAGCAGCAACGCGATGGGCAGCGGATGGGTGAAGATCTGGCCGGCGTATCCCCAGGGCCGCGAGCGGCGGCAACTGCGGGCCCAACGGAGCCGGTGCAGCATATTGGCGCCGAAGGGCTGCGCGCCCATGTGGTGATCGATTATATACGACGAAAGAATCACCCGAAATCCGTGCTTTGCCGCCAGGCTGCCGAGCACGAAATCCTCCGCCAGGTAATCTTTCACGGCATCGAACCCGCCGATCTGCCGGAGAGTTTCGCGGCGCGCGACGATGGTCGGGCCAAGCGCGAATTTCATGCCGTCGAGCATGCGAGCGACGAGCACTCCCGAGAGGAATTCCGTGTTCAGACCGATCGCCTCGAGGGTTGACCAGAAACTGGGGCCGGGCACAACACGATAGGGACAGGTAGCCATTCCAACCTTGCCGTCGGCAAACTCGGCGGCGAGCGCGGCAAGCATACCGGCCTCGACGCGGATGTCGCTGTCGGCCATCACCACCAAGTCGTGACTGGCGGCTTCCAGCATGAGGTTCAGGCTATAGACTTTGGCGTTGGCATAAGGAGGTTCGCCCGTCACGATCAGGCGTGAGGGCACCGACGAATAACGCGCCTGCAGCCGTTCCACGATTTCGACGGCTGGGTCGGCGGCGTTCCTTACGGCGAAAAGGATCTCAAAGGCAGGATAGCGCTGCTCGAAGAACGATCGCAGGTTTTCCTCCAAGCCTTCTTCCGCGCCGGCAAGAGGCTTGAGGATACTGATAGGAGGCGTTACGCCCAATCCCGAAGGGCGGACGCGGCGATAACGAATCGCGGCGACGACTGATAGCACCTGGTATACCAGGGCGCCGGCCACGAGGACCAGCAACGTTACGACAAGCACTTTACTCTACTTTATTACACTGAAACGTGCGATGAAACACATAATTGTGGGCACTGCCGGGCATATCGACCATGGAAAGACCGCCCTGGTGAAGGCGCTGACCGGGATCGATGCGGACCGACTGGAGGAGGAAAAGCGCCGCGGCATTACCATCGACCTGGGATTCGCTCACGTGCAACTCACACCGGATGTACGGTTGGGATTCGTCGACGTTCCCGGGCACGAACGCTTTGTGAAGAACATGCTGGCGGGCGTGGCCGGTATCGATCTGGTGCTCTTCGTGATCGCTGCCGACGAATCCATCAAGCCGCAGACTCGCGAACACTTCGATATCTGCCGCCTGTTGGGCATCTCAAAGGGAGTAATTGCGCTCACCAAGGCCGATCTGGTCGATGGCGACATTCTGGGGCTCGTGCGGCTGGAGGTGGAGGAGATGGTCGAGGCCTCGTTCCTCGAGGGTGCGCCTATCGTACCGGTCAGTTCGGTTACCGGAGCGGGGCTCGACAATCTGCGCCGGGAACTGGCGAGTGCGGCTGGCGCGGCGGCGGCAAAAAACTCTTCCGGTCATTTTCGCCTGCCGATCGATCGTGTTTTTTCGGTGAAAGGCTTCGGAACGGTAGCGACGGGCACGCTGATTTCAGGATCGGTGACCAGGGAACAAATGGTGCAGGTGTACCCGCAGGGACGGACGCTACGGGTGCGCGGAGTGCAGGTGCATGGCGAGCACGCCGGCCGCGCCGTGGCGGGCGAGCGCACCGCTGTCAACCTCGCGGATATCGAGCCAGCCGAACTGGTGCGGGGCGACGTGTTATCCGAGCCCGGGAAGTTTCGCGCGACTAGACATGTGGATTGCCGCTTGCAGTTGCTGCCGTCGGCCAAGCCGCTCAAGCATCGTGCTCCGGTCCACTTTCATGCGGGAACGGCGGAAATCGGGGCGGAAGTACGGCTGCTTGAAGGCACGGCAGCGCTTCAGCCGGGAAACTCGGCGCATGTGCGGCTGGTGCTCAAGGATCCGGCGCTGCTGCTGCCCGGGGATCGCTTCATCGTCCGCATGTTCTCGCCGGTGATCACCATCGGCGGAGGGGTGGTGCTCGATCTGCCGTCGAATCTCCGCCCGGCAGGCGCCGCTCAGCGGCTCACGATGCTGGAGAAATGCGATGAGCCGGGGCGCATCGCGCTGCTGGTGCGGGAGGCGGAGTTCGGCGCCGGGGTCGATGAGTTGGTGGCGCGAACGGGTTGGATGGAAGGGACGGTCGCTGGGGCGGCGGCAAGCGCGTCGCTGAAAAACATAGGCGGGTCGTGGTGGGTGGATCCGGAATGGTTCCAGGCGGCGCGCGGCAAACTGGCCGATGCTGTCCGTACATTTCATCGGGATAATCCGTTGGCCACGGGAATCGCCCGGCAGGATCTGCGCGCCCGCGTCATGCCGCGCGTGCCGGCGGAGGTGTTGGATGCGTTGCTGGAGGGCTCCGCGGAGATCGTGGTGGAAGGCGAGACGGTCCGGTTGCGCGGCCACTCCGTGGTGTTGCAGGAGGATGAGGAGCAAGCGCGCGCGGCTATCGAGAGCAAATTCGAGGCGGCGGGGCTGGCGGTGCCGCCGACGGCGGAGGTTCTGGCGGCATCGGGCATGGAAATGAAGCGCGCGCGCACGCTGCTGGAAGGCCTGGTGCGCCAGAAACGGCTGTTGCGCATCAATCAGGATCTGGTTTTCCACGCCAGCGCCATCGACCGCCTGCGCCAGATTCTGCTGCCGCGAAAAGGGCAGCATTTTAGCGTCGGCGAATTCAAGGAGTGGACAGGCATTTCGCGAAAGTACGCCATCCCGCTGCTCGAATACCTGGATCGCGAGCATGTCACACGGCGCGAAGGCGACCGGCGTTTGATACTATAACTGGCGAGCATGATGGGTCTTTTTCGGAATCGGGCAGTCACGAACCATCGTAATCCGCCGGGATTGGGTCCGCTGGAAATTGCGGTGATGGAGATTCTCTGGGAGCGCGGCGAGAGTAACGTCCATGACGTGGTAGAGAGTTTGGACCGTCCGCTGGCATACACCACCGTGATGACCACCCTCGACCGCTTATATAAGAAGGGACTGCTCAGCCGGCACAAATCTGAGCGCGCGTTTCTTTATTCCACTCGGCACACGCGCCGCGAATGGGAGCAGAAGCGTGCGGGCGAATTCGTGGCAGGTTTCCTGAACGGGCCCCAGGCAGCGGGCGAACTGTTGATCTCGTGCCTGGTGGACGCGGTGGGACAAAAAGACGCGGCGCTACTGGATGAACTGGAGCGCAAGATCCGCGTGAAACGCAAGGAACTGGGCGAACGGAGGAAAGGATGATGCTTCCCTACCTGGCACGGCTGGTATGTCTGTGCCTGGCCGCATTCTTCCTGGTGCACGCGGCGCTGGGGCTGGCGGTTTCACTGCTCACCCCAATTGCCGTGCGCTTCGCCGTCCGGATGGCGCCCGCGAACGGCGCCCGGCTATTGCTGGCGCTGCGGTTGCTCGCACCGGCTTTCGCGCTGTTCGTAGTGGTAGGGTTGTGCACGCCGAGTTATCTGTACCTCGAGCCGAAGGGTGCGCCGGAGGAAATGGGACTGGCATGCCTGGTGGCCGCGATCCTAAGTCTCTCGATTTGGGGGTGGTCGATTGGGCGCGCCTCGCAAGCGGTGGTGCGGTCGGTGCGACACGCCCGGCAATGCCGCGAAAGGAGCCACGAAATGCGGCTGCCCGGCGAGCGCGTCGCGGGTTGGGTGATCGCCGGGAGCGCGCCGTGCGTCATGCTCACGGGTTTGTTCCGCCGGCGGATCGTGATCTCGACCGGGGTTGTGGACGCGCTTTCGGCCGAGGAACTGGCGGCAGTAGTCCGGCACGAGCGCGCGCACGGAGTTTCCTACGATAATCTCAAGCGCCTGTTGGTGCTGCTGGCGCCGGATATCGTGCCTCTCCGTTTCGGGCTGCGGAAACTGGAACGCGCGTGGGCAAAGATGGCGGAATGGGCGGCGGACGATCGCGCCAGCGCCGGCAACACGCGCCGCTCATTGTCGCTGGCCGCGGCGCTGGTGCGCGTGGCGCGGCTCGGGTCGGTGGCGCCCGCTCCGGCGCTCGCCACGTCGCTGATGGCCGATGGCGCGGATCTTTCCGAACGCGTGGATCGACTTCTGCACCCGGTGGAGCGCGGCGTACAGGGAAGACATCGCGAGCCGATTCTGACGGCCAGCGCGGGACTGCTGCTCACCGGCGCGATGGCTGCCTTGATGGCGCAACCCGCCACGCTGCAATCGGCGCATGAATGGCTGGAGTTGCTGATTCAGTAGGTCCCTCGTATTTGGGGCAGGCAATCTAATCCGGGCTGCCGCCGCCGTTGTCCGCCCTACTTCGTCCGGTTCAGGCTATTGCTTTTTCCAAACCGGGCGCGCCTCTTTACCCGCGGCATCTACGATCCGTGGTAGTACCCGCCTTGAATTGCTAGCCTGAATGAATTCCTAAAAGAGGGTCTATGCAGAGGGCATTAGTTTTTCTTTTTGCCGCCACGATTTTGTGCGCGCAAACTCCCGATACCGCTACCGTCCACGGCCGCGTGATCGATCAAAGCCGCGCGGGAGTGGGCGGCGTCACCATCACTGCCACGAATTCGCAAACCGGATTGAAGCGAACCGCCGAGAGCAGTTCCGCGGGCGAGTTTTCGCTGGCGGGGCTGCCGATTGGCGGCGCTTACACCATTGTTGCCTCAAAATCGGGTTTCACCGACGCCACTCTCGAAAAGGTGACGCTCACGGGCGACACGTCCGCCGACCTCGAATTGCAACTCAACGTCGCCGGCAAGCAGAGCGAAATAACGGTGACCGGAGTGGCGGGAGAGGTTCGGACCGACGAACCGCAGTTGGGCGCGGTGCTGGACGTGCCGCAGATGGACGCCACCCCTCTTCTGGGCAACAAAATTACCAATCTCCCGATGCTCGAAGCCGCCAACCGGCCGGCCATCAATCAGGGCGATGTCTTCATGAACCAGACGCTGTTTACAAGCAATGGAGCGGGCCGGCGGCAGGCGTGGTTCGAAGTGGACGGCGCCAACGCGATCGACGCCTGGGGGCGGCAAACTCTGATTCCTACTCTTCCGCGCGAAGCAGTCCAGGAGATGGACGTGCTCACCAACGCGTTTTCGGCCGAATACGGCGGCAGCACCGGCAGCGTCATCAACATTGTCAGCAAGACGGGCGGCAGCCAGTTGCACGGCGCGGCCATCGAAACCTGGCGGCCGGCGGATACCGCCGCGGCGCTTTCGGGATTCACGCAGAAGTCGTCGAATGCCGCGGGCAACACGCTGCTGAGCGACACCCTGGGGCAATCGGACCTGGACCTCGGTGGCCCGCTCGGGAAGGGCGGGACGACACATTTCTTCATCGCGGGCGAGTTCAGCCGGGAAGATAAGGGTTCGCCGGTGATTTCTCCGATCGAGCCCGGGGTTTACGTGGGCGTCTACCACGGCTGGTTGGGATTTTTCCGCCTCGACCACCAGATCGACGAAAAGAACAATATCTTCTTCCGCGGCGATCTGGACGCCTTCTTCGACACAAATCCCAACGGCATCGTGGGCGGCAACAGCCTGCCCAGCGTGGCGCGCGTTTTTCATAAGCGCACCTACGCGCCGGAAATCGGCGAAACGGCGGTGCTGTCGCCGCGATTCGTGAACAATGTCCGCTTGCAATTCCAACTGGCCGACCCGATCACGCAGTTCAGCCCGGTCATCTACGGCACGCAGTTCTCGGTGCCGATTTCCACGGGTGGGACCTTCACGTCCGGAACCTCGCAATCGGCTCTGCTGCTGAACCGTCAATACGAAGCCAACGACACGGTATCGGCGGTGATCGGACGGCACCAGATCCGCTTTGGGGCGCAAGCGATCGTGGCGCACAATGGCGGCAACAGCAAGGAATTCGGCGGACCGAGCTACCTGGGCGTGCTGACCTATAACACGTGCACGCTGGCGCTCTCGATCTGCGAAAGTTCTGCCTATTTGGGCAACATCGCCAACGTGAAAACATATTCCCAGAGTTACGGCAACGCGGCTTATACGGTGACGGATACGCTGTTCGCCGGCTTCGTGCAGGACGATTTCCACGTGCGGCAGGATCTGACCATCAACCTGGGGCTCCGCTACGAATTGCAGACGTTCACCAACTCGCGCAAGGATTTCGCACCGCGCGTGGGGTTCGCCTACAACGTGGATCACGATGGAAAGACGGTCATCCGCGGCGGCTTTGGCATTTACTATTCGCAGATCGTGGATAACAGCGAGGCGAATTATGCCCTCACCGGTCCGACCGGCGTTTTCACATTCACCGCCGCGCCCGGCCAGATCGGATTTCCCAGCAGCGTTTCGGCCGTGCCGCTGCCAGTGTTTCCGGCAGGCGGTGCGGTGCCCCTGCGCAGCTTATACATCCGCCCCGGCGACGCTTCTTATTACAACCAGTTCTTTCCCACCAGCACGCTTGTGGGGTATCAGAACGGTCTTTGGAATCCGTACTCCGAGCAGTGGACCATGGGCGTGGAGCGCCGGCTGAAGCCGAACTGGGTGCTGGCCGTCGATTATGTCGGCACGCATACGCTGAAGATCAATCGTCCCTTGGATGTCGATCCTCCGTCGCCGTTCCTACGCACGCAACAAAACCAGCAGCGCACTCCGCAGGCGGCCAACTGCACGCGTCCCTATTGGATCTGGTGGTATGCCCAGAACAACCAAGTTTGCAATCCATCCACCGCAACCAACCCGCAACCTCCGTATTCGGTGATCCAGAGCGACGTCAATGACGGCTACCTCTATTACGACGCGCTCGACGTGAACCTGCGGCACACCTTTAGCCGCAAGCTGTCCATGCTGGTAAGTTATACGTGGTCGCACGCGATCGACAATGTCGATCCCGATACCACCAGCCAGAATCCGAACGATCCGAATTTCACCGGCCACATTGAGAACGGCAATGCCATTTACGATCAGCGCAATCGCTTCGTGCTGAGCGGCCTGTATATCCTGCCGCTGAAGATTCATTTCAGCGGCGTGGCCACGCTGGCTTCGGGGTTGCCGTTTAACTACACCACGGGAACGACGAACAGCGGCGACACCGGCGCCACGACCGACCGTCCCGTGATCGACGGCGTCGTGGTGGGACGCAATGCGGGACACGGCAGGCCGATCTATTCGATCGATCCGGCGCTCGAGCGGGCATTCGGGACGGAGCGTTTCAATCTGGATCTGCGGGCCGAAGCGTTCAATGTCTTCAATCACGCGAATTTCGTGGGCTACAGCGGCACGTATGGAAACGGCGCGGCGGCCGGCGCGGGGTTCGGAGCGCCGCTCGCCGGCATCACGGCCCAATTGCCGGCGCGGTCACTACAGTTCGAGGTGGCGCTGCGGTTTTAGAACGCGAGAACTTACAAATTTGCCGTGACCTTGTGCAACGTGCGCGGCCGGTCGGGGTCTAGCCCCTTGTCGACCGCCAGGTAGGCCGCGAAAAGCTGTGCCGGCACGATGTACGGGATGGGCGTGAGCGCTTCTTTGAGTTTTCGCGGCAGGCGAATCACCCGGGTAACGCATCGCTCTACCTGGCGATTGCCGGAGTCGGTAATGGCAACGATTTCCGCGCCGACTTTGGCCAGTTTCCCGAGCGCTTCGCGGATCGAGACCCACGTGGCGTCCGCCGGGGCGAACGCAAACACCGGGAATCCTCTCTCCACGAGCGCGATGGGGCCGTGGAGAAGGTCGGCGGAGGAGAAACGCTCGGCCACCACGTAACAAGTCTCCATTAGCTTCAGGGAGAACTCGAAAGCATTGGCGTAGTTCAGGCCGCGGCCGACGACGACAGTCTGGCGCATGAAACGATAGCGCTCGGAAAGCGCCGCGATTTGCGGTTCCAACCGCAGCGCCGCTTCGACGGCGGCCGGCAGGCTGGCAAGATCGCCGGTCCGGACGCTACCTCCCAGGATCGAGGCCAGCAGATAGAGCAGCAGCAACTGGCCAGTGTAGGTTTTGGTGGCGGCGACGCTCCTTTCGGCGCCGGCGCGCACCAGAAAGGCGTGGTCGGCCAACTTCGCCAGGGTGCTGGCGCGCTCGTTGGTGATGCCCAGGGTCAGGGCGCCGCGTTTGCGCGCCTGTTCCAGCACGAGGTTGGTATCGGTCGATTCGCCGGATTGCGAAAGAGCAACGACAAGGGTGTCGCGGTAGTCGAGTTGGGCACGGTACAAAGTGGTGATCGAGGGGGCGGCGAGGGAGACGGGAATCCCGGTGGTGATTTCGATCAGATAGCGGCCGAACAAGGCGGCATTGTCGGACGTGCCGCGGGCCGCGAGCACGATCAGGCGCGGCCTCCGCTTCTCCAGGGTTCGCCGAAGCGCGGCGACGGCGGGCGCGGCTGCGGCAAGGGTGTGTTCGAGTGCGCGAGGTTGTTGCCGGATTTCGGCCAGCATGCGAGACATCGCCTCTACGATAACAAGCTTTCCGTAAAAGGCACGGCTCTCTCGCGGCCGCGGACCGGTAATCGTCTGACGACGGCTTAGAGCGGCGTGAGCGGACGGTTTTCCGATCCTGTATAGAACGCGCGCGGCGATTCGGAAGGCGGGGCGGACAGCAGCGTCGGGCGCATCAGGATGATCACTTGATCGCGCTCGTCGTCGCTTTGGTGGGTGTTGGTGAGCGGGCCCAGGAAAGGAATGCGATTGAGTCCCGCCAGGCCGGAGAGCGTGCGCGCCTCGTTCGTGCTCAGCAACCCGGCAATGATCGACCATTCGCCGAATTTCAATTCGGTGCTGTTCTTCAGCGCCCGGCTCGAAATGACCGGCAGGCCATTGATGGACTGCCCGGTGAGGACCTGATATTGCGCTTCCACATCGAGTGTGATGTTGTCGGTATCATGCACGACGGGGGTGGTGGTCAATGTCAGCCCGAGATCCTGGAACGAGAACGACGGCGCGATGGACAGGCCGGAAGTGCCGGCGAGCCCGTTTGTGGACGTGCCGTACCCGCCATATCCGCCGGTCAGGATGGGATATTTCTCGCCGATGTGAAGCGTGGCTTTTTGGCCGCTGTTGGCGCGAATCTGCGATGCCAGCAGCAGGTTCGCGTCCGATTTCGACAATTGGGCCACGAGCGCGGGGCCGGCGAGACTGATACTGACGGCCAGTTGTGCCCAGTTCATCCCCAGCGGTATCGAGGTTGGCGAGGGAAGGGCGCTACTGACAAGGTTCGTGAGCGTGCTGAGCGAAAAGATGTTGGGGAAATTGATTCCGTAGGTGACGGAAGTGTCGCGCGAGACTTCAATGAACCGGAGGTCGAGCAGCACCTGCGCGCGAGCATGCATCAGTTCCTGAAAGAGAGCCCGTGCATACACCACCTTGGAGATACGGTCGCGCATCACCACGGTATAGGCGGAGGTATCGACTCCCAGCTTTTCGATTGCCATGGCCTGTTGCACGGCGCGGACCATCTGCTCCATTTCCTGGGACGAATAAATATCGGGAAAGTGCACGGCCATGGTGACCGTGGGCTCGATTTCGGTGCGCTTCTGGGTGGTGTCTTTGGCTACCAGGAAGATCTTGGGGGTAATGGGCACGATAAAGGAGCCGGTAGTAGCTTCGAGTCCATGGAGTGCGTCGCGGTAATCCACTCCCTTGAGACGGAAGCGGGATGGCGTGCCGGCCTGGTAATCGGAGTCGTAGACGCACTCCAAGCCATAAGCGCGCGCCACACTTTGAAACAATTTCTTGAAATCACCCGAAAAATCGAGGTCGCGAACGCCCTTGTCGGCGTCGAGTTCCATCGGCGGCAGCGGTTGGTTGGCGGCGGCGAGGTCCTCGGGGGTCGGCTTGTCGAAATGGAATTCGGGTTCCTCGGCGATTTCCTTGTCGAGATCGGCCGGGTTGGGTATGGGCCGCGGTTTGGCTTCCAGGGCGGCTCGTGTCTGCACCGCCTGGGTGCGTTCCCAATACGTCTTGTTGTGCGGATCCTTGGCGGCCGCTTCGGCGTAGTAGAGATAGGCTTGCGCCATGTGGCCTGCCTTTTCGGCGGCGCGGCCTTGCTCATACAGATCCCAGGCGGAGGGTTCGGTGTCCTGCGCCAACGCGCAAGCCGCCAGCAAAAACCCTACGAGATACACTCGTGGCCGCATAATGGAGTGACGCGGAATCGGGCCGGGGTGTGCAAAGGATTTAGAATCTGAGGGAGGCAAAAAATGCGCAATCTCAAGCGGCTGATCGCCGAGAACCCGGCGGAACTGATTTGGCCGGTGGTTACCTTTGTGCTCGTGATGGCCCTTGGGTGGGTGGTCCGCTGGTTGATTTTGAAGGCTTTACGCGGATGGGTCCGGCGCAGCGGGAGCCGCGGCGGCGCGGTTCTGATCGACGTGCTGGCCGGTCCGATGCTCATCTGGGCGGTGATCCTGGCGGCGCATCTTGCGATTCAGTCGTCGAGTCTGCCGGCGCGCTTCGCCGACAGCGGCGTGGAACTCCTCTTCTTCCTATGGATGGTTTCGGTCACCATGATGGGAATGCGGCTGGCGGGCAATCTGGTGCGCAATTTTGGAGACCAGGTGCCGGGCGCGCTTCCGGTCACCACCCTCAGTCAAAACCTGGCACAGATCGGGGTGCTGATTCTGGGCATCGTGGTGGTGCTGGACCATTACAATTACTCCATCAAGACAATCCTGACCGCGTTGGGCATCGGCGGTTTGGCCGTCGCCCTGGCATTGCAGGATACGCTATCGAACCTTTTCGCCGGCTTCTATGTAGCCGTCGCGCGGCAGATCCGGCTGGGGGATTATGTCAAACTCAACAGCGGCGAGGAAGGTTATGTGGCGGATATCGGATGGCGCAGCACCAGTATCCGTTCGCTTTCAGCCAATATGATCATTGTCCCCAATGGGAAATTGGCACAGGCTATTGTTACAAATTACTGTCTGCCGGAGAAAAGCATGTCGACCTCGTTCCAGGTGGGCGTCAGCTATACGAGCGATCCGGATAAAGTGGAGCGAATTCTACTCGAAATCGCTCGGTCGTCGACTGAGGATATTCCCGGGATGCTAGCCGATCCGGCTCCGAGCGTGTCGTTCGACCCCGGGTTGGGCGAATCGTCCTTGGGATTTACGGTCGGTTTCACGGTGACCGAGTTCGCCAGCCAATTCGCGGTTCGCAATGAGCTGAAAAAGCGCATCTTGCGGCGTTTCCGCCAGGAAGGGATCGAAATTCCTTTTCCCACGCGAACGGTCCGCCTGGCGGCTTCAGCGGACCAACTGAAAGCCGGGACGGCGCACAGTAACTTGTAAACTAAGTTGATCCGCGAACTAACGTATCGAACCACACACGCTCACCTGCAAACTGTGGCGCCCATGCGCACATATTAAGGTTCATACCGTTTGCCGCCGGAGAAGCGCCCGTGCTATAGTTGGAGCGCGTTTGATAGCTTCCACGAATCTGGCAGATCGTCTCTTGAGCGACGGCACCGTCGTCCCGCTTGCGTTTCATCACCGATGAGTCCGCTTTCAAATTGTCAGGAGGATTAAGTGAAAAACATCTTTGTGGGCAACCTCGACTTCAACGCCACGGAAGAAGCCGTGCGCAGCTTGTTCGAGCGCTATGGGCAAGTGAACAGCGCACGCATCATGACGGATCGCGACACCGGCCGCTCGCGCGGGTTCGCGTTTGTCGAAATGGAAAACGAAACGGAAGCGGATCAGGCGATTTCCGCTCTCAATGGCTACCAGATGGACGGCCGCGCGCTAAACGTGAACGAAGCTCGTCCTAAGCCGGATCGCGGTTTTGGCGGCGGGCCACGGGCCGGCGGCGGGGGTGGTTTCGGCGGACGCGGCGGACGGCCGGGTGGCGGCGGCGGGGGACGTGGTCCCGGCGGACGCCGCGAGCCGCGCTGGTAAGCCGTAATCTAAATAGAAAGCACTAGCGGAACGCCATCCGGCGCGGGTTCATTACCCGCGCGTGCCGTTTTCGAGGAAGGCGCGCAGGCGATGACTACGGCTCGGATGGCGTAGCTTGCGCAATGCCTTAGCCTCGATCTGCCGGATCCGCTCGCGGGTTACGGCGAAGTTCTGGCCGACCTCCTCAAGGGTGTGTTCGCTTCCATCCTCCAGACCGAAGCGCATCTTGATGATCTTTTCTTCGCGCGGCGTCAGGGTTTTGAGCACCTGCGCGGTCTGTTCGCGGAGATTCAGATTGATCACCGCGTCGGAGGGCGAAATGCCGTTCTGATCGACGATGAAATCTCCCAGATGCGATTCTTCCTCTTCCCCGATGGGGGTTTCCAGGGAAATGGGCTCCTGCGCCACGCGAAGCACCTTGCGCACTTTGGAGACCGGCAACTGAAGCCGCTTGGCGAGTTCCTCGTTGGTGGGCTCACGCCCCAACTCCTGCACCATTTGCCGGGAGGTCCGGATCAACTTATTAATCGTCTCGATCATGTGGACCGGAATGCGGATGGTGCGCGCCTGGTCGGCGATGGCGCGTGTGATGGCCTGCCGGACCCACCAGGTGGCATAAGTAGAGAACTTATAACCCCGGCGGTATTCGAATTTATCCACGGCCTTCATCAGGCCGATGTTTCCCTCTTGAATCAAGTCGAGGAACTGGAGCCCGCGATTGGTATAACGCTTGGCGATGCTAACTACCAGCCGAAGATTGGCTTCGATCAGTTCGCGCTTGGCCGCCTCGGCTTCCTGATGAGCCTGAGTGATAATTTCGAGCGTGCGCCGTAATTCGGCGGCGGATGCTCCGAATTCCTCCTCCCGCTGCTGGAGCTTCTGTCCCTGCGTCTTCTGCTCTTTGCGGATTTCCTTGATGCCGTCTCCGCGCCCGCCGGTCCAGGTTTCCAGCGCTTTCTGAAGGCGGGTAACCTCGCGTTCCAGCGGTTTCAGTTCCTCGACGGACGCACGCAGGCGGTCGATCAGGTGGCGGACCACAGGACTTTGAAATTTGACCGCACGCACCAGGTGCGAGGAGCGGACGATGAGCCGTCCGAGTTCCCAAAGCTGGCGGCGGTGCTGCTTGGGCTTCATCTGGCGTGGAATGGCCTGAAGCTTCTGGCGGCACTGTAAAATTTTTCGGTACTGGCGTGAGATTTCCTCGACGGCCCGCGCAAATTCCAGCCGCTTCTCTTCCACCAACTCGTCAGTCAGGACCGGGTCGGCAATCTGGATGACGTCGCGGGCGGAAATGAGGTCCCGCGCCATCTCATCTCCCATGGAGATGACTTCCTGAATGACCAGTGGAGCCCGGGAAAGAGATTTCAGGACGGTGCGCTGCCCGCGTTCGATGCGGCGCGCGATTTCCACTTCGCCTTCACGGGTGAGCAGGGGAACGGTGCCCATCTCGCGGAGATACATCCGCACCGGGTCGTTTACTTTTTCCCCAAGTCCGGCGGGCAGATCGAGGTCCAGCAGCTCCTCGGCCTCATCGATCTTTTTGTCGAAGTCCTTGGGCTCTTCGAGGATTTCGATGCCGGCGGTATCGAGGCCGGCAAGGACATCCTCGAGCTCGGCGCCGCCAGGCAAATCTCCGGGCAGAACTTCACTTACTTCGTCGTAGAGGACGTAGCCTTTTTCTTTGCCCAGTTGCACGAGCTTTTGCAGCCCGTCGTATTTGTCTTCAAGCGCCACTGAAGCCCCGTATCCCCCGTGGGAGAAGAATCCAGATCATTGTACACCACGGCGCGCCGCCGTATTAATAAGTCCCCTAACCGATACCTCCGGGACGCCGCTCCAGTTCCTGGAGTTGCTGCGCACAACGAAGCGCTTCGGCGAGATTGCCGGCTCGTTCCGCCTCCTTGACTCGCCTCTTGAAATCCTGCACGCGCTGCTGATGATCGGACCGCCGTAAACCGTTCAAACACTGGATTCCGTATTCCAGCGTGACTTCCTGGCCTTCGCTTTCGGCTGTCACCACGGTGGAGGCGAGGAGCCGCTGATCCTGCTCTTCCAGTCGGCTGTTCAGGGCGTCGAAGGTGATTGGTACGCCCGCCGCATGAGCGGCGAGAATGGCCTGAAAAATCCGGCGGGAGGGCAGGCGATCGAGAATTTCGATTCCCGGGAGTTGCTCCAACAATTCTTCGCGGCCATCCAGATCGCTGAGCAAGACATTCAGCAGGCCCTTCTCACCGGGGCGGAGCGATTCCACGGGCTGCTGCATAGGGCGGTCGTTGCGATCGGCAACGGATTTCTTGAATGCGTCCAACACCATCCCCTGATTGGCCTGATCTACGCCGACGTAGCCCGCCACTTCGATGGCAATCTGCATGCGCTCGAGCTTGTCGGGAATGCGCTGCACCGCCGGCACGAGGTATTTCAGCACGGCGACCTGGCCTTCGGTGGTGCGCAGGTCATATTGCGCCCGGGCGCGATCCGCCAGCCAGTGGAAATACCCCTTGGCGCCATCGAGGCGCGCGCGGTAGGCGTCGGCGCCGCGGTCTTTGCAATACTCGTCGGGATCGAGCCCGCCATCCAGTTCCACGATGCGCACCTGCAATCCTTCCTCGAGCAGGATGGGGAGCTTGGCCTCGGCAGCTTTTTCGCCGGCCGCGTCGGGATCGAAATTCACCAGCATTTTGTCGGTGTGACGCTTTACGGCGCGGACCTGGTCCGGCGTGAGGGCGGTCCCGCAGCTTGCCACCACGCCGCGAAAACCGGCCGCCGAAACGCCGATCACGTCCATGTAGCCTTCCACCAAAATGGCGCGGTCCTCTTTACGGATGGCCTCTTTGGCGCGATGCAGATTGTAGATTACTTTGCCTTTTTTATAGATAGGAGTTTCGGGTGAGTTCAGATACTTGGGTTTGTCTTCGTCGCTGAGACCGCGGCCGCCAAAGCCGATCACCTTGCCCATTTCGTTGTGGATGGGAAACATCAAACGGCCGCGGAAATAATCGTAGAAACTGCTGTCGTCACGTTTTCCCGCCAGGCCCGACTGGCCTATTTGCGAGGTGGTGAAATTGCGCTGTTCGAGAAGGCGCACTAGCGTGCGGCCGGAGCGGTCCGAGTATCCCAGGCCGAATTGTTCGATAGTCTCGGGTTTCAAGCCGCGGCGAACCAGATAGGCGCGCGCCGTTTCCCCCGCAGGGCTGTGGAGATTGGAGCGGAAAGTCTCGGCGGCCAGTTCGTGCATCTGGAAGATCGCCTCGCGCAAACGCGACTCGTCATCGGCGTACTGCGCACGCTTGGGAATAGGGATGCCATGGCGCTCGGCCAGTTCCTTGAGGGCCTCGGGAAAGGTGACTCCCTCGATTTCCATGACGAACTTGAACACGTCGCCGCCGGCGTGGCATCCGAAGCAATAATAAAACTGCTTCAGCGGCAACACATTGAACGAGGGCGTCTTCTCGGTATGGAACGGGCACAATCCCTTGTAGCTGTTGGGGCCGTTTTTGCGCAGGCGCACGCGTTCGCCGATCACGGATACGATATCGATACGGGACTTAAGTTCCTGGGCAAAATCCATGACGCGCTTTCTGTTCATTATCCCGCATCGAGACCCTTACTTCGGCAAATCTTGCGATGATATCCGTTGATAGCTTGACCAGCGGAAGCATACGCGAGATACACTTTTCTGGATGTTTCTGGGGGCCATTTTCGATCGCCTGACTCCGTATGCCAGGGTGGTGACTGCGGTGACGCCGTTCTTAATTGCGATTGTGATCCGTTTGATCTTCGGCAAGAACAAGGTGACGCGCGCGCTGCTCTCGATCAGTACAATCTGGTTCGCCGTAAATGTCTTCCTGGCGCCGTACTCTTACGGGATGCGGCAGGATTTGGTGAATTTGCGGCGGGCGGTATTTCGGTGAGCGGTTCGAGGCGCTAAAGCGAGAAGGCTCACAATCCGCTACAATGGCTTTGTAAGGAGGCCGTATGGAACCCGCTGGCATTCAAGCTGCCGGAGTTTTCGGCCTGGGCGGACCCGAGCTGCTCTTCATCTTTCTGCTGGCGCTGGTTTTATTCGGAGGCAAAAAGGTAGGAGATCTTGGGAAGGGTCTGGGCGAAGGGATCCGGAATTTCAAGAAAGCCTTGAACGAGGACGAGAAACCGAACGACGAGAAGAAGCAGCAACAGGCTTCGTGAACAGCCCGCAACTAGGGCGGTTCCAGCTCGGCTTCAGAGATTGATCTGATTAACAGAAAGCCCCGCCGATCCAGGTGGATCGCGCGGGGCTTCGTCTTTTCGGGCTGCTTCCGAAACTACTTCTTTTTAGGCGGAACGATCGCGTCCTTCGCGGCTTTCGCCACGCGGAATTTTACGACCTTCTTAGCCGGGATCTTGATGCTCTCGCCGGTCGCGGGGTTGCGTCCGGTGCGAGCCTTACGATCTACGCGTACGAGCCGGCCGATCCCAGGAAGAACGAATACGCCGTTCTTCTTCACTTCGGCGATGGCGGTGGAAGCCAGGCCATCGAGAATCTTGCGGGCTACTTTGTTGTTGACTTCGCCATGCTCCGCCAGCGCTCTAACCAACTGCGTCTGGGTCATTCTCTGTGTTGCCATAAATCTCCTTTAATTCTCCCAATCGTACAGCCAAAACATTTTCCGGTCGTTACGTTTTGAACGGGTCCGAACGATATCAATCATACGAGAAGGCATATGCGATGTAAAGGGAAAATAGGCGAAAAACAGCCGTTTTTTGGTGTTTTTTTATGGATGGAGTGGTAGAAAACCCGGTTTTACGGGCTTTCCACGAATTCCCCGCTTCGCGCGCGGCGGATCCGGCCCTCGCGGAAGGCTCCCGCGAGCTTGTTTTTCAATACGCGAAACGGCACGTAGTCGCCGGTTGAGGACTCGAGCGCCAGGCGGAGGGATCCGTAGAGCTTGAGCGGCGGCCCTCCGGCGCTGGACTCCTGTTCGCTCGCGCGGAAACGCGTCTGGTTCAGAAAAACGGCCACCGCGCCGCTCGCCGGCACGATCCGCGCGAGTTTCCGCAGTCCGGAAGCCAGCACGCGGCTGTGCAAACCTTCGCTGCCCGCTCCGATGGCGGATTGCAATTCGAGCCGCGGCACCAGCGCCGCCGCCGAATCCACTATCAGCAGATCCACCGCCGCCGAAGCGAGCAGCCTGGCGGCAATTTCGAACGCCTGCTCAGCCGATTCCGGACGCGCCAAAGGCATTTTGGCGACAAGAACGCCGAGGCTGGCGGCATACGGCGCGTCGAAGGCGTGCTCGGCGTCGATCCATGCGGCGGTTGCAGCATTCTGCTGGGCGCGCGCCACGATTTGAAGCGCGAGCGTGGTCTTGCCGCTCGACGAGGAGCCGAAAATCTCGACAATCGAGGACCGCGGCAGTCCGCCCCCGAGCGCGGAATCGAGCGCCGTGAACCCCGTGGGCATGAAATCGCGGCTCTGCTGGTTGGACCGCGCGAGACGAAGACGAATGGCGCGCTGCCGCTGCTCCTCGGTCATCCGTTGGTGACGGCTTCTGGCCCGGCAGGCCTATTTCCTGGTCGCCGCCGCCTTACCGGCAGCCACCGGCACCGGCGATTCGGCCGGCGGCGCCGGTTCCGTCTTCACCAATCCCAGCGCCTTGCGCAGTTCGGTATCCAGACCCTGGCGAATATCTCCGTTGTCCTTCAAGAACTGGCGGGCATTCTCGCGGCCCTGGCCGATGCGTTCGCCCTTATAGCTGAACCACGATCCGCTCTTCTCGACGACATTTTGCGCCACGCCGAGGTCGATCAGGTCTCCCTCGCGAGAAATGCCCTCGCCGTAAATGATGTCGAACTCGGCTTCGCGAAACGGCGACGCCACTTTGTTCTTTACCACTTTTACTTTGGTGCGATTGCCGATCACCGTCTCGGCATCCTTAATGGCAGCGATGCGGCGGATGTCCATACGCACGGACGCATAGAATTTCAAGGCGCGCCCGCCGGTGGTGGTCTCCGGGTTGCCGAACATGACGCCGATTTTTTCGCGAATCTGGTTAATGAAGATCAGGCACGTCCGCGATCGCGATACCACACCGGTGAGTTTGCGCAACGCCTGCGACATGAGCCGCGCCTGCACGCCCATGTGACTGTCGCCCATTTCGCCTTCCAACTCGGCCTTGGGGACGAGCGCGGCAACCGAATCGACCACCAGCACGTCGATTTGGCCCGAAGTGGTCAGGGTGTTGGTTATTTCGAGTGCCTGCTCGCCATAATCGGGCTGGGAGACCAGGAGGTTATCGATGTCCACACCGAGTTTCCTGGCGTAAACCGGATCGAGCGCATGTTCCACGTCGATAAAAGCGGCGATTCCGCCTTTTTTCTGCGCTTCGGCGATCACTTGCAGGGCAATGGTGGTTTTACCCGACGACTCGGGGCCAAAAATCTCGATCACTCGTCCGCGCGGGAGACCACCAACTCCGAGAGCGGCGTCCAGGGAGATCGAGCCGGTCGAGATGACGGAAACCGGCACAATCGAGTCTTTCGACCCTAATCGGAGGATCGAACCCTTGCCAAACTGTTTCTCAATCTGGCTCAGGGCGTTTTCTAATGCGCGCGCGCGCTCCTTCTCGTCCATGTCGGGTATTAACTCCTGGGTGGGGTGAAAAGCTCATTGTAGCAACCGAACGGTATAATCGCTCCAGAGGCTCTTTTCCATGGGTTTTCGTCTGTTTGTCTTCGCCCTTCTTCCGGCCTTGCTCCTCGGCGCGCCGGCCAAACAAACCACGGGCTCCAGCCGCGGGGAAAACGAGGATATGATCCTCTCCGTCACGCTCTACACCACCCCGGCCGACGTCAAAGAACTGCTGGGCGACGACCTGGGGGGCCATTACATTGTTGCTGACGTGAAAATAGAGCCCAAATACGGAAAAACTCTCAACATCGACCGCGACGACTTCGTCCTCCACACCGACGAAAATGGCGCCAAGGCGACTCCGTACGCTCCCAGCCAGATCGCCGGACGCGAAGCGCTGATCGTGACGCAGGACGGCAAAGAGAGCAAGGGCGGTATCATGCTTGGCGGCATGGGAGGGGGCATCGGCGGGGGCGGCAGCAATCCGGTCACTAATCAGGTGAAGGTGCAGAATCCGGCCGGCCAAAAAGAAAACCCGCTCGAAAAGACGCTCGAAGAGAAGATTCTGGTAGAACAGAAAACCGACAAGCCGGTTGGCGGCCTTCTCTACTTCCCGATGGAAAAGCAAAAGCTGAAGAATCTGGAAATCCGCTACGGGGACAAGGAGAACCGGATCACGCTGCGGTTCAAGCCGTAGATTCCGGTTCCAGAGCACAAATCGCAGGGCGGGCAATCCTGCCCGGCAGCCAGGAGGCAGCCTTACGCTACCGCCGCGGGGCTGGCCATCCGGCTGTATGCCGGCGGAATGAGGAGCGTCAACGCATCCGGAACGATGCGAATTTCGGCAGGTAGGTGTCCGGCGAATTCGCCATCGATCTGCACGAAAATACGCGCATCGGTGGGGCAGGAAACGCTGATGCGGCCGGCCCGCAGAACCGTGGCGCCTTTCATCGAGGCCAGATTATTCAGCAGCATCCCGGCGAAATATTTCACGTATCGCAATGTGCTGCGCCCGGCGAGCAGCACCAGTTCGAACTCGTCATCGAGGAGCGTGACGCTGCGGGCGATTTCGAAATCGCCGCCATAATTGCGCACCTTGCTCACCAGCGCGAACGAGCATGGGTGACGCTTGCCGCCGGCTTCCACAGTGAACTGCCCCAGCCGCTTGCCCAGCAGGCTCCAACCGGCCAGCCAATAGGCCAGTTTTCCGATCCGAGCCTTCACCCCGGCGTTCACGTTGTAAACAATGTGGGCATCGAGCCCGATTCCGGCCATCAGCATGAAATGCCGGTCCACGCGGCCGCCGTCGCAGATCAGCCGGCCGACGGGGATGCGCTGCGGGCGGCATTCGTCCAGGCGCTGGGCCACGCGTTCGAGGTTCCCGCCGAGTTTCATCTCCATCGCCAGAACGTTGGCCGTTCCCGCGGGGAGAATCGCCAATGGCACGGGGCAGTGCACCATCCCTTCGACGACTTCGTTGATGGTCCCATCGCCTCCAGCGGCGACAATCAGACCGGCGCCCCCGACGATATGCTGGCGCGCGATTTCACCCGCCGTGCCCGGGCCGGTAGTGGGCGCGACGATCACCGCGTGGCCGTTTCTTTCGAGAATTTGAACGGCGCGATCCACCAGCGCCATTCCGGCGCGTCCGAACTTTCCAGCCCTCGGATTGTAAATAAGGACAGTGTTGCGATAGGGCGTGATGGTTTTTCTCCGCGGGCCTCGTTTAAATTATAGTTGAGAGTTCCATGAAAGATCCCAGGGTGGAAGTAGAGAAACTGCGCAAGGAACTGCGCCGGCACGAGCACCTCTATTACGTCTTAGACCAGCCCGCAATCAGCGACGCCGAATACGATGCCCTGATGCGCCAGTTGCGGGAACTCGAAGAACATCACCCGGAACTGGCATCGCCCGATTCGCCGACGCAGCGCGTGGGCGGGAAACCGCGCGAAGGCTTCGTGAAGGTACCGCACAGCTCGGCCATGCTGAGCCTCGACAATGCCCTCAACGAAGCGGAGTTGCGCGCCTTCGATTCCCGGGTACGCGAACTGCTGGGCAACGCGGGATATTGCTACGTAACCGAATTGAAGATGGACGGCCTTTCCATGGCCGCGCGGTACCGGGCGGGTAGTTTCGTGCAGGCGGTGACGCGCGGCGATGGCAGCGTGGGCGAGGATGTCACGGAAAACGCCCGCACCATCCGCTCGGTTCCGCTAAGCGTCCAGACCAAACTGGCCGATCTGGAAGCCCGCGGCGAAGTGGTGATGAACCGGAAGGCCTTCGAACGTCTTAACCTGGATCGCGACGAAAAAGGGCTATCGCGGTTTGCCAACCCGCGCAATGCCGCCGCCGGATCGCTTCGCGTGCTCGAACCGCAGATCACCGCATCGCGCCGGCTGGAATACTATACGTATTTTCTGCTGACCGAGGGCCACCCGGCCCTGGATAGCCACTGGGCCTCGCTCGAGGAAATGCATCGCCTGGGGTTCAAGGTGAACCCACACCGGCGTTTGTGCCAATCGATCGACCAGGCGTTGGAATTCTGCGCCCATTGGGAAGGGCGCCGCGAAGAGCTGCCGTACGAAATCGACGGGGTGGTGGTGAAGATCGATTCGATACCGCAGCAGCGCCAACTGGGATTCACGGCGAAGGCGCCGCGATGGGCCATCGCGTACAAGTACCCCGCCCGCCAGGCGAAGACGGTGGTTCGCGGGATCGAGGTCCAAGTAGGGCGAACGGGAGCGCTCACGCCGGTCGCTGTGCTCGATCCGCGCGAAGTGGGCGGCGTTACCGTGGCGCGCGCCACCTTGCACAATGAGGACGAAATCGGACGGCTGGGGTTGCAGGTTGGCGATGAAGTGGTCATCGAGCGCAGCGGCGACGTAATCCCCAAGGTTGTGCGCGTAAGCGCGCAGGGGTCCAAACGGGTTGCGTTCAAAATGCCGGACAAGTGCCCGATTTGCGGCGGCGCGGTGGTGCGCGAGGAGGGCGAAGCAGCCAGCCGATGCATCAACATCAACTGTCCCGCGCGGTTGAAGGAGTCGATCCTGCATTTCGCTTCCCGCGGCGTCATGAATATCGATGGCGTGGGCGACGCGCTGGTAGATCAACTGGTCGATCGAGGTCTAGCCACGAGCGTGGCGGATCTTTATTCCCTGACCGCGGAGCAGCTTCTTACCTTGGAGCGCATGGGCCCGAAATCGGCGGCCAACGTTCTGCGCAACATCGAGAACTCCAAGAAGAACCCTCTGCCGCGCGTGCTGGGCGCGCTGGGAATCCGTTTTGTAGGCGAGCGGACGGCCGTCTTCCTGGCCGAAGAATTCGGCAGCATGGAGGCCATCGCATCGGCATCGATTGGGGACTTGCAAAAGACCGAGGAAGTGGGGCCGAAGGTAGCGGAGAGTGTTTACCGCTTCTTCCACGAACCGCACAATCGCGAATTGGTGGACCGCCTTCACGATGCGGGCCTGCAATTCACCTATTCCACCACGCGTCCGAAGGGCGGCCCATTTAACGGCCTCACGTTTGTGCTGACCGGGACGCTGCCCACCATGAGCCGTGAAAAGGCGAAGGAAATAATCGAAGCCGCCGGCGGGAAAGTGAGTAGCGCGGTGAGCAGGAAGACCAGCTACGTGGTGGCGGGCGCGGACGCCGGCGGCAAGCTCAGTAAGGCGGAAAGCCTCGGAATCCGCGTCATCGATGAAGGCATGCTACTCGAGTTATTGAAGGTGGGGTGACGCGACACCCCACCCCGAACGCCGGCCTACGTGTGCGCGCCGGTCAACTCTTCCGTCCCCTTCTTCATCCACTCCCGGGCCTCGGCCGATTTCATCCACTCGCCGGCCACCTGCCGCGTGGCGACATTGAGACGGTTCCACACGTTGATGGTCGAGATCGCCAGAAGAAGGCCAGCCAACCCCTGCTCGTCGTAATGGCGCGCGGCCTCGTTCCAGACTTCGTCCGGGACCGGGTCGGCGCGATCGCTGAGTCGCGTAACGGCCTCCGTGAGGGCCAGCGCCGCGCGCTCGGCATCGGTAAAATATGGCGCGTCGCGCCACGCCGCCACGGCGAACAGGCGCTCTTCCGTCTCGCCGGAGGTTTTCGAAAAGCGATAGTGCATATCCACACAGACGCTGCATCCGTTAACCTGGCTGGCCCGCAGGTGGACCAGTTCCAGGGTCTTCCGCGGAACGCCGCTTTTTTCCGTGGATTTGCCAAACGCCATCAGTGCCTCCATGGCTCCGGGCAGCAGCATGGCGGGGTGTTTCATTCGCGATTGCATAGGATCTCCTTTTTAAAGACAGTGGAATTGGTTTGTCACCATGGGGACGAATGGCGGCCCGAATTTGTGACCGCGCGAATCGGACTTGCGACGTGCGGTCACATTCGCCGCCCGTCGTTCGTCTGAGTCATAAGAGGAGTGGGATATGGACGAGCGGGAGGTGCTGGCACAGCAGTTCGAGGAGCACCGGAGGCGCCTGCGGCATGTCGCCTATCGTATGCTGGGCTCACTCAGCGATGCCGACGACGCCTTGCAGGAGGCCTGGCTGCGGCTTAACCGCTCGGACGCCGGCAGCATCGGGAATCTGTCCGGGTGGCTGACTACCGTGGTGGCGCACGTTTGCCTGGACATGTTGCGCTCCCGCGTGCGCCGGCGGGAGGAATCGCTTGCCGGCGCTACGCCCGAGCCTCGATCGCCCGCCATACATACGGCCGATCCCGAGGAGGAAGCGCTAATGGCGGACTCGGTGGGGCTCGCCTTGCTGGTGGTGCTCGACCGGTTGGCTCCCGCCGAACGGCTGGCATTCGTGCTCCACGATGTATTTGCGATGCCCTTCGAAGAAATCGCGCCCCTCGTCGGGCGCTCGGCGGAGGCGGCCAGACAACTGGCCAGCCGCGCGCGGCGGCGCGTGCAGGGCGGCGCGATTCCGAGCGAGGAACTGATGGGTCAGCGCAAAGTGGTGGATGCGTTCGTGGAGGCGCTGCGGGCGGGCGATTTCGACGGGCTCGTGGCAGTGCTCGATCCCGAGTTGGTAGTGCACGCCGATCTGGGCGCCGGCGGTGCGCCGGGACCGGTGGAGGTGCATGGCGCGGAGGTCTGGGCCAGACAGGCGATGGCCTTCGCCAAAGGAGCGATATATGCGCGGCTTGCCATGGTGGATGGCTCCATCGGGGCAATCCTCGCCCCACGCGGGCATTTGACGCGGGCGCTGCTCTTCAGCTTCGCCGACGGCAGGATTTCGCGTATCGAGGTAATTGCGAATTCCGAGAGGTTGGAGAAGCTGGATTTGGCGATGGTCCCGTGGCCTTAGGGAGTTGGCTCTAGTGGCCATTCCGAAGGTTTTCACGCGGTCGCGGTACTAATGGTGATGGTGGTGATGCTCATGATCGTCCAGCTTTACCGGGATGGCGCAGCCGGTCTCCGAAATCGCGCAGCTCACGTGCTCGAATTGCACCGTGGTGTGGGCAATGTGGAATTTCTCTTCCAGAACGGAATTCAAACTACGTAGGATGACATCGCTCGCGGAGGGTGGAACATCGGCAATCAGCACATGGCAGCTCAGCGCGTGGGCGCTGGATCCCAGGCTCCATATATGGAGATCGTGCACGTCCAACACACCTGCGGTGCCCTTCATGGCGCTGGTTACGTCGCTCAGCCGGATGCCGCGCGGCAGACCTTCGAGCAGAATATTCAGCGATTCGCGGATAATATCCCAGGCGGTCCAGACGATCAGCAGCGCGATCAGGATCGACAGGATCGGGTCTACCTGCGACCAGCCGGTGTAATGGATGGCAAACGCTCCGGCGACAATCGCGATCGACCCCAGCGCATCGCCGAGCATGTGAATGAACGCCCCACGAATGTTGACATCGCCATGGCTGGCGCTCTTCAGCGCCAGCATGATTCCGCCGTTCATGATCAGGCCGAGACACGCCACCGCGATCATCACCGCGTCGTTTACCGATTGCGGATGACGGAGGCGGAGCACGCTCTCCCACAAAATCCAGGCCGAAAGCACTACCAGCGTAAGAGCGTTGACAAAGGCCGAAAGAACCCCCGCGCGGTGGTAGCCGAAGGTTTTACTTTCATCGGCGGGCTTCGATTGAAGATAGAAACCCAGCCACGCCAAACCCAGAGCCACCGCGTCCGTAAAATTGTGGCCGGCGTCGGATAACAGGGCCAGGGAATGGGCCCGAATGCCCGCCAGAATTTCGATAATTACAAATGCCGAGGTGACCACCAACGACCAGCGGAGCACTCTGAGCGTGGAGTCACCGTGATGATGGGCGTGCGAATGCAATCTTCAGTTTAGCGCGCCCCGGAGGGGAGGGGCATGGACAGGCACCGTTCCTAATTCGTATCATCCATTACAGGCGTCAAAATGTTGGAATTCTTATCGCAAATCTTATCCGGCCAGCCATTTATGCCGCACGGGATGTGCTTCCTTTGGGAACCTGGGGTTCTCTGGCTGCACGTGATCTCGGACGCGCTGATCGCCGTCTCGTATTACGCGATTCCGTTGCTGCTCTTCCACTTTGCGCGCAAGCGCCGGGATGTCGGCTTCAATCGGATCTTCGTGGCTTTCGGGGTTTTCATCCTGGCCTGCGGCACCACGCACCTCCTGGCGGCGGTAACGGTCTGGCATCCGGTGTACCGCCTGGAGGGTGTGGTAAAGGCGATCACCGCCCTGGCCTCGGTGACCACCTTCGCCATGTTGATTCCGCTGATGCCGACGCTGATCAGCTTGCCCAGCCCTTCACAGTTGGCGAGGGTGAACGCTACGCTGGCCGCCGAAATCAAGGTTCGCAGCGCTGCCGAGACAGAAGTCCGGCACATGAACGAGGAACTGGAGCAGCGCGTTGCCGCGCGCACGGCCGATTACAGGAACGCTCTCGAGGATTTGCGCCGGGAAATGCGCCGCCGCGAGGATCTGGAAAATCAACTGATCCAGTCGCAGAAGATGGAGGCGATCGGACGGCTTGCCGGAGGGGTGGCGCACGACTTCAACAATCTGCTGACCGTGATTCTGGGCTACAACGAAATGCTGCGCGAACATTTGAAAAGCGACGCCGTGGGAAGGGAATACGCCGAAGAAGTGCGGGAAGCTTCGGAGCGCGCCTCCGCGCTCACCAATCAACTGCTGGCTTTCAGCCGCCGTCAGGTTTCGGTGCCCCGGTTGGTCGATCTGAACGTTCTGGTGGCGAACATCGAAAAGATGCTCCGCCGCATCATCGGAGAGGACATCCGGCTGGAAATCAGGCTGGCGCCATCGGTTCCCAAAATCGAAGTCGATCCCGGACAGATCGATCAGGTCGTTATGAACCTGGCCGTAAACTCGCGCGATGCGATGCCCGCTGGCGGTCAACTGGCAATTGAAACCGCCGAAATTCATCTAGGCGAGGAATATTCCGTGAGCCACGTTACACCCGCGCCGGGAACCTATGCCTTGCTGACGGTAAGCGACACCGGCATCGGCATGGACGCCGTTACCCGGGCGCGGATTTTCGAGCCGTTTTTTACCACCAAGGAATTGGGTAAAGGCACGGGCCTGGGTTTGTCCATCGTTTATGGAATCGTCAAGCAGAATGGCGGCGAAATCCTCGTCTACAGCGAGCCGGGACAAGGCACGGTCTTCAAAATCTATATTCCCGCGGCCGATGGGACACCGCAACCGCTCCCGGCAACCACGGAGATCGTAACGGCACAAACCGCGGGGGCGATCCTGCTGGTGGAGGACGAGGAGCAGGTGCGCAACCTGACGCGCGCCATGCTGAACCGCCAGGGGCATCGCGTGTTCGATTTTGCATCGGGCGCCGAGGCGTTGGCGTTTTTGCGCAATCAGGCGGAAGCGGTTGATCTGCTGATGAGCGATATCGTGATGCCGCAAATGAACGGGTTGGAACTGGCGCGGGAGGCGCAGGCGCTTCGCCCCGGCATCCGCGTTCTCCTGATGTCCGGGTACACCGAAACCGGCGTCTCCGCACAGGGGCTGATCGAACCCGGCACAACATTCATTCACAAGCCCTTCACCGCGGGTTTACTGCAACAGAAAGTGGTCGAAGCGATGCGCTGACCTTACATGATCGCCGTTGGGGGCGCCGGCTCGTCGGGACGGCCGGCATTACGCAGCGGCAGCCGGATCATGAGGACGGCCAGGCCGATGAGCACGATCAGCGAAAGCCAGCTGGTGCCGGCCCACGTCGCGTCGGGCAGGATTTTGCCGCCTGGGCCCTTGGCTTTCTCGGCGGCGCGGAAACCGGCCACCACCAGGCCGCATAACGCTTCGCCCGCGATCAGCCCCGATGCCGTCAGCACGCCGGCATTTTCGATGCGGGCCTTTTGCGCGTCATTGTAGTTGCCCTTATTGCGGATTTGATCGGTGGCCCAGCGGAAAAGCCCGCCGACAAAGATCGCGAACGTGGTTTCGAGCGGCAGGTACATCCCCACCGAGAACAACATCGGGCTGCGCACCTCCACGAGGATCAGGCCGAATCCCATCAGGATACCGACTACCACCAGCGGCCAAGCCATGTTGCCGCCCACGATGCCCTGTGCCAGGGAGGCCATCAGGCCGGCTTGCGGTGCCGACAGTTGCGGCGTGCCGAACGTGTAGGCGCGGTGCAGCCACATCAGCGGGAAGAAAAGCGCCATGCTGGACGCGACGATGCCGAGCAGGTCGCCAATCTGCATCTTGGCCGGCGTGCCGCCGAGAATGTGGCCGGCCTTCAGGTCCTGCAGCATTTCGCCGGCTACGGCGGAGGAGACGCAGACCACCGCGGCCACGCCGAGGACCGCGGCGATACCGGCGTTGCCGTGCAGTCCGAGCGCGACCATCAGCAGCGCCGCAACCACCAGGGTGCACAGCGTGAGGCCTGAAACCGGGTTGTTCGAGGATCCGATCATGCCTACCAGGTTTCCGGAGACTGCGGCGAAAAAGAATCCCAGAACGATCATGATGACGGCCGCGACTACCGCCGCGCTGATCTCGCCTGCGAAGTATAGGTAGAGGGCGATCATGCAGAGAAAGACCACTCCCAGCCCGCCGAATACCACCTTGCTGCTGAGATCGCGTTCGGTGCGCTTGGTGGAAGCGTGCGCCGCAGCGGACTTTTTCAAGTCGGCGACAGCGCGCTTCATGCCAATGCCCAGGTTCTTGCGCATGCGGAACAGGGTGAACGAGGCGCCCACCATCATGCCACCCACGGCGATGGGGCGCACGATGTGATACCAGATCGCGCCCGCTACCGCGGCCCATCCGGCTTCGCCGCCGCCGGCGGCGGCATTCGGGGCAAGTTGCGGCCCGAGGAAATAGGCAAGTAGCGGCACCAGCAGGCCCCAGGCAAAGACTCCGCCCGCGAAGTTCAAGGCTCCCAAACGCGGACCGATAATATACCCCACTCCGAGATATGCAGGGCTGATGGCGGGAGCGGAGAACGTCGACATGGCGCCGGCCTGGACGGTAGGTGCGCCCGGGGCATGCGACAGTTTCAGCATGCTCTTCCCGATCTCGCCCACCTTGACGACAAAATCGCGGCTGGCGGCGAAGACATTGATGGCGCCCAGGAAATAGACAGCAGCGCCGAGGCCCATATTGGCGAAGAGAATCTTGGCCGCCTTAGAGCCCTGCTGCCCGGCCTTATGGATCTCCGCCGCGGCTACCGATTCGGGGAAGGGCAACTCGGGATCTTCCACCATCACGCGGCGCAGCAAGGTCACGAACAGGATTCCCAGCGTGCCTCCTACGGCCATGAGGGCCACCGATTTCCAATATCCGTTGGCCAGGTCGAATGCCGGCCAGACGCCGGAAAGCACGAACGCCGGAATAGTGAACACGGCGCCGGCCGCCACCGACTCGCCGATCGCGCCGATGGTTCGGGCCATATTCTCTTCCAGAATCGACCCGTTCATCAGGCGAAGGATCGCCATCCCGATGACCGCCGCGGGATAAGTGGCCGCGATGGTCATGCCGGCGCGCAAGCCAAGGTAGAGGTTGGCGGCGCCCAGGATTACGGTCATCACCAGGCCCAGCAGAATCGCCCGCAGTGTAAACTCACGCAGGTTGGTTTGGTCCGGGACGTACGACCGGAATTTCTTTTCGGGTTCGGAGGAAATCATTGTAATCTCGACCTCACTTTATCACTCAGCGTCTTGCCGTCAACGGTTTTTCCTTGCAGGCCCGCCTGGGCCGCTTTCATTACCGCCCCCATTTGTTTGATGGAATTGGCTCCAGTTTCGGCAATGGCCGCGGCGACGGCGGCGTCGATCTCGGCTTCGCTGGCGCCGGCCGGAAGGTAGCTCTCGATCATGGCTTTTTCGGCCTCTTCCTTGGCTGCCTGTTCTTCGCGCCCGCCCTTGCGGAACATCTCGGCGGCGTCGATGCGCTGCTTGATGAGTTGCTTGAGCACCTGCATCTCCGCGGCTTCGTCCAGGGGCTTCGGCGAATCGACTTTTTGTTTCATGAGGGCGGCTTTGATCATGCGGAGGGCGCTCAGGCGCGCCTCTTCCCTGCTCTTCATAGCCGCTACCATGTCTTTTTGTATCTCGTCGATGAGGGGCATATTGACTGCTATTGTAGATGGAATATCCGGCGCGGTGTCTGGGGACAAACGAGAAAAAGGCACCGCTCCCGCGAGGGGGCGGTGCCTTTTGGGGGCCTGCTGAGCAGCGAACTACATTAGGGTCGCCCCGCCGATCGTCAATTGCACGTGGCCGATGGTGCGGTAATCGCTGATATCTCCGGAGTACGCCGCATCATAGCCGGTGAAGATAAGGTTGACCGTGTTGGCGTTCAGTTTCATGGCGTTCGGATTGTAGACCCGCCCGCTGAACCAGACCTGGGTGCTTCCGATCACAGGGGCGTTGGATGGGATCGTGACCACCTGGTTCGTAACTGGATCGGTAGCCGTGACTGAGCTTACCGAAGCGATGGGGTTGTTGATGCCGTTGATCAGGGTCCAATTCACCAGGTCGGAAGACTCGGCGTACATGATGGCGTGGAAGCCGTCGGAATCGCCGTCGAGGCAGTTGCCGCCGCCAAAAAACAGGCCCCATTTGCCGCTGCTGAGTTTCACCAGCGATCCGTTGGGCGCCATGTAGCGGATCCCGGAATACGAAACCGTGGTGGGATCGTTCAAGCCGCTCACCGCGCCCTGATCGGTCCAGTGGACGGAATCGGTCGAGGTGGCGAAATGGATGTACTCGGTGTCGTGATTGGCCGCGGCGCCGCCCGGCGTCGCACCACATTGCTGGGCGGACGGGAAGGAATAGTCGCCGTTGAGAGTCTTATCGACGTACAGAATCTTGAACGGGTATGAGTTGGGAACGTAGGCCAGGATTCCGTCGGGATTGGTCAGGCCGACGGTTTCGGTGGGAAGCGTGAGAGGCTTGCCACTCGTGGCGGTGCCAAGAAAGTTGACTTCATCGAACTGCCAGTTACCGGAAGTGTTGTTGATCTGGACTGGGTTGCCGTTGTCGTCGAGCGTTGCGGCCGTATAAGTTGCAGGCGAGGGCGCGTTCGAAGAGGTGTCGTACGCAGAGACCATACGGATCGCAAAATTGGGGTTGTTGGCTACGTTTGCGACGCTGGTGAAGTTGATGGTGATCCCGGGGTAGAATGCGCCGCCGGCAGGAGCCGTGAAATAGGCATTGACGGTCTGGCCCAGAGCATTCTTGACGCTGGCGTTATTCCAGGTGCTGCCATCGGTAGTGTATTGCACTTGCATGTTGCGGACGGATTGCGCGGTGGTGTACCAGTCGAACTGGACGACGATATTCGTGTAGCCGATGGTGCTGACGGCGAATTCCGCGCCTTGCGAATATTGCGGCGCCTGGGTGTTCCAGCCGTTGCCGGTTTTGCCGCCGGAAAGGCCGCCGGCGCCGCGAACGCGCCAGGCCATTGCGCCGAGGCTGGGATTGGTGCCGCCGGTTTCGCCGGTGATGTCGTCCTTGTTCGTGCTGCCGGTATATTCGCAGGTGGTGGTGCAGCCCGGAGTGGGTCCGGCATATGAGTTTGTCATTCCGAGCGGGGTCGCCGTGCCGGTGCCGATGTCCGGCGTGGGGCTGCTGCTCTTTCCGCCAGTCAGAGCGAAGTTCCATTGCGTGATGATTGCCGAGGTTGGAATCGCGCTCGTTCCCGGCGGTCCAAACTCGGTGTTTACCGGCATTCCGTTTAAGGGCGAACCGGCTTTCGGTGTGAGGGTGTGGACGAGAAGGCCATCGTAGTCGACGTGGCCATTGCGCCGGTCCAGCGTATAGAGGAAGCCTGCGCCGGCGAAATTGATCACAAATGGGTGCCCAACACCGTCGTCATTGCCCGAGCCGTTCTTATCGGTGGCAGGGCAGATCTGATTGAGGTTCTCGATCTGGTTCTGGAAAGTCCACGACTGGCCGCCATCGGCGGAAACCGCGGCAACGATGGCTTCATTCACATTGCGCGGACGGTAATCGAAATAGCCCTGCAAGTTCAGTCCGCTGCCGGCGACGAAGGGGAAATAATAGGGCGCCATGGTGTTTACCGTGGTGGCGGAATTACTGACCGGCACACCGTTGGAGCAATAGGGCGTGCCGCCATCGAACGGGCCGCCTGCGGTAGTAGGTCCCGAGCTGCCGCCCGGCGTATAGGGGCCGCCCTGCGCCAGCATCCATGGGCCGCCGGCGATCGTGACCGGGTTTGCGGCGGTGGCTGCGGTCCAGGTGGTTCCGGCGCTGACGCCTGCCCAGACCAGACAGGCCGCGCACACCCCGAGAAGGAGAAGCATAAGTTTCTTCATGATGGGTCGTTCCTTTCGCGGATTCTGGGATTACTGAATACGAAAGCGCCGCAGCAGGGCGAGCCCGGCTACCATGCTTGCGAAAAGGGCGATGCTGGCGGGTTCCGGCACGACCGTAAGGTCGAGCGTCAAGGCGCCCAGATTCACAGCAAAGACGCTGTTCTGTACGGCGGACAAGTCGATGGAGCCGGAGGCGATTTCCCCGGCGAGATTCGAAACATCAGCCGGCGTGAGCGAATAACTGAAAGGACTGGGGCCGGGACCGGCGTCGCAGGCGGCGGTGAAAGAAAGAGCATCATCGCATCCGGCGATCTCAATCAGGCCGTTGTCGATGAACAGGTCCGCTGGGGCACTGGTATCGGTCGTACCTGGAATGTCGGTATTTCCAAAAGTGCCGGAAACGGTTCCGCCAATTACCGTGTCACCCGTCGGAGGAGCAAAAGTGAAATTCCCGATGGCGATCGATGCCGGAAACGGGCCGAAGCTCGCGTTTCCATCGTAGTTAGGAAGCGTCCCTGTGATGGTCATAACATCCGCGCGGGCCGGGGTGGCAAAGCCCCCCGCGAGCACGCAGATCGCGATTAGAAGAGATAGTAGCTTGAACATAGATATTGTTATCTTTGGTTAGATTTCCCCGCCGCCATCGCATTCTATACTGGCCGCGCCCGCCCGACAATGGCTGTAACCTAAGTTTTCCGGGACTGTTACAGTAATGTAATTCGACGTTGGCCGGCTGTGTAAAACACCACGGGAAAGCGGTGCGAGAATTCTAGCCATTCTAGATCCCGCACCGCACACTGTGATTTTTCCGCCGCCGTTCCGACTCTGCTACCCTGAAAGACTAAATCCCCAGATGCATATCAGAAAGCAACGCCTCCTAACACCTGGGCCGACGCCTCTCTATCCGCCTGCCCTGCACGCCATGATGGCGTCCGACATTCACCACCGCACAGAGGACTTTCGCAAAGCCTATCGCTCGTGTCTGGCGGATCTCAAGGAGGTCATGGGCACGGCGAACGATGTCCTGATGTTCGCCGCGTCGGGCACGGGCGCCATGGATGCCACGGTGTCGAACCTTCTCTCGCACGGCGATAAAGTCATCGTCTGCGTAGCCGGCAAATTCGGCGAACGCTGGGCGGAAATCGCGAACGCCTACGGACTCGACGCGAACGTTCTCAGCGTCCCCTACGGGAGCGCGGTTCCGGCGGCGCAGGTGGAAGCGGCGCTGGCGGCGGAGCCTGCGGCGAAGGCAGTCTTTGTGCAGGCGTCGGAAACATCCACCGGCGCGGCGCACGATGTGCGTGCGATGGGCGCGGCGGTAGCAAAGACGGGGGCGATTCTGGTGGTGGACGCCATTACCGGGCTCGGCACGATGCCGCTCGATATCGACGGCTGGGGATTGGATGTGGTGATTGGCGGATCGCAAAAGGCGTTTATGATTCCGCCGGGGCTGGCGTTCATGTCAGTCAGCCCGAAGGCTTGGAAGCTCACCGAGACGGCATCGCTACCGCATTTTTATTTCAATCTGAAGAAAGAAAAGAAGAGCGGGGACGCGGGCGAATCGAGCTGGACGCCGGCGACGTCGCTGATTCTGGCGCTCGTGGAGGCGCTGCGGTACGTGAAGCAGTTGGGAATGGGGAATCTCATCGAGAACGCGCAGTTGCTGGCCAAGGCCACGCGGGCGGCAGTGGAGAAATTGGGGTTGGAGCTGTTCGCGCCATCGTGCCCCGGATCTTCGGTGACGGCGGTGAAGGCGCCGCCGGGGCTCGACTCGGGCGTCGTTGTAAAGGAATTTCGCAATCGCTTTGGCGCGGTCATCGCCAACGGCCAGGGGTCGATGAAGGGGCGGATTTTCCGCATCGCGCACCTGGGATATTTCGATTTCGCCGATCTGTTCGCCGTGATAGCGGGGCTCGAAATTATTTTGAAGGCGAACGGCGTGCCGGTGGAGTACGGCAGCGGCGTCCGGGCAGTCGAGGAAACATACGAGCAGGCGCAGCATGCCTAAGGTCCTGGTCGCCGAGCCTGTGGCCGCGGCCGGTATCGAGCTGTTGCGGGCCCAGGCGGGGTGGGACATCGTGATCTCCAGCCCCAAGGAATATTCCCAGCACCTGGCGGATTGCGACGCGCTGCTGGTGCGCAGCGCGGTGCAGGTGGATCGCGGCGTGATCGAGCGGGCGCACAAACTGCGGGTGATCGGGCGCGCCGGCGTGGGTGTGGATAACGTTGATCTCGACGCTGCTACCGCCGCCGGCGTGCTGGTAATGAACACTCCCGGCGGGAATGCCATCTCGGTGGCCGAACACACGCTGGCCTTAATGCTTGCCATGGCGCGCCACATTCCGCAGGCCAGCGCTTCCACGCGTTCGGGCAAATGGGAGAAGAAGAAGTTTCTGGGCAACGAACTGCGCGGTAAGACGTTGGGGATCGTGGGACTGGGCAGCATCGGCCGGCAGGTGGTAAGACGCGCGCGCGCGTTCGAGATGCGAGTGGTGGCGCACGATCCTTATGTCACGGCGAAAGTGGCGCAAGATCTCGGCGTCGACATGTTAGGCCTGGTGGAACTGTACGAGGCAAGCGATTACATCACGCTGCATGTGGCCGCCACTCCAGAAACACAAGGCATGCTTTCGCAGCAAGCGTTCGCCGCCATGAAGCCGGGAGTGCGCATCGTGAACTGCGCGCGCGGCGAGTTGGTGGATGAAGCGGCGCTCGCGGCAGCCATCGAATCGGGGAAAGTGGCGGGAGCGGCGATGGACGTGTTCAGCGTCGAACCTCCTCCGGCCGGTTTTCGGCTGTTCGCCACGGATGCCGTGCTGGCCACGCCGCATATCGGCGGATCGACCGAAGAGGCGCAGGAGATCGTCGGCGTGCGGATTGCCGAGCAGGTGGTAGAGTACCTGAAAAGCGGTGTGGCCATCAACGCAGTCAACATGCCGGCGTTGACGCCGGAGCAATATCGTGCGCTGGGTCCATATGCGACTCTGGCGGAGCGGCTGGGGACTTTCGCCGCGCAGATCGGGGTGGGAAGCCCGCACGCCGTGCGGCTGGTGTATTGCGGAAAAATCGCCGACGCCGACACGCACCTGCTGCGCAATGCCGCGATGGCGGGCGTGCTGAGCCGGTCCACAGCGGGTACTGTGAACCTGGTGAATGCCATGCAGATCGCGGAGCAGCGCGGGTGGCAGGTGGCAGAGAGCCGCGAGCGCCGTTCGGTGCATACCGATTCGATCCGCCTGGAACTGGCCACCGATCGCGGAGCAACCACAGTGGAAGGGGCGGTACACCTGGAGAAGCCGCGGCTGACGCAGGTGGATGGCATCTATTGCGAAGTGGCTCTCGCCGGCTTTCTGACCTTCATGAAGAACCGCGACGTGCCCGGCGTGATCGGGCATGTCGGTACGGTACTGGGGCGGAACCGCATCAATATCGCGAATTTCTCGCTGGGACGGCGCGACGCGCCGGCGAAGGCGGGCGAAGCGCTGGAGGCAGTCGCGGTAGTTTCCACGGATGAGCTGGTGCCGGAACGGGTGCTGGCGGAGCTTCGGGAGAATCCGGCGGTAGAGTTCGCCCGTGCGATCGAGATCCGGGGATAGCTACCCATCGGCCGGAATTGGCGCCAAAAGTACCAGAAGTCTTACAGTTACCGGCGGAATCGTCCTATTACCCGGACGTTACCAATGGCCCTATTTCCGAAGTTAACGGCATGGTTAGATCAAGGCATGAACTTCGCAGACGTGCTGGTTTTTGCACTGTTGGCCGCTGCCGATATCTGCCTGATCGTGTACCTGCGCCGCCGCCGCGCGCGGTACATGCGGATGGACCGGATGACGCGGAGTCTTCAATTGCACATTCGGCGAGAAACTACGCCGGAAGCAATCAAGGCGCAGCGGCGGGCGCATAATCTGCAACGCGTAAGCTGAAGAGCTACTTTTCCTCCGCTTCCTTTTCCATAGCGTCTGCTTCGTCCACCCACTTTTTCATGGTCGCAAGTTGGCCGGGGATGGATTTGTACTCATCGCGCCACTTCCGCACGTGCTGGTCGATTTCGGCTTTGTTTTTGGCGTAAACGGTCAGGGCGGTATTCAGATCCATGGAGGAACGATCCTTCACCTGTGCCACGGTCATGTCCGCATTGGCCGGGAAATTCTTTTCCACCCAGGCATCCGTAAACATCGAGGTGGTGCCCTTGACATCGTCCATCGCGGTCTTCAGAGATTTCAGGATGATATCCAACGAAGCCAGGTAAGTTTTGATTTTCTCCTTGTATTTGGCGCTCTTAAACCACTTGTCCTTCTTCTTCTCAGCCAATTTCTTGAGGGTGAGAGCCTGGGTTTCGGCACTGGTCAGCTTATTGAGAAGGTCGTCTTTGGCTTTTTTGAGCTCATTGTTCATCTTGGCGATTTCCGCCTTCAGGTCATTCTTCCAAGTTGCGATCCCCTTGACATTCTGTATGATGTTGGGATCGGCAATCGCCTTTAGGGTATCGCCGGCGTGGGCATCCGGCGTGCTGCCCGATTTCTTGTACTTTTCGGTCAAGTAAAGATACAGAACGTCATAGCCCTGATCGACGGTTTTGCCTAGCTCCTGAACGCGATCGCCGCCCTTGTCCACAATCTCTCCTACGACCTTGAGCCGCGGCTCCATATCGGTGAGCAGCTTTTGTAGCTCCGCGATACCACTTTTTAATTGCCCCATCGGGACCTCCTTTGACCGGCGGAAAGCCGGTTCCCATACTATACAGGAGGCGGAGGAGTAGGCTCTTATCCGATTTGCTCGAGTTCGCCCTCGAGCAGCGCGACATGCTCTTCCTCTTCGGCGGCTAATTCCCCGCAGAGGTCTTTCTCGAGACCCGCGGGAAGGTCCGCGGCCAGTTTGCGGAAGTGATCGCGCGTGCGGCGTTCCATTTCGAGAGCGGCCTGGTACAACTCGCGCACGCCGGCGTCGCCGCCCATGTGGATATCGCGGAACAGCCAGTTGGAAAGCAGCGCCTGCTCGTTGCGAGAAAGCTCCACCACTTCGCGATCGAGATGGGCATGGTACTTCTCTTCGAGCTCGTGGAGATGATCCAACTCAGCCTCGTAAAGGCGTTCGAGAACCGCGCGCTGCTCCGGATTGGCGGCGCGATCGCGGGCCATCCGGTAGAAATGGAAGGAATTCAGCTCGAACTGCACGGCGTCGCGGATGGCCTGGAAGCGCATGGGGTCGCCCATCTCGCGCTTTTCGAGCACTTCCAGGTCGCCGCCGCACATGAAACATTTGCCATACGGTACGGCGAACCCGCTTGTCAGCTTCATGCAGCTCTTGCAGCGCCAGGTATAACGCACCTGCGCGCAACAGATTTCGTCTTGGTCCAGAACGCGGCGGCATTTGGGACAGGTGGATGGCATATCATTAGCTCCCTGCACTTACGAGTTGCGGCGGGGCATCCGGCTGGAGAATTCCCATATACGCCAGCATGCCTTTGGCCGCGCGCTTTCCGGCGCCCATGGCTAGAATCACGGTAGCGGCGCCGGTGACGATATCGCCTCCCGCAAAGACGCCGGGGAACGAGGTCATTCCGGTTTTTTCGTCGATATCGATGTATCCCCAGCGGTTGGTTTTCAGTCCCGGGGTGGTCTGCGCGATGATCGGGTTGGCGGTGGTGCCGAGGGCGTAGATTACCGTGTCGACGTCGAGCACGAATTCCGATCCCGCCATCGGCACGGGGCGGCGGCGGCCGGAGGCGTCGGGCTCGCCCAATTCCATTTTTTGGCACCGCATGCCGGTGACCCATCCGGACGAGTTGCCCAGGATTTCCACCGGTGCCGTGAGCCACATGAAATTCACGCCCTCTTCAATGGCGTGTTCCAATTCCTCCACGCGGGCGGGCGATTCGCGCCGGGTGCGGCGGTAAACGCAGGTCACCGACTCCGCGCCCATGCGCAACGCAACGCGGCAGGCATCCATGGCGGTATTTCCCGCGCCCACGACGGCCACGCGCTTACCCATGCCGACGGGTGTGTCGTAGATTGGCTGGCGGTAGCCGCGCATCAGGTTGACGCGAGTCAGGAATTCGTTGGCGCTGAAGACTCCGTTGAAGGCTTCACCGGGAATTTCGGCAAATTTCGGCGATCCGGCGCCGGTGCCAACAAATGCCGTGTCGAAGCCCTTATCGGTGAGCAGTTGGGGAATGGTAAACAGCTTGCCGATGATGCTGTCCAAGCAGATTTCGACGCCCATCTTCTTCAAATTCTCGATTTCGGCGTCGATGATGATGTCGGGCAGACGGAATTCGGGTATGCCATACTTCAAAACACCGCCAGCGACGTGAAGGGCTTCAAAAACGGTGACTTTTACGCCGTTTCGCGCCAATTCGCCGGCGCAGGCGAGACCTGATGGACCGGAACCGATGATAGCGGCGGTTTTTGGCGCCGTGGAGGACCGCTCGGGAAGTTCATCCCAACCGCGCCCCATGGCAATATCCGCCACGAAGCGCTCCAAACGGCCGATGGAGACGGGTTTAAGCTTGGCGCCCACCACGCAGGTCGCTTCGCATTGGGTTTCCTGCGGGCAGACGCGGCCGCACACCGCCGGCAGGGCGTTGGTGGTCTTCAAAATCTGGTAGGAACGCTTGAAATCGCGATCCTGGATGGCGGCAATAAATCCCGGGATGTCGATGCCGACTGGGCATCCCGGAATGCAGCGCGGCTTTTTGCAGCGCAGACAACGGTCGGCTTCGTGCAGCGCGCCTTCGAGGTCCAGGCCGAGCGCCACTTCCTTGAAATTGTGACGCCGCTCTTCGGCCGGCTGATGCGGCATGGGGACGCGCTCGGGCGGAATGCTTTTGATGTTCTTAGGGAGGCGCGGGCCGGGAGGCGCCGCGACCGGAGTAGGCAGTTCGCAGGTAGAGCGGGGCTGTGCGCCGTCCACTTCGACGGCTTTCAGGCTGGCAAGTTTAGTGGATTCGTCCCGATAGCGGTCAAGCGCTACCTTCTCTTCGCGTTGGAAGCGCTTCTGGCGGAGCGAAAGCTCGTCGAAATTCACCAGGTGGCCGTCGAAATCGGCGCCATCCACGCACGCGAACTTCATTTTCCCGCCGACCGTGACGCGGCAGGATCCGCACATGCCGGTGCCATCGACCATGATGGAATTGAGGCTTACCACGGTCGGGACACCGAACGGGCGGGTGGTTTCGCAGCAGGCCTTCATCATCGGCAACGGACCGATGGCTACCACTTCGCGGATGTCTTCCCCGCTTGCCAGGACATCAGCCAACGCTTGGGATACAAAACCCTTACGCCCGTAGCTGCCATCGTCGGTGGTGACGATGAGCTGATCGCTACAGGCACGGAATTCGTCCTCCCAGAACATCAGGTCGCGATTGCGGAATCCGACGATGGAAATGGTGCGATTGCCCTGCTGCTTGTATTGGCGCAATTGCGGATAAATGGGAGCGACGCCCAATCCGCCGCCGACGAGGACCACCGTGCCTTCGAGCTTGCGGATGTGGCTGGGCAGGCCAAGAGGTCCGATGAAATCCAGGAGGCTGTCACCTTCTCGTAAAGTCATCATTTCAAAGGTGGTTTTTCCAACGGCTTGGATCACGACCGTGACCGTGCCGAGTTCCACGTTGAAATCCGCAACGGTAAGAGGGATACGCTCGCCATGCTCATCGATGCGGGCCATGATGAAGTGACCGGGACGTGCGGCGCGTGCCACATCGGGTGCTTTCACGTCCCAGAGGAAAGTGGTCGGACCGAATTGTTTTCTACGAGTGATGAGAAACACAACACCCCCCTGGAAAACTCATAGTATCAAAAATTCTGAAAAAATACTCTTTTTATCTTGTTTTGCCCCACTAGGGTTACATCCGTATGCGCGAGAATTCCTTAGGTCCGCTGAGCGCTGCGGATGGCTTCGCAGTCGGCCGTTACCATTTCTTTCACCAAGGAGCGAAATTTGATGGTGGGGGCCCAGCCGAGTTTTTGCCGGGCCTTGGAAGAATCCCCTTGTAGGATATTGACTTCGGCAGGGCGGTAAAGGCGACGGTCGTCGGTAACGTAGGTGCGATAGTCGAGGCCGACTTCGGCGAATGCCGCCTCGGCGAATTCACCCACGGTATGGGTTTCACCGGTCGCGATGACGTAATCGTCGGGGACTTGCTGTTGCAGCATCAACCACATCGCCTGAACATACTCGCGGGCGTGGCCCCAATCGCGCTTGGCGTCGAGATTGCCGAGGGGCAGATCCTTGGCGCGGCCGGCGAGGATGCGAGCGACTCCGGAGGTGATTTTGCGCGTGACGAACTCAAATCCGCGGCGCGGGGACTCGTGATTAAAGAGGATGCCGCTCGAGGTATGCATGCCGTAGGCTTCCCGGTAATTGCGCGTCAGGTGGAAGCCAGCCACCTTGCTGATGCCGTAAGAGGAGCGGGGCCGAAAACGGGTGAGCTCATTCTGCGGCACCTGGTCAACGTGGCCGAACATCTCGCTGGTGCCGGCGAAATAGAAGCGGCAGTGAGGCGCCACCTGCCGGAGCGCCGCGAGCACGAAATGAGTTCCGTTAATGTTGGCGTTGAGGGTGGAGAACTCGTCGTCGAAGGAGTAGCCGACGAAACTTTGCGCCGCCAGGTGGTAGCATTCATCCGGCTTGACGGAGGCAATGGCTTCGTGAACGCTGGCATAACTTTCGACGGAGCCGGCGGTGAGATGGATGCGGTGCAGTACGGACAGCAGGCGGGACAGCCGGTGCTCCGGGTCCTCCAGGGCGACCCGCCGGACCAGGCCATAGACGTCATACCCTTTCTCAAGGAGAAGTTCGGCCAGGTAAGAGCCGTCCTGGCCTGTGATTCCGGTAATGAAAGCGCGTTGTGCCATCGGCTTGAACCTCGATACTAGCAGCTACGGAACACACATCGCCAGCAGGCGTTCGCCGGTTTCCCACGGGCGTTCGCCGATAAACCCACGATTCCCGCAGGGCGCCCGTTTTACTCTCGTGACTGAATTCCTCCACGCAAGATTAATTTGGAATCCAAATGATTTGATGTACAATCGAAATTGAGGTCTTCTCCCATGAAACGCCGACTCATCTTCCTCACTCTTCTTGTCGCCATCGTTGCCCTCATCTGGTGGGAGCAGCGTCCGCGCCCGCAGACGCTGGTCCTCACGGGCACGGTGGACGGCAACGAAGTGGTGGTGGCCAGCAAAATTACCGGCCGCATCGTAAACCTGGCGGTGGAAGACGGACAGCGGGTGAAGGCCGGCGATCTGATCGCCGTGCTCGATCAGGCGGAACTGAACGCCGACCGCGGCGCCGCCACGCACGCCATCGCACAGGCGCGCGCCAACGCGGCCCAATCGGCGGCGCAGACGGAGCTCCTGCAAGGCACGCTGCCCACGAAAGTCCAGCAGGCAGCGGCACAGGTGGAGCAGACACAGGCGCAATTGCAGCAAAATCAGGCGCAGGCGGCGCAAGCACAGGCGCAGTTGCAGCAGTCGCAGGCGCAGGTGGTGCAGACTCAGGCGGCGGTGGCCAAGGCGCAGGACAATTTCAACCGCATCCGCCCGCTGGTGGAAAAGGACATCAATCCGCCGCAGGACCTGGTAACGGCGCGCACCGATCTCGAGTCCGCCAAAGCCAATCAAGCGGCGGCGGAAGCGGCGGTCGAGGCGTCCAGGAAAGCCGTGGCTTCGGCGCAAGCCGGGGTCGAGGCGACGAACCGGGCGGTCGCCGCCGCCCGTGCAGCCCTGGCCGATGCGCAGAACCAGGAGCGGCAGATCTCGGTGCAGGAACGGACCACCGAAGCTATGCGCGCTGCCACCGCGCAAGCCGAAGCCAACGCCGCGGCCGCCGACGCGCGCTTCGACCAGACCCGCATCTACGCTCCCGCCAACGGCATCGTCACCCTACGGGCAGCTCGCCAAGGCGAAGTAGTAAATCCGGGGAACCCCATCGTCACACTTTTCGATTTGAGCTCGACGTGGGTGGATGCCGACGTGGAAGAGACATATGCCGATCTCATCAAGATGGGACAGAACCTCACGGTGCGGCTGCCTTCGGGCCGGGAAGTGACCGGCCCGGTGATTTACAAGGCCGTGGAAGCCGATTTCGCCACGCAACGCGATGTCAGCCGTACCAAGCGTGACATCAAGACGGTGGCAATCCGGGTGAAAGTCGCCAATCCCGATGGCGAGCTTCCGCTGGGCATGACCGCCTGGGTGATGCTGCCGGTGCCAGCTTTGCCGCCACCGCATCCGGTGGCGAATACCGCGAAGGAGTAGCCATGGAAGCACCAAACCAGAACGGTGTGGCCATCGATGTAGGCGGCATCAGCAAGCGGTTCAACGCGCTGCTGGCGGTGGACAACGTCAGCTTCGCGGTGAATAAGGGCGAGATCTTCGGCCTGCTGGGACCGAATGGCGCGGGCAAGAGCACGCTCATTCGCATGCTGACCACGCTGGTACCGCCCACGAGCGGCACCGCCATGGTCGCCGGCCACGACATCATTCGCGATCCCAACGCCGTGCGCAGCAGCATCGGGGTGATTCCGCAGAATATGACCAGCGATCCGGAACTCACCTGCGCGGAGAATATCGGCATTCACGCGCGGCTGTTCGGAATCACGGGGGTGCAGCGGCGCCGGCGTACCGAGGAACTGCTTGATGCGGTGGGGTTGGCCGATCGCGCCAACGCGCTTGCCGCGACGCTTTCCGGCGGCATGCGGCGGCGGCTCGAAATCGCTCGCGGCATGGTGCACAATCCGCAAATTCTGTTCCTCGACGAACCCACCACCGGGCTCGATCCCGTTTCGCGCATTTCGGTTTGGGAGATGATCACCAAACTGCGCGCGCAGGAAGGCCGGACGCTGTTTCTGACGACGCACTACATGGACGAAGCGGACCGGCTGTGCGACCGGCTGGCAATCGTTGACAAGGGCAAAGTGGTGGCGATGGACACGCCAGTGTCGTTAAAGTCCTCTGTCCCTGGCGCGAGCCGCATCGAACTGCAGTTCGAGCCGGATTTGCCGAACGGTCAGGCCGATCTCGAGCAGTTGCCGGCGGTGAAATCGGTGCGTTCGCTGGGCTCGGCAACGTATCGCGTGTCGAGCGACCGCGGACCGGCATCGGCGCAGGAATTGATCGAGCTGGCGCAGCGCTACAAGCTCGAGTTGAAGGCCCTCTCGGTGCAATCGACCACGCTCGACGACGTATTCCTGCATTACACCGGCCACGGCCTGACGGAGATGCCGGAAACGGCCGCTCCCGCGGGCCGGGGCGGGCGAGGAGGTCATTAAATGAAACGCGCATTGGCACTAGTCGAGCGCGACATGCGCAAGTTTCGGCGCAGTCCGGCGCTGCTGTTCGCTTCTCTCGTGCTGCCCCTGGTGCAGTTGGTGATTCTGGGCAACGCATTCGGCGGCAACATCAAGAATGTAAACCTCGGGGTGGTCAATCTCGATCACGGGCCGGAATCGGTGGATGTGCTGGAGCGCGTCCGCGCCGTAGGTGCCAACGCCCGCACCTTCCTGCCCACCGATTATTCGGATGAAGGCACGGCGGTGAGCGATCTGCGCAAGGGCTTGCTCGGGGGCGTGCTGATCATCCCGCAGCACTACTCGCGCGACCTGCTGGAGCAGCACCAGCCGCACCTGGCACTGATCACCGACAACACCGATCGTTCGGTGGCTGGCGCCATCGGGGAGCAGATGTCCACGCTGGTGACCTCGATCAACGCGCCGCAGGTGGTGCCGCGCGAGCCGCAGCAAGCGCTGCTCGACACGGTGGAAGTTTATCCCTACATCGATTACATCAAGTACCTGCTGCCCGGTTCGGTGGCGCTGGCGATTTTTGTCACTGCCATGATCGGCGGCGGCATGTTGTTCATCGACGACAAGTCGCGCGGTTTACACGAAGGCTACATGGTGACGCCGATCACAAAGTGGGAACTGATTCTGGGCTTCAATCTGTCGGGCGTGATCAAGGCGGTCCTGGCCGGCGAAACGGTACTGGTTTTTGGCGCGATGGTGGCGCGGGTCCCGGACTTCTTCGAACCCATCCGGGTCATCGAGCTGACGGTCATGGTGATCCTGACATCGATCGCGCTCATCGGCATGATGTTCTTCATCATGGCGCGGATCAGCGATCCGCTGGTGCCGCGCGCCATCTTCGGTGTGCTGAATACGCTGCTCTTTTTCCCCAGCGGCGCGGTTTATCCCATCGCCGGTTTTCCTAAGTGGCTGCGGGTGATGTCCAACTGCGATCCCTTTACGTATGCGGTGCACGCGTTCCGCTCGCTCCTGTTGAAGGATGTCGGAATTACCGCTGTGACTACGGATATCTTTGCCCTGATGCTGACTTCCGTGGTGGTGCTTTCGGGCGCGACGATGCTCTTCCGGCGGACCTTATAGCCATGCCGCGCACGTCGAACAGGACCGTCGTAACGAAGGCTATCGGCGACGGCGACCCGTCGCCACACGGTCTATGGTTTTGCAACTGGAAGATCTGGCTGGAGGCGCGCCGTCTGTTGGACGCGGCGTTGGACCCGCTCGGTTTGAAAGCCAGGGAGTTCTGGATCCTGGTAATCGCGGGAGCGGGGAACGTCTCGCAGCACGAGGTGGCCGAACTGGTCGGACTCGATCCCAGTTCGCTGGTGCCGGTGCTCGACAGCATGGAGCGCCGCGGGTGGTTGCACCGGCAGCGCAGCCCGCACGACCGGCGCGTGCAATGGGTGCAGCGTACCGAAGTAGGCGATCATCTGTTCGCGCGCGCGCTGCCCAGGGCGCAAAATGCCGAGGCTGAACAATTGGCGGCCCTGCCGGCGGCCGATCAGCGCCAGCTGGTGACCGCTATGCGGAAGTTGATTGCGATTTCGAAATAACGAGAGACACTCATGAGACCATCCGGAATCCTTCTGATATCTGCTTTGCTGGCATGCGCCCCGGGCGCATTCGCCCAATTTGCTTCCGGCGGTTCTGCGCCTCCGCCCGCGACGGTGCTGCCGGCGTCCGGCCGCAACAACCAGGGAGGGTCGGTCAACTCCACGGAGCAGCCGGTTCCGGGCACCACCACCAGCGTCACCACCCTGAATCCCAGCGTCTCGATTTCCGGACCCTACAGCGGCAGCATGGGCAGCACCAAAGCGATGCCGTTTTCCGGCAAGCTCTCGCTCGAGGATGCGCTGAAGCGCGGGCTCGCCTATAACCTGGGTTCCGTCGGGCTGGCGCACACGGCGCGACAGAACAGCGCGCAGATGCGCGTGGCGCGGAGCGCCCTGCTGCCGAATATCAACGGCGGTCTCAGCGAGACGGTCGAGCAGACGGACCTCGCAGCGCTCGGCCTGCGCATCTCCACGCCATTCCCGGGCATTCGCATTCCTTCGATCGCCGGACCGTTCAACTATTTCGCGCTCCAGGCCACGCTCAGCCAGGAAATCGCGAATCTCACCTCGCTGGACAATTACCGCGCCGCCAAAGCCACTGCGCGCGCCAGCCAATACAGCCTCGACGATGCCCGCGACCTGGTGACGCTGGCGGTGGGCGGCGCCTACCTGCAAACACTCAGCGCGCAAGCCCGGCTGGACGCGGCGCAGGCGCAGCTCAATACCGCCAACGCCGTCTTCCATCAATCGTCGGAACAGCACGCGACGGGCGTCTTGGGACGGCTGAACGTGGACCAGAGTCAGGTACAGACGCTCACCCAGCAGCAGCAGATCATCACCCTGCGCAACGATCTCGCCAAGCAGAAAATCAACCTGGCGCGTCTCACCGGCCTTCCGCCCAATCCCGATTACGAGCTTACCGACACGTTCGCTTTCAGCCCGCCGCCGGTGCTCACGGTCGGCGACGCGCTGGCTCGCGCCCAACAGCAGCGATCGGACCTGAAGGCTGCGGAGTCGCAGGTAGAGGCGGCCAGAAAAGCCTTGGCGGCGGCGCGCGCGGAACACCTGCCGTCGCTTTCCGTGAACGGGTATTACGAAGCGATAGGCACGAATCCGGCCGAATCGCACGGGGCTTTCAGCGTCACCGGCACGCTGAATATCCCCATCTGGCAGGGAGGAAAGATCTCAGCCGACGTGGCGCAAGCGCAGGCGGTACTGGCGCAACGCCAGGCGGAACTGGAAGATACCCGCGGACAGATCGAGGCGGAAATTCGCGAGGCCTTTCTGGATTTGGAAGCCGCCGCGGGGCAGATCGAAGTGGCGCGCAAGAATCTGCAAGTGGCGGAGGAGACCCTGGAGATGGCGCGGGCGCGCATGGAAGCCGGGGTGATCAATACCGTGGAAGTGGTGCAGGCGCAACAGACGGTTTCGAGCGCGCAACTCGATGTGATCAACAGCATCTTCGCCCACAATCTGGCGAAGCTGACGCTGGCGCGCGATATGGGGCACGCGGCGGAGCAACTGCCGTCCTTGCTCAAGCCGGAAGCGAAGTAAGACCCCACGTTTTTTACTGCACCGAGTTCAAATACGCGATCAAATCCGCCACTTCCTGCGGGCCGCCGAAAATGGGCCAGGCGATTCCTGCCTGTTTCATGCGGTGAGCCATTTGCGGTCCGTGGCGCCAGAGCGCGGAGATGATCGAGACCTCGGAGTACTGCTTCGCCTGGCCGGGCAGCGGCGGCGCGCCGTGGGCTCCTTCGGCGTGGCATTCCGCGCAATGGCGTTCCTGGAAGACCTTCTTGCCGGCGGCGACATTCCCGCCGCCATAGACGAACTGGCGCATCCACAGATAACTGAGAAGACTGCGCATTTCATCCTCGGATAACGCCGGCGGCGGCTGGAGCATGCGCGGAGCGTGATTCCACATGTCCACCGCGATATCGGTGAGGGTCATGTTGTGCAGGCGATCCTCGAGGGCCAGCGCGCCCTGGTGGCAATTGACGCAACCCTTCGATTGGAACACCTGCCGGCCGCCTGTGCCGCTGGTGTTGGAAAAATGCGCCGCGAGCTTTTTGGTTTGCGGCAGCGACCGCAGATACGCGAGGATATCGTCGAGCTCGGCCGCGGTCAGCGCCTGCCATTCGATGTGGCGGCGCGCGAACGCGTCGTGCATGCGATAGCTGTGATTCCACATCTGCTGGACCATCGCAACTGGATCGGATAGCGATTCCCAACGGACCACGGGCGGGGCGCCCTCGGCTTTCGAGTCCTCGATTCCGTGACAGGCGCCGCATTGACGCGCGGCGAAAGTCTCGCGGCCGCGGGCGGCATCGCCGGGCTGATCGAAAAAGCGGGCGGAGTAGAAGAAGGCGAACAGGTCGGCGGCGTCTTCGGGTGAAAGCTTGGGCTTTTCGATCCCGGCGGCTTCCATGGCGCCCCACATCACGGGGCCGTGATTCCACATGGTGCTGGCCAGCAGCGCGGGGGTGTATTTGCGGCTGACGCTGCGGCCAAGGTCGATTCCAATCTTGCCCCCGGCGCCATTCACGGCGTGGCAGTGAACGCACTGTTGGGTCTGGAACAGCTTGGCGCCGCGGGTGGAATCGCCGGGGATTACAGGGAGTTCAGCCGCGCTCGCGCTGAGTGCGAGAGCCGCGGCCAGGATTTGGAAACAAGTGTTAGACATCGGTCCGAATTTCGATTATGCCGAAAAAACCGAAGCCGGTGCCAGGATGGAGGCTACCAGTAGGGTTGCCAGTTCAGTTCGCTGGCGAGACAGTCGGCCTGGACCGCGCTGGCGGGCCCGAGGACGCGAAAGATCGCGTATTCCGCGGCAGCCACTCGCGCGGCTTGGGGGCCGATGCGGTGCGCTCGGTAGAGTTCGTGCTTGGCGGAATCCAGAACGCGCAGCGCCCAACCGCTGTTATCGTTTTCCACCTGGAAGGCCAGATCGTTCCAGCGCGCTCGATAGCCGTGCCGGATCTGGAGGATCGGTGTGGGCGTGGATGGAGGAACGGAACTGTGATGGCAATTTCCGCAGATTGGCATAACACTAGCCTTTCAACTGGACAATCTTCGGAGACGAGCCTTTTTGTTCCTGGAACCGGCAAAAGTTCACGCATCCCTTGTTTTTGCAGGTCAAACACAGACGCTTCATGAGTCCAAAGTAGCCCAATAGGGCTACCGATACAAATGGTTTGATGCGGGGGTCGCGCGGGTACACCCCTATGCGGGTGATAGCGGGTAGTGAAACTTCAATTTGAATACCCGACTGGCGTTTTCCCAGGTGATTTGGCGGAAAATTTCGGGTGTGGTCAAGTTCTTGAGGAGGCTCAGGGTTTCGCGCGCCACGCACTTGCCTTCCAACCGCGCCGCCTCAGGGTTGTTGGCCTGGGAGATGCCCGCTCCATTGCCGTCGGTACAACTGCAATCGCTGCCGAAGATCAATTTTCCGCGATGGCGGGCGATGAAATCGCGGGAAAATCGGGATCGCGCGAGAGGGCGTTGTTTCCGGAATTCGCCGACATATCGGCATAGAGATTGGCGTATTCCGAGAGCCAGCGGTCGGTCAGTCCGCCCTTTTTGACCGGACCGCTGGGGTACCCGCGATCGGCTGGGACCTCGGCGCTGATATTGGCCCAGAACAAGTCGGCGTGGCCGACGAAGATGGTTTTCGGGCAGGCTTTCAGAATCTTGTCGAACTCGCGATAGCCGGTATTGTACGGCAGTTCGCCCCCGAAGTGCGGAAAAGTCTGGATGTGTACCATTACGGGCACCTGCAGTTCCGCGGAGATATCGTAGAGGCGGCGCATTTCCGGCGAATCGAGCGCGAGGTGGTACTTGATCTCGCCCATGCTGACCGCTCCGCTGCCGAGCGCCTGGCGAATCACGGTGACTGCGTCGGGCCGGGCCGGATCGTACGACACCGAACGCGCAAACCGGCCAGGACGCTTGTTCATCTCTTTCCTGGCGCTGTCTTCCAGATTGGCCGGGGTCAGCAGCACGGCATGGCTGACTCCGCATCCCTGCATGTGGGTGAAGCAGGCGTCGGGATCGCGTCGCAGATGCAGGTGCGTGTCGACGACCGGTCCTCCCCACGATGGTGCGGGCGCGGTCTGTGTCCGGGCAGTGGGCGCGGCGGCGGCCAGCACGGCCGATTTCAGGAAGGTTCTTCGCTGCATGTTTGGCTCGATTTTGGATAGGGGAAGGATATCATGCCCCATGATATATTTCGGTGAGAAACGATGAGTCGCGCCCGCCGGCTTCGTCGGCAGAATTTGCAAGTTGCCGCACCGCAAGCCCTGCCAGTCGAGAATTCCGAGCCCGTTCGCCACGCTCCACTGTGGCTCGCGGCCGCTTTCCTGCTCCCCAATCTGGGCGCACTGGCGTGCGGTTTCGTGTTCGACGACCGCATCGTGCTGGTGGAGAATAATGCTCTCCACGTCCACTCGCTGGCTCAACTTGCCCACATCTGGAAATCGGGCTACTGGCCCGACAATCGCGGACTCGAGTTATACCGGCCAGTGGCGCAGACCGTTTGGGCGCTGCTATGGGCGGCCGGAGGCAGTTCCCACGCCGCGATCTTCCACGCGCTGGGCCTAGCCCTGGGACTCGCCGTGGTGCTGCTGCTTTATCGGCTGCTGCTTCGGGTGAAAACCCCGCCCGGCGTGGCATTTTTGGCGGCAGCTTTATTCGCGCTGTTCCCCATCCATACCGATGCCACCACATCGGTAGTAGGGTCGGCGGAACTGATGGCGGCAGCCTTTGGATTGGCAGCCGTCATTCTGTACTATCGGGGACGCCCGGTTGGGGCACTGGCCCTCTTCGCGCTGGCGGTTTTTTCGAAAGAGAGCGCCGCTGCCTTCGCCGCACTGCCGCTGGCCTTTCCGCACAAGCGTCCGCGCCTGCGTGATTCGTGGCTGCCGGCAATCGGAGCGGCCGCGGTCATTGGGATAGCCCTCATTGCGCACAATATTCTCTCGCGCAGTTCGCAGATTCCGCCCATCGACAATCCCACGTCGCTCGTGGACGCCGGCAAGCGATGGATTACGGCGCTGTGGGTGCAGTGTCTCTATTTGTATAAAGCCCTCGTCCCGGTCCACCTTTCGGCCGACTACTCTTACAAGCAGATCCGGCTGGTGATGGGGCTCGGCGATTGGCGCGCCTGGGCGGGGTTGGGGCTGGCCGCGGCGGCGATCTACGCGGCCTGGAAGCGGCCCGCGTACCGCGCGCCCCTGCTGGCCTATGCCATCCTGTTCGCGCCGACCGCCAACCTGGTGTTTCCCATCGGCACCATCATGGGTGAGCGTCTGATGTACGCGCCTAGTCTGGGCCTGGCACTGCTGCTGGCGGTTCTCCTGGCTCGCAGCCGCTTCTGGAAGCCGGTACTGATTGCCGTAGGCCTGATTTTCGGCGCGCGCACAGCGGTCCGCAATCTGGACTGGCTCAACGCGCCGCGATTCTACAACAAGTTGGTGGAGACTTCGCCCGACAGCGCCAAGGCGCATTACTCGATCGGCGTGGAGTACGCGGCGGATGGCGACGACAACCGGGCGATCGGCGAGTACGACCGTGCCGTCGCGATCTTCCCGGCGTACGCGGAGGCCTACCGGAATCGGGGCAATGCGCTCGCGCGCCTGGGACGGCGGGCAGAAGCCATCGCGAGCTACCAGCAGGCGTTGCGCTTCGACCCCGGAGATTTTGCCGCCAATTCGAACCTGCAGGAACTCCAAGCGGGGCACACGATTTACCCGCCGCGCGCAAAAATGTGAGGGTGCGGCCAATGCTATCGCTGGCCGTCCGGCGCGGCCTGTGGTCAATTTCGGCTAACTGGATCTCTCACCCATGCGCGCCGCGCAATAGACTGCGATATCCTTTGAAAACCGAGGGAATTGAATGAATGGATCTTTGCGGAAGCCGACGCTCGTTCTGGCCGGTGCATGTGTGGCGATTCTTTCCGTGCAGGCGCAGAATCGCCTGAGTTTTTCGCCGGTATCTCCGACGAGCGGGCATACGGCTCTCGGGCTGGCGCTGCGCAAGTTGACTGTCTCCGGGACATTTTTGCAGGCGCCCGCCCATCCCGACGACGAGACAAATTCTTTGTTCGCATTGTTCGGATATGGCATGGGGCTGCGTGTGATCGATGTCCAGAACAATCGCGGCGATGGCGGGCAGAACGAGATCGGCCCTGAATTGTTTCGCAATATGGCGGTGCTGCGGACCTCGGAACTGCTTTCAGCGCACCGCGTGGATGGCGCCGAGCAATATTTCACGCGCGCCATCGACTACGGCTACTCCTTCGACCCGGAGGAAGTGATCGCCAAGTGGGGCCGGAAGAACATCGTCGGCGATTATGTGCGGCTCTGGCGCACGCTGCGCCCGGACGTCATCGTCACGATGAATATTCAGGGACGCGGTGGCGACCGCGCTCACGAGGCGACCACCGTATTGGTGCGCGAATCGTTCCGCGCCGCGGGCGACCCCGCCATGTACCCTGAACAGATTGCCGGGGGATTGCGACCGTGGCAGCCGAAGAAGTTGTATTTCGCGGGTGGGGCGCCAGGGGGCGCCCGCGGCGGACGTGGTCAGAATGCGCCAGAAGCGGCCCATCTCACGCCCGTCAATACCGGCGAATACGATCCGTTGCTGGGCCGGACCTATGCCGAAATCGGGAACGATGCGCGCAGTTATCACAAGTGCCAGGGGCTGGGAGGGATCGGAGGCGGATTTCCCGGCGGACGGGGCGGTCCCGCTCCGGCGCCTGCGGCTGGCCGCGGTGGTCCCGCTGCCGGACGTGGAGGCCCACCGCAGTTCGGCGGACGGGGCGGCTACTCGTTGGTCGATACGACAATCGCCGGAGAGATGGAGAAGCAAGAAACCTCGGTGCTGGACGGCATCGACATCAGTCTGACTGGTATCTCGCAGTACGCGGGCTCCAACCCGCCGCAGGAACTTACCGAGGCACTGGCGACGATTCTGAATCACGCCAAGGCAGCTCAAACCGCCTTCGCCGGCGGTAACGACGCCGGAACCGCGGCGCCCGTGGAAGCGGGATTGGCTGGCATTCGCGCGCTGAGAGCGCAGTTGGGCAGCATGGGCCTCAGCGATTCGGCCCGCTACGAAATTGATTTCCGCCTGCGACTCAAGGAGCGGGATTACGAGGACGCCGTGCTCGCCGCGCACGACGTTGCGTTCGATGCCTTGGCTGACGACGGACTCGTCATCGCTGGCCAGCCCGTGCAATTACGCCTGTCGGCCGCCAATCACGGCACAACCGGTATATCGGTGACGGGCGTAGAGATCTCGGGGTTCGATGGCGTTGGCAACTGCGCCGCGGAAGATGTCAAAAAGGGCGCCGGATATACTTGCGCGGCGGAAGTCCACATTCCGAAGGACGCCCGGCCGACCACGCCCTATTTCGACGACAATTACTGGAAGCATCCTGCGAATCAGGCCATCCAGATCTTCGACCCAACCGTGCCATTTGGCGTTCCGTTCGCGCCTACGCCATTTCGCGTCACTTTCCACCTGAAAGCCGGTGACGTCGAGGTCACCAAGGAACTCCCGGTAGAGTATCGCTACGTAAAAGATGTTTATTTTGGCGATAAACGGATGGAATTGAACGTGGTGCCTGCCTTTTCGGTGCGGCTCTCGCCGGACCTGGCGGTGATCCCTTCGGCCGGCGAACCGATCGCGCGCGAGGTGGTGGTAACCGTGACCAACGGCGCGAAGGGCCCGGCCAAAGGTACCGTAACGCTAGATCCTCCCGCCGGCTGGCAGGTCTCTCCTGCCAGCGCGCAACTGGCTTTCGCGCACGAGGATGAATCGCTGCCCGCGCGCTTCGAAGTGACCGTGCCGGCGCACACGAAGACCGGCAATTACGCGCTGCGCGCCGCGGTCACCACGCCCGATGCCCCCGGCCATAAGTTCACCGATGGCTATCTCGAAATCGAATACCCGCACATCCAGCGGCGTCAGGTGATCGAGCCAGCGGAAATCGCCATGAAGGTGATCGACGTGAAGACGGTCCCGGGTATCGACGTGGGGTATATCGTTGGTGTGGGAGATTCGGTGCCGCCCGCCATCGAACAACTGGGAGCGAAACTGAGCTACATCGATCAGGACGAACTGGCCTGGGGCGATCTTTCCAGGCACGATGTGATTATCACCGGTGTGCGCGCGTACGAGCGCCGCGCCGATCTACGGGCGTACAATCGCCGCCTGCTGGATTATGTGGATCGCGGCGGAACGGTAATCGTGCAATACAACAAGATGGAGTTCAATCGGGAAGAGTACGGCCCCTATCCCGCGCGCGTAAGTTCCAATCGCATTACCGACGAAACGGCGCCGGTGAAAGTCCTCGTACCGGACGATCCGATTTTTCATTTCCCGAACCAGATCGGTGCGGCGGCGTGGGCGGACTGGGTGCAGGAGCGCGGACTGTATTTTCTCGGCGAGAAAGACCCGAAATACGTCGATTTGATCGCCATGACCGACCCGTTCAAGGACAATCCGGGCGAAAAGCTCGGCTCGCTGGTGGAATGCAAGTACGGAAAGGGCCGCTGGATGTATTTAGGGCTCGGACTTTGGCGGCAACTGCCCGCGGGCACAGTCGGGGCCTATCAACTGCTGGCCAATTTGATCGCCCTGCCCAAGGCACAAGCGGGCAAGTAAATGTAAAAGCAGGAGATATTTTTTGTTCAGATAAACTGTGCCGCTCGCCGCACCTTATATAAAGGTGTGCTGATCAGAATCCAGGTCCGCGTGTGGTGCCCTTACTGCTTTTCGGCGCACATTCACCGCTCGCGGCGAAAACTCTGGGAGCGCATCTTTTCCCTGGTGGCGCTGCCCTGCCGCTGCGGCGATTGCGACGAACGATTCTTCCGCTGGCGTTGGCAGGTGGCGGCCATGGAGGCGGCGGGGAAGTAGGAGTCACTTCGCAAGCGCGTATTGCCGTTTCGGATCGTGTGGGCCAGTGCCGATCTCGACAATGAGGCCGCGCGATTTCAACGTCTGTAACCGGGTCAGGGTCGCTCGTTGCGACAGACGGACGTACTTCGCGATAGGCGCCGTCGAAAGAGAGCCCTTGCTGCCGAGCAGCGAGAGAATTTTCCGGTCGGTCTGGTTCGTGGCAGCCTGCTTCACGCGAGCGGTATGAATCGTCACGCGAAAATGCACGCCGATCTCTTCCAGAGTAGGGTCTCCGAGCCCCGCGTCACGGCAAGCGGAGGTCATCCGCGGAATGCCGCTGCCCCAGTGCTCGATTAAGCGAAGCTCATGGAATACACGCCCGATCACGCGATTCCGCAGCTTCGATACACCTTGCCGGATGTCCGCCACCGTCAAACCGAATGGCAACAAGCCGGGGTTTTCAACCTCGATGCGGTCGTCATAGATCGCCAGACGGATTGGGGCTCCCTGTTGGGAGTAGTCCGCATGCACAATGGCATTCATCAGCGTCTCCCGGATTGCCACAATCGGAACCGACCACCGTTCTTGCCGGCGGAGGCCCTCAATTACGGATTCACGGGACAGATGTTTCTGCGCAAAAGTGACCGCTTCTTCCGCGGCGCGGGGTAGAAAAGACCGGATCTCAGTCGAATCTATCAGGCGAGCCCGGGTCACACCGGCGAAGCGTCCCGCCTGAATCCAGGCATCTGGGAATTTGGAGAACCGGTCGCGGCCGAAGAGAAGGAATCCTCCGATAGTCGGGACTTGCCGCCCCTGGTGTTCGGTGGTGATTCGCAGAGTCTTGGCGTCTTGCGGCCTGAGCTGGCGATATGGAGCAAACAACTCGGAAGCAGCTCGGAAGTCGATGGCTTCCGAGTCGAGGCCGGGCAGCGGCTGTTCGTCGAACGTGTCAATCCGGTTCAATCGCCGGAGTTCTTCGATCTGGGTGGAATCGGCGCGCCGGTTAGTCGATCCCACCCGGATAAAGACTCCGCTCTCGGGGCCCAGCCGTTCGAGGTAATGAGGGCGGGTATTGCTCGGATACACGTGGACAGTGAGCACATTTACTTTCCGCCATGGCACTATGTCGATCTCGGGAACCAGCCGCGGACGGATGCAATCGGCAATGAGATTGGCCAGCTGTTCCTCGGCTTTCAGCACGGCGGTAACGCCGTGCACCCTTTTGGAGCCATCCTCAACGCCGATCACGACTGTCCCTCCGGCGGTATTCGCGAATGCCACCAGCGACTTGAGAACTCCGTCCGGTGACGAGAGGTCGCGCTTGAACTCGAGAGTTTTCCCTTCGTGGCTCTGCAGCAGGTCGACGAGGCTCACAACTCCGCATTTTACTCGGAAGCGGACTGCGCGGCAAGACTTCCGAGTTCCGAGAGTTCCGAGTCAAACAGGTGTATGGATATCAGCGATGTTGCCAGCGCACCCAAGTTCATGCGATCAGTGGCGGGCCAGCTTCCGCCAAAAACTGGAAGTGCCGCATGGTCGGTAATCACCAAGGCGAGATCCAGCTTTCCGTCAGCAGTGAAATCAGCGACCGCAATGCAGAAACCCGGAGACAGCCTAGCCGGCAAGCAGTTGGAAGTTCTATCGCCATTGCCGAGCAGTGCGCTAGCCGTTCGAAATATGAGATACCCCGAGAAAAGACGCCGTCGTAATGGCCTGATACAACCTATGTCACCATGCCGCGCCGGACCGCGCTCAGCACTAACTCCGCGGTGCTGTGCAGGTCCATCTTCTCCATCAGGCGCCAGCGGTGCGTTTCCACGGTATGTAAGCTGAGCCCCAGGCGATTGGCGATATCTTTATTACTATTGCCCTCGGCGAGTAACTGGTAGATCTGGCGCTCGCGGTCGGTGAGGAGATCGTAGCGGTCGTTCGTCTCGCGCGCATCCTTCAGGCGAGCGAATCCGTTCTGGAAAATCCGTGCCACGGCGGGACTGAAAAAAGCCGTGCCCTTCTGCACGGTCAGGATCGCCTGCACCAGTTCGTCGCCGGCGGAGTTCTTCAGCACATACCCGCGCGCACCGGCCTTGACCGAACGCAGCACGTAGCGCTCGTCACTGTACATGCTCAGAATCAACACGGCGGTGTGCGGCGAATGCTTGAGGATTTGCGCCGTGGCTTCGATTCCATTGAGTTCTTTCATGGCGACGTCCACGATCGCGACGTCGGGGTGGTGTTCGGTTGCCGCCTGAACGGCCTCGATACCGGAGCTGGCTTCGGCCACCACCTCGAAATCGGCGTGGCTCTCCAGAATGTGGCGCAGGCCCTGGCGCATCAGCGTGTGATCGTCGGCGAGCAGGATCCGGATAGACATCAGGCGGGGACCTCCGTTAAAGGAATGCGCAGCGTGATGCGGGTGCCGCGGCCGGGAGCGGAATCCACCACCAGCGTCCCCCCGGCAATGGCGGCGCGTTCCCGAATTCCCAGAAGTCCGAGCCCGTTGTTGCGCGAGGGCATGCCTTGGTCGCAGGAAAATCCGCGTCCGTTGTCCTCCACTTCCGCCAGAAGGGCGTCGGGGAGTTGGCGCACCACGACGCGCACCTTTGTGGCGCCGGAATGTTTTTCGCAATTGTGGAGCGCTTCCTGAATCACGCGGTAGGCGCAGGTACGGGCGGGATCGGGAAGCTCGTCGGCCACCCCCTCCTCCACGAAATCGCACGCGATGGGATTGCGACGCAGGAAATCCTCCAGTTGGAACTGAAGGGCGGGAACCAGCCCGAGATCGTCCAGCAGAGTAGGCCGCAGCAGCAGCGCCATATTACGGATGGTTTGCACGGTCTGCTCCGCGAGTTCGCGGGCGCGTTCCAGGGGACGGCGCGCGCCCGGCGGTTGAGGCGTGGCGAGCGCGTTCGAGATCTCGATTTGCAGCAGTGCCAGCGCCTGGCCGATTTCGTCGTGAAGTTCGCGGGAAAGCTTCCGGCGTCCTTCTTCTTCCACGTGGAGCAGCCGGGCGGAGAGCTTCTGGAGTTCGTGATAATGGCGTTCCGCACGCGATTCCAGGGTCTGGGCGTGCTTCAGGCTGGCGCGCGCCACGAACACGCTCAGGAAAACGCCGACCGCCAGCATGGTGATCAGGCGCCAACCGCCGCGACGGCGCGCGTCGGCGAAATCACGCTCGCCTTCCTCGAGTTTTTGCTGGTCGGCGGCGGCGAGATCGAGCATGGCATTGTACAACTCGCCCCGGCGGGGCACGATTTCCCGCTGCAGGAATTCCAGCTTGGACTCGTCGGAGACGTTCAACATGGATTGGGGCACGGCCGCCACCACGTTCCAGAATTCTCCCAGGCTGCGGCGCAGTTTCGGAATAGCGGCGACGCGGCCGGAATCCCGGTCGAGCAACTGGAGCGCCCGGTCGTCCTCCGTCCTGAGATCGTTCAGTTGCGTATGGAGAACGGCGGCTTGTGAGGGGGTCGACACGATCAGGAAATCGCGGACATAATTGCCAGCCTGCCAAAGATTGAGCCGGAGCACGCGGAGAGCCCGGTCCTGTTCGGCGTAGTGACGGTAGATGATCAGGTTCTGTGCCGAGAGACTGTTCTGAATGCGCCAGGCTTCGAATGCGGAAAGGATCAGAACGGCGATTACAGCAATGTAGCCGGTTCGCAGAACAGCATGCTGACTCAAGCCCACCGGCACTATAGCTATATTGTATCGCCGCACGCTCGATTGTGGACCCAGCGCGGGGTTGGAGAAAATACAGCATTGACTGTATGGTGTCGGTCTGCGGCTGGTCCTAGAATCAAATCATTCATGGTTAGCACCGCCTCGCATGGCGCAGGGGCGGTCCTGACGCGAGTACCAGGGTTGCCTCCCGGCAACTACTGAAGGGCAGGTCCCGTCCTGCCCTTTTTTTGTGTCCAAACAGCCCCAAATTTGCGGTGAGGCGGCCAGGGACACCCTACACTAGAAAAGCGATGACTGTTTCGGTCTTTTCCGGGGTAGTGTTCCTGATTTCGGCGCTGGCGGGATTTCTGGGCGCGCTCACCGGTCTTGGCGGGGGCGTAGTCGTAACTCCCGTTCTGACGTTGATGTTAGGGGTGAACATCCATTACGCCATGGGCGCATCGCTGGTTTCGGTGATCGCAACCTCTTCGGGCGCGGCAGCGGCGTACGTCAAAGAAGGGTTCTCGAACGTGCGCGCGGGCATGCTGCTCGAAATCGCGACTACCGCCGGTGCGGTCGTCGGTGCCCATCTCGTCTCGGTCGTACCGGTCCCGGCACTGGCTATCGTCTTCGCCGCCGTGCTGCTCTATTCGGCGTGGCATTCCTTGACCGAACACGCCGCAAACGGCGACCACCCGGCGGATCCGCTGGCGGAACGCCTGCACCTCAACGGATCGTATCCGGACCCAACCGGCGCGAGATCGTACACGGTGACCCACGTCAAGGCGGGCTTCGGCCTGATGACGATAGCGGGACTCCTTTCGGGGCTGCTGGGAATCGGGTCGGGCGCCATGAAGGTCGTGGCTATGGACCAGGTAATGAAGATTCCGTTCAAGGTCTCGACCACCACCAGCAATTTCATGATCGGCGTGACGGCGGCGGCGAGCGCGGGCATCTATCTGCGTCACGGCTACATCACGCCGGGGCTCGCGATGCCGGTGATGCTGGGCGTCTTGGGTGGATCGCTCGTGGGCGCGCGGCAGTTGAGCGGGGCCAATGTGCGGGTGCTGCGGCGCCTGTTCGCCGTCGTGATCGCGGTGATGGCGATTGAAATGGCTTATAGCGGATTGACGGGAGGAATGCGATGACCGATACCCGGCTGGAACAGATTGTGGGCAACCTTCTGCGGGCTGGTGTGATGCTGGCGGCGGCAGTGGTGCTGGCGGGCGGAGTCTGGTATCTGGCGGCGCAAGGCCGGACAAGGGCGGATTACCGCGATTTCCATCCCTCGCACACGAAGATGCCGTGGACCCAGGGATTGCCTGCGCCGTTGGCCACCGTCGAAATCGGGCTGCTGTTGCTGATCGCAACGCCGGTGGCGCGCGTGGTGTTTTGCATAGCGGCGTTCCTGGCCGAGCGCGACAGGATGTACGTGGGGTTCACGTTGGTAGTACTGGCCATACTCACGTATAGCTTGGTGATGAGCTGAAGAGCTTCTCACGCGAATGCGCCGGGTACGCAGAGAAGAGAACAGCGGTTCCGAGGTTCTTTATTCCACCGGATTCCGCAACACGCCGATTCCCGCAATCCCCACCTCTACCGTATCCCCCGAAGACATTTTACGCGTGCTCCCCGGGGTGCCCGTATAAACAACGTCGCCTGGAAGCAGAGTCACCCATCCGCTGATCCAACTGACAACCGCCGGACAATCGAAGATCAGGTCCGACGTGTACTGCTTCTGCACCGATTCGCCATTCAGACGCGTCTCGAGCAGCAGGTTGGCATAATCGATGCCCGTAACGATGGCTGGACCGAGCGGAGCGAAGGTATCGCTGCCTTTGGCCCGCCACCATTGCAGATCCTTGCCCGGACCATGCTGCCAGTTGCGTTCGCTCACGTCATTGCCGCAGGTCACGCCGAAGATGGCGTCGCGGGCTTCCTCCACGGACGCGCCTCTGGTCTTTTTCCCGATCACCACCACGAGTTCGCCCTCGTAGTGCATATCGGTGGCATCCGGTGGCGTCACGATTGGGCCGCCGGGATCCTGAAGCGCGCTCACCGGCTTATAAAAGATCTCGGGACATTCCGGCTGCGGACGGCCGGCGAGGTGACTCTTGTAATTGCGGCCCACCGCAAGGATCTTCCCCGGCTGGCAGGGAGCCAGCAGAGTCACTTCCGAGAGATCGCGTGTCTCGCCGGATGGTGTGCGGCTGCCGAAAAGGTCGCCCGCGAAGGGCCGGACGGTTTCGCCGTCCAGAACGGCATAACCAGTGGTCGAGCCGCAGCGGTAACGAATGTATTTAGTCACGCTCCGCTATTGTAGCGCCGGGGCCAGCGGCGCGAAGATCAGAATCGGGCTGGTGGGCGCATCCACTCCCGCATCCACTTCCATGGTGACGGCGATCGCGGCGGTGGTGTTGGCATCGATCGGCCCGGGGATCAAGCGCATAGCGGTGCCGCCGCTGTCCGATTGAAACATTCCATCGCGGATCGGGGGCGCGCCCTTGGTTTTTGGTATCAACCAAAGCTCGTAAGCCTTGCCCGCGGGCGCCTGAGGCAGATTGGACGCGATGAGGAGCGCGCCCTTGGAGGGATTGTAGAAAAGCTTACCTTTGGGCACGGGCTTCTTCTCGCCGAAGGTAGTGACCGTGGTGTCGGCGCCGTTCATCAGGGCGAAAGCCTCATTCAGGCGGGTGAGTTCGATGATCTGGGCGCGCGATCGCGCCGTGAGCGTCTCCACCTGGCGCGAGTAATCCCCTTCACGGCCGGCAAAGTAGAGCGCCGCGGCCAGCAGCAATGCGCTCAACCCGGCAAACAGCGGCGTCCAGCCGAAACCACGCTGGTCCACCCCTACCGATGCCAGAATGCGGCGCCGCAGCTTCCGGGATGGCGCCGCGGGAACGGCGGAACCTCCCACCAGCGTGAGCAATTCGCGCGCGCGTCTCATTTCCGACATACAGACCTCGCAACCGCGGTCCAGGTGCGCGCGGATTTCGTCCCGCTCCGGCTCTTCGGCCAAGCCCAACGCGTAAAGCTCATAATGGTCCCGCAGTTCCGAGCAGTTCATACCGACACCGCCTGAGCGCCGAGCTCATCGCGTAAGGTCTTCAGGGCCGCGCGAACCCAGGTCTTGACGGTTCCGAGCGGCTGCCCCATGCGCGCGGCCATCTCCGTCTGCGATAGTCCCTCGAAATAGGCCAGTTCAATCACCTGGCGCTGGTGAGGTAAGAGTTTTTCGAGCGCCGCCTTCAACACGCGCGCCTTGTCCGAGGCCAGGATGCCCGATTCCATCTCCGTGTAAAGAGAAGGATGATCGCTCTCCTCGAATTCCACCGTGTTGCGGTCCCGGCAGCCGGCGGAGCGGATGTAATCGATGGCGCGATTGCGAGCCACGGCGAGCAGCCACGGCCCCACCGCACCTTTCTGGGCATCGAAGCCCTGTACGCGGTTCCACACCCGGAGAAAAGTCTCCTGCACCAGGTCTTCGGCGATGCCGGCGTCGCGCACCACACGCAGAATGAGCGAATACGCAACGCGGCCGTAACGGTCATACAGCTCGGCGAGCGCCTGTGGTTCGCGGCGTTGGAGGCGAACCACGAGCGCCGCGTCAGCTTCCGTGGAGCGAAACGCCAGCAGGATGGGCAGCAGAAACATTCGGAACTTTTCTCGCGCGATCCGCATGTGGATGCCGGTCTCAGCGCGTCCTAATTGTATATACGAGTGCGAATGGCGCGCAAGATTGGGGCGCGGCGCGGAATTTTTTCGGCGCCGGACCGCCGGTTGGCACTCGATGAATGACGAATCGCAACGCAAAATGCATTTTTTCCTTGACTTTCGTCGCGAAGAACCTTATATATGAATCACATTGCGATTTTTTTGAATCGCAAAATCTGATGTTAGGGAGAATAAATCGATGAAGAGCGCAACCAAAAAGAAAGCCGCCCCGAAGAAGGCTGCTCCGAAGAAAAAGAAGTAGTCAGGGCGCGCCCTGAAGAAGGGCTCCAAACAAAGGTTCACTCCAAGGCCCCGGTTTTCGGGGCCTTTTTCATTGTTTCAGGCATTTCCCTCCGAGATCCTTTTCTTCCCCCCAACGACAATCGATGACCCTTCCGCGCACCTGCAGAAGCGTTCGGAACGTCTCCCCCATGCCGAAGAGCAGGGTCTTGAGCTGCATCCGGCGGCGGAGATCGCCGCTCTCGCCGAGAGCCGCGGCGAACTGATCGGCTTCGCCCGCCGAGAGCAGCAACTGCGCCAGCGTGGAGAAGTTCTCCGTCCGCAAGCCCTCGCGCTCTCCGCGTTCTTCCAGGGCGGTAAAGTTTACATGCGCGGTGATGTCGCGGAGACCGGGATCTTCGAGGACTCCTTCCACAGCGGTGTGCCGGCGATAGCCCATCAACGTGCCGCGAGGAAAGCGCACCGCCTCGGCGCGCGTGTACCCGTAATCGATGGTCAGCACGTAGCCGGCGCGAAGCGAGCGCGCGATGCGGTCCATCCATGCCAGCGCGGGGAGATTGATTTCGTACCAATTGCCTTCTTCGGGAGCGGGAAAGTTGGTGCGCAGGTAATCCGCGGCTGCCGCCGGGACCGGACCGGCCTCCTGCCAGACGAAGCGAGAGTCGTGAAAGGCGACACGCTGTTGCCGAAAGCTCCCTCCGCGGAAGACCGCGACATCGACCGGCAGAGCGTCGAAGAACTCATTGGAAAACACAACTCCGCGGAATTCCGGCGGCATCTCGCCGGAATCGATATCGACCGGGAGATAGCGCCATTCGGAAAAAGCTTCGGCCATCTCCTGCCGGCCGGCGCCGAGTTCGACGACGGTGAAATCGGAGGGCTTTCCCATGGCATGGAACAGCTGGCGAACGCGCGCCGCGATCAGAATTCCGAAGACGGGCTGGATCTGCTCCGCGGTGTAGAAGTCGCCGCCTTTGCCGAAAGGATCGCGGGACCGGCGGTAATATCCGTGAACCGGATGATAAAGGGCCGTCTCCATGAATTTCGAGAAGGGAACCGGACCGGTGCGGGCGATTTCGGCGGCGAGAAGTTCGGCGGCGGGGGTCATGGGCCGGAATTATGGGCGAGGATCACGGCTCTGCGGCGTGTGGACGAACATTTCCACCAGGTAGTCGTGCATGCAGTCGTAGAGGTAGCGCTGGAACGTCCACGGAAATTGCGGATGCTCGATGTCGCGCGCATGAATCGGGGCGTAATAAGTGTGCAGCTCGCGGCTTTTCAACTGGATGACGAGTTCGATGGCGCCGTTCTGTTCGCGGGCGGAAAAGTCAAGCAGGGCGTGATCGTAGCGGGCGATCTCCGTCCGCACTTTTTCGAGAGGCGTCACGGACTTATGCTAGCAAGTATGGGGTTGCCGCAGACCATCCGGGTGAAGCTCAGTTCCGAGGCGGCGGAGGCCATCGCGCTGACACCTGTCGTGGTGCAGGAACTGGCGGTACGCGATCTCATCGAGCACATGCTCGGCATCACCGGCAAGGATGAAACGCGGATTCGCGAACTGCTGAAACGCGGCACCCTGGTGAGCGGAGCGTCGCGCTTTCGCTGGGCGGGGTGGGAGGCCGATGCCGACGGTGTGCGGGAAGTTTTGGGAACTTTTCCCGACGCCGACCCGTTGCGGCGCTTCGAAGCCTCGCGCTGCGTGCGCGCCATCCTGCGCGGCGGACGGCAGGCTATCGAGATTCCGCGGGAGGCAGGCGTGCGCAAAGGCATGTTTCAGCGGGCGAGCTTTTGGGATCTGCTGATGGAAGTGGCTTCCGCCTCCAACGCCGCCTACGGCGGCTATTCCTATCGCGATCGCGCGGACTGGTTCCGGCGCGAACTGACCTTGGCCGATACTGACCGGCTTCGCGCCGCGAGCGACTCGGTGCGATTCAGCACGATGCGCGATCAGGTGCGCGATGGCGCGTTCGCCCAGATGGAGTTGTACGTGACGCGGGGAGAGTGAATCACTCCTCCGGCAGCTCTCCGGTATCCTCGGCGCGATTTTCGAATTTCGTCTGCGCGTGCAGATAAACCAGGTTGACCGTTCCGGTGGGGCCGTTGCGCTGTTTGGCTACGATCAGCTCCGCCAATCCCCGCAAATCCTCCCGTTCGCGATGATAGACCTCTTCGCGAAAGATGAACCCCACAAGGTCGGCATCCTGCTCGATGGATCCCGATTCGCGTAAATCGCTCAACTGCGGGCGGTGATCGCCCTGCCGCGTCTCCACCGCCCGGCTCAACTGCGAAAGCACCATCATCGGCACGTTCAGCTCTTTGCCGAGCAGTTTCAAGCCGCGGGAGAGCGCGCTGACTTCCTGATTGCGATTTTCCTGCCGCCCCGGCGAGCTCATCAACTGGAGATAATCGACGATCACCAGCCCAACCTTCTGCTCCTGCTGGATGCGCCGCAGCTTGGCGTGCATGTCCATGAGATTGAGGCCGGCGGTGTCGTCGATGTACAGTGGCGCTTCGATCAACTCGTGCAGGGCACGGTTCAGCTTGTCTCGCTCCTCGCGGGAGAGGAATCCGGCGCGAAAGCGGTGGCTGTCCACCCGCGCCGCGGCGCAGAGCATGCGCGTGAGCAGCGATTCGCGCGACATTTCGAGCGAAAAGATCGCCACGGTCTGCTTCAGGCGCAGCGCCACGTGCTGCGCGATGTTGAGGGCCAGCGCGGTTTTTCCCATGGACGGGCGCGCCGCGATGATCACGAGATCGCCGCCATGCATTCCCCCCGTCATTTCGTCGAGTTTGGCGAACCCCGTGCTGATGCCTTTGATACGCTTGCTGGGATCGAGGAAAGCCGAGAGCCCACCTTCGTATTCCTGGAGGATCTGCCCCGGGTTCATGAGGCCTGACCGGACGCGCGACTCACCGAGCTTTAGGATGGTTTCTTCCGCTCCGGCGAGGATTTCGCCAGCCTCCTCCTCGCCGAGCAGGCAGCGGTTCATCATGTGCTGCGAGGCGAAGATGATGCGGCGCAGGACGGCTTTATCCTTGACGATGCGGATATAGCTTTCGAGATTGGGAATTTGCGGCAGACCGTCGTCGAGGGAAACCAGGTAGCTGAGGCCGTCGCAAGCTTCGAGCTCATTGAACTTCATGAGTTCGTTGGCGATGGTGATGCGGTCGATTCTCTCGCCGCGGGCTTGCAACTCGCCCATGCGTTTGAAAATACGGCGATGTTTTTCGAGACTGAAGTCGTCCGGTTCGAGCGTGCCGGCCGCCTGGACGTAGAGGGTGTCATCGAGGAGAATGGATCCGAGCACGAACTTCTCAGCATCGACATTCGTAGGAAGACCCTTCTCCGTGGTGTTGCTCACTGACATGGTGGATCACTCACGATAAGTCATCGGAGGGCGCGGGAACAGAGCCAAAAACACGCCGCTCCGATAATGTCTGTGAACGTTTAAGCCGCTTGGAATCATTCATCGCGACGCCCATTTCCACCAGGACGCACATAAAATCCACAGCCTTTGAACCGGTCCCGGAGCCCCAAAACAAATGCTGCTCTTAATGTTTTATCAGATAATGGTCGGTCTGGAGGTACGCCGATGCCCTCTTGGGTGATTTCGCATGACATGTGGAGCCAGATCTTCGCTCTCGGTGCGCCGCTGGTGGAGAAGATGCTTCGGCCGATCGTTGTCTACGTCTTCCTGGTGGCGGTGCTGCGCGTCTTCGGAAAGCGGGAACTGGCGCAGCTCAACCCCTTCGACCTGGTGGTGCTGCTCTCGCTCTCCAACACCGTGCAGAATGCCATCATCGGCAACGACAACTCGTTGAGCGGCGGCCTGGTGGGCGCGTTTACCCTGCTGGCGGTGAATTACTTCGTGGTGCGGTACCTCTTCCGCCACCGGCGGCTCGATCAGCTCTTCGAGGGCCGGCCGGTGGTTCTCATCGACGAAGGAAAGGTCAACAAGCCGGCGCTGGCGAAGGAATTGCTGACCCGGGCGGAACTGATGACGGTGCTGCACCGGCAGGGATTCGGGTCGATGCACGACGTGGAACGCTGCGTGCTCGAACCGGGCGGATCTTTCTCTGTACTAGGAAAGACACCGCCGACAGGGGAGATTCGCCATGGCGAGTTGCTGAAGCGGCTGGAGGAGTTGAGCGCCAAGCTCGATCTTTTGGCGTCTCAGGGCGGGAGCGGGCAATGAATATAATAAAGATGTGGAGGAATGGGTGAGTGGTTGAAACCGGCGGTCTTGAAAACCGTTTGCGGGGCGACTCGCACGGGGGTTCGAATCCCTCTTCCTCCGCCAGATCCCTTCGGTCTCCATCGTTTCTTGAAAGTTCACGGTTTCAGCGGTCCGCGTGTACTCCTGACTGATAACTTGCCGCTACCTGCTTTGGACCTCGTTACCTGCGAGCTGGCGATGGCTTCGAATCGCGCGGCGGATTGGCGACTGGCTCACTGACATGAGGGGAACGCACTCTTTGCCCTCCGGAAGACACCGGAGCGGGGCTCTTGTGGTGGAACTCGGCTCATGGCAAGGAAAGAGCCGTTGATTTGTGTCGACCCATGGGGCAGTGACGAGAACAGCCCTTACCAGACTGAATTGCCGCAACCTGACCCGCGCCGCGGGTCATCCTAGACGATCCGCTGATTCCATAGAAGCGGCATCTTGTGGCCCCCGCAAACCGGCTTAGGCTGCCGCATCACCTGTGGCGGAAGATCACGACTCCATCCATGTTGACGAAAGGCACCTGTTCGAACTGCGGGTCCATCCGGATTTGCCTCAACATCGGCAGGGACACGATATTCACGAAGTTCGGAGGGGCAGGTTGAAAGCGCTCGTCCAGGCTGATGTAGTACGAGAGATTGAATTCTTTGACGCGCTGCACCGCGGCCGCAAGGTCCTTCTGGGCGTAGCCCAGAGTTGTATAGAAGTCGCGGACTCCAGTGTGCAGCCGGCGTTTGGCGGCGAAGAAACTGGCGGTATTCGAGCTCAGCCAGGGCTCCTCGACTCCTACGATGTTATATCGGTTGGGCACGCTGGACGTCGTCGCGACAATGCGCTCCATCTCGTCGTAATGAGTCCGGTCTTGATCCGGCTTTTTGAGCCAGGCGAATGGATTGCTAAGCGAACCGGCGCCGAACGCCACGCGGTGGACCGCGGCAAACTGTAATACGCACACCGCGATCATCGCGGCCAACGCCGTTCGCGAGCGAATCGGGGCGGAAACAGTCATTCCGATGGTCGCCAGTAAAGGCAACATGCCGTACATGTAGCGGGCATCCACCGCATCGTTGGCGGCGAAAATCAGGAGCAGGAACGCGCATTGCAACCCGCAGAGCAGAGCCGCCACTGCGGTGCCGGCGGGGAGGGGACGCTTGCCGCCTGAACGGTAGCGAGCCGCAAGCCCGATTACCACCGCCAAAAGCAATGTCACCGCCAGGTATGGAGCCAGGAAAGACTGGTCCAGCAGTTTCAGCCACACCATCAGCTTCCGGCCGATAGACGCGTGAAACCCATAATTTGAGGCGGCCATCTCCCCCGATGACGAGAAGCGAACGTGTTCCCAGACTGCTCTCACGTTGATCCAATACCAACCCGCAGTAGCCGGCACGCATCCGCCAATAGATATGATCAGGAGGCGCTCGGGGACACTGCGCCACTCCTCCCGCCAACCCTCAGCCAAAGGTTTGCGCAACAAAACGAATCCGAGGTAGATGCCCGGAAGCAGACAGTAAAGCGGAGTCGTCGCTTTGGCCAACACACCGAGGGTAAGCGCGGCAAGCGAATGAATTACGATGCGCGCCGTCGGCCATTCGCGGCATCGGATGACGATGAGCACCACCCAGGCGATGGCGAATGCCTGCATCGGCTCCACGAAGAACTCGTGGGAGAGACCGGTGAACGATTGTGCGGCCGCAGCCATGGAAACGCCGAGCGCTGGCACCAAATACGAGGATGGCGCGATGCACCGGCCGATCCGGAAGATCACATAGAGAGTCAGCGCCTGCACGGCGAGAACCGACAACAGCAGCGCATTTTCAATCGACCCGAAGAGGGACCCCAGCGGCACGAAGAGTTGGCCTAGCCAAACGATTCCGGGAGGCTTCATGCCAATGGCCGTCCCCATGGCTTTGGCCCAGCCTATAATCGAGTGTGTCAGGGCGAACCACAGATCGACGGAGACTTCGCCGTACCAGGCCTGGTCCCATGGCCACGGTGTGTGGTCGAGGCTGTTCCATATAAAGTTCGGAATCAGGGCGATAGCTGCCAGAGGCAGGAACATGAGCCACTCCGCTTTGGGTGAGCGCGGCGTAGGCGCCGGCTGTCTGGTTCGCGAAGCGTCCCCCAAGTCGCGTGCTTCCGAAATTCGTTCTGCGCCCATGAATCGGAGGTGAGGATCAGGTTATCACATGATGTGTCCCGGTGAGCAGCGGCGCGTGGCGGAGCATATGCTAAAATCCTTCGTTCGCCATTTCGCTGCTTCCGTTTTTATGAGCACCAAGCCGGCCACCCGCAAAGAAACTCCCCCGCCGGCGCCAGCATCGCCATGGGGCCCTGAGGCGCTTCGCGAGCGAAACCTGAACACGCGCCGTCTACAGGCGGAGCAGGCGCCATTACGAAAGGAATGGATCCGCCGCAACCGCTACTATTATCGGATTCTGACGCGGGCCTTACAGCATGTGGTCGAGCCTGGAAAGAGGGTTCTGAACATATGCTGTGAGACAGGTTTTCTGCTCCATGCCCTTCGGCCCGCTTATGGTGTGGGCGTGGAAATCAGCCCCGAGATGACCGGCGCCGCTCGCACTGAGCATCCGCAATACAGCTACGCGGAGTCGTTCCCCGAGGAATACACTCCGGCTGAAACTTTCGATTACGTCCTCCTGAACAATGTGAACGAAATCGCCGACGTGCAACGCGCGCTGAGCCGCATCCGGCTGGCCTGCGAGCGCCACACGCGCTTGCTGATTTACAATTACAACCACTTGTGGGAGCCGGTCCTCCGCCTGGCGCAAGCTCTCCATTTGAAGATTCCGCAAGTGGACCAGAATTGGCTTTCAGAAAAAGACCTCGTGGGATTGTTCGGCCTGACTGGATTTGAATGGCTGAAGACCTACAGGGTGGCTCTGTTTCCGAAATACATCCCGCTGCTCTCGGCATTTCTGAACCGCTTTGTGGCCAAGTTACCCCTGTTGCAGCGTATGTGTATGGTGGAAATTCTGGTCGCGCGGCCGAACCCCGCGCCCATGGATCCGGCGAGACTCAAGGTTTCCGTAGTGATTCCATGTAAGGATGAGCGCGGGAATGTCGAGGACGCGGTAAGACGCATTCCCCCGTTGGGCGGGGCTACGGAGATCGTTTTCTGCGACGACAAGTCCACCGATGGAACCGCGGATGAAGTCCGGCGCATGCAAGCCATCTACCCGGACCGCGACATAAAGCTCGTGGATGGGCCGGGAATCTGCAAGTCGCGGAACGTGTGGACGGGTTTCGAACATGCCACCGGCGACATTCTGATGATCCTGGATGCCGATCTCACGGTCATGCCGGAGGAACTGCCATATTTTCTGGATGCCATCGCCCGCTCCGGGGTCGAGTTCGTCAACGGCTCGCGCCTCATCTATCCCGTTCCCAAGGCTGCCATGAAGAATGCCAACATGCTCGGCAACAAGCTCTTCAGCAGCGCTTTCTCGTATCTGCTCGGCCAGCGAATCAAAGATACGCTTTGTGGAACCAAGGTGCTCTGGCGCTCCGACTGGGAAAGAATCCGTCCGATGATCGGGACTTGGGGGACTGTGGACCGCTGGGGCGACTACGACCTGCTGTTCGGCGCGGCGAAGCTCAATCTCCGCATAGCCGACCTGCCGGTTCACTACCAGGAACGGATCTACGGCGTCACCAAAATGACCAAGGTCTTTAAGAACGGCTTGATCATGGCAGGAATGTGCGTGCACGGCTTCCGAAAGCTGAAACTCGGCTACTGAACCTGGAAGTCCCGCGCGTCTGCGCGGTCATGCGGCCTTCTTGTTCCCCCCACATTACAAAATGCAGCAGTGGATTCACGCCGCTCCGCCGGACATCGGGGTGCGCCGTAAGGTAGTAGCGCGTATCGAAACCCGCTGACGGATTCCTTCCTTCCCGGAATCCCAGAAAAATGTAGTGCAGAAGCCACCTGTTGCCGGATTGCCGGCGGTAGTAATCAGCGTCGAATTTATCGCGGAGCTTCTTCGCCAAACCGCTCCGCCGCACCTTCCAGAAAAGCAGAGCATTGCTGAGAAACCCGCGCCAGAATGGCATCTTCGAGCGCCACAACGGAGCAAAGATCCCGCTCGATGTGGTGCTCCGGTCATATCCAAGGTTTGCGGCTACCGCCTCTGGGCTCAAATGGCGGTTCAGCCTTTGCCGCTTGCGGCTCAGATCCTCGAATAAGCGCGCATAGATCCGCGCATTATCGGTATAGGAACGACTCTTTTCAGAGTGGCATCGCGCGGCTTCCGACGATCTGCGGTACCGGTCCGGATCCCGCGTCAGCTTGAGGATCGCGGCGGCAAATGCCTCCGGATCGGGTTCGCACAGCAGATCTTCGTCGCCGGGCGGCAGCATCTCGGGAATTCCACCCACCCGGCTGGCGATCACCGGAGTGCCAGTGGCCAGGCTCTCGAGGATGATGTTGGGCCGCCCATCCAGACGAGAACAGACAACCACGACGTCGCAAAACGACAGACACTCGCGCGCGGGAACGACGCCGAGAAAGCTCACGCTACCGCTTAGACCGGCGGCAACAGCCTGGCTCCGCAACATCCGGTCCATGGGCCCCGAGCCGCAGACAATGAACTCGAAAGTCCGTTCGTCCGCCAGTGCCGACGCGATTTTCAGAAACAGGTCGGGCCCTTTTTCTTCGGAAAGCCTGCCAATAAACCCGACCACGAATCGCCCGCCTTCCTGCGATCGCAGCTGTCCCGTGCGCCAGTCCTGCTTCGGCTGGGGCGAAAAGAAATCCAGGTCGACGCCGTTCGGAATTACCGAAATCCGGTCCTCCGATTCGCCGCGTTCGAGCAGCCAGTTTCTTATTCCGGCGTGCTCGGTAATCGAATGGTCGATCAGGTAGTTATACCTCAGGTGATTCGTGCCGTGTCCCTCGCGATTAAACAATAAGTCGACAATAGCCAGGTGTGGAAAGAGCTCGCGCAACCTCGGTAAGAGGTCATAAGTGTAAGTCGAGCCGACTTGCCACAGTATGTTGACGCCGTGCTGCTGAATCAGATAGGCGATAAACGCAGGCCAATGCTCGATCTCCAGGAAACAAGGCAGGTGGTAAATGCCGAGAGCCGAATCTTCGTACCAATCTGTGGCATCCCCCTGATCCTCCCTTGGCGGAACGGTCGTGCACACAAGAACGCGAAATCCCAGCCGCTTCAGCTGCCGGCAGGACTGGCTGAGGACCGTGTCAGCGCCGCTGATCGTCAAAAAGGGAGCTGTCAGGAGGATCGTAGGGCGAGGCTCCGCCCATCCTCGAATCAGCGGAGCAAACGTAAAAGGTCGGCTGGAGCTGCTGCCCAACGTCGGGAAATCCATCGCCGGAGAGCCTTGGCCGGAGCTCTCCCCGGGAAAAGCAAGTAATTCCGGGACCATCGACACGTTGCGCCGGCTTTTTGCCAGGCGCACAGCCAACTCCGCCCGCTGTTGCGCTGCGGGAACTCGGACAAACGGCAACTCGGCAGTCACTGCCTCTCGCCGCGTCACCAATATTCGCGGTAAGTCGTTGGCTGGTTCCTCGACGGCAAATGCGGCGCTGCTCCCGTCGATGGTCATTTGGAAGAGGCACTTTTCCAAGTAAGTCGGCGCTAACTGGTCGCCTGCTACAAGACAGCAGACAAATTCACCACCGCACTTGGCCAGCCCGGCGTTCCACACGTTCGCCTCATCGCCGTCCTCGCACACGAAGGTTTCCACCGAAGGCAGGCTCTGGGCTCGAACGGAACGCAGCGTAAGATCGAGGGCCGCGCACGGTTTGCCGGGGCCCACGAGTACGCTCACCAGCGGACTGGTGTTGAATGCCACTAAGCTACAGTAACAATAAAGTGGTTATAACGCGTACCGCGCGGGGAGTTGAAAACGGCCCAAATGTTGCTTTTCATACCATATCCGGAGGGGAGCAGCCTCGTGGTACCATTTGTTTCTCAGCGGTTACGAGATCGATTAGCGTCATGGCGACGGGAATCATAGGCGCCACAGGTTTTATCGGGTCCTATTTGTGCCACCATCATGCTGGCCGAAAACCTCCCCGGATATTCACGAGGCGAGCCGCTAACGCTCCTTCCATTCCCGGCGCCGAGATCCAGCAGGGAGATCTTCTCTCCGGTCCCGACTGCGAGCGCTTCGCGAGCGCACTGGACACAATTTATTATCTGGCCCACACCAACACCCCGGTTAGCTCCGACGTCGACCAACCCACCGACGCCTCTTTGAACTTAGTCCCATTCCTGACTTTGCTGAACGCCATTCGCCGGTTAGGAACCAGGCCCCACGTCGTATATTTCAGCAGCGGCGGAGCCGTCTACGCTTCGCGGCACCCTCGGGTTCCATTCGCCGAACACGACGCTTGTGCCCCTACGACGTCCTACGGCATTCTCAAGATCGCTGCCGAACAATATCTGCGTCTGGCAGCCGAGCGCGGCGAACTTACCGCGACCGTTCTCCGGGTAGGCAACGCCTACGGCACGCTCCTTCCGCAGTACCGCACGCAGGGCCTGATCGGCGTGGCGCTGAATCAACTGCTCCACGGCGAGCCGGTGCGGATTTTCGGAAATAGCGCGAACGTCCGGGATTACGTTCATCTGCAGGATATTGCTTCGATCGTCTGGAAGGTATCGACACCCCGTCAGCCATTCGATATCCTGAACGTCGGCTCGGGGGTGGGCCACTCGGTGAGCGAGGTACTCTCCATCATCCAAAATTGCTACGGTTCGTTATTCCCCATTCAGGTGGACGAAAACAGCGGAAGATGGCTTCCGGAATGGGTGGTGCTGGACAACTCGCGCGCCCGCCTCGAGTATGGCTGGAGCCCCACCATTGCTCTCCGCGACGGTGTCGATGCCTTGCTGCAAGCGGCACGCACCGGCCTGTTCGCCCGCCCGGCCGTCACGAAATGAAGTGCTCCGTTCTGCTGCCGGTCTACAACGCAGGACAACCTTTGAGCGAGGCCATCGAATCGATTCTGGCGCAGGACGAATCCGATTTCGAGTTCCTCATCATCGAGGACTGTTCCCGCGACGGGTCTGCCGAAATCATCCGGCGGTTCAGCGAAGCGGATAGCCGGATACGCGCCATTTTTCACCGGCAAAACGTTGGGCTCGCCGCAACCTTGAATGAAGGCCTGAGCGAGGCGCGGTGCGAATTCGTGGCCCGAATGGATCAGGACGACGCCGCCATGCCGAACCGTCTCTCCACCCAGATCGTGTTCCTGCGCAGCCGCCCGCAAATCGCGGTTGCCGGTTCTTTCGTTTACCACATGGGCCGCACCCCCGAGTGGGACCGCCTGGTGCGCTTGCCGGTGGATCACGAGGAAATCGCCAGCACACTGCCAAAGAGCAATTGTCTCTACCACCCATCGGTCATGCTCCGCAGGGACTTGATCCTGGCCTTGGGTGGTTACCGCGCTGAATTTCACAATTCTGAAGACTACGACCTTTGGCTGCGCACGTCCCGCGCCTATCGGCTCGCCAATATCCCGGTTCCTCTGCTTCGCTATCGGTTTTCCGCGACCGGCATGACTCTCGGCCGAAAATGGGAGCAGGCCTTGTACGCGCAGATGGCGATCGTCTCTTACCGCCATCCCGGTTGGGGCTTGGAGGAAGTTCGGCGGCAGGCTGGCTTGGAATTGAATGCCACAGGCAAGCATAAATTTCTGCTTGGTGTGGCGCGCGGCACTGCGGACGAATTGATGCACCTGGGCCAGGAGGAGGATGCGCGGCTTGCCTGGTGGCTGTTCTTCCGCCAGCTTGGTTGGCGGCAGAAAATTCGCCTCGCGGCGACCTCCGGAACCATGCCCTTCCGGCGCGGCGCGCGGTCAAGCTGATTCGAAAAGGGCGCGATAGCCGCTCCGGGCCGCTTCCAAATTGTATTCCGCGCCCACTACGCGTCGCCCGTTTTCTCCCAGTGCGCGCCGCTTCTCCGCATCTCGCAGCAGCCGGTCGATCCCTTCGGCAAACTCTTCCACTTCGCCGCCGTTCGATTCCACCAGAATGCCGGTCTGCTCATTCACCACTTCCGGAACCGCGCCCACGGAACTGGCAACCACCGGGCGCGACGCGGCGAAAGCCTCCAGTATTGCCAGCGGCAGCCCCTCGGCTCGGGACGGCAGCAGGAGCAGATCGCTTTCCGCCAGCAGGGGTGCGACGTCCGGCACGTGCCCGTGAAACTCGAACAGGTCTGCCAGGCCCTCCTCCCTCACTGCTGCCGCAAGAGCCTCCGCTTCGATGCCTTCCCCGGCCACCGCGAAACGAAAATCGGGGGCGCCGCGGCGCCGTCGTAGAGTGCGCGCGATAGGTACCAGCAACATCGGCCTTTTGACCGGATCCAGGCGGCCGGCGAAGAGAATTCGAAACGGCCGTGCGTCGCGCACCGGGGCAATGTCTGAGAACCTATCCACGTCAATACCGGCATGCACAACGCGAATCCGGGCCGGCGGCTCCCCCGCGTCAAGCATGTGGCGGCGCACCGTCGCTGACACGGCTACCCGAAGGTCCAAGCACCCGGCAATCGATTGCGTTGCCGCCAGAATATTCCAATCCGCATCCACCGAGTGCACCAGGTCGAGCAAACGCAACCCCGGCAAGTCCTGGCGCAGATATGGCGCCACCGCGTAAGCTACCAGGCTGTTCTGGATCAGGACAGTGTCAGGTTTCCAGTTGGCGGCTACCGAATAGACGGCTGCGGGGAGCTTCTCGGGAATCACCAGCGCCGGAAGGTTGAACACGTGATCCACCAACTCCTTCCAGCGTTCCATTACGGGGTAGCCCTCGTTAGTGGCTGCGATCAGGAGGATCTCGAATTTCGAGCGGTCGAGCGCCGCCGCGATGTCCATGAAGACCCGTTCGGCGCCGCCCGGTCCGAGGTGCGGCGTGATCAGCGCCACACGCCGCCGCGAGTTCTTCGAGCGCACGCGATAGTGCAGGCGAACTGGCTTGCGCGCGAGCGCCGCCGAATTCGGCTTGAACCGCAGGTAGAACGTCAGATCGAAGAACTGACGGCCCAACGCGCTGTTTGCCCGCTCTTTCCAGCGCAGCGGAATGAGACGGGCCGCCATCCTGAATGGATGATGCAACCATCCTTGGGGCGAAGTCAGTCCCGCATTTTCCAGGTGACGCTGGAGCGTTCGCCCGGGTCCGGCATAGTGCGAGGCTCGAGACCGGGCCTCAGCCGCTGGATTGACGCCCGCAAGAAGATCGGCTCGGGAATACGCTATCGACCCGTCTGGCAGAACCAGTGGACTCCTTCCACCCCAGACCGCCAGAGCCGCGCACTCAGCGCTTTGAGGATCCAGCCGGCCCGACGGACCCGGCACGAGAAAAGTGCCGATCTCCGCCGGCGCTTCGTCCAAGCGGTTCACGAAGATGCAATCCGCCAGAGTCTGTTCGCCGGTCCTTCCGAATATGCCGACCCTATTCATGCCAGATGGCCGCCGAATCCTTCGTTACAATATCCTTTCATGGCAACGCAGGCCGCAGCCATCGCTCACCCCCGTCCCGCCGCGATGCGCTGGCGCGGCGACCTGCTGTTTCTCCTGGAATCCCTCATCCTTAAAGATTTTCGCATCCGCTACCGCGCCATGTCGCTGGGCGTGCTTTGGTCGCTCCTCAATCCGCTCATCATGATGGGCGTTCTCACCTTCGTTTTCACCAGGGTCTTCCCGAACAATTCGCGCCAGTTCCCGGTGTTCGTCCTCTGCGGCCTCGTCCCCTACAACTTCTTCACCATCGCCTGGATCAGCGGCACCACCTCGATCATCGACAACGCGTCTCTCGTCAAGCGCATCCCCATCCCGCGCGAGATCGTGCCGATCGCCGCCGTGCTTTCCAACGTCGTCCATCTTTCCATCCAGATACTCCTCCTGTTCGCCTGCGTCTGGATCTTCGGCGGATCGACGAACGTCCACTGGCTCTGGCTGCCGCTGCTCTGGTTCCTTGAAATCTTCTTCGTTTGCGGCTTGGCGATGATCACCGCCTCGGTGAACGTCTACCTCCGCGACACCCGCTACATCGTCGAGTCGGCGAATACCGTCCTGTTCTGGCTGGTTCCCATCTTTTACGGCTTCGAAGCGATCCCCGCCCGCCTCAAGGAGTTCTATCAATTCAACCCGGTGGCCGCCCTGGTTCTGTGCATGCGCGACATCATGCTGCACGACTCTTCGCCGCACTCCGGAACGGTGCTGAAATTGGCGGGCGTCGCGTGCGTAACGTTCGTCGTTGGCCTCATCGTCTTCCGCCGCGGTAAGGGCGCCTTCTACGAGCACATTTGACCATGCCGATCCTTGCCTTTGACCGCGTCTCCAAGTACTTCCTCCGGCATGGCGGCCAGATGCTCCTCCGCGACCGCATCCGCCACCTCTTCGACCGCCGCGAGCGCGAGCGCTTCTGGGCCCTCCGCGACGTCTCATTCGCCATCGAGCCCGGCGAGAGCCTCGCGGTCATCGGCCAGAACGGCGCCGGCAAAAGCACTCTGCTGAACATCGCTACCCAGCTCTGTTTTCCCAGCGAGGGAGTGGCGCAAATCAGCGGCCGCGTAGCCGGCCTGCTCGAACTCGGCGCCGGATTCCATCCCTACCTCACCGGCCGCGAAAACGTGCGCATCAACGCCGCCCTGCTCGGACTCTCCCGCCGCCAGGTGAACCAGCGCTTCGATCAGATCGTGGACTTCGCAGGGGTCGGCGATTTCATCGACGAGCCTCTTCGCACCTATTCCACCGGCATGAGCATGCGGCTGGCCTTCGCCGTGGCGGTCAACGTCGATCCCGATATCCTGATCATCGATGAGGTGCTGGGCGTTGGCGACGAGGCGTTTTTTGCCAAGTGCTTCGAGCGCATCATGCAGTTCCGCCGCTCCGGCAAGACGCTGCTCTGCGTCTCGCACGATCTCGATTCGCTCTCTATCCTCTGCGACCAGGCCCTGTGGCTGGATCACGGCCGCGTCGCGCGCCTCGGTCCGCTGCGCCAGGTGGTGCAGGCATACCGCGATTTCTCGAGTGCGTCCACGCCGGCCGGCACGCCATAGTACAATCGGAGAGATACTCCGTGCCGGAGTGTCGGAATTGGCAGACGAACCGGACTCAAAATCCGGCGCACTTCACTGGGCGTGTGGGTTCAAGTCCCACCTCCGGCACCAATCATGCCAGCGCCGTCCTATAAAGCCCCAGCAACTTCCCCCACGCACGCTCGGCCTCCGCTCGCATGTACACGGCCCGATCGCCTCTCGCCGGCATGTCTTCCATGCACCAACCGTGCAATCCCGAATAGACCTCGATCTCGACCGGAATTCCAGCCTCCGCGAACACCTGCCGCAGCTTGTTCTTCGCGTCGGGCTGTTTTTCATCGTCGTCGGCAGCCACGCCGAAATACATCCGCGCCTTGATTTTCGGAACGAGCAGGTGCGGACTGTCCGGACCATCCGTCACCAGTCCCCCGCCGTGAAACGAAGCACCCGCGCCAATGCGGCCAGGAAGTGCCGCCGCGCTCCGCATCACCAGCGCGCCGCCCATGCAATACCCTTGGGCGCCGATTGGCTTCGTTCCGTCGACTTCCTTCTGGGCATCGAGAAACTCCACAAACGCCGCCGCATCCCGCTCGGCATATCCGGCCGGCTTGATGGATTCGAATAACACCCTCAATTTGGCCATGTCGGCCGGGTTTTGAAAATTCAGGTTGAAGCCAGCGGCAAACGGGGCCTTCGATACACGATAAAACGGATTTGGCACCAGCACGGAGTATCCTTCCGCCGCCAGCCGCCGGCCCATCTTGCGCGTCACCGGGCGCAAACCGCCCGCGTCCGCCCAAAACAGAACGCCTGCATGGCTCCCGCTCGTGGGGTGGATGTAAGCGGCATCGCATATACCGTCCGGCGTACGAATTTCGACATCGGTCTCGATTACGTTTTCGCTCATGAGTGCCTCTAACGAAGTGTATCGCGGGCTATGCGCCCGGCTCCACATGGACCAGCACATCAGCCACCCATTCGAGCCGTTCCTTGACGCGCAATTGAACCTGGTGCGCGATATCGTGCGATCGTCGCACGGTCATATCCGGGTCCACTTCCAGATGCAGATCGACATGGTAGCGAAGGCCGGTTTTCCGCGCGAAGCATTTTTCGATTCCGCGGACGCCCTCCACCGTTGCTGCGGCGGCGCGGATTTCGTCCATCCGTTCCGGGCCCGGCATGGTATCGATGAGCTGCATGGCCGTTTCGCGCACCACCTGCACGCCGGCGAACACCACGATGATCCCCACCAGGATCCCACCATAGCGGTCGGCGTCCGCGAACCGGACCGGGTCCGACAACGCCAGGCCCACGGCAGCCAGCGCCACCAGCCCCGAGACGATGTCCGTGGTGTCGTGCCAGGCGTCGGCAATCAGCGCGCTGCTGCGGAGCTTGCGGCCGCTATGAAATTTGTAGGCTGCGAGTCCAGCCTTGGCCGCCGCCGAAACCAGCAGCGGCGCGATCACGAACGTCTCGATCGGCGCGCGCGGCTGTCCCAGATGCATGAAGGACGCCGCCGATATCAGAACGCCGGCAGCCGTCAGCGCCAGTCCGATCAGCAGCCCGGTAAGCGTCTCAATCCGGCCGTGACCGTAGGGATGCTCCTTGTCGGCGGGCTTGGCGGCGAGCGTAAGGCCGAACAACACCAGCCCCGACGAAAAGCAATCGCCCGCCGATTCGCATCCGTCCGCCACCACGGCGGTCGAATGCCCGGCCATCCCTACGATGATTTTAGTGATCGCCAGCGCTGCCGATACCACGATGCCGAGTACCGCGACGCGCTGGCCGGAGTGCATCAGGCCCGCGCGGGGTTGATCTTTTCGGTGTCGAGGCCGAGCTCGGCGAATGCCGCAGCTGCCCTTCCGGCATCGAATTGGCCATCGCGGGCCAGGCGTGAGAGCGCGGCGGCAGCGATGGATTCGGCGTTGATTTCAAAATGGCGGCGCAGGTGTTCGCGGTTTTCGCTGCGGCCGAAACCGTCGGTCCCCAGCGTTTCCATGCGGCCCGCGAGCCAGGGCGCTATCTGGTCGGCCACCACCTTCATATAGTCGGTGGCCGCCACGATCGGGCCTTCGGCGCCGGTCAGCGCTGCCACGACGTGCGGTGTGCGCGGCGCCTGATCGGGATGCAGCCGGTTCCAGCGCTCCACTTCCAATGCTTCGCGCCGCAGTTCGTTATAGCTGGTGACGCTCCAGACATCGGCGGCAACGCCGAACTTCTCGCCCAGAATCTGCTGCGCGCGGATTGCTTCGTTGAGGATGGGCCCGCTGCCGAAAAGCTGCACCACCGCTTTCCCGCTCGCGGCAGGCTGAAAACGATAAATGCCCTTGATCACGTCCGCCGGATCGAGCCCTTCGGGCATCGCGGGCATGGCGTAATTCTCGTTGTAAAGCGTCAGGTAATAGAAGCGGTCTTCCTTTTCCTGGTACATCCGCCGGATGCCGTCCTGCACGATGATGGCGATTTCATAAGAGTAAGCCGGATCGTACGCCGCGCAGGTCGGAACGGTGCTGGCCAGCACGATGCTGTGGCCGTCCTGGTGTTGCAGGCCTTCGCCGGCAAGCGTCGTGCGCCCCGCCGTGCCGCCGCAGAGGAAGCCTTTCCCGCGCGAATCGCCGAAAGCCCACACCATGTCGCCGACGCGCTGGAATCCGAACATCGAATAGTAAATGAAGAACGGGATCATTACGTTCCCGTAATTGACGCCAGCCGTGCCGGCCGCCGTGAAAGAAGCCATCGACCCCGCTTCGGTGATTCCCTCTTCCAGAATCTGCCCGTCTTTCGATTCCTTGTAGTACAGGAACATCTCCGCGTCGTGCGGCTTGTAGAGCTGGCCCTGGCTGGCATAGATACCGAACTGCCGGAACAGGCTCTCCATGCCGAACGTGCGGGCTTCGTCGGGAATGATGGGCACTACGTGCTTGCCCAGCTCCGGATGTTTCATCAGCAGCGTGAGCGCGCGAACGAATGCCATGGTGCTCGAAACTTCCCGTCCCGCCGAGCCCTCGAGCGATTCCTTGAAATACTCCAGCGGCGGCGCCGTCAGGCCGCCCTTCGCCGGCGTCCGGTACGGCACGTAGCCGCCTAATTGCCGCCGCCGTTCGTGCATGTAGCTGATTTCCGGGCTGTCGGACGGCGGACGGCAGAACGATGCATTGTGTACCGCTTCTTCCGGGATGGGGATTTCGAAGCGCGAGCGGAAATGCAGCATCTCCTGCTCGTTCAGCTTCTTCTGTTGGTGCGTGATGTTGCGGCCTTCGCCCGCCTCACCCAACCCGTACCCTTTGATAGTGTGCGCGAGGACCAGCGTTGGCCTGCCGGTGGATTCAACCGCGGCCTTGTAGGCGTTGTACACCTTTTTCGGATCGTGGCCGCCGCGCTGGAGCTTCATCAGTTGCTCGTCGCTCAGGTGCGCCACCAGGTCGAGCAATTCGGGGTACTTGCCGAAGAAGTTCTTGCGGATGTACGCGCCATCCTTGGTGACGTAGGTCTGAAACTCGCCATCCACCACTTCGCCCATGCGCTTTTCCAGCAGGCCGGTGGTGTCGCGGCGGAGCAACTCGTCCCAGTCGCTGCCCCAAATCACCTTGATCACGTTCCAGCCGGCGCCGCGGAACGCGGCTTCCAGTTCCTGGATCACTTTGCCATTGCCGCGCACCGGACCATCCAGGCGCTGCAAATTGCAATTGATGACGAAAATCAGGTTGTCGAGCTTTTCCCGCGACGCCAGCGTGAGCGAGCCCATCGATTCCGGCTCGTCCATTTCGCCATCGCCGAGGTATGCCCAGATTTTACGCGGCGTCGGCGCGATCATGCCGCGATTCTCCAGGTATCGCATGAAGCGAGCCTGGTAAATGGCGTTGATCGAGCAAAGCCCCATCGACACCGTCGGGAAGCGCCAGAAATCCGGCATCAGCCATGGATGCGGATAGGACGACAGCCCCGGCGTGTCGCGCAGTTCGTGCCGGAAATTCTTGAGGTGCTCCTCGGTGAGGCGCCCTTCGAGAAATGCGCGAGCATACACTCCAGGCGAAGCGTGGCCCTGAAAGTAGATCAGGTCGCCCGGTTCCTCGCCATACTTCGCGCGGAAGAAATGGTTGAAGCCCACTTCGAGTAGCGTGGCCAATGACGCATAGGTGGAAATATGGCCGCCGATTCCGGCATCGTATTTGTTCTGCCGGACCACCATGGCCATGGCGTTCCACCGGATCAGGCTCTTGATGCGCCGCTCCATGGCGCGGTCACCGGGGTAGGCGACTTCGTCTTCTACCCGAATGGTATTGACGTAGGGTGTGTTGAGATGGATGGGTAGTTCGGCGCCGCTATTGCGGGCGCGCGCGGCCAACTGCTCCAAAAGGTATCGCGCGCGGTCGGGTCCGCCGTCCTCAATCACCTGGTCGAGCGATTCCAGCCATTCCTGGGTTTCCTGAGGATTCAGGTCGCCAACCCTCTCACTTCGTATCTGGTGCATGTGTTCTTTTATTATACCCGCGAGGGGGTTTTCACTCCGGCGCGGCCCGAGCTTGCGATTACAATGTGGTCATGGTTCGACCGCAACATGTAATCGACTCCTGGAAGGCGGTCCGCATGGACGCCGCTTCGGCCGTGGAGGATTTTCCCGAAGCCGAAATGGACTTTCAGCCCGCGCCCGATGTCATGACGTTTCGGGAATCGGCGCGCCATATTCTGGATGCCGGCGACGGACTCACCGGCCTGCTGCTCGCCGGAGTAGATAATTTCGCCACGCCGGAATTTCGCAATCGGATGAAACAGCATATGCGGCCCCTTCCCGCCAATGCGGGCGGCCAGGCGCTGGCGGCCGCTTTGCGGGAGGCCGTGGAGGAACGAGCGGCGGCCTTCACCGCGCAGACGCCCGAATTCTTTGCCCAAATGGTCACCCGCTTCGACGGCCAAAAGGTCACGCGCCTCGAAATGCTCCAGACCATCAAGGAACACGAGCTCACGCACCGCGCTCACCTGTTCCTTTGCCTGCGCATGAAAGGCATCGTTCCGGCCACTACGCGGCGCCGCATGGCGCAGCAGGCGGGCCGGTAAAAGGCGGAGTTGCAAAAGCGGCAGGATATCGTATAACAGTATTGCGGGAGGAATTTCATGGTGACGTGTCCGGTATGCGATGGCGCCATCGATGTGGACGAAGAAGACGTTGACGAAGGCGACACGGTCAGCTGTGACGAGTGCGGAGCCGATCTCAAAGTTGTGAGCACCAGTCCGCTGGAACTGGAATCGGCTGAAGACCTCGAAGAGGAAGAAGAAGACGACGAAGGGTACCTGGAAGACGAAGAGGAAGACACCGACGAGGATTGGAAGTAATCCATGCACGCGGCCAAGGTAGCGGCGCTTTCGCTGACCATTTTGCTGGTGGTTTTACCCGCGGGGTTTGCGCAGAAAGATAAGAATAAGGACTCCTCGACTCGCAGCGTGAGCGGAATGGTCACCGGCGCCGACGATAAGCCCGTGGTCGGCGCCGTGGTGCAGTTGAAGGACACCAAGACCAAGAATGTCCGCTCGTTTTATACCCAGGACAAGGGCGAATACTACTTTCACGAACTGAGCCCCGACGTCGATTACGAACTGACGGCGACCTACCAGGGCGCCGCCAGCAAGACCCGGACCCTCAGCGTCTTCGACTCACGCAAGGATGCCGTCATCAATCTGAAGTTGAACCCGAAAAAATAATGGCGCTTTTTCACCCGGGGCAGAGAATCTCCCGTCCTTGATCTGGACGAACTTTTACTCCTCCGGCTTTCTCCGCTTCTCTGCCTTCAATCTCCTGATCTCCGCCAGCCGTTCCGCGATCCTCTTCTCCACCCCGCGGTCGCTCGGAAAATAGTATTGCCGGCCCGCCAGCGATGGCGGCAGGCACTCCATATCCACCACCCCATCCTCAATATTGTGCGCGTGCTGATAGCCTTCCGAATATCCCCATTCCTTCATCCGCCGCGTAACCGCATTCCGTAAATTCATCGGCACCGGCTCGGCAATCGTCTTCTCCACATCCTCGTGCACCGCGCCCATGGCGCGATACGCGGCGTCGGATTTCGGTGCGGCGCACAGATAGATCGCCGCCTGCGCCAGCGCCAGATCGCCCTCGGGAATCCCCAGGAAGTGCACCGCCTGCATCGCCGCCACCGCTTGCTCGAGCGCGCGCGGGTCGGCCAGGCCGATATCTTCGCTCGCCATCCGGATCAGCCGGCGCGCGAGGTACAAACGGTCTTCGCCGCCATCGAGCATGCGCGTCAGCCAGTAGAGCGCCGCATCCGTATCGCTCGACCGCACCGATTTATGGAGCGCCGAAATCAGGTTGAAATGCTCTTCGCCGCCCTTGTCATAAAGCAGCACTTTACGCTGCATGGCGTCCTGCACCGCCGCCTCGGTGAGAGCCCCGCCTCTCGATGCCGCCGCGGCCGCTTCCAGCGTGTTGTATGCCTGCCGTGCGTCCCCATTCGAGAAAATGCCGATCTGCTCCAACAAATCGTCGGACGCTTCGAGTCCCACTTCCGGCAACGCTCGCCGGAGCAGTGTCACGATTTCCGGCACCGTCAACCCGCGCAGCGCGTACACCCGCGAGCGCGAAAGCAGCGCCGAAATCACCTCGAACGATGGATTCTCGGTGGTGGCGCCGATCAGAATAATATCGCCCCGCTCCACGTACGGCAGAAAGGCGTCCTGCTGCGCTTTGTTGAAGCGGTGAATTTCGTCGATGAATAGAATGGTGCGGCGGCCCATGCGGCGCAGGCGTTCGGCATCGGCCATCACCGCCTTGATCTCCTTGATGCCGCTCAGCACCGCGCTGAAGGGCATGAACTCGCATCGCGTCACCCGTGCGATCAGCTTGGCCAGTGTCGTCTTGCCCACTCCCGGAGGACCCCACAGAATAATCGAAGTCAACTGGTCGCGTTCGATCTGCCGTCGCAGAGGCTTGTCGGGGCCGAGAATGTGCTCCTGCCCCATGTAGTCTTCCAGGCGCGTGGGGCGCATTCGCTCAGCCAGCGGACGCTTGCCGTCCTCCCGTTCCGGCTCGGCCGGCGGGCTGCTATCGAACAGGCTCATGTGCGTTGCGACCTCTGATGCCGCGCTTCATATAACAGGATACCCGCGGCCATGGCGGCGTTGAGCGATTCCACCGCCATTGTCGGAATCGATACGCCTTCCGCGATCCCGCGCCAGTCGCTGCTTACCCCGCGCCCTTCATTGCCGATCAGCAGAGCCGTGGGAGCGGTGAGGTCCGCGTCCCCAATCGCGCGAACGTCCGTACCTGGTGATGACGGAACAGCGGCGTAAATCTTCACGCGATTCTCTCGAAACGCCGAATGTGCCACCGCCGGCTCCATGCCATGAAGAAACGGTACCCGGAACAGCGACCCCGCCGAAGCGCGCAGCGTCTTCGGATTGAACGGGCTGGCAGTCCTCTTCAGGAAGATCACGCCGCTCGCGCCGAACGCTTCGGCGGCGCGTACGATGGCTCCGGCGTTTCCTGGGTCCTGCAAACCATCGAGCGCGACCACCAGTGCACACCCCTTGAATAACTGTTCCAGCGTCCACACCGGCGGTTCCACCAGCGCGATCACGCCCTGGCTCGCCTCGGTCGCCGAGATTTTCTGCATCAGTTCATCCGGCAGGATCGCCACCCGAATGCCCTCGAGCGCCGGCAATTCCTTTCGCACCGATTCCGCCGCCAATACCTGCCTCACCCGCGAGCGGCTGCGCAGGGCTTCCTCGAGCAGATGGAGCGTTTCCGCCACACACCAGCCCCGCGAGGTAAGGCCGCCGCGATCGATGGCGCGCCGCACGTCTTTTACCAGCGGATTGGCGGCGCTCGCGATGATCTCCGGCTTCGCCATGTGCTTACAATGGGTGCTGAACGATCAGAATACCGCAGATGAAACGTGCCGTCTGGGCAGCGATTTTCACCGTCATAGCCGCATTCGCCGTATTGGTCGCTTATGTCTCAGTGCGAATCGAGCGCCAGTCCACGCGCGATGAGGCCCGCCGTGCCGATGTCATTCTGGTGCTGGGCGCCGCCGAATATCGCGGGCGGCCCTCGCAGGTTTTGCGCGCCCGGCTAGACCATGCATTCGAGCTTTACCGCCGCAAACTCGCCCCGCTCATTCTGACCACCGGCGGCGCCGGCGGCGATCCTGTCTTCACGGAAGGCGGCGTCGGACGATCGTACCTGATCAACCGCGGCGTCCCAGCTGAATCCATCATTATTGAAAACGAAGGAGGCACGACGGTCGAATCCACCGCCATGGCCGGGGAAATCATGCGGCGGATGGGACTCCATTCGGTCATCGTCGTGAGCGACGGTTATCACATTTACCGCGTAAAGCGCATGCTTCAGTTTCGCGGTCTCAGCGTGTACGGTTCCCCCCGAAAAGAGCTGGCTCAGCCGACCCTGCGCGAGCACTGGAATTATGTAAAGCAAGCCATCGGCTACCTTCTCTGGCGCGCCGGCCTGGGAGTTTGAAGCGAGAGCGTCGGAGCGAGGAAGTCAGACGCGAATCACCTGGGTGGCAAAGCCGGGGAAAGCCCGGGCCTCGCAACAGCCTTTTGACCAGAACGGCGTCTCACCTTCAGTCATTCTTCAGCGGCGCGGCGGGAGGGTGCTTACTCTTCTCCAGTTGTTCCCGCATGTTCTTCAGGTCTTTTTCCAGCCTGCGCGTCTTGGCCGCCTGGATAGTAAGGTCTTTCTGCAGCTTGTCAGCACGCCGCGCCTCGGCATCGCGATCCTTGGCAGCTTGCGAATCGTCCGCCGCCGGCGGTTTCTGCGCCGGCAGCCGGCCCAGAAAGCTTGTTTGTTCTTTAATCATTTGTCCCGCCGGTTCAGTAACCATCAGCGTTACGTCCACGCGTTCTGCCTGCCGGGCATAGATGATCGTGCCCGTCGCCAGGTGAGCGCCATCCAGCCTGAGCGATTGCGGTAGGCTGTTGCCATCGACAATCTCCAGCGTGCCGTCCAGCGCGTTGCGCACCGCCGGGGCATTGCGGTCCCACTGGATTTTCAACTGTCCGTTATCGTCCCCGACGGCGAGCGCGAGATACGGATCCGGCTCGTGTGGCAGCACTGCCCGGGCTTTCGCCAGTGTCCAAGGCAGCCAGGACTCGCGCGTTTCATATCCCGCGCCGCCGATCGCCACGCCGATCGCCAAAATCAAAGCGACTTTAAAGGGCCGCCACGGCCGTTGTGGGCTGGATTGCCCGAAGTTCGGCGTCGGGTATGCCGGAGGCGCCTCCGGGCGCGTTTCCCTTACCGGAGGATCCACCTGGATTTCCCGCGTGATGGGTACGCGCCCTTTCGGTTTGGCCGGCTCCCGCATGACGATGGGTGGAGGGGGAATGTCGTCCGTCGCGGGTGGAATTTCAAAAAGGCTGCCGGTGACAGCGGGATCCTGCCGAGCCTGCTTGCGCGGCCGCAGCCCCCCGGCGGACGGCGTGCCCCCCGGGCGGAGCGGCATGGCCTCCAGGCGGAATTCCTGGCAACTGGCTTCGCTCTTTATGGAACCTGTGGAGTCGCGGAAAAAGAATCCTCCGCGTGTCGGCTCGAAGGTATGTGGCTTCAGAACCAGCGCCACCTGCCACGGCTCCGGAAAATACCGATTGTGAATGGCCAGATCGGCGTCGGATAGAAAAATCTCGCTCCGGGTATGCGAGTGGTACCAGCCCACAGGCTGCCGGTCGGGACCATTGCGCCGGGCTGCCGCGATCAGTTCCGCCATTTGCGTTTGGTCGCGCGGAGAAAGCGTGAAAGAAGGTCCCAACGCATGTTCGCAATCGAGCGGTTGAAACCCGGTGATCGAGACATGCCCTTCCTCCCATTTTCCCAGCAGAATTCCGCCGATCTCCGCCCCGCCGCGCGGCAGCGAAAAGAACGCGTCCACTACCGCCAGGCGAATGTCGTCCAGTACGCGAGGCGAATATTCGATTTCGAACGCGCACTCGGGCACACTCCACTTGCTCACCGCGATTTCGGCGCTGTGCTCCATTGCGTTTCTATTAATTGTAGGCGATTAGGCCGGAATGTGCCTGTTACACTGAACGGGTGGCCGCGGTCTACACTCGCCCCGAACTCCTCGCACAACGAAGCCGCTGGCGCGTCGAAGGTAAATCCGTGGTTTTCACCAACGGCTGCTTCGATCTACTCCATCCCGGACACATACGCCTGCTCGAACGGGCGCGGTCGTTGGGCGATATCCTTATCCTGGCCCTCAATTCCGATTCCTCCGTGCGCCGGATGAAGGGGCCGTCGCGTCCTATTTTGTGTGAGCGCGAACGGGCCGAAATGGCCACTGAATTGGAAGCGGTAGACGCCGTGGTTCTGTTCGATGAGGATACTCCCAGAGAGTTGATTGCGGCTGTATTGCCGGATGTTCTGGTGAAGGGCGCCGACTGGTCTCACTTCATCGCCGGGCGCGAGGAAGTGGAAGCCGCCGGCGGTCTGGTGGTCGCCCTCGAATTGGAGCCTGGATTTTCTACTACTAATCTTGTAGATGTTCTAACTGGCCGACCTTGATTCACCCTGCCGTTCGCGACCTTTTTCTGGATCTGGGAAGGCATGCCGGCTTTCAGGATGCCGTACACCAGCTATCTCTCGGCCGCAAAAGCGCCCTGTCGGGCCTCACCACTACCGCTAAAGCCCTGTATTCGGTACTGCTCAGGCAGTCCACGAACAAATCTATTATAATTGTAGTAGATGGTAGCAAGCAGGCGGAGAGCTTGTTCGAGGCTGTCGAGACGCTTTTCAGGCTGTTGGCCGCCGAGGACCGCATTTCCCCGCAACTCCTTCCCGCGCTTGATGTTCTGCCCATGCAGAACCTCTCGCCCCACGCCGAAATCTGCGAGCAGCGGGCCACCGGGCTGTGGAGCCTCGCCACCCAACGGGCACCCATCACCATCCTGCCGGTCGCTTCCGCGCTTTTACGAATCGAACCCAATTCCTACTACCGGCAGCTCGCCCTCAAGCTGAAGGTCGGCGAGGAACTGCCGCTTGACGAGATCATCCTGCATCTGGAAAGCATTGGGTACGAGAAGCGCGAGCCGGTGGAGATGGTCGGCGAATACTCGCTCCGGGGTGGCATTCTCGATGTATTTTCTCCGGAGGCCCCCAAACCCGTCCGCATCGATCTCTTCGGCGACCAGGTCGAATCCATGCGGCGGTTCGATGTGGAGTCGCAGCGCTCTGTCCTGAAAATCGAAGATTGCACCCTCCTGCCGCTCACCGAATACCAGAAATCGCGCGGTTTGCTGATGCAATTGGGCGACTTGGTGCGGCAGGCGAACATACCGGGCCGCGACTTGCCGCTCCCCGGCGAGCCATTTCCCGGTTGGGAACTGCTGGTCCCGATGGTTAAGCCACGCACGGCGTCGGTTTTTTCGCTCCTTGAGCAGCCCATCGTCATTTGGGACGAGCCGCGCAACATCCAGGCCGCAGCCGACCGTTTTTGGAAGCGCCTCGAACAGATCCCTCTCTCCCCGGCCTGCGACCCTGACCGCATCTACTTCCGCTGGGAGGAACTGGAGCGGCAGACCGCCCACGTTCCGGCGCTCTCGCTCGAAGAACTGGACATGACATGGGGCGGCGACGGCGGCGACTCAGCGCGGCACCATATTTCCACCCGCCCCGCTATGTCGTTTCACGGCAACATGCAGGTGGCTATCGCCGAGGCGCGGACGCTGGTGGAAGACGGCAGCCGGGTGGCGTTCTTTGCCCCTTCCAACGGCGAAATCGAACGCCTTGCGGACATCCTCAATGAGTACGGCGTCCCGTACCAGTTAGGGCTCGAGCAATTCGATTCGCCCCCGGCCTATCTGGCCGAACGGGCTTACATGGCCGGGTCGAGCGCCAGCATCTACCTGGTAAAAGGCCTGGTTCGCCGCGGCACCGCATTTCAAGATGCGAAACTTGTAGTATTTGGCTCCGAAGACTTGTTCGAAACGTCGGAGTTGATCGCCCGCGCGCCATCCGTGAAGTCCGCCATGGCGACCTTCTCGGCGGATCTGATCGACCTGAAGCCCGGCGATTTCGTAGTCCACTCGGAGCATGGTGTAGCGCAATACCTCGGATTGCGTGAGATCTCACAGGGCGAGAATCAGGGCGATTACATGCTCCTGGAATACGCCGGCGGCGCCAAGTTATACGTTCCGCTTACCCGCATGGACCTGGTGCAGCGCTTCCGCGGAGCCGGCGAGGCCAAACCCGCGCTCGATCGCATGGGCGGGACTACCTGGACCCGTACCAAAACGCGAATCAAAGCCAAAATGCGCGACATGGCGGACGAGCTTTTGAAACTCTACGCCCAGCGCAAGATGACCGAGGGCTTCCAATATTCGCCCGACAGCAACTGGCAGCGCGAGTTCGAAGATGCCTTTGAATTCAACGAGACCAAAGACCAGCTCACCGCCATCAAGGAGATTAAGCGCGACATGGAAAGCCAGCAGCCCATGGATCGCCTGCTGTGCGGCGACGTCGGCTTCGGCAAAACCGAAGTGGTCATGCGCGCGGCTTTCAAAGCCCTTGGCGATGGCAAGCAGGTAGCTGTCCTCGCGCCCACCACCGTCCTGGCTTTTCAGCACTTCGAGACGTTCAAGCGCCGTTTCCAGTCATTCCCGGTCCGAATTGAGATGTTCAGCCGGTTCCGTACCACCAAGGAGCTAAAAGCTGGGTTGGCAGATCTGGCCGAAGGCAAAGTCGATGTCGCGGTGGGTACCCACCGGCTTCTCTCCCAGGACGTAGAGTTCCGCGATCTCGGCTTGGTTGTAGTGGACGAGGAGCAGCGCTTCGGCGTCAAGCACAAAGAACGGCTGAAACAGATCAAGAACGCCGTCGACGTGGTCACCATGAGCGCCACCCCGATCCCCCGGACACTACACATGTCGTTGTTGGGCCTTCGGGACATGTCGGTAATCGAGACGCCGCCCAAAGATCGCCTCGCCATCCACACTGTTGTCGCGCCCTTCAACCAGGAATTGATCCGTTCAGCACTCGAACTGGAACTGGCGCGAGGCGGGCAAGTCTATTTTCTGCACAATCGCGTGGATTCAATCTGGGAGCGCGCCCACATGCTCCAACAGCTTGCGCCGAATGCCCGGATCGGCGTCGGGCATGGCCAGATGAGCGAAGCGGAACTGGAGAAAACCATGCTCCACTTCATGCGCCACGACTTCGACATCCTGGTTTGTACGACAATTATAGAAAATGGTCTCGACATCCCCCTCGCGAATACCATGCTGGTGGAAAATGCCGAGCGCTACGGCCTTTCCGAGCTTTACCAGCTTCGCGGGCGGGTAGGACGTTCCAACCGCCGAGCCTACGCCTACCTGCTTGTGCCACCCGACACGGAACTCACCGAAATCGCCCGCAAGCGCCTGGCGGCGCTCAAGGAATTCAGCGATTTGGGCGCCGGATTCAGGATCGCCGCGCTCGATCTGGAACTGCGCGGCGCCGGCAACCTGCTGGGCGGCGAGCAGCACGGCCACATCAACTCGGTCGGATTCGATACTTACGTCAGCCTGCTCGATGAAACCGTGCGCGAACTCAAGGGCGAAGAAATCGTGCCCGAGATCCACTCCGCGCTCAATCTCGGACTCGACATTCGCATCCCCACCGATTACATCGCCGACGAAAACCAGCGCCTGCGCGCCTACCGGCAGATCGCCAACGCGGCGGACGACGCCGCGCGCGACCGCGCCGAAAAGGAATTGGCCGATCGCTACGGTCCGGTGCCGGAAGCGGTGCGCAATCTTCTGGAGTATTCGGCGCTCAAGTATCTGGCCGAAAAGCTGGGCGTGGAAGCTATCGACCGGCGGCACAGCCTGGCCAGCATCAAGTTCCACACCGCAACGCGCGTCGATCCGCAGCGGCTGATGAACATCGTCGGCAAGACCCGCGGCGCGCAGTTCACGCCGGCGGGCGTCCTGCTCCTGCCGCTCGATGGCCAAGCCAACGCCGGCGAGATCCTCAAGTTTCTGGATGAAAAGTTGAAACAGTTGCTGACAGCTTGAACGAATCGGACCTCGTTATCGTCTATTAAGCATGCGGTATGACCTGCGCGCGGCCTTTCGCCATCTGGTGAAAAGCCCGGGTGCGACGGCGCTCGCCATCCTTTCCATCGCCTTAGGAATCGGACTCACCACTGGTATTTTCAGCGTCGCGGACGCGGTGCTGCTCCGCCCCATCGCCGTCGAGCGGCCGAGCCAACTGCTGTCTCTGTCCTCCCGTGCCGACGACGGCAGTTGGGTCGGCTACGGCTGGCTGGACTACCTCGACATGGACCGGGCAGCGCACGACCTGGTGACTCTGGTGGCATACCAACGGCGCGGGTCGATGCTGGCCGGACCGGACGAGAACACCATGGTACTTACCGTGCCCACCACAGCGAATTACTTCTCGATACTGGGTGTGCGCGCGCAACTTGGCACCGCAACGGTCGAAAGCGTGGAAGGCCGGCCGTCGGTAGTCATCGGACATCGCCTCTGGCTGCGGCGATTCGGCGGGGACGAGCAGATTGTAGGAAAGACGATTCAGCTCAACGGAGCGGCGTTTCGCGTGGCAGGCGTGATGCCCGCGGAATTCGCCGGTCTCAATCGCGGCGTCGCATTCGATATCTGGATGAACATGGATGCCTGGTTCCACGTGTTCAAAGCCGCGGAGGAGGAAGGCGCTCGCAATGGACAGGTCGACATGGTCGCGCGCCTCAAGCCGGGAGTGAACGCCGCCCACGCTGCCGCCGTGCTCGATGCCGCCATTCGCGGCGCGGGCAAACACAAGGCCGCTCCCGCCGGCGCCCCGGGCACGTTCCTGCACCCCAACGCCCTTGGTTGGACCGCCGACCTGATCTTTGGCGGCGGATTGCTGTTGATCCTGAGCGGCGTGCTCTTCGTAGCTTGCGCCAACGTGGCGCAAGTGCGGCTGGCGCAATCGGAATCGCGGCGGAGGGAACTGGGAGTGCGGATGGCGCTCGGAGCCGGCGCGGTTAGAATCGCCCGGCAGTTGCTGGTGGAGACGGGAATCGTCGGAATTGTGGGCGCGGGGCTGGGTATCGGGCTCGCGAAGTTCCTGATGGTGAAGGTCACGCAGTTTGTGACAGCGTCCGCGGCGTTTATGGACTTCGGAATCCGTCTGGATGCGCGCGTCCTGGCATTCGCGCTCTCGGCGCTCATGCTCTCGGTGCTGATGGCCGGCCTGTCGCCCGTTAGATTGGCGATTCGGCTGAACGTCTGGGACGTGATTTCCTCCGAGCAAGGAGTCGCGGGCACGCGCGGCGGGTGGCAGAAGCGGGCGCTGATCGCGGGACAAGTGGCGGTGAGCGTGGCGCTATTCGGCTGCGCGGTCTTGTTCGTCGGCAGCTTGCGGAATGCCGCCGCCATCCATCCGGGGTTGGATCCGCACAAGAAGTTGCTGGTGATGATGGTGTCGCCAGGACGGCGGACCACTCCTGCCGAATGGTGCGAGCCTGCATGCGAACGGCTGGCGGCATTGCCGGGAGTGCTTGCCGCCACCTACGCGCGCCGGCTGCCTCTGGCCGATTCGGGTGGAGGGTTCATGGTGAGAGTCGAAGTCCCTGGCAGAGCGCCCGTGAGCCTCAGGGAAAATAACGTCGCCGGGAATTACTTCGCGGTGGTGGGGACGCGGATGGTAGCGGGCCGCGCGATCGACTCTAACGACCGCGAGGGCAGCCCGCCTGTGGCAGTGGTCTCGCGCAATTTCGCCGACCAGTTGTTGGCTGGCAAAGAGCCGCTGGGACAATGGATCAAGGTAGACGGCGCCGCGCGCCAGGTGGTCGGCATTGCCGAAGACGGGCCCTCGAACGACTTGCACGAGCCACCCTCGCCTTACGTCTATCTGCCCTACGCGCAGGTCTCTCTGGGAGACACCACGCTCATGATCGAGACGGTTGGCGATCCGGTGGCGCTGGAGCGCGCGGCCCGAAAAGAGTTGAAGCAGTTCGATCCGGAAGCCGTGGTCTTCGAATCCGGTACGCTTCATCACCAGATCGAGCAAGCCCTGTCGCAGGACGTCATGATGGCGTCCATTTCTACCGGCCTCGGCGTCTTCGGCATTCTGCTGACCGCGGCCGGCCTGTTCGGCGTGCTGCAATATTCCGTGACGCGGCGCACGCGCGAATTGGGACTGCGGATGGCAATCGGCGCGCGCCCGGCGGAAATTCAGCGCCTCATTCTCGGCGAGTCGCTGCGCATGGCGGCGTGGGGCGTCCCGTTCGGCCTGGTGCTCCTGGCAGTGGCAAGTTGGTCCATTCGCTCGATGGTGCTCGGCGTCTCGGCGCTCGATCCGGGTATTTACCTCGTCAGCGCCTCGGCCGTTCTGGCGATCACGACGCTGGCGGCGTGGCTGCCGGCACTGCGTGCGACGCGCGTGGACCCGATGGCGGCGCTGCGATCCGAATAGCGCGCCGCCAGCAAACCACCAGCGCCGCGCCAATCAGCACCAGCGCCGCCGTCAGCCCGACCCAGATGCCGGGCGCGCCCCAGCCCAATGGAAAGCAGAGGATATACGCCACCGGCATGCCCACGGCCCAATATCCCGCAAGGTGCGCCAGCATGAAGGTGCGCGTATCGCCGATACCGCGCAGCGCTCCGCCCGTCACGATCTGGAAGCCGTCGAAAAGCTCGAAGATCGCGGCGATACGCAACAGCAGCGCGCCCATAGCCACTACCGCCGCATTGCCGATATAGAGCCGCACGATCCACTGCGGCGCGATGGACAGCAACACTCCCGCCGCACCCATGAAGAGCGAACTCAACAACAGCGCGGTCCATCCCGCGATGCCGGCCCCGCGGATGTCGCCGCGACCGTACGCCTGCCCTACGCGGACGGCGGCGGCCGAGCTGATGCCCAGCGGCACCATGAACGTGGTCGAGATGACATTGACCGCGATGCCGTGGGCGGCGAGCGAAGCTTCGTCCAGGCGCGCCGCCATGGTGGTGACGATAGCGAACACCGCGCCTTCGAACAGCACCTGTCCGGCAGCCGGCATTCCCAGTTGGACCAGGCGCCCGATGCGCGCGAAATCGGGCCGCAGCGGCATGTGCAACAGCGGATAGCCGGCTTGCCGTTCGTGCCGCACGATGACCAGGCCGAGCACCAGCGCCATGTACGCGCGCGAGAGCGATGTCGAAAGTGCCGATCCCGCGATCCCCATCGCCGGCAAACCCAGGTGGCCGTACATCAGGGCCCAATTGCCGCCGGCATTTACGAGGTTGGCGCTCACCAGCGCAAAGGTCACCGGCTTGACGATGTTCACCGCCTGCAGGTAGCGGCGGAAGGCGGCATACAGGAGCACCGGCCAAACGCCCCAGATCAGGTTGCGGATAAATGGCCCGGTCAACTCCATCACGCGCGGATTGACGTGGGCGGCGCGCAAGACCGGGATCACCACAAGTAGAGCCAGCGCCACCAAAGGAGCGAGCGCCGTCCCCAGCCAAATGCCGCCGATCAAAGTGCGCCGGGTATCGCGCTCATCGTTGGCGCCGAACGCCTGCGCCACCAGTGTATCCATGCCAAACAGCATCCCCGTCGCCGAGACCGCGATGGGGAAAAACACCATGCCTCCGAGGCTGCCGGTGCCGACTGCGGCCGGCCCCAGAGGCCCAGCCATCACGGTGTCCACGATGCCCATGAACATCCATCCGAGCTCCGCGACAGCCAGCGGAACCGCCAGCCGGAGCATGGGACGAAATTCGCGGCGCAGTTCGGGAAGCGAGATCATTGGGTGGGGCGGACCCCCTGGTCCGCTCCCGGCCCCCTGGCCGGCGAAAACCCGGTAGCGGGACGTGGGCATTCCGCGCGCAGCCGGGGGTCCGCCCCACTGATTGCTCCCATCATCCTCATGCTTTCGGGTGCGCCTTGTCGTAGACGGCGATCAGATCGGTGAGCGCGACTTGCGTGTACTTCTGCGTGGTGGACAGCCGCGCGTGCCCCAGCAATTCCTGGATGGCGCGCAGGTCGGCGCCATCC